>NZ_CP046452.1:1255109-1882663 GCF_009734385.1 Corynebacterium kalinowskii | reverse complement strand
CACCTCACCCCACGTGAACGAGACATCCTCGAGCGAGTGACCGCCGTGATCGCCGCAGGCCGTACTGCGCAGGAATCTGGTGCTTCCATCGAGCTCGTGCTCTGGGAAGTATGGGACGCGACCGGGCTGTCCGACAGACTCATGGCAGCGTCGCTGCGCGGCGGAGCAGTAGGCAGTCAGGCAGACATCGATCTTGATGCGGTGATGGCCCTTTTCGACACAGCCGGTGACTTTGTGGAACGCAACCCACGCGCACCCCTGGAACGCTTCGTCGAATCAATTACTAGCCAAGATTTGCCCAGCGGAACTCGCGACAGACGTGGGTTTGAACCGGACGCCGTTTCAGTCCTCACCGCCCATGGAAGCTTCGGCCAACAATGGCCCGTCGTGGTGGTCCACGGTGTCCAGGAGGGAGTATGGCCCGCACTTGGAGAAACCGGTTCGTTTTTCGGACAAGAAGAGCTTGTTGAGCTGCATGACCGTGGTATTGATCCCAACATCATCACGTCCAAGACGGCAGACAAAGTAGCTGAAGAACGCCGACTTTTCGGCTTGGCAAGCTCGCGTGCCACTGAGGTGTTGGCGGTGACAGCAGTTGTTGCTCCCGATTCGGATGAGGTAGATGAGCCATCTCGGTTCCTCGAGGAGCTATCAAACAGTCCCGATGTGCAGGTCAGCTATGACGGAGCGCGGGAGACATTTGCGGAGTACGTCAGCAACGACCAGTTGCTGGGCGAGCAACAGCGGTTTCCTCGATTGCTTTCGGTCCCGAGTATCGTTGCTGAACTGCGCCGTGCGCTCACTGAACCTTCCACTCCGCCGGAGGCTAGAGCCGAAGCCGCTCGACAATTGGCGCGCCTGGCCGAGGCCGGTGTCTACGGCGCGCATCCTGACCACTGGTGGGGATTGGCTGCGCCTTCAGAACAAGAACCAGTGTTGCGCCCTGCACCTCGAGTCCGGCTCTCGCCATCCAAGATCGAAAGCGCGCTGGTGTGTCCGCTACGAACGGTCTTCAGTAGTTACGGCGAAGATGACGACAGCCCGCTCTACCTGTACAAGGGCATCCTCATTCACGCAGGCGCCGAGGCTTTTGCCGCCGGGGTTCCCCGTGGGGAGATCGAAGAGATTCTACTCACCGCTTTCATCGACAACACCGAGTTTCCAGTTTGGCAACGCGACAACGAGGTGGCTGACTTCCGTCGAACTGTCACACGCACAATGGATTGGTTGGGCGCGAGAACCTTTGAATTGGTCGGCGCAGAGATCAGCGTTGACGTGGAGGTCAGCAAGCTTGCCGACGGCACTCCCATCGATATCTACGGCCGCATGGATCGCCTCGAACGCGAGGACAACGGGAACCTGTGGGTGATCGACCTCAAGACCGGAAAAACTGCTGTCACAGACAAAAAGATCTCTGCGCACCCACAGCTGTTCGCCTATCAATTGGCGCTTGCTGGTGGGGAGATTGTCGAAGGCAAGGTTGAGGGCAGAGGACAAACTCCAAATCCAGAGGCGCTTGGTGGAGGAGTGCTAGTTTACCCGGCAACAGATAACAAAGGAGTCACAACGAGGGCGCAAGCTCCGAAAACAACCGAAGAACTCGATGAGTTTGCAAGCCTGTTGCCCGGTGTTGTCGCTGCAATGACTGGCCCTACTTTCAAGGCCGTAGAAAACAGTGCCTGCAGCAACTGCGTGTTGAAGAAAATGTGCCCAGCTCACCCCGAAGGTAAGGCCCTTACTGATGTTTAATGCCAAGATCTCCCCGGAAAAGTTGGCCGAGGCTCAGGGACAGAAGTTTCCACCGACCCCGCAACAAGCCGCGGTCATTGGTGCAGCTCCCGGACCGATGCTCGTGGTTGCTGGTGCAGGAGCCGGCAAGACCGAGACCATGGCCAACCGCGTCGTGTGGTTGGTAGCCAACGGCTTCATTGAACCCGAGCGTGTGCTCGGCCTGACCTTCACCAGAAAAGCCGCGCTCGAACTGCGTCAGCGCATCAAGCAGCGTCTTGCCACATTTGCACTCACGCCGACGGCTCGTGACATAGACCCCACGGGGGCGTTGCTACGTCTGCTGGAGAACATCAACCCCACGGTGTCTACCTATGACTCCTATGCGGGGAGACTCGTTTCTGAGTATGGCTTGCTGCTACCCGTGGAGCCGACCGCGCGCCTGATCACCGACACCGAACTCTTCACGATCGCACGGGATGTCGTGCTCAACTACGGCGGTCAATTGTCTGTCACCACTCAACCCAAGTCGGTGACCGAAGATTTGCTTAAGCTGTCCGCAGACATTGACAATCACATGGCCGATCTCGACGAAATTGCCACGGAATCCGAGAGTTTCCTGCGGCTTTACGACGATCCCATCAACGATAAAGGCAAGACAGCCCCCTACAACGACAAAGATCGAAGTAGCATTGCGGCGCAACAAAAGCGCCTTGACTTCCTGCCCATGGTGAAGATCCTGCGCGAAAGACTCCAAGAGCTGGAGGTGCTCACGTTTGGCCAGCAGATGACCTTGGCGGCTCAACTAGCTTCGACGCATGCAGAGGTTGGTGCCCGGGAACGCGCAAAGTTCGGTGTCGTCATGCTCGACGAGTACCAAGACACCTCGCATACCCAGCGGGTTTTACTCCGGAGCCTTTTCGGCGGGCATGATCCCAACCTCACTGTGACTGCGGTGGGCGACCCAATGCAGTCAATTTACGGCTGGCGTGGCGCCACGGCAGCAAACTTAGAGCGCTTTGTCAACGATTTTCCGCAGGTGAACAAATCCGGAGAAGTGTTGGCTCCTGCGCCAAAACTCGAGCTCACCACCTCATTCCGCAACCCTTCCGATGTCTTGGCTGGCGCCAATGCTATTGCTGATCATGCCTTCCGCGACCGTCCGGTTTCTCAGCGACCGGTGCAACCATTGGATGCCCTTGACTCGCGTGGGAAAGGTGATGTTCGCATCGGTTGGTTTGCAACGAAGCAAGAAGAAATAGCTTGGATCGCGGATACCTTCGCTGCGATCTTCCACGCTCCGCGCGAAAAAGAGTTCACCGGCGCGGTGCTCGTTCGCAAGCGCAAACACATCGCTGACATCGCCGAGGCGCTCCAAGACCGGGGTGTACCTGTCGAAATCGTCGGCCTGGCCGGGCTGCTGTCGATGCCCGAAATCGCTGATCTCAACGCCATCGCTTCGATGCTCATCAACCCGCAAGACAATGCGGCTGCCCTGCGAATCCTGACAGGGCCCGCTGTCAACCTCGGTGCCAACGACATCATTGCCCTGCACAAGCGAGTGCGAAACCTCGCCGGCCGGGCCTCAGATAGCCCGGATGCAGCACCGACGGATCCACGAGAGAAGCTCCAGTGGATCATCGACAATGCTCACAGCCCGGACCCCAGCGTCACCGCAGGGCTTACCGACGCCATCGCCGACCTTGGCGAACCAGAAAAGTACTCCGCTGAGGGCTATCGGCGCCTAAGTGAACTGGCCGCCGCCTTGCGTTACCTCAGAACGCACAGTGTGGGGCGCAGTATCAGTGACCTTTACGCGGATATCGAAGAGGTCATGGGGATCCGCACCGAAGTACTCGCTCGCCAGGATCCCTTGGTCGACGGCAGCCACGGCACGTCCCATCTAGACGCCTTCGCTCAGCAAGTTGCGGCCTTCGAGCGAACCCCGGGTGCGACCTTGCGCGGGCTGCTCGAGTACTTCGAGCTTGCTCAAGACCAGGAAGACGGATTTGAGCCTGGTGAAGTTTCGGTGCGTTCCGAGCGAGTGCAGTTGCTCACGGTGCACAAGTCCAAGGGGTTGGAGTGGCAGCACGTTGCCGTTATTCATGCCGACAATAAGACGTACCTGGACGAAAGCACCAAGGGCGCTTCAACTGAAACCTGGATGCGCACGTTTACCGCAATCCCCTCGGCGCTACGTGGCGACGCCCGATCGGAGGACGATCTCACCGGTGCACCCGTTTTCGAGCTGGGAGATTTTGACACGCTGAAGGAGCTGCGTACCGCTGTAGACGAACACATCGGAGAATTCCGCTCTAACTACGAAGCCGAGTCTGCACGCTTATTTTATGTCGCTGTTACCCGCAGTGAGGAAACTCTGCTGGTAAGTGCGTCCTACAACGGGAAGGAACGCCAGTACGCCAACGCGCCATACTCGCACCTTTTGACCTGGAAAAAGACGTTGCCAGAGTCTGTCGTGCAGTGGGCCGAGGAACTCGTGCCCGGAAGCGATGAAACAGATGCCGTCACAGCCACATTTCCATACAACGCACTGGGGGAGCGCCGCGGGGCAGTTAAGGCCGCCGCTGAAGCTGTCCGGGCAGCGATGACTGAGCCTCCAGTATCGCGCGCGCAGCAAAGCGAACTCACCACCCAATGGGAGGAAGACGTGAACGCGTTGTTGGAGGAGCACGCCAACCGGGGCAGGGCTGCAATCGATGTGCCTGTGCTGCGCGAGCTTACTGCAACCCAGCTGGTCAGTCTGAAAGAAAACCCGGAGGCCTTTGCCAAGCGCAGTATGCGTCCGGTGCCGTTCAAACCGAATTCCTACGCCAAACGAGGCACCGCGTTTCATGAATGGCTCGAGCGACATTTCGGTGGTTCCGCATTGTTGGAGAGTGATCAGCTGCCAGGATCTGAGGAAGAAGCCTTGGGTGATGCTACGGTGGAGCAACTCAAGGAGCAGTTCCTTGCTTCTGAATGGGCTGACAAAACTCCCGCGCGAGTGGAACAACCGTTTGAAATCACCGTCGGTTCCCACGTTGTCCGAGGCAGAATGGATGCCATCTTCCACGATGGCGCTGACCAACGTCGGGGCTGGATGATCGTCGACTGGAAGACCGGACAGCCACCGACAGGAGAGCAGCTTCGGAATGTCAGCCTGCAACTCGCTGTCTATCGACTCGCTTGGGCGCAACTACTCAGTGCGGAGCTCGGAGAAACAGTGGATCCGACGGAGATCCGGGCGGCGTTTTACTACGTCGCGGCAGGTTTCCCGCTGGAGCCAGGTAAACTACCTGACGCGAGTGAATTGGCCAGCTTGCTGCAGCCTGGTAGCGTCCAGGTGCCCGAACGATAGGACGAGGAGCGCAGATGCGAAATAGGATAGGGGACCGGTTCCGTGGCGACATGGAACTGAGCGATCTGCCGGATCACGCACTGACGAATATCGTTAATATTCCCGGTTCGCGGTACGCCAGCCCGTGGGCGCTGATCATTCGGCGGTTCATTTACGCTACGATTCTGCTCGCTCTGGTGGCTGTCCTCGCCTACCTCGACGAAGGCGGCTACACCGAGCATCTGACGTTTATTGATGCGGTTTACTATTCCGCGGTGTCGATGTCGACCACTGGCTACGGTGACATCACCCCAGTCACGCAGCATGCGCGACTGATGAACATCATCATTATCACCCCGCTTCGAATTGCCTTCCTGATTCTTTTGGTTGGCACTACCTTGTCCGTTCTGACGGAAGAATCCCGTCGCGCACTGCAAATTCAACGTTGGAGGAAGCGCTTGCGTAATCACACCGTGGTCATCGGATTCGGCACCAAGGGCCGCTCCGCCGTCGCAGCTCTGCTGGCCGACGGCACGCCGGCCAGCCAGATCGTAGTCATTGATTCTGACCCCATTGCTCTCGAGCTTGCCTCAAATCAGGGCCTGGCTACAGTTCATGGGTCGGCCACAAAATCAGACGTGCTGAAGCTCGCAGGTGTCACCCGAGCAAAGGCCGTTGTCGTGGCCCCAAACCTCGACGACACTGCAGTTCTGGTCACCTTGTCGGTGCGTGAGATCGCGCCAAGCGCCATGATCGTGGCCAGTGTGCGCGAGTCGGAGAATATGCACCTGCTAAAACAGTCCGGTGCAGATTCCGTGGTCATTTCTTCCGAAACCGCCGGCCGCTTGCTGGGGCTGGCGACAGTGACACCGTCCGTGGTGGAAATGATGGAAGACCTACTCTCCCCGGATGAGGGATTCTCCATTGCCGAACGACTCGTCGGGGAAGACGAAGTCGGCGCCAACCCACGTCACCTTGCAGACATTGTCCTGGGTGTCGTGCGCTCTGGTGAGCTTTACCGAATCGATGCCCCGGAAGCGGAGATCGTGGAGCCGGGCGACCGTTTGCTCTATGTGCGTCGCGTGTTCTAAATGACCCTGCTGCTTGTCACTGCGGATTACCGCATCCTCGTCGATGCCTCCGGCACGCCCGTTTGGCTGCCGCTAGAGGCCGTCGAGGAAGAGCGCTATCTAGAAGCACTGATGTACGTCCCACTAAAAGACGCACCAGATGACTTCGACCCACACGTTCCAACCGAGCCAAGTTTCCCGTATGTTGCCGTGCGAGCCACGATAGACGAACAGCACTATTGGGCAGCTCAAGCAGGCGTGCGCTGGGAAACTATCCGTAGCCATCTCAACGCGCCACACTTGGCAGAACCGGTGGCCAAGCTCCGGTTTAGGGAAGAATTTCGTTATCACCCCACAACAGGCAAGCCCTTGCGCCACGGCGGTGGCAGCGCCCACAGCAATGGAGCTCGACCGCTCTTCCCCCGCATTGATCCTGCAGTCATCGGACTCGTCGAGCTAGCAGGCCAAGACAAAATCCTGCTCGGAAAGAATCGGCTTCGACCCGACTACTTCTCCCTCATCGCAGGCTATGTCGGCCCAGGGGAGACACTGGAGGATGCGTGGGCGCGAGAAGTGCTGGAAGAAACCGGGCGCCGAATCGAAGAAATCCAGTACTGGGGATCGCAGCCGTGGCCGTCGTCAGGCTCGCTCATGATCGCATTCCGCGCCGTGACATCTGATGAAGAGGCATCACAGGCGACTGACGGTGAGCTTGCAGAAATCCTGTGGGCGACTAGAGAAGACCTGGCCAGCTTGCCGTTGGCAGCGCCGGGCAGCATCGCTAGAAAGCTGATTGATCAGTGGTGGAAGGAGCGCTAGATGATAGACCTCAATGAATTGGACGAGGACCAACGGCGGGCAGCCACCGCGCCTCGTGGGCCAGTCTGTATCCTCGCCGGCGCGGGAACAGGTAAAACGCGCACCATTACTTATCGCATCGCGCACCTGATCGACCAAGGGTTCGTCAGCCAAAACCGGGTGCTAGCCGTGACATTCACCAATCGCGCGGCAGCGGAAATGCGTCATCGACTAGGGCTCATGGGTATCGGCGCCGTCCAAGCTCGAACGTTTCACTCCGCCGCGCTTCGGCAGCTGAAGTACTTTTGGCCACAGATTGCAGGAAATCTGCCGTGGCGCATGCTGGATAACAAGTTCCCACTGGTCGCGCGGGCAGCCAGAACTGTGGGAGTGGAGTCAAACACCGAAAACCTTAGGGACTTACTGGGAGAAATCGAGTGGGCAAAGGCGAGCCTCATCACCCCGCAGCAGTATGCCGAGGCCGTCGATAAGGCGCATCGAACCCCACCAGTTCCCGCCGAGAAGGTAGCCGAGGTGTACACGCTATACGAGGCTGGCAAGAACACCGACTCGGGCATGATGCTCGACTTCAATGATCTGCTGCTGCACACCGCGGGTGCATTGGAAAATTCGCCGGCAGTGGCTGAGGAGTTTCGGGAGCAGTATCGCAGCTTTGTCGTGGACGAATACCAGGACGTGACCCCCCTTCAGCAGCGTGTCTTGCAAGCCTGGCTGGGGCAGCGAGACGACCTCACTGTGGTGGGTGATGCGAATCAGACCATTTACTCCTTCACCGGTGCGACCCCGAACTTTCTGTTGGATTTTTCACGCACATACCCGCACGCCACGGTGGCTAGGCTGCAGCGAGACTACCGTTCGACTCCAGAGATAACGAAGCTGGCAAACACCGTGATCGGAAAGGCAACAGGTCGGGTCGCCGGCACGCGCCTTGAGCTGATCGGTATGCGCCCGACAGGTCCCGAGCCGACATTTACCTCCTATCCTGATGAGCCCGCGGAGGCACGGGAGATCGCCAAGCGCATAAAAACGCTCATGGAACAAGGCACACCCGCCAGGGAAATTGCCGTGCTCTACCGCATCAATGCCCAGTCAGCGGTCTTTGAACAGGCGCTTGCCGACGAAGGCATCGTGTACCAAGTGCGAGGCGGCGAAGGATTCTTCCAGCGCAATGAGATCAAGCAAGCAATCACCCAACTCGTGCGTGCAGCGCAGCGCACTGACCTGCCCGAAGAAGCGATAGGCCCTCAGGTCGCAGTGGTTGCCCGCGCGGCCCTCGCCCCAATGGGACTAACGAAAGAACAACCCGAAGGTGCGGAGGCCCGGGAGCGCTGGCAGATGCTCACCGCCCTCATCGAGTTGATCGAAGAGCTCGGCACCGCCACGCCAGATTCCACCCTGCAAGATATCTTGGGTCAACTGCGACAACGCGCTGAGGCCAAGGCTCCGCCGACTGTGGACGGTGTCACGCTGGCTTCTTTGCATGCTGCCAAGGGCCTCGAGTGGGATGCCGTGTTCCTGGCCGGTCTGGTGGAAAACACCTTGCCGATCTCCTTCGCCATCAAAGCAGGAGATGAGCAAGTGGAGGAAGAACGGCGCTTGTTCTACGTGGGAATCACCCGCGCTAGGGAGCATCTGCACTGCTCGTGGGCACTGGCCAGACAGGAAGGCGGCCGGCAGTCGCGCAAACGCAGCCGCTTCCTAGACGGCATCGTCATAGAAGCGGCTGACGTGCCACCGCGCAGCGCGCGCCCAAAACGCTGCCGATCCTGTGGCAAGACGCTGACCTCGCCGCAGGAGAAGGTGGTGGGGCGATGCGACGACTGCCCATCCACAGCCGACGACGCGCTTTTCGACAGGCTTCGGGAATGGCGATTGGACATCGCGAAGGAAATGCAGGTTCCGGCCTACATCGTCTTCACCGACGCCACCTTGATGGCAGTGGCGGAAGCTCGACCTCAAGACGAGGCGGAGCTGCTGGAGATCTCAGGCATCGGACCAGTCAAGGTAGCTAATTTCGGGCAGTCCCTCCTCCAAGTACTGCGCTTCGAAACATAACGGGCAGCCGTCATGCCGCCCAACTTCAAAGCGTTGCGTCTGCCCGAAAGGATCCACCTGCACCACTTGGCCGGGTAACCAGGAACGACCGGGATTGCCCAAAGCTGGAACGTCCAACCCAAAGAATGACAAGACGACGGCCGCGGTCTGAGCTGCGGTCGCCGCTACTGTCACCGGGGCGCCGGAAGGCGAGGAACCAGGTATCTGAGTCAGCACCTGCGGCCAGTGGGGATCAACGTCGGTGCGGTGCAATTGCAGGCATAGTGGACAAGGTCCGAGAGAGTGCGTTGCGATGGGGCCGATAAGGCCACGGCCGTCGATAAGCTGCACCGGAACGAAAAATTCGCGCTTGCCATTGCGCACCGCAGGACCCAGGGCGCGGGCGTGGGCGAGCCTGTCGACAGCCACCAACGGCATCTCCGGCTGCAGGTCTTTGATGAACTTATGGTCGGTCTCGCCACGCAACGGACGGCGTACGATGCAGTCGCTTCCGCGCAGTAGTTCGCAGATAGCGCCCGCGAGCGGGCCACGCCCAACAAGCGCAATGGAGGGCTGCTGGCGGGGGAGCGTGCGCAAAATGCCGTAGGCAGTGAGCTCGGCGATGAGAGCGCGGGAGGCGTCTTCGGTGAGTCCGGATTCCTGCAACCTCAGGAGTAAAGCATGCTCGGCGATCCCAGTTCGGCAAGCAGAAAGCGCCGACACCACCGGGCCGATGTGCTGCGGGGCGATGGAATCGATGACCCCGGAGGTGGTGGCGTCCACCCCGAATTGGATCGCTGGCCCTGGTCTCACCACAATTCGGGCAGCGTCAGATAGCTTTAGTTTGTCCCCCATGTGCCATAGAATATCGTGACATGGCGCGAGAGGTAGAGGTAATTCGTTCAGGTAGGCGAAAGCGCACGATCAGCGCCAAATTGGTGGGGGAGAAGATTCAGGTACGCGTGCCGGAGGGCATGCCTGCGCGGGACGAGGAACGCGAGGTCGCGCAGCTTGTGCAGCGTCTTGAGGCGAAGCTCGCGAAGAATGCCAGTTCACTCTCCGATGCTGATTTGGAACGTCGTGCCCGCCAGTTGAACAACGAAGTCCTGGAAGGGCGCGCCGACTTCACCCGAATCCGCTGGGTGACCAACCAAAACTCCCGGTGGGCGTCGTGTACAGCCGTGACCGGGGAGATCCGCGTCTCGCACCGCTTGCAGGACGTGCCGAGCTACGTGCTGGATGCGGTGATCGTCCACGAGCTCGTCCATACCTTTATTCGCTCCGGCCACTCCGCAGAGTTCTGGGAGTGGGCCGATCGCGCTCCACTGGCTGAACGAGCGAAAGGCTACCTAGAGGCCTACGCCCGCCAGTTTTAGTCTTCCTTGCCCTCGTCGTCCTTCTTCTCGGCCTCGTTCTTCAGCATTTCTTCGAGAGCGTTGATTTCTGCGATGGGGTCGAATTCATCGTTGCCACCCTGGTCCAGCAGTGCGTCGATGAAGGCGGCGGAGTTGTCGAGGTCTTCGGCAACAGGCAAGAAGTCCGGGTGATCCCAGATCGCATCGCGACGCTGCATACCCACCGCAATTTCCACGCGGCGCCACAGCTCCATTGCTTCAGCGACCTTCGGAGCGGAGAACTCAATGCCCACCACACGGGAGAAGGCCTTTTCCGCAGATCCGCCGGTCGCGCGACGGCGACGCCAGGCTTCATTCAAGGCGCTTGTCGACGGCACTCGTTCGCCCATCGCCTGGGTAACCACCAACTCGACCCAGCCTTCCACCAGCGCGAGCATGGTCTCCAGCCTGCTGGTAGCCCCAGCATTACGGGAAGTGATCTTCGGGGAGAGATCCAGGTTTTGGAGGCGTTGCATTGCCTCTTGAATCTTTTCTGGATCCCCGGATTCGAGGCCGAGTTCGCGTGTGGCTTCCTCGATGTGGGAGGTGTCGATAACTAGCCCAGCGGCGTATTCCTCGACGGAGGACACCAGGCGCTCCACTAGCCATGGCACGTGCTTAAACAGTCGCTGACGGGCGGCTTCACGCGCACACACGTACATGAGGATGTCCAGTTCGGTGACCTCAAGATCCTTGGCTATCGCCTTGACATGCTGCGGCATGATCGCGATGGTGCCACTAGGTACCACTGGCAGGCCGAAATCAGAGCCGGTCAGGGCCTGGCTAGCGAGATCGCCCAGGGAGTGTCCCAGTTGCATGCCGAAGTTCATCCCTGACATGGAATTCATGATCTGCATCATTGGGCCGACCATCTCTCGGGCTTCTTCGGGGAGCTGCTCGAGCTGCGCCTCATTCATGCGCTGAGCTACTGGGGTAACAAATCGCTTCCACGTAGGTAGCGTCGCCTCGAGCCATTGTTCGGCATTCCAGGCGGATACGGTGCCTTCGGAAGATGGAAGGACGGTGGCGTCGTCAAGCCACATGTCGGCCAGGCGCACCGTGTCGGTGACCGCCGAGGTCTCTTGTGGCCCCACCGGCGTGACCTTGCCGATTTGTTGCTTGGCAATGCGCTCAGCTAATTCGTAGTTAACGGGCTCGCTGGAGCCACCGGCTTCGAAACCGCC
The DNA here is from genome assembly GCF_009734385.1 of Corynebacterium kalinowskii. Lineage (NCBI taxonomy): Bacteria > Bacillati > Actinomycetota > Actinomycetes > Mycobacteriales > Corynebacteriaceae > Corynebacterium > Corynebacterium kalinowskii. Next base: position 1,871,097 of record NZ_CP046452.1, on the reverse strand, counting down.
GCCGAACATTTTGCCGAGCTGATTAAAAAAGTCGCCGAAGTTGCCCCCGGGGCCGCCAAAGTTACCGCCGAAAAAGAAATTATTGTTGTCGCTCATAGTCTCCAAAGTACCGCAGCGCAACCCGTGTTCGGCCGTTCCAGCCCAACGCTGTTAGCGAACAGTGTGCGAGCGGGTAAGGTTGCAAGGCGTGAATCGTCGATCAAGGACCGTTATCTGGGGCGCTATCCCAGTAGTGGCGTTTAGCTACCTCATTTCTGCTCCCACCGTGCCGTTCACGGACATTCCGCTCACCGTGCCTTATGCGGCGGAGGGACCTGGGCCTACCTACAACACCCTGGCGGACTATGAAGGCAAAAACATTGTTGACATCTCCGGCACCGAGGTCGACCGCACCGATGGCAACCTGAACATGACCACGGTGTCTGTGCGCACCCAAATGACCCTCGCCCAAGCGATGAGCCGTTGGCTACTCAGCGACGACACCCTGGTGCCTATTGAATCGATTTTCCCGCCCGATATGTCGGAGGAAGAGATCACCGAGCAAAACCAACTGGCGTTCACTGACTCGGAATCTTCCGCGACGTTGGCTGCCTACAGCTACCTCGGTCGTCCGACCGTGGTGGAGGTCGTGGAAATCATGCCTGAAGCGCCAGCAAAGGACCTAGTCACGGTAGGCGATCAGATCGTGAGCATCGATGACGCTAGTGTTCATTCTCCGACTCAGCTGCGCGAGATGATCGCGGGAAAGAACCCGGGGGACAAGGTCAAGATCGGTTTCTCCGGCGGTGGGCAACACGAGGTGACATTAGGGGAGAACCCGCATACTGGCAAAGGATTCCTTGGCATCACGATGACATCAGTGCCTGCCGATAACACCAAGATCGAGTACAACCTCGAAGACATTGGTGGACCTAGCGCTGGATTGATGTTTTCCCTAGCAGTGGTGGATAAACTGAGCCCGGGCTCGCTAACTGGTGGAAAGTTCATTGCCGGGACGGGCACGATCGATGAAGCCGGAGCTGTTGGACCGATCGGTGGCATCACCCACAAGGTACGTGCGGCCAAGGATGCGGGCGCTCAGGTGTTCCTCACTCCAGCGGCTAACTGCGCGGAGGCGGCGTCAGCAAAGGTGGAGGGAATCACGCTCCTGAAGGTGGGGACCTTGGACGAAGCAGTCCGCCAGCTGGATGCCTACAACACCGGTGGCGCTCCAACTACCTGCGGAAATTAGACCGCTTCGGGCTCGGAGGATGGGGAAGCAGTGGCGGTCGCCGGGCGCTGCGCCAAACCGAGGTCGTAGATTCGCTCCAATGGGTCCTGCTTGTCGGAGGAAACCATCTGCTGCATGGTCAGTCCCTTTTTGTTGTCCACCACGGTAATCACAGCCGTGGTGCCCAGGGTGGACCAACCGACGATCCGGTCGCCGGAGTCTTCCACTACGCGTGAGCTGCGCAGTTCCGTCAGCAGCTGGGTGGTGGACGCAGCTTTGGCATCGCCCTTAAAGAACTGGAACTGACCTACCTCCGGGCCGGTACATGCGCTGGAGTCCGGGATGCCGTTGGGGGCGCAATCTTCAAACATTTGGAAGAACTCTTCCGGGGCCAAAGTGCCATACAGCTCGGCCACCTTGCGTACCGAGGACGCTTCCTTGCGCACTGAAGTGGCTGCCGTCTTCTCCGGGCGTTCGCTAGATACCGGAGCCGAAGTGGTGGCGGATGTAGAAGTTTCGGGATCCGAAGTCTGACTCGCCACAGGAGGAGCGGAAGGTTCCGGGGCCGGAGCGTCCTTGCTGCAGGCAGAAAGGCCAAAGACAGCAACCGAGACGAGCGCGGCTGCGAATCCGGTCTTGAGGCGTGTGGGCACTTCAGCAGTCATTAACCTAAAAATCTTCCGTAGGAGCTTCCAAGGTGTAGCGTAGCGCCTGAATCACCTCTGGCGCTACGCCGGGGCCACCACGAAGATCGATCTTGTCTTCGGCAAACGGTTCCGCCAGCTCTTCCTCCGTGGGGCGAATCTGAAGCAGTGTGAGCTCGGAGCCGTCGCGAAGCACGCCAGAATACAACCGGGCCGGCCGCGCCGGGGCACCTGCGTCGCTGAACATAATTTCCTGCGCCAGCACCACGCCCTCAACTTCTGCGGGCCACGCCACGGTGGGCAGGAAGTCCTCGATCGCGCCGGGGATATTATCCTGCACCACAAGGGCGAGGGGTCCCTCTTCCTCAGGGAGCCCAAGCTTTTCGATGCCCACCAGTGCGAACAACGTTGGGTCTGCGTCCCACCCCTCGGCGTGGATGAAATCCACGGCCTCGAGCATGGCCTTGTTGAGCGCTGCGTTCTGTGTCATGTCCAGCCTTTGCGTGAGTCAGGGGTACTTGGATCCCGGCAATACTAAAATCCGTAGAGTATAGGACAATACCGGCAACCTACGAAGGAGTTGGAATTGGCGACCAGCCTACGACCCCCAGCTAGACGCTCGTCCAAGGGGCTCAGCACCATCCTTACCGTACTGACCCTCATTATCGTCGCAGCGCCACTGGCGGTCACGTATTTCACCGACTGGATGTGGTACGGGGAGGTCGACTACCGTGGCGTGTTCACCACCAAGTTGGTGACCCGCATCATTTTATTCCTGATCTTCTTTATCTTCTCCGCAGCGATCGTGTGGACGGCAGGGTTCCTGGCCTTCCGTAACCGACCCGACACTCTGGATTCCTTTGATCTCGATAGCCCCATCCATGGCTACCGCAAGATGGTGGAAGCATCACTGCGCAAGCTGCTGGTTGGCCTGCCCATCCTCGTTGGTGTGCTTGCAGGACTGGCGGGGCAATCCACCTGGCGCACGGTACTGCTGTTTCTGAACCGTGAAGATTTTGGAGTGAAAGACCCTGAGTTCGGTATGGACCTGGGCTTTTACGCCTTTGTGCTGCCGATGTTCCGTATTATTACGGACACTCTTTCCATCTTGCTGGTTATCGCGTTTTTCATCGCGCTGGTGGGACATTACTTGCTTGGCAGCATCCGAGCAGGTGCCCCAGGAATAAAGAGCTATGTCTCCTACGCGGCCCGCACTCAACTGGCGCTGACCGCCGGTCTCTGGATGCTGGTGAAAGTGGCGGGCTACTGGCTCGACCGCTACGACCTCATGGGCAACCAACACCAAACCTTCCACGGTGCTTCCTACACGGACCTCAATGCCTATCTCCCTGCGAAGATCGTGCTCATGGTCATCGCACTGGTCGTGGCTGCTGCATTCTTCTCCGCGGTATTTCTGAAGGACTTGCGTATTCCGGTGCTCGCTGCCGTCCTCATGCTGTTGTCTTCCTTGGTCATCGGAGTGGCTTGGCCACTCATGATGGAGCAGTTCTCGGTCAAGCCGAACCGTGCGCAAAAGGAAGCTGAATCCATTAGCCGCAACATCGAGATGACCCGTTACGCCTACGGCCTGACCGATGACAAGGTGAAATACGAAACCAACTGGGGCACTGACGGTGCCGGTGCTGAGGAGGTTGCTTCCGACGAAGCCACCTTGTCCAATATTCGACTCCTTGACCCGGAAGTGCTGTCCAAGACGTTCACCCAGCAGCAACAGCTGAAGAACTTCTATGGCTTCCCAGAGACCCTGTCTATTGACCGCTACAACGTCGATGGCCAGCTGCGGGACTACGTTGTCGCCGTGCGTGAGCTCGACCCGAATGCGTTGGCTGGAAACCAGCAGGATTGGATCAACCGCCACACGGTGTACACCCACGGCAATGGTTTCATTGGCGCGCCGGCGAACCAGGTGGATGAAGTTGCTCGCGACGTTGGATCGACGCGTGGCGGCTACCCGCTGTACTCGGTGTCCGACCTGCAGACTCAGGAGCGGGGTGGCGAGAATGACATGGGCATTAAGGTTGAGCAGCCTCGTGTCTACTACGGTCCGGTGATCTCTGATGTGCATCCGAACGTGGACTACGCCATCGTCGGTACCTCTGGAAACCCAGTGGAGTATGACGCGGACGGTGTGAACTTCACCTACGACGGCAATGGCGGCGTGGATGTGTCCAACATCTTCAACCGCGCCATGTTCGCCCTGCGCTACCAGGAAATGAACCTTGTGCTTTCCGACCGCATCGGCGAAGGCTCCAAGATCGTTTTCGAGCGCGACCCACGCACCCGCGTCCAAAAGGTGGCTCCTTGGGTCACCGCCGATTCCGCTACCTACCCTGCGGTTATCGACGGCCGGATCAAGTGGATCGTTGATGGCTACACCACGCTCAACAATCTGCCTTACTCCCAGCGCACTTCGCTGACGGAAGCCACTGAAGATGCTCTCAACCCGGACGGCACTCGCCAGAACTTGATTAATGAGCAGACCAGTTACATCCGCAACTCTGTCAAGGCAACCGTCGATGCTTACGACGGCACTGTGGAACTCTACGAGTTCGATACCCAAGATCCATTGCTGAAGGCATGGAAGGGCGTGTTCCCAGACACCGTCAAGCCGAAGTCTGCAATCCCAGCCGAACTGATGAACCACCTGCGCTACCCGCAGGACATGTTCAAGGTGCAGCGTGAGCTGATGGCGAAGTACCACGTCGAAGATCCTGGCGTGTTCTTCACCAATGACGCCTTCTGGTCCGTCCCAGAAGATCCAACCGTGTCTGAGAAGGGCCGACCACTGAACCAGCCACCGTACTACGTGGTTGCCGCCGACCCTGAGACGGGCAAGTCTTCCTTCCAGTTGATCACGCCGTTCCGTGGCCTGTCTCGCCAGTTCTTGGCTGCCCACATGTCTGTGTCTTCCGACCCGGACAACTACGGCAAGATCACCGTGCGCGCTCTCCCAACTGACACTCAGACCCAGGGTCCGAAGCAGGCGCAGGACACCATGATGTCCTCCGATCAGATCGCACGTGACCGCGCGCTGTGGGAGCAGACCAACAAGCTCACCAACGGCAACCTGCTTACCCTCCCCGTCGGCGGCGGGAAGATCTTGTACGTGGAGCCGATCTACTCGCAGCGTAAGGACCAGGAATCTGCGTTCCCGAAGCTGCTTCGCGTGCTGGTGTCCTATGACGGCAAGGTGGGCTACGCGCCGACGATTGCTGAGGCCCTCTCTCAGGTGGGAATCGATCCTCGCGCTGCGAGCGACCTTGATGAGGCCAAGGACATCGAAAAGCCTGCAGAAGGCGCCCCAGCCCCGGCACCGGACGCGCCTGCCCCGGCACCGGATGCTCCGGTTGACCAAGCTGCTGCGGTAGAAAATCTCCGCAAGGCGCTGGACAAGTTGGGCGAGGCCAAGTCTAAGTCCCACGAGGAGTACGGCAAGGCGCTCGACGAGCTGGACAAGGCAGTTGCCGAGGTTCAGAAAGGTCAGTAGTAACTGATCGAAGAAGGCCCCCACAACGGATTTTCACCTAAGGTGATCCTTCCGAATTGGGGGCTTTTCCGTGCTCTCATCAGCCACTGCTGTCACAACTTTAGGGGATCACCTGTGTCTTTTGAAGAATTTTCCGCGCACATGGAACCTTTTGGGCCCCTTCGCCAGTCTCAAGACAATGAGGGCTTCTGCATTTATGATTCGAATCATTGACGCCTGAACTTCACACAACATCTCGGGGGAAACCATGCGCCAACGACTCGGCTCCTTGCGGACGCTCTCAACTGCCATCGCAATCACATACTTCTCACTCAGCCTCACAAGCTGCACACCGCCAGACGCGGACACTGCGCCAAGCAAGGGGGAAACGCCCGCAACGGGCAGCGCAGACACCGCGCCTATCGACGTCCACAGCCCAGCAACCTTTGACCCCAAAGACCCCAACTTCAAACTCTTCGACCCGTGCACCGAACTCGACGACGAAGTGTTCCAGAAGGCGGGGTTGGGGAAAAGGTCGCGGATTGGAGATGAATCTGATGGGTCGTTCCATACCTGTACTTTTGCAACAGATGAGAGTTCTGCGTATTTCGGAACTGTCTCTATTTCAACAAATTCTGTTGATTTCGAGACGGTCGCGAAAAAGACTCACATAGTGAAAACAGAGGCATCCCAAAAAATACCGCAGGTGTATCAGTATCGACTCTCGGAGCAATCCAAGAACGAGTGTGCTTCTGTGGCCCAAACTAGCAGGGGGCAGCTGGACGTTTTGGTGATGTCGTTTGACAAGGCTATGAGTCCGGAGTTGATATGTGGAGAGTCGTTGGCTTTTCTTGAAACTCTTTATGCAGAAGTGGAGATGAAAAGCAGAAATGGAACACGTCGAAATTGATCCGGAGATTCTGTCCAATCAGATTGGTGAAATAGATTCGCTTGCCGCAGAGGTCGGGCAAATCTTTTCTGGTGGTCACCAGGGCACCCTTTCATCCGCCTATTCAGAAGTATCCGGTCTTGATCAGATGGGCGCTTCACATGGCGCAGTGATGCAGGGCGGTGTGGGGTCTGCAGTTCAGACGTTGCAGAAGTACGCGGAGCAGGTCGCATGGCTGCGCGATGGTTTGCGCGCAACGGAGAGGTCGCTCACTGGTCAGGAGGGGCTGGCTAGTCGGGCGTTGCAGATCGCGGATGAAGGTGGCGCTGTGGGGGAGGAGATGACGCTGTTTCCGGCGCGCCCCGATCAGACGTTTGCGGATTTCGACTTCCCTTCGCCGAGTGTGGCGATTCCGTCGAGTTTGTCGGAGCTCAGTGCTGCGTTCGCTTCGACAGATGGTGCAGCGGTGGCTGCTTCGGCGGAGTCGTGGTCGAGTATGGCCAAGAACGCGACGATGCTGGCAGAGAACATTCGAATGACGGCATGGGATATCGCTGAGGTCAATAAGTCGGACAGCATCAACGCGGCCGTCGATAAGGCTCTTGAAGTGGCAGATGCGGCGGATGTCTTTGCTACCAATGCGGGCCTGATGTCCACGTCGGTCACGTATATGGGGCAGGTCGCGGATGCGGGTGCTCTGCATGTGGCCATGGCTGAGCTTGCGATCGCGTTTATCGAGGATCCCGCGGAGCGGGAGGCTGCTGAGCAGGCATTCTTGCAGTCGTTCATGGGCTCGGAGTTTCCCTCAGCGGTCGAAAGTGCGATGCCCGTGATCCGGAACCTCATGAAGCTAGAACAGGGTGGCACTGGTGGTGGAGAGTTGCAGGCGTCGATGGGGCTTGTCGACGGCAACGGCCGTCCCGGCCCATTGGCGCGTCTGAATGCAGGTTCTCAGCAGCTCGAGAGTCTGCTTGCAAATCCGGCACAGATCGGCCCTGGCAGCTTCGCAGAGGTGTCTAAGAACATGGCTGAATTGGACAATGTCAAGCCTGGTGGTGGCGTCGGGTCGATTGGTGGACTAGCGACTGAAGCAGCAGGGGCGGACCTTGGGGCGTTGAATGCAGTGACGCCGGTGGCAGGTATGCCGGGCGCCGGGGCGCATGCGTCGGCAAGCCCCGCGATTGGGTCGTTTGGCGCGCCTGCTGTCGGCGGGATGGCACCGTTCGGGCGTGGTGTGGACTCAGCGGGGCGCGGTGTGGCGCCGGTTGGGCGTGGCGCAGCTTCCATCGACGGCGCGCGCGGTTTTAATCCGGACCTATCGGTGGCCAAGACGCAGGCCGCTGGAGTTGGTGCTGGGGCAGCTCCCGCAGGACTGGGCGGAATAGGCGCAGGCATGGGTGGCATCGCCGGCGGCGTGCCATTTGGCGCCGGCGGCGGGCGCGCCGGGCAGGGGTCAGGAAAAGGAATGGGTTCGGTGCTTGCACCAGGCTTTTCCTCAGGCGTTGCGATGACCGGCCCGAACGGTGCAGTGCCAGTAGCTACTACAGGATCTGCCATGGCTCGGGGGATGATGCCGATGGCTGGCATGCCCATGGCCGCGCAGCAGCAGGAAAACAAGCGCGGCAAAGTCAAGACCGTGACGTCCGCGGTGGAGGAGGAAGGCAACATCGCTGCGTTGCTGGGTGACTTGCCTCCAGTGGTACCTGGGCCGATCGGTGCTTGGGCCCGCGGTTAAGGCTGTGACCAGCGAATTGGTGATTCGGGGCGGGGGTATGTATAGTAATCATCTGTCGCCGAGACATGGTGTTAAACATCAGGTTACGGCGAGGTGAAATATCACCCGTCGCGGGGTGGAGCAGCTCGGTAGCTCGCTGGGCTCATAACCCAGAGGTCGTAGGTTCGAATCCTGCCCCCGCTACTAATCAAGACCCTCAGCCAGGAATGGTTGAGGGTCTTTTTGTTTGACCGAAAGCTGTACCGGGTAGGTCTGTGGCAATCGTGCCTATGCTGGGAACTATGGATCTAGTGAGCGAGGCAACTCGGCGTCGTGAAGCGGCGGCGGGGCAGTGGCAGCAGCTGAGCGGCGGGGTGTCAGCATGCGCGATGGCAAAGAGCGGCGTGAGCTTCCCGGCAGCCAAGCTTGCGGAAGGCAAGGTTGCCGCCCTGGGAGAATTGTTGCGGGCTTTGCGACGCCCGGAGGACGCAATTCAGGAAACAGAAATCCTACGGGGCGTGCGCACTACGTGGGAAGAGAACCTAGCAGAAGCCCAGCGGACGGGAAAATCTCGGGACTGGATCGCCTACCTGACTGGCGGTGTGGACGAACTGAGTGAGCTGGGCGACTAAAGCGCTCTCGCCATTGTCGAGTTGATTTCCCCGGTGGATAATCGATGCATGATGATCTTCGACACCGAGATTTTTGACGAGCCAGTGACACCTGACTACCAGGACACACTCGAAGAAGCGATGCCGGCAGGCAGCGGGCCCGTGGTGATAGGTCGTTCGGCTAGTTTCGAAGACATCATCACATTCACTGCAGGTCCACTTGCTGGATTCGTAGCAACCACGGATGGCGCAGACGCCAAAGAGCTGCGTGCCAGAACGCTGGATGAGTTCATATCGATGCTGAAGAATCCTCTGAATCACGAAGAAGATTCGTGGGAGGCGGAGGATGATGAAGACGTTGAAATCGTCGGCTACTTTGAACTCGTCGATGCGTTTGCCGATGGTACTAGGACTTCACACGACCTCGCAGTGGGGCAGCAGTTGCTCGACACCTTGGACGAGGACCTCGCAGCCGGACTAGATGAGTGGGACACCGGCTATGTCACGCAAGCGACGTGGGCGGCGAAGCTAATGTTCACTTCGCGTGCACAAGCAGAACTCCAGGTTGCAGAATCGAGTGAGCTAGGCACCGAATCGAGCCCTGCGCGCTGGGCTGCCGAAGCTGCGAACAGCTATCTCGCAGACCTGGACCAACTGGAAGAGCGAGCTGCTCTCTTTGAAGATTTCAAGAAGTCGGCTGAGTTGTAACACCAGCACGTTCCGTGGGGGAGCTGCACTTGTGGTTGCCTTCGAAATAAGGCGTTTCTTATCTAAACAACGCTTCATTTCGTCTCAGCTGAACCTTAAAACCCCGGGGTACTCTGGTCATTTGCACTATTGATATGTCCCCAAGTGTTGAAAGGGAGCACTCCGTCGATGGGAAGAGGAATATCAGTAGCCTTTCAATTGGCTGCATTTGTGCTTCTGGTCGGCAGCTGGGTCTACTTGTCAATCGCTCGGCCACAGGTGCAGTGGGTGGCGGACCTCTCAATTCCGCCAGTTCGAAACCAATTCTTCATCGTGGCAGCGGTTTGTGTGTTGTCGATTGCTGCAATGTGGCGTGGGCTCAATTGGAGGCAACTCCTCATCATTTTCCTGGGTGCAAGTCTCGATGCCTTGGTGGCGCACTACTTTTTCAAGATTCCGGCACCGGTCTACCTTGACGTCATCGGTTCAGTGACAGTCGCCGTTTTGCTCGGACCGTCTGCAGGAGCTGCTTCTGCCGCACTCAGTGAGCTGTTGAATTTTCCGTGGCGCCCACACGGGGTGCTTTTTGCGATCGGAAGTATTACTATCGCCTGGCTGGCCGGCTATTTCACACGGATTGGCGGGTTCTCCCGGTTGTCGCTCGCCGCGACTTCGGGATTCTTAATCGGAGCGGTGTCGTCGATGGTGTACGCGCCGATGCAAATTCTCTTTGCAGCTTCACTCGCCGACGAATTCGATCCGCGGACTTTTGTCATCGGAGACCAAGTGCTTTCCAATTGGGTCGGCATCTTCCAAGACTTCACTCATCCGAGCGACCCCTTGGATAAGGCTTTGTCCTGCGTGCTCGCCTATTTGCTGGTTAGGTGGCTGGTGCAGCACAAGATCGTGAAGCCGTTTAAACCTATCGAAAAACCAATTACGCAATAGGTCTATGTTGTAAATGAAAAACCCCTATTGAATTGATGTGTCTCTTCCTGCTAAGGTAAGCCTAACCATGATGTGAACAGGCGATCCTAACTTGGGTCGCGAAACCAGTGGCAAAGGCAAACGACATGTTTCAGCGTTCGGTGGACACCGTGTGTGTCCGAAAAGACTGCATTTCCGCAGACAAGGCCCCAGTGGGGTGCCTTGCCAGCCTTCCGGAATGCTGTTTGGAGCGAGCCATACAGCGCAACCCTGCCCTTGCTATGCGTTTGCAAGAACTCGGCCTTCGCCCTGGCACCAGCGTGAAGTTGGGGCAAAAAGTTGCCGGTGGTGGCCGGATCGTCACGATCGGCACTGCCCGCTATGCCATTGACCGCGACACGCTGCGTCAACTCGACGTACAGCTGTGAGCGGGGGAATCTCCAGCGCACCTAGTTGCCACGCCACCGCCACGACAGCAGTAGCCCCTCAAGGCTCGCAGATCGTCGCGTTGGTCGGTGCGCCCAATTCCGGAAAGTCAACCACCTTTAATGCGTTGACCGGTGCCAAAGTTAAGACGGGCAACTGGCCGGGCACCTCGGTAGAGGTTAGCCGTGGTGTGTGGCGCACTCCCCACCAAACTCTTGATGTCATCGATTTCCCTGGCACGTACTCCTTGGATCCGCTCAGCCCGGACGAAGAACTCACCCGAGAGATGCTCATCGAGCGTCCCGAAACGGAGCGTCCCGATCTCGCCATCGTGGTCGTTGACGCGACTGCGCCGGCCCGCGGGCTAAACTTGGCGTTCCAAATCGCTGAGCAGCCTTATCGCCTCGTCCTCGCTGTGACCAAACAGGACGTCGCCGAAGCGCAAGGCATTTCGGTGGACTTGGCAGCATTGGAAAAGGCGACCGGCATCCCGACAGTTGGAGTCAATGGTCGCAAGTTTCAGGGCTTGGATGAGCTCGAACGAATTGTGCTCGCACAGTTGGATCGCCCGAAACTACAGCTTCGCGCGGACTCGGACGTCGACAAGCGCTTTGCCGACCTCGACGCCGCCACTCATGCTGCGGTCAGCGAGGGTGAGCCGCGCACGACGCTCACGCAGCGTATCGACGCCGTCGCGCTGCACCCGATCGTCGGACCACTTCTGTTCCTAGCTGTCATGTGGCTCGTGTTCACCATCACCACCACCGTTGCCGCGCCGCTCCAAGACGGACTTGAAACGCTCATCACCGGCTGGTTCGGCGGGGTAGTGGGGGATGGGCTCGTCGCGTTGGGGCTGGATCATCCGCTGCTCACCGGGCTGCTTGTCGACGGCCTCATTGGCGGCGTCGGCATGGTCCTGACATTTGCCCCGCTGCTCGCCCTCATGTTCCTTTGCCTAGCAGTCCTTGAGGACTCGGGTTATATGGCGCGAGCTGCCGTCGTTACTGACCGGGTGATGCGCGCGATTGGGCTGCCTGGCAAGGCATTCATTCCTATCGTGGTCGGCTTCGGCTGCAACGTGCCCGCGATCTCAGCTACTCGGGTGCTGGGCAGCGCTAAACACCGAATACTCACGGCGCTGCTCATTCCATTTACTTCGTGTTCCGCGCGCCTGATCGTGTTCCTCATGCTGGCCACGATCTTCTTCCCTGGTCATGCGGCGAGCGCCGTGTTCGCCATGTATGTGCTTTCCATCTTGCTCATCGTGGTGACCGGTCTCGTGCTGCGGAACACCTTGTGGAAGGCCATGCCAAGTGAAGCTCTGGTCATCGACCTTCCGACCTATCAGCTGCCCACAATTCGGATGGCCAGCTCGGTCACGTGGCTTCGCTTGAAAGGCTTCCTACAGACCGCAGGCGGCATCATCGTTACCACAGTGATCGTCGTGTGGCTGCTGATGGCGATTCCTGTGCGAGGCGACCACGCGATTGCGGAAGTTCCGCCAGCGGATTCTGCCTACGGTGTCGTTTCTGAGGCCATCGCGCCAGTATTCAAGCCTGCAGGTTTCGGTTCTTGGACCTTGACGGGGCCACTGATTACTGGGTTCGTGGCCAAGGAAGCCGTTATATCGACATGGTCGCAGGTGTATGCCGTGGAAGATGTGACCGACGAAGCCCCGGAGGCACAGGCAGAAAGCGCGCTATCCCAGCAGATTCGGCAAGACTTCGAACAGGCTTCTGGTGGGCACACCCTGGCTGCAGTCTGGGCTTTCATGATCTTCATGCTGTCCTACACGCCGTGTGTGGCCACCATCGCTGCCCAGCGCCGTGAAATTGGTTCCAAGTGGACACTGTTTGGTTTCGCAGTGCAGTTTGTGGGTTCGTGGCTGCTCGCAGTGTTGGCATTCCAACTTCTCAAGGTTTTCCTGTGACCCCTACCGAAAAAGTGCGAGAGGCCATTCTTAGCGGTGTCACGACTGTCGAACGGATCGCTTCTAAGACGGGTCTGCGTCAGGGGACGGTCCAGCTGATTCTCGAGGATCTCGAGCTCAGCGGCGGCCTAGTCAGGGAATCATTGTCGTCCTGTCCGAGCTCCGGCTGTGGTTCGTGTGGCCAGTCCACCGGTTGCAGTGGGGCGCAGGGTTCTCGTGGGCCAGTGCTCCTCAAACTCACACAAGCAGACTCAAAACGTCATTCTTAAAGCGGGAAAACCACGTAACCGGACGGTTATGTCCAAGGTCACTGTGAAGTATGGCACCGATTTGCACCTAGTTTGTCCAGGTCACACTTTGAATATAACCGCTGAGACGTGCACGGAAGGGAATCTGGCCTGCAGCTAGCTACCAGCTCACCTAACCTTAGGGACATGAGCCCACGAAAAATTGGTGTTACTGAAGTTGCCCTCCGTGATGCCCACCAGTCCCTCATGGCCACCCGCATGGCGATGGAAGACATGGTCGGAATCTGTGAAGAAATCGATCAAGCTGGATTCTGGTCCGTCGAGTGCTGGGGCGGTGCGACATTCGACTCCTGCATCCGCTTCCTCAATGAAGACCCATGGGAGCGCCTGCGCACGTTCCGCAAGTTGATGCCTAATTCCCGCCTGCAAATGCTCCTACGTGGCCAGAACCTGCTGGGTTACCGCCACTACGAGGACATGGTGGTGGACAAGTTCGTCGAAAAGTCCGCAGAAAACGGCATGGATGTCTTCCGCGTTTTCGACGCACTCAATGACCCTCGCAACCTCGAGCGCGCGATGAACGCCGTGACCAAGGTTGACAAGCACGCCCAGGGTACGATCTGCTACACCGTCTCCCCGCTGCATACGGTGGAAGGCTACATCGAGCAAGCAGGTCGCTTGCTGGACATGGGCGCCTCCTCCATTGCGCTCAAAGACATGGCTGCGCTGCTCAAGCCACAGCCTGCCTACGACATTGTCAAGGGCATCAAGGATAAGTACGGCGAGGACACCCAGATCAACGTCCACTGCCACTCAACTACCGGCGTAACGCTAGTTACGCTGATGAAGTCCATTGAAGCCGGAGCCGATGTCGTCGATACGGCCATTTCTTCCATGTCCCTCGGCCCGGGCCACAACCCGACCGAATCCCTGGTCGAGATGCTCGAAGGTACCGAGTACGACACGGATCTTGATATGGACAAACTGATCAAGATCCGCGACCACTTCAAGGCAGTGCGCCCGAAGTACAAAGAATTCGAGTCCAAGACTCTGGTCGATACCAACATCTTCCTCTCCCAGATCCCGGGCGGCATGCTCTCCAACATGGAGTCCCAGCTGCGCGCCCAGGGCGCTGGCGACCGCATCGACGAAGTGATGCGCGAAGTACCTGTTGTCCGCAAGGACGCCGGATACCCACCTCTCGTGACTCCGTCTTCCCAGATCGTCGGCACCCAGGCTGTGTTCAACGTCCTGATGGGCCGCTACAAGGTCATGACCGCAGAGTTCGCCGACCTCATGCTCGGCTACTACGGCGAGTGCATCGGCGAGCGCAATCCTGAGCTAATCGAGCAGGCTGCGCAACAGACCAAGAAGGAAGCCATCACCTGCCGCCCAGCTGACCTGCTCGAACCAGAATGGGGCAGTCTGCAGGAGCAGGCTGCGGCACTTGAGGGCTTTGACGGCACCGACGAGGATGTCTTGACCAACGCGCTGTTCCCGGGCGTTGCGCCAGGCTTCTTCAAGGCTCGCCCTGAAGGACCAAAGAACGTCGGAAAGACTGCAGAGCAGCTCGAAAAGGAGAAGGCTGCTGCCTCCGGAGCTTCCAACGCAGTGCAAGAACCAATCCAGTACAAGGTCACCGTCGGTGGCCGCAGCCAGACCGTCAAGGTCGAGCCAGCCTAAAAGGACAAGACATGACGAACCAAGATCCAACTATGCAAGAGCGCCTCGACAAGCTTGCCGAGGCCAAGCACAAGGTCTCCCTCGGCGGCGGCGAAGCCAAGCTCGAGAAGCAGCATGAGCGCGGAAAGCTCACCGCTCGTGAGCGCGTTGACCTGCTGATCGACGATGACACCTTCCGCGAAACCGGCATGTTTGCCAAGCACCGCACTACCGAATTCGGCATGGACAAGGCTGAGGCCCCAGCCGATGGCGTCGTCACCGGCGTTGGCGCTGTCTTCGGACGCCCGGTCCACGTCGCGTCCCAGGACTTCAGCGTCATGGGTGGCTCCGCGGGCGAGACTCAGTCCAACAAGGTCGCCGCCATGATGGAAGCTTCCGCAACTACTGGCACCCCATTCGTTTTCATTAACGACTCCGGCGGAGCGCGCGTCCAGGAAGGCATCGACTCCCTTTCGGGTTATGGCAAGGTCTTCTACCAGAACGTTTTGCTCTCCGGCTTGGTCCCGCAGATCTCCATCATTGCTGGCCCGTGTGCCGGTGGTGCTGCGTACTCCCCAGCGCTGACCGACTTCATCATCCAGACCCGCAAGGCCAACATGTTCATCACAGGCCCAGGCGTGATCAAGTCTGTGACCGGCGAAGTTGTCACCGCAGAACAGCTCGGTGGCCCTGATGCGCACATGGCGAAGGCTGGCAACATCCACTTCATTGCCGAGGATGACGAGCAAGCGATCATCATCGCTCAGAAGCTCCTGAGCTTCCTTCCTCAGAACAACACCGAAGAGCCACCTGTGGTGGATCCGGACTACGTTGTCGAGCCTGACGAGTCCCTGCGCGATATCGTTCCGGTGGAAGGCAAGAAGGGCTACGACGTCCGCGAAGTGATCGCCCGCATCGTTGACCGTGGTGACTTCCTCGAATCCCAGGCAGGCTTCGCGCCGAACATGGTTGTCGGCTTCGGTCGCATCGTTGGTCGCACCGTGGGCATCATTGCCAACCAGCCGAATGTCATGTCCGGCGTGCTCGACATCGACTCCTCCGACAAGGGCTCGCAGTTCATCCGCTTCTGCAACGCCTTCAACATCCCACTACTCACACTTGTCGACGTCCCTGGCTTCATGCCGGGTGTCGCCCAGGAGCACGGTGGCATCATCCGTCACGGTGCCAAAATGCTGTATGCCTACTCCTCGGCAACGGTGCCAAAGATCACCGTGGTCCTGCGTAAGTCTTACGGTGGAGCCCACCTGGCTATGTGTTCCAAGGACCTCGGCGCAGACCGCGTCTTTGCCTGGCCAACGGCTGAGATCGCCGTGATGGGCGCCGACGGCGCCGTGAACGTGGTCTTCCGCAAGGAAATCGAAAACGCGGAGGATCCTGAGACCAAGCGGGCCGAACTGGTTCAGCTCTACAAGGACACCTTCTCGACGCCATTCATGGCGGCATCCCGTGGCCTGGTCGATGACATCATTGACCCGGCTGTCACCCGTGGCGAAGTAGCTATGGCTCTCGAGGTCCTGGCCAACAAGCGTACGACCCGCCCTGCCAAGAAGCACGGCCTCGGCCCAGCGTAAGGCGGACTCATGATGACTGACATGACTAGCAAAGAGCTGCAAGAGCTCGTCTCGCAATTGTCCCTCAGGCTTGACTCTGTCGAGGCTGAGCTCGCCGAGTTGAAGAAGCGCTCCGACCAAGAGATCCCAGAGGACGTCCTCATGGCGATCAGCGCAGCGGTCTCCGCCTACCTGGGCAACCGCGGCAAGATCAAGGCCGTGAAGTTCTCGCGCCATCGCACGTGGGCGGCGCAGGGACGCCAAGCTGTCCAGACCCGAAGCCAGCAACTCTGATAGGTGTTCGAAGGAAGATTATGAAACTCAAAGTAACCGTCAACGGTGTCGCCTACAGTGTCGATGTCGAGGTAGAGGAGGAGCAGCGCACCCTCGCCCCGATCGTCTTCGGTGGCGGTACCGCATCCCTGCACTCCGAACCGTCCAACGCCAAGGTCTCCGGCACCTCCCTCAATGCCGTGACCGCGCCATTGGCAGGCTCTGTCTTCAAGGTGCTCGTTGCAGAAGGCGACACCATCGAGGCCGGCCAGGTCCTCCTGATCTTGGAAGCCATGAAGATGGAGACCGAAATTACCGCCCCTAACGCCGGTACAGTCACCGCGATTCACGTGGAGCCTGGCGACCCGGTTCAGGGCGGTCAGCCTCTCATCGAAATCGCTTAAGACCTCCTGAAAAATCCCTCGCTGCGTACAGCGAGGGATTTTTGGTGTTCGACTTCGCAGCACTGTTTTCGATATATGAAACACAATATCGCGGGTAGAAACCGTGCGATTCGGCTGTGGGAGTCCGCATTTCGTCGGTGTATGGGGTTCCACAAATTGGGTTGTGCCGGGCAAAGTCATGTCGGGTAACTCGCTCGCAGCCCGATCGGGGGTGCCTGACTCTCGCAAGCCGGACAACGTGCCAGGATAGCGGG
Source organism: Corynebacterium kalinowskii (assembly GCF_009734385.1). Taxonomy (NCBI): domain Bacteria; kingdom Bacillati; phylum Actinomycetota; class Actinomycetes; order Mycobacteriales; family Corynebacteriaceae; genus Corynebacterium; species Corynebacterium kalinowskii. The sequence goes on along the minus strand of NZ_CP046452.1, from coordinate 1,854,160 downwards.
GTGTAGAAAACTGCAGCCAATAACATCCGCCACATTGGTAACAGTTCTTGTATTCTGTATCGAACAGTTATTGCCCACCGTGAAAGTTTGTGAGATATGTCCCTCAAGCGCCCTGTCCGTGCACTCATCGGATCCTCGATTGCGGTGCTTGCCTTGTTGGCAGGCACATCATCGGCGCAGGCATACGAGGCAGCACCGGCAACTTTTGAAGGCCTCGTAGACGGTCCGAATTATCACTGGCGCACAGATATCCAGGCTCAGGTCATGGCACAACACCTCGGTCCTGTACTGCACCGAGTTCCGGGCAGTTGGTTCAACGCGCCTGACATCCCGGCCGAGGCGAAAGCACATGAAGGTGCAGGTCAAGCTCTCTTCGGTCCCGGTACGCCGCTGTTTATCAGTAACGAAAAGATGTGTACCCTCGCAGTCGCGGGGTACGACATGCACGGCAACAAGGTCGGTATCACTGCAGGACACTGCGGCGCAGTCGGTGCCGAGGTCTTTTCTGCGGACGCTCCGAACGCGGGCGTAGCCGGCCATGTTGTGCAGGTAGCCCCAGACCTAGATTTTGCGGTCGTTCAGTTCAATCAGACGGCGCAGCTCACCCGCTCATACAATGGCGTGACGATTAATGCCGTGGGTGGCCAACCGGCATTTGGCCAGCAAGTGTGCAAGAAGGGCGTGGCCACCGGCTACACCTGTGGTGTGGCATGGGATGCCTACAACTCGCAGGTCTGCGCGATGCAGGGTGACTCGGGTGCGCCGATGTTCCAGGGCGATCGTCTGATCGGCGTAATTTCTGGCGGTAACCCGATCGTTCCGGCAGGCCCGTGCACCAACCCATGGCAGGGCCCGCTGCACATGCCAACCCTGGCCTCGCCAATCGATCGGATTCTTGAACGCTTGAACAGTCAGGGCGGCACGGGCGCTGGCTTCTACCTAGCGTAGGTAGCTCAGGGCGGCGTCGTGAAGCTGCCCATTGGTGGCGATGGCATCGCCACCGTGGGGTCCATCCTCGCCTGCTAGGGATGTGAAGCGACCGCCGGCTTCGGTGACGAGCACGGCTAGCGGAGCGAGGTCCCACAGGCTGACCTCGGGCTCAGCTGCGATGTCGACTGCCCCCTCTGCCACGAAGCAGTAGGACAAGAAATCGCCGTAGCCACGCAGGCGCCAAGTGTCGTCGGCGAGGCGGATGAAGCCGTCGCGAAGGCCTCGGTCGCGCCAGCCGTCCAGGGAAGAGAAAGATACGGACGCGTCCTCGATGGCCGACACTCCAGACACGCTCAGCTTCTTTGGCGAGCCGCCATTAAATGCGCGCCACGCACCAGAGCCTTCGGCGGCCCACCAACGGCGGGCGAGGGCCGGTGCGGAGATGACACCGACCACGGGCTGGCCGTCGACAAGCAGGGCGATGAGGGTGGCATACACCGGAACTCCGCGCACGAAGTTCTTGGTGCCGTCGATGGGGTCGATGACCCACTGGCGGCCCTCAAGCACTGCGTCTCCGCCAAATTCTTCGCCGAGGATGGCATCGGCTGGGCGGTCGGTGGATAGACGCTCGCGGAGTGCCTCCTCTACGGCAAGGTCAGCATCGGATACCGGAGTCAAATCTGGCTTGGAGCTAACCTGCAGGTCAGAGGCTTCAAAACGGTCGAGGGTGATCTTGTCAGCAATGTTTGCCAGCTCTAGAGCCAGCGCAAGGTCTTCTGCGTACATGCGTCCAGCTTAGAACAGGGCGAGGGCTTCATTCACCGCTTTCTCGTTTCCGGCCAGGCACCACGTGACCCCGCCGGCGTCAAACTTCACAGCTTTGCCGCCCGCGCCTTCGACCAACGCACGACCCGGCAACCAATCCCAGGACGCGACCGTGTGCTGCAGCCACAGCCCCAATGTGCCGTCCGCGACGCTGCCCAGATCGACCGAGCCAGCGCCAAGCATGCGCAGGCTGGCCACTTGCTCTGCCACCTTTTGCCACGCCTCCCGCACTGGTTCCTGCGCCAGATAAGTGGGGTGGAGGTAGGTGCCGAGGCCCACCAAAGCGAGGGGATTATCGCCTAGCTTCTCGACGTCCTTGCCATCCCTTGTGGTTGGAATATTCGGTCCGCCGAACCAGGTGTACCCCATGGCGGGGCGGTGTACTGCGCCGAACAGGAGCTCATCTGGATCATCCGGATCGCCTTTAACCAGGGCGATTGCTGAGCACCAGTAGTCAGAGCCTGTTGAGAAGTTGTAGGTGCCATCCACCGGATCAACGACCCAGGTGCGACCGGAAATGCTTTCCCGGGCAGCACCTTCCTCGCCGAGAATTCCATCCTCTGGGCGCAGCGTTTCCAGAGCTCCGGCGATAAAGCGTTCGGCAGCCTTATCGGCCTCGGTGACAACATCCGACACCGAAGTCTTCTGTTCAGTGGTGATGCCCAGCTCGCGGATGCGCCAGGCGAGACGGCCAGCATTGAAAACCAGCGTCTGTGCGAGATGTTCGTCGGTGTCCTGATCGTGCGCGATCACAAAGGTTTTTGTGAAGGTGTCGATCATATCGGTGAAATTCTGTGGAACGGCCATAATGTCTATTGTGCCAATCTGGTTCCTGAGGGATAAATTAGTGGCATGTATATTCCCGCTGTGGTGATGTTCATAGGTGGGACAATTGTGTCTGCTGCCGTTCACCTATGGGCTCGAGTTTCAGAAGATTTCCCTGAGCGACCTGCGGGTCTATCGATGCCAATAGTGGCATTGCTGCCACTGGCCACTAGTTTCGTACTGTTTTTCAATTCTTTCAAGAATTTCGGAGACAGCTTGAATCTATCAGCGAGTATTCCGCTCGCGTCGATCCTGATTGCTGCGCTCGCTTCGACATTCGTTGGATTCCACGCGAAGTACCTGATTTCAGGGTTGACCGCTTCCGGTTGGGGTTCCTTGATGGGGACAACTTTGGCCTGGGTCCTGGTGACAGCGCAGCGGGGATCGGATCCACTATGGGCGAACTCCCTGTTTTTCGTGTGCTTGGCTCTGGTCGGGGTCCAGTCGCTCGCTGGTCTATTGCTTGGGCTGTGGTCTGATCATCGGGATCGGGACGAAATTCGGCCGGGTGCAGCCGTGAAGTAGCATCGATGGCTTAGAACTTGGGTGATTCTGACGAACTACAGGCGAAAGCGAGACAGAAGCCAATTGTTAGCGATCGGGATTGTGGCGTCTGCAATTGTCGCGGGGGTCGTTGCTGCCTTGCAGCTCATGGAAGAGCCACTACCTAGGGCGCGGCGAAACATGCTCCTCGTTGTGACCAGCCTGGTGCTGGGAGGAGTCGCAGCAGGTCTGGCGATTGCCTTTGATGAAGCTGGCCAATGGGGGAATTGGGAATACAATGTGCCCTGGATCCTGGGGCTTTCTTCTTTCGTGCTCGCAAGCGTAATTCTGCGGCCCCGTCGCTCCGAGTTGGTGATCGTGTGGTGGTCGGCAGCCTTGAGCTTTCTCACCGCGTATGGCACGTGGGAAGCGGGCCCGGGAGATGACGGAATGGGCGCGCTGCTGACCGTGATCATGTCGGCGGGTTGCATCGTGGCGCTGGTGGTACTCATACTTGCAGTTCTCGTAGTAAACCTCGCTGATCGTGGGACAGCCCGTTCTCGTCCCTCGAAGCACCTGCAGTAAAGTGGGGGACTATGCGCCCGGAGATTTCTGCAGAACTAAGCCAATTGGACACCACCCTCACCAGTATTGAAAAGGTGATGGATCCGGCAGAAATGTCTGACCGCGTGCGCGAACTGGAGCAAAAGGCCTCTGACCCTTCGCTGTGGGATGACCCCGACAATGCCCAGCAAGTGACCTCGGCGCTCTCCGCCGTCCAGGCCTCCCTGCGTAAAGTGACGGACCTGCGCCAGCGTCTCGAAGACCTGCCGATCATGTACGACCTCGCCGAAGAAGAAGGTGAAAGCACGGAGCTTGCCGACGAAGAATTGGCCGAGCTACGGGCTGATATTGCCTCTCTCGAAGTCAAGACCATGCTTTCGGGCGAATACGATGCCCGCGAGGCCGTGATCAGTATCCGTTCTGGCGCCGGTGGCGTCGATGCCGCGGACTGGGCTGAAATGCTCATGCGCATGTACGTGCGTTGGGCGGAGAAGAACGATCACAAAGTGGATGTCTACGACATTTCCTATGCCGAAGAAGCTGGCATCAAGTCCGCCACCTTCGTTGTCCACGGCGAGTACATGTACGGCACGCTGTCCGTGGAGCAGGGCGCGCATCGACTGGTGCGCATCTCTCCCTTTGATAACCAAGGCCGCCGCCAGACGTCTTTTGCTGAGGTAGAGGTGCTGCCAGTCGTAGAACAGACGGACTCCATCGACATCTCAGACTCCGAGATCCGCGTCGATGTCTACCGGTCTTCGGGCCCTGGTGGTCAGTCTGTGAATACTACGGACTCAGCAGTTCGACTGACCCACATTCCGACCGGCATCGTGGTGACCTGTCAGAACGAAAAATCCCAGATTCAAAACAAGGCCTCAGCGATGCGCGTTCTGCAGGCGAAGCTGTTGGAACGCAAGCGACAGGAAGAGCGCGCCGAAATGGACGCCCTCGGAGCTGGCGGCAACGCCTCCTGGGGCAACCAAATGCGCTCCTACGTGCTGCATCCTTATCAAATGGTGAAAGACCTGCGGATGAACTACGAGGAAAACGACCCGTCCAAGGTGCTTGATGGCGGGATCGACGGCTTCTTGGAAGCCGGCATCCGCTGGCGGATGTCGCAGGTGGAGCAATAACTCTTCTGATCGGGCTGTTTCGAGGATTGACTTCGCTTCGGAATACGCTGTCAAGAGTTTCCATTGAGGGGAAAGTCAACTACTGTTGCCAGTGTGATTAGATTCGACCAGGTGACAAAGTCTTACAAGACCTCGACCCGCCCGGCGCTGGACAACGTCTCGGTAGAGATTGAAAAAGGGGAGTTCGTCTTCCTCATTGGCCCGTCCGGCTCGGGTAAATCGACATTCCTTCAGCTGATGCTGAAGGAGGAAGTGCCGACCTCGGGCGATGTGTTCGTGTCGGATTTCCACGTCAATAAGTTGCGGGGCGGGCAGGTGAACAAGCTGCGCCAGCACATTGGCTACGTGTTCCAGGACTTCCGGCTTCTGCAGAAGAAGACGGTCTACCAGAACGTGGCCTTTGCCCTAGAGGTGATCGGTCGCCCAAAGAACACTATTGAAAAGTCGGTCATGGAGACGCTGGAAATGGTGGGGCTCGACGCCAAAGCCAACCGTATGCCGGCCGAGCTTTCTGGCGGTGAACAGCAACGTGTCGCTATCGCGCGCGCTTTTGTGAACCGTCCGCTCGTCCTGCTCGCAGATGAGCCCACCGGCAACCTCGACCCAGACACCGCCCAAGACATCATGGTGCTGCTCAACCGTATTAATAAGTTCGGTACCACTGTGATCATGTCCACGCACAACGCGCAGGCAGTGAACAACATGCGTCGTCGCGTGATCGAGCTGCACATGGGCAAGCTGGTCCGCGACGAAGCACACGGCGTGTACGGAGAGGGGCGTTAACTCATGCGACTAGGTATCGTTTTCCGCGAAGCATTCCAGGGGTTGGGTCGCAACCTGACCATGACCATCGCGCTCATCATTACTACTGCGATCTCGCTCGCACTCCTTGCGACCGGTTTTTTGGTCACCGGCATGACTGAGCGCACCAAAGAGATCTACCTTGACCGCGTCGAAGTGATTGTGCAGTTTGATGAGGCAATTTCCGCAGGTGATAAGGACTGTACGACCCCGCAGTGCGCGGAGGTGAAGACCAAGCTCGAAAATCACGAGGGCGTCGAGTCCGTAACGTTCCGCAACCGCCAGGAGTCCTACGAGCGATTTGTGAAGTTGTTCCAGGAGACCGACCCGGTCTTGGTGCAGGAGACATCTCCGGACGCACTGCCGGCAGCGCTGCACGTGCGACTGAAGGATCCGCTGAAGAACGAAGCGATCAACGAGGTCCGTGACATGCCACAGGTGGACGGCGTACTGGACCAGATCGATGACCTACGCGGCGCCACCGACAACCTCAACGCGATCCGCAACGCGACCTTCCTGGTGGCTGCCATCCAGGCCATCGCTGCGATCTTCCTCATCGCGAATATGGTGCAGATCGCTGCCTTCAGCCGCCGCGAGGAAATGACCATCATGCGCATGGTCGGCGCGTCCCGCTGGTTCACGCAGGCACCGTTCGTGCTCGAGGCAGTGGTGGCGACGTTCCTCGGTTCCATCGCTTCTGTGCTGGGCTTGTACCTGGGCAAGAAGTTCGTGCTCGATCCGGCGCTGCACGGGCTTTACGACGCCCAGCTGATCGCCCCGGTCACCACCGATGACATCTGGGTGGTTGCCCCGGTTGTCGCGCTGATCGGATTGGTGTTCGCGGCACTGACAGCGCAGTTGACGTTGAGACTGTACGTGCGAAAGTGATTTCGTAGAGCCTACCCTTCGCGGTAGGCTCTATTTTTGTTATGGCAAAGAAGAAAAAGGCGACGAACAACCCGGTCATTGCGACAAACCGCAAGGCCCGGCACGACTTCACCATCCTGGAAACCTATGAAGCTGGCATTCAGCTCGTAGGCACCGAGGTGAAGTCGCTACGCGAAGGCAAGGCCTCGCTTGTCGACGCCTTCGCCACGATCGACAATGGCGAAGTCTGGCTCCGCGCGCTGTATATTCCGGAATACACCCAAGGCCACTGGACTAACCACACGCCGCGACGCAGCCGAAAGCTGCTCATGCACCGGTATGAAATCGACGCCCTGATGGGCAAGGTTCGCGATGGCAAGCGCACCCTTATTCCGCTGTCCCTGTACTTCAAGGACGGTAAGCTGAAGGTCGAATTGGGTCTCGCCCAAGGTAAGCAAGACTACGACAAGCGCCAGGATATTAAGCGGCGCACCGAGGAGCGGGAAGTCACTCGCGAGCTCGGGCGTCGCATCAAGGGGATTAACGCCTAAGAGGGGATCCGCGGTGGAGACACGCAAATTTTTCATCATCTGCAATGCGGTAGCAGTGTTCGTGGCTCCTCTGATCGTTCTCTTCGGCCGTTTTGCGGGCGGAAATGCCGGGTGGCTCGTTGTCATCTTCCTCTTCGGTGGATTCCTGGCTGTGTCCGGAGGCTACTTGATCCTGCTACTTGTCGGCTTGATGCTCGGCGATGGCCGAAGCCGCTTCGATCGAAGCCTCAAGGTGCTTTGGTGGTTCGGCGCCGCGGCGACAACCTTCGCGATGTGGCTCATTCCTGATGCAGGTGACGCGCCCAATTCCGAGACAGTCCTTTTGGATTTCGGGTCGATGGACAAAGAGACGGCGATAGAGATAAACAGCCGATTGTCCGAAATTTTCGGGATCCTCGGAGTTCTGAGCTTCTTCGGCTGGATTCTCCTCTGCATTGTCGATCGAGTGCGTCGCCATGCCGCGCATCGCTAAAATTCACGACCTTCTCTTAGACGTACCACAGGGCACCTTCGCGCTGGTAGATCGTTTGTGGCCGCGCGGGATTTCGAAAGCGGACTTCGGGCCGGATCTGTGGGCGAAGGGGGCAGCGCCGTCGACAAGCCTGCGGAAGTGGTTCCATAGCGGCGGCGACTTTTCGACGTTCACCGACCGGTATCGAGCCGAGCTCGACGCAGCGCTTGCCGACGGCGATCCAGACCTAATCAGCCTGCTTGACCTCGTTCGTGCTGGGGATGTGACGCTGGTCTACGCGTCTAAAGACCGAGACCGTAACCATGCGCAGGTGCTTGCACAATGGCTCGAAGAGAGAGTAGAGTAAGTAAATCCTGCTGGAGAATCGCAATTCCGGCCAGCAGGGATACGGGGTCGATTCTGGTTTCGACTACGTATATTGAGCCAGGGGAAGCGTGCCGGTGCAGGCTAGAGACCACCGTAAGCGTCGTAGCAAAAAACAAGCGCAGAGAACACTCAGCGCGACTACGCCCTCGCTGCCTAATCAGCGACTAGCGTGTCTGCCGAACCAGGTAGGTTCCTGACCTGGACCTCGGCATCGACTTAGAGGAACTTGCTCTACCGTCGTGTTGACGGGGCGGTAGGGGACACCCACCGACAACTGGGCTCATCATCCGGACATGTTCGACTGATCCGGAGGGCCGAGTAGAGATTCCGCGCGAACTGCGCACGGAGAAGCCCTGGCGAGGTGACGTAGGACCCGGGTTCAATTCCCGGCGGCTCCACAAATTAGAAACCCCAGTTCAGAAATGAGCTGGGGTTTCTTTTTCTTTCGTAGTCAGTAGTGGGTCTGGTCGGCGAGTTGGGCGGCTGTTGGACTCGAAAGCCCTTTCGTGAACACGGCTCCACAAGCCGACACCGTGTCAAAGGTAGGGCACCGAATTCGAGTGCGCCCACCCTCTAGAATTGGTATCAGTCACTCGCGGGCAATACGCTGGTGGAGACGACCGTCTAAGTAGAGCTATGGGAATCTGGAGGCACGATGGTTCAGCGTGTGTACGTGGAGAATCGCGAAGGTGGGCACGCTGCGGCCCTCTCGAAGGAGTACGGCGTCAAGGTGCGCATGCTCAATCGTTACGACGTCGAAGGTACGACGAACGAGGAGTTCGACAAAGCGGTCAAGCTCGTGCTCTCCGAGCCCCAGGTAGACAACACTTTCGCAACGCTGGAGGAGGCCGGAATTGACGGCCAGATCCTCGCAGTGGAGCCATTGCCTGGTCAGTTCGACCAGCGCGCCGATTCCGCTGCTCAGTGCATCCAGTTCCTCTTTGAAAAGCAGCGCCCCCAGGTGCGCACCGCTGTGCTCTACGCGGTCGAAGGTGAGATCCCTGAGAAGATGCGCACCGACCTTATCAATCCAGTCGAAGCGCGAGAAGCGAATCTGGAGCTGCCCGAGACCTTGACTATGAGCGTCGAGAAGCCTGCGGACGTCGAGAAGCTCGAGGGCTTTACCGCGCTTTCCGACGCCGACATCCACGCCTTCGTGTCCGGCCAGGGCCTCGCGATGGACACCGACGACGCGATCTTGATCCGTGATTACTTCGCCTCTGAGGATCGCGACCCGACGATCACCGAGCTCAAGGTCATCGATACCTACTGGTCGGATCACTGCCGTCACACGACGTTTGAAACCGTCCTCGATTCGATTACTTTCAATGAGCCAGCCGCAGAAGCCGCGTACCAGGACTACCTGGCAGCGCGCGAATCCATCAACCGCACCAAGCCCGTCACTTTGATGGACATGGGCACCATCGCAGCAAAGGTGCTGCGAGCCACGGGCAAACTCGACAAGATGGATGTCTCCGAGGAGATTAACGCCTGCACCGTGCACGTCAACATCACCGTCGACGGCAAGGAAGAGCCGTGGTTGCTGCTGTTCAAGAACGAGACGCACAACCACCCGACCGAAATTGAGCCATTCGGTGGCGCTGCGACCTGTATCGGTGGCGCAATCCGCGACCCACTCTCCGGCCGTGGCTACGTCTACGGCGCGATGCGCATCTCCGGCTCAGGCAACCCGCTGGAGACCACGACCCGCGAGGGCAAGCTGCCACAGAAGACTATTGCTCGCGTTGCTGCTGCAGGCAACTCCTCTTACGGTAACCAGATCGGCCTGGCCACCGGACTCGTGGACGAGCTGTACCACCCAGGCTATGTGGCAAAGCACCTGGAAATGGGTGCTGTTGTCGCAGGTGCTCCGGCGGCAAATGTTCGCCGTGAAGTTCCTGCGGCTGGCGACCTCGTGGTCCTGGTCGGCGGAGCTACCGGACGCGACGGTATTGGTGGCGCGACGGGTTCCTCGAAGAAGCACACCGTAGAGTCCCTGACTACCGCGGGCGCAGAGGTGCAAAAGGGCAACGCGCCTGAGGAGCGCAAGCTGCAGCGCCTGTTCCGTAACCCGGAGTTCTCCCAGCTCATCAAGCGCTGCAATGACTTCGGCGCAGGTGGCGTGGCGGTGGCAGTCGGCGAACTCGCTGATTCCCTCGAGATCAACCTCGATGCTGTGCCAAAGAAGTACGAGGGTCTTAACGGCACTGAACTTGCGCTATCTGAGTCCCAAGAGCGCATGGCGATTGTGGTCGAGGCAAAGGACGCAGCAAAGCTCATCGAGCTGTCCAACGAGGAAAACCTCACCGCAGTCATCGTCGCCGAGGTGACCGATTCCGGCCGCATGCGCATGAACTGGCGCGGCAACGCCATCGTCGATCTCTCCCGCGAATTCCTGAACACCAACGGCGCGAAGAAGCACGTCACCGCTGAGATCGCACCTGCCGGTGACTGGCGAGCAGCAGGCCGCGAGTGGGCTCGTTCGGCCGATTTCAACGAATCCTTCCTCGGCATGGCATCGGATCTGAATGTTGCCTCCAAGCAGGGCCTGTCCGAGCGCTTCGACTCCACCGTCGGTGCCGGCACCGTGTTGATGCCGTTTGGTGGTACCCGCCAGGCCACTCCAATCCAGGCGATGGCGAACACCCTGCCTGTGCTGGGGGAGACCACCAACTGTTCCGTCATGTCCTGGGGTTACAACCCATACCTGACCGAAGCCAGCCCGTACCACGGCGCATACCTCGCAGTCGTCGAGTCCGTGTCCAAGCTGATCGCCACAGGTGCCTCCATCGATGAGACCTACCTGTCCTTCCAGGAATACTTCGAGCGCATGGATTCCGCTGCGGCCTGGGGCAAGCCAGCTGCTGCGCTGCTTGGCACCATCAAGGCCCAGCTCGGCCTTGGCGTCGCCGCGATCGGTGGCAAGGACTCGATGTCCGGCACCTTCGAAGAACTGCACGTTCCGCCGACAGTCATCTCCATCGCGGTCAGCCACGATGACGCGCGCAATGTGGTGCCGAACCACTTCAAGGCCGCAGGTCACACCGTCACTCTGTTGTCGCCATCGTTGGCTGCTGAAGAGGACACCGCTTTGGCTGGCTTGCCGACGCCAGAGTCCCTCCTCGCCAATTACAACACCGTCACTACGTTGATGCGCGAAGGCAAGGTCCTCTCCGCCTACACCCCAGGTTTCGGTGGCGTGGCAGAGGCCGTGCTCAAGATGGGGCTGGGCGAGGCCATCGGCTTCGCTTTCGCCGAGGATGCTCCGCTGTACGACTACGCCTACGGCGCATTCGTCCTCGAGTGGGCAGATGGCGTCGAGCCGACCGCCGGCGATGTCCTTGGCGCTACTCAAATGGGCGGATTCACCTTCCGCGGTGCAACGGTTCCGTTCGAAGAGGCGGAAGCCGCTTACCTCGGCACGCTGGAGCCGGTGTACCCAACCGCTGCAGAGCAGGTTGGCTCAACCGAGCTGGCGGGGACTGTGGGCGTCGAAAAGCCTGCTAATAAGCCCACCTTTGGTGGCGCAACTCCAACGGCCCTGATCCCAGTCTTCCCTGGCACCAACTGCGAGTATGACTCCGCGCGTGCGCTCCAACGCGCGGGTATCGAGGCGGAAATCCTCGTCGTGCGCAACCGCACCCCAGAGGACATCGCTGAGTCGGTAGACCGCATGGCCACGGCGCTGGATCGCTCCCAGATGCTCTTCCTGCCGGGTGGCTTCTCCGGCGGCGACGAGCCAGACGGTTCCGCCAAGTTCATGACATCCTTCCTGCGCAACCCGGCTCTGACGGCGGGCGTGCAGGGGCTTCTCGACGACCGTGGCGGCCTCATCCTCGGCATCTGCAATGGTTTCCAGGCTCTGATCAAGCTGGGTCTGGTGCCATATGGCTCCATCGTGGAGCCAGGTACCGAGACTCCAACCCTGACGTTCAACACCATTGGCCGTCACCAGTCGCGCATTTCGCGCGTGCGCGTGGTGAACAACAACTCACCATGGCTGTCCAAGGTGAATGTTGGCGACGTCTTCGCAGTGCCGATTTCGCACGGCGAGGGTCGCATTACAGCAGGGGAGTCCGAATGGGAGCGTCTCAAGGCTGCTGCCATCACTCAGTATGTTGACGCTGCTGGCGAGCCGCTGATGGACATTTCTGTCAACCCAAACGGCGCACTGTTTGCGCTGGAAGGCATCATGTCCGAGGATGGTCGCGTCCTGGGCAAGATGGGCCACTCTGAGCGTATCTCCGGTTCGACTTACAAGAACGTCCCAGGAGAGTACGACATGAAGCTATTTGAGTCGGCAGCGGAGTTCTTCCGCAAGTAGCGACTCGATGTAGGGGCGTTTCGGACAAAGTCCGGAGCGCCCTTTCGCTATTTCTGGTGAACCGGGTGTGACGGCGTTGTTTCGACTTTTTGCAGCACAAGGGCCATTTGGGGCCAGGTGAACGCGAGAGAAGAGGGGGTAGGTTCAATTACCTCACAAAAAAGTTGCGTAATTGAGCCCAGGTAATGCTAACCTAACTACAGCTTAGGCAAGGCTTACTTACTCCTCGGGTATGAGTTCTCAGGATGACTACCCATGACAACCAAGGATCAGCTTATGTTTTCTTCTCGACTCCGCACTCTGACTGTGGTCTCCGCTGCAGCTTTCGCCCTCACTGCCTGTGGTGGTGGAGCTGCAGAAACAAAGGATGAGGCAGCCGTCAAGACTGTCCAGATCGAGGACAATACCGGTACTCACGAAGTGCCGTCGCCTCCGAAGTCCGCAGTGTCCTTGGCGAACCGCAACTTTGAAACACTTGCCGACTGGGGCATTGAGGTTAAAGCTGCGCCAAAGCCGTTGATCCCAGGCACTGTTGACCTCGGCAAGGGCGATAGCGTGCTGGATCTGGGCATGCACCGCGAGCCAAACCTGGAAAACCTCGTGGCCGCGCAGCCCGACCTCATTTTGGGTGGCCAGCGATTCCTCCAGTTCGAGGAAGAGATCAAGAAGCTGACGCCGGATGCTGCCTACCTCAACTTCGATGTCCGCCCGGACAAGCCGATCGATTCTGAACTCAAGCGTGAGACCACCGCTTTGGGCAAGATCTTCGGCAAAGAGACGGAAGCCGACAAGCTGAACAAGGATTTCGATGCTTCTATCCAGGCTGTCAAGGACGCATACAAGTCGGGTGAGACTGTGATGGCAGTAAACGTTTCTGGCGGTGAATTCGGCTACATTGCGCCATCCAAGGGACGTACTGTCGGCCCGATGTTCGACCTGTTCGGCTGGAAGCCAGCCCTCCAGATTGAAAATGGCTCCACAAACCACATGGGTGATGAAGTCTCTGTTGAGGCAATTGCTCAGTCCAACCCGGATTGGATCATCGTTCTCGACCGCGATGCAGGCACGACTGCTGCGAAGGAAGCTGGCTTCCGACCTGCGGAAACTGTCCTGAAGGAAAACCAGGTCCTGCAGAACGTCGACGCAGTAAAGAAGAGCAAGGTGATCTTCCTGCCTGCCGACACCTACACCAACGACGGTATCCAGACCCACACGGAGATCTTTAACTCCATCGCCAAGGCCTTCAAGGCCTTCAAGGGCTAAAAGGTCTGAAAACCACTGGTCATGCCTGGCAACCGCCGGGTGTGGCCTTTGTGCATGTCCGGACCCAAACCGAAAAAGAGAGGACACTCATGACTGCAGTTCGCGCGCAGGCGACCCGAGGCAGACTTCTGGAGTGGCGCCTAATTGTTGGAGTTGCCGCGATTATCGGCCTGCTCGTGCTGTCGCTGTTTGTTGGTGCCTATGACATCCTTGGGGGAGCCGAAGGCAAGGAGATCTTTGCCATCACTCGCATCCCTCGGACGGTGGCATTGGTGCTGGCCGGAGCTGCGATGGCCATGAGTGGTCTGGTGATGCAGCTGCTCACCCAAAACCGTTTTGTGGAGCCCACGACCACGGGAACTACGGAGTGGGCGGGTCTTGGGCTGCTGTTTTCGATGATCTTTTTCCCTGAGGCCGGTCTGATGCCTCGGATGATCACCGCGGTCATTTTCGCGTTTGTCGGCACCATGGTCTTTTTCGCATTCCTGCGTCGCGTTACTCTGCGATCGTCACTGATCGTGCCGATTGTCGGCATCATGCTGGGCGCCGTGGTCAGTTCGATCTCGACCTTTATCGCTCTCAAGCTGGACAAATTGCAAAGCCTAGGCATTTGGTTCGCTGGATCTTTCACCTCCGTGCTTCGTGGGCAATACGAGGTGTTGTGGATCGTGGCTTTGGTAGTCGTGGCCGTGTTCTTCTTTGCGGATCGCTTGACTGTTGCCGGGCTGGGGCAAGATATTGCCACCAATGTCGGCCTTGACTACAACAAAATCATCGTGATCGGCACCGGCTTGGTGGCGGTGGCTACTGGTGTCGTGACTGTGGTCGTCGGCAATTTGCCCTTTATTGGCCTGATCGTCCCGAACGTTGTCTCCATGTTCCGTGGCGATGACCTACGCAGCAACCTGCCGTGGGTGTGCGTGCTCGGAATCGGCATCGTCACCGTGTGCGATCTCATCGGCCGCACTATCATCGCCCCCTTTGAGGTTCCGGTGTCCCTGGTCCTCGGCGTATTGGGTGCGATCGTTTTCATCTACCTGATTGTGAGGCAGCAGCGACGTGCCTAATCTTCTTCCGCTCCGGTTCAAGGTGCGTCGCACCCCGCCTATCGACGTCGCCGTCGAGCATCCACCTGCCCAGCCTTTCGATCCCTGCCGCACATGCACGGGAAGTTGTATCCATAGACATGGGGCAGGCTGCTTTGCGACGCCTAAAGTTCGCTCACGCTATTGGCTGACGCTCAGCATCATGATCGGTTTGAGCGCCCTCTTTGCTTTCGGTCTACTGGCTTGGGGCAACCCCATGCCATTTGGCACGCCAGGCTTCTGGCTGATTGCGGAACGTCGCGCGACTGCAATCATCGTGATGGCGATTGTCGCGTTGGCGCAAGCGATGGCGACGGTGACTTTCCAAACGGTGACCAACAACCGCATCGTGACCCCATCAATCATGGGGTTTGAGGCACTCTACATGGTCATTCAAACTTCGGTCGTGTTTTTCTTTGGCGCGGCCGGGCTTGCAGCGTTCTCGGGGACGTGGCAATTCATCACCCAAGTGATCCTGATGGTGGGGATGAGCTTGGTGCTATACGGCTGGCTGCTGACCGGGCGTTTTGCGAACATTCAGGTGATGTTGCTCGTTGGCATCGTCATTGGTGGTGGCCTTGGCTCGCTGTCTACCTTCATGCGTCGTCTACTCAGCCCGAGCGAGTTTGACGTGCTCACAGCGCGGATGTTTGGCTCCGTCACTAATGCCAAGACAGAGTATTTGTGGTTAGCGATTGTATTAGTGCTGGCCGCTACGCTGGGCATCGTGCTGAGGGCCAAGGTGCTTAATGTGGTGTCCTTGGGTGCCGATCTTGCCAATAACCTCGGAATTAACCACCGCCACGCATCGATCTACTTCCTGGTGTTGGTCTCGGTGCTGATGGCAGTCTCCACCGCTTTGGTGGGGCCGATGACCTTCCTCGGCTTCTTGGTAGCGACATTGACCTATCAGTTCGCGGATACCTATGACCATCGGGCCGTCCTGCCCATGGCAACCATCGGCGCTTTCCTCGTCTTGACCTCTGCCTACTTTGTCATGAACCACATCTTCTATGCCCAGGGTGCGGTTTCCATCATCATTGAGCTTGTGGGCGGCTCATTGTTCCTATTTGTCCTGCTGCGAAAGGGCCGACTGTGATTGAACTTGCTGGCGTAAAGAAGAAATACTCGTCCACTGTGGAGATCGGCCCGGTCTCTCTCGAAATCCCCGCCGGGGGAGTGACATCCCTCGTCGGGCCGAATGGCGCGGGCAAATCGACGTTGCTGACCATGATCGGCCGGCTTCTTGACATCGACGAAGGCACCATCCGCATCGGATCACTCGATGTGGCATCGACGAAGTCAAAGGACCTAGCGAAGATCGTCTCTATCCTGCGGCAGGAAAACCACTTCATCACCCGCCTCACTGTCCGACAGCTCGTCGGCTTCGGCCGCTTCCCACACTCCCAAGGGCGCTTGACCCGCGATGACGAGCAGATAGTCTCGCGCTACATCGACTTCCTCGGTCTCAGCGAACTCGAAGGGCGCTACCTCGACCAACTGTCCGGTGGTCAGCGCCAACGTGCGTACGTGGCGATGGTGCTCGCCCAAGAAACGCAATATGTGCTTCTCGACGAACCCTTGAACAATCTCGATATGGCCCACAGTGTCCAGATGATGCGACATCTGCGGGACGCTGCCACGACATTCGGCAAGACAGTGGTTGTGGTGCTCCATGACATCAACTTCGCCGCTAAGTACTCCGACTACATTTGTGCCGCCAAAAACGGCACGGTGGTCCAATTCGGCACGCCGGAGCAGATCATGCAGGACGATCTCCTTACGGACATCTTCAACACCCCAGTACAGGTAATCGAGCGGCCAGATGGCCTCCTTGCTTGCTACCACTAAATGCTCGATGACCTGGCGATTTGTGTTCTTATCCGATAGTGCGTAACTTAGTCCAGGTCAGCGAGACAGTGTGACCGAAAAGTTACACGAAAACGCTGCATGACGAAGCGGATTTTGACTAACAAATCTAAATCAGCTACAGTCGGACAGGTCGCCTTAAATGGAGTTAACAACAAGTTAATTCCAGGTGGGTGTGCGTGTGTTGTTTGAGAACTCAATAGTGTGCCAAGTACTTATTTTTTAAGTTGTTTTTGGTTGTGTGTTGGTGCCGGCAGGCCCGTGAGGGGTCTGTGTAAGCATTAATACTCAATTTTGTGGCTTTCTTTTCTTTCCTCGTCGGATTTTGGGGGAGTCACGTATTTTTGGACAATCTAGATAGAGGCAGGCCTTTTGGGGTTTGTTTTTGCTGGTTGTTTGTTTTTTTGCTAGGTAGTTGGGCTTTTCATAGTTCTGATTATTTTGATCTTTTATGGAGAGTTTGATCCTGGCTCAGGACGAACGCTGGCGGCGTGCTTAACACATGCAAGTCGAACGGAAAGGCCCTTCGGGGTACTCGAGTGGCGAACGGGTGAGTAACACGTGGGTGATCTGCCCTGCACTTTGGGATAAGCCTGGGAAACTGGGTCTAATACCGGATACCTACCATTGTTTAGTGTCGATGGTGGAAAGCTTTTGCGGTGTGGGATGAGCCTGCGGCCTATCAGCTTGTTGGTGGGGTAATGGCCTACCAAGGCGTCGACGGGTAGCCGGACTGAGAGGTCGATCGGCCACATTGGGACTGAGACACGGCCCAGACTCCTACGGGAGGCAGCAGTGGGGAATATTGCACAATGGGCGCAAGCCTGATGCAGCGACGCCGCGTGGGGGATGACGGCCTTCGGGTTGTAAACCTCTTTCGACAGGGACGAAGCTAACGTGACGGTACCTGTATAAGAAGCACCGGCTAACTACGTGCCAGCAGCCGCGGTAATACGTAGGGTGCGAGCGTTGTCCGGAATTACTGGGCGTAAAGAGCTCGTAGGTGGTTTGTCGCGTCGTCTGTGAAATACCGGGGCTTAACTTCGGAGCTGCAGGCGATACGGGCATAACTTGAGTGCTGTAGGGGAGACTGGAATTCCTGGTGTAGCGGTGAAATGCGCAGATATCAGGAGGAACACCAATGGCGAAGGCAGGTCTCTGGGCAGTAACTGACGCTGAGGAGCGAAAGCATGGGTAGCGAACAGGATTAGATACCCTGGTAGTCCATGCTGTAAACGGTGGGCGCTAGGTGTAGGGGTCTTCCACGACTTCTGTGCCGTAGCTAACGCATTAAGCGCCCCGCCTGGGGAGTACGGCCGCAAGGCTAAAACTCAAAGGAATTGACGGGGGCCCGCACAAGCGGCGGAGCATGTGGATTAATTCGATGCAACGCGAAGAACCTTACCTGGGCTTGACATACACCAGATCGCTGCAGAGATGTAGTTTCCCTTGTGGCTGGTGTACAGGTGGTGCATGGTTGTCGTCAGCTCGTGTCGTGAGATGTTGGGTTAAGTCCCGCAACGAGCGCAACCCTTGTCTTATGTTGCCAGCACGTTATGGTGGGGACTCATGAGAGACTGCCGGGGTTAACTCGGAGGAAGGTGGGGATGACGTCAAATCATCATGCCCCTTATGTCCAGGGCTTCACACATGCTACAATGGTCGGTACAACGCGTTTGCGACACTGTGAGGTGAAGCTAATCGCTGAAAGCCGGCCTCAGTTCGGATTGGGGTCTGCAACTCGACCCCATGAAGTCGGAGTCGCTAGTAATCGCAGATCAGCAACGCTGCGGTGAATACGTTCCCGGGCCTTGTACACACCGCCCGTCACGTCATGAAAGTCGGTAACACCCGAAGCCAGTGGCCCAACCTTTTAGGGGGGAGCTGTCGAAGGTGGGATCGGTGATTGGGACGAAGTCGTAACAAGGTAGCCGTACCGGAAGGTGCGGCTGGATCACCTCCTTTCTAAGGAGCTTTTTTGGCTCACAGTTGTGAGCCGTGTACACCAACTCAGTCACCGAGTGTGTGGCTGTTGGTTTATGAATCGGGTGGAGACTAACTAGCCGCTTATATGGTGGTGGTCATCACGACCGGAAATATGACTTAAATATGTTTTTGTGCTTGGCATGCTGTTGGGTGTCTGGAATGACACTGTTGTGTTGTTTCAATGGGCTCCTTGCTTTCTGGTTGCGTGACTGTTTCTTTGTGGGATGGTGTGGTTGCTGGTTGTGGGGGGTGTGTTGTGTGAGAACTGTATAGTGGACGCGATGCAATTTTTATTGTGTTTCTTTGTTTTTTGTGGCATATATTTTGTTTGTGTTTGCCTTTTGTATGGTGTTTTTGTTACTTAAGGGCGCACGGTGGATGCCTTGGCATACTGAGCCGATGAAGGACGTGTAAGGCTGCGATAAGCCTCGGGGAGTTGCCAATAGAGCGTTGATCCGAGGGTGTCCGAATGGGGAAACCCAGCTAGGGTTATGCCTAGTTACCTGCCCATGAATTCATAGTGGGTGTGGGGGTTACGCGGGGAAGTGAAACATCTCAGTACCCGTAGGAGAAGAAAACAATTGTGATTCCGTCAGTAGCGGCGAGCGAAAGCGGATGTTTGGCTAAACTGCATGCGTGTGATACCCGGCAGGGGTTGCGTGTGTGGGGTTGTGGGAGCAAGCTGTTCCAATACTGCCGTGTTGGTCGTGTGTGTTTGTGTGTTAGGGGAAGTGGTGTGGAATCGCCTGCCGTAGA
Organism: Corynebacterium kalinowskii; assembly: GCF_009734385.1. Classification (NCBI taxonomy): domain Bacteria; kingdom Bacillati; phylum Actinomycetota; class Actinomycetes; order Mycobacteriales; family Corynebacteriaceae; genus Corynebacterium; species Corynebacterium kalinowskii. The sequence continues at coordinate 1,835,060 of NZ_CP046452.1, read as the reverse complement.
CGGTGAGAGCCCGGTACCTGAAAATGTGCAAGCCATGCGTGTTTGTTTCCCGAGTAGCAGCGGGCTCGTGGAATCTGCTGTGAATCTGCCGGGACCACCCGGTAAGCCTGAATACTCAGTGTGACCGATAGCGGATTAGTACCGTGAGGGAATGGTGAAAAGTACCCCGGGAGGGGAGTGAAATAGTACCTGAAACCGTGTGCCTACAATCCGTCAGAGCCCTTTGGGGTGATGGCGTGCCTTTTGAAGAATGAGCCTGCGAGTCAGCGGCATGTCGCGAGGTTAACCCGTTGTGGGGTAGTCGTAGCGAAAGCGAATACTAACTAGTGTGTTTAGTGGCATGTCTTGGACCCGAAGCGGGGTGATCTACCCATGGCCAGTGTGAAGCAGCTGTAAGAGGTTGTGGAGGCGCGAACCCACTTAGGTTGAAAACTGAGGGGATGAGTTGTGGGTAGGGGTGAAAGGCCAATCAAACTCCGTGATAGCTGGTTCTCCCCGAAATGCATTTAGGTGCAGCGTTGCATGGTGCTTGCCGGAGGTAGAGCTACTGGTTGGTTTAGCGGGACTACAATCTTAGCGACGTCAGCCAAACTCCGAATGCCGGCCAAAGTTAGTGCAGCAGTGAGACTGCGGGGGATAAGCTTCGTAGTCGAGAGGGAAACAGCCCAGATCGCCGGTTAAGGTCCCTAAGAGTGTGCTAAGTGGAAAAGGATGTGGGATCGCTTAGACAGCCAGGAGGTTGGCTTAGAAGCAGCCATCCTTGAAAGAGTGCGTAATAGCTCACTGGTCGAGTGGTTCTGCGCCGACAATGTAGTGGGGCTCAAGCACACCACCGAAACCGCGGCAATATATTTATATGTTGGGTAGGGGAGCGTCGTGTACTGCGTTGAAGCATCCGGGTAACCTGGTGTGGAGTGTACGCGAGTGAGAATGCAGGCATGAGTAACGAATTGATGAGTGAGAATCTCATCCGCCGGATGACTAAGGGTTCCTGGGTCAAGCTCGTCTTCCCAGGGTGAGTCGGGGCCTAAGGCGAGGCCGACAGGCGTAGTCGATGGATAACGGGTTGATATTCCCGTACCCGAGTGTGCGCGACCATGGTGAATCAGTGATACTAACCACCCTGAAACACCTCGTGATGCTCTTTGAGTGTTGTGTGGTGTGGATGCGTGGGGCCTGATCTGGTAGTAGCTAAGTGATGGGGTGACGCAGTGAGGTAGCCGAGCCACTTATTGGATTGTGGTGTAAGCGTGTAGCCCGCGGCCTAGGTAAATCCGGGACCGCATGTAGGGTGAGGCGTGATGCGTACCCTTTAAAAGGGGATGTTGGTGATCCTGTACTGTCGAGAAAAGCCTCTAGCGATGTGCATATTCGGCCCGTACCCCAAACCGACACAGGTAGTCAGGTAGAGAATACTAAGGCGTTCGGGTGAACTGTGGTTAAGGAACTCGGCAAAATGCCCCCGTAACTTCGGGAGAAGGGGGACCACAAGCGGTGATCGTTTTTACAACGTGAGCTGGTTGTGGTCGCAGAGAATAGAGGGAAGCGACTGTTTATTAAAAACACAGGTCCGTGCGAAGACGATAAGTCGATGTATACGGACTGACGCCTGCCCGGTGCTGGAAGGTTAAGAGGACCTGTTAGGACGTAAAGTCCGAAGCGGAGAATTTAAGCCCCAGTAAACGGCGGTGGTAACTATAACCATCCTAAGGTAGCGAAATTCCTTGTCGGGTAAGTTCCGACCTGCACGAATGGCGTAACGACTTCCCTGCTGTCTCAACCACAGGCCCGGTGAAATTGCAGTACGAGTAAAGATGCTCGTTTCGCGCGGCAGGACGAAAAGACCCCGGGACCTTCACTATAGCTTGGTATTGGTGTTTGGTGCGGTTTGTGTAGGATAGGTGGGAGACTGTGATGCAGCATCGCTAGGTGTTGTTGAGTCGTTGTTGAAATACCACTCTGATCGTAGTAGATACCTCAACCTCGGCCCATGATCTGGGTTAGGGACAGTGCCTGGTGGGTAGTTTAACTGGGGCGGTTGCCTCCTAAAGAGTAACGGAGGCGCCCAAAGGTTCCCTCAGCCTGGTTGGCAATCAGGTGGTGAGTGTAAGTGCACAAGGGAGCTTGACTGTGAGACTGACAGGTCGAGCAGGGACGAAAGTCGGGACTAGTGATCCGGCACTGGCTTGTGGATGCGGTGTCGCTCAACGGATAAAAGGTACCCCGGGGATAACAGGCTGATCTTCCCCAAGAGTCCATATCGACGGGATGGTTTGGCACCTCGATGTCGGCTCGTCGCATCCTGGGGCTGGAGTAGGTCCCAAGGGTTGGGCTGTTCGCCCATTAAAGCGGCACGCGAGCTGGGTTTAGAACGTCGTGAGACAGTTCGGTCTCTATCCGCCGCGCGCGTGGAAACTTGAGAAAAGCTGTCCCTAGTACGAGAGGACCGGGACGGACGTACCTCTGGTGTGCCAGTTGTACCGCCAGGTGCATGGCTGGTTGGCTACGTACGGAAGGGATAACCGCTGAAAGCATCTAAGCGGGAAGCCTGTTTCAAGATAAGGTTTCTTTTGAGGTTCCCCATAGACCATGGGGTTGATAGGCCAGATCTGGAAGCACAGCAATGTGTGGAGGTAACTGGTACTAATACACCAACTAACAAAACCCAAACATGGGGCACGCAACAGCAAACAAAACATCTTGCCGCAAGCAAAAACAAATGAATAAATCGCGTCCACTATGCAGTATCTGACACAACACCCACACCACATGTGTGTGTGGCCGATTGTCACAGTTGTGTCGGTGGTTATTAGCGTGAGGGAAACGCCCGGTCCCATTCCGAACCCGGAAGCTAAGCCTTACTGCGCCGATGGTACTGCACCTGGGAGGGTGTGGGAGAGTAGGACACCGCCGACCAAAAACTTAACAAACCAGAAAGACCCAGGATACCCCTGGGTCTTTCTGCTATTTCTAGGCACTGACACGCATCGTTGAAAGTCCCGCTGAAACCAAACGAGGCCTCAGAGGGTCTCTTGGTGTTTGAGCCGAGTGCGAGGGAAGTAGATGTCCTATGTGGTATGTCCATCACGTCAATTGGCAAGAGTCAATGGTGAAAGGCTTCACCGAAGATGGGGAGTGGAGTTGTTCCCCAGTAGGCTCTCACGAAATAGGGGCGGTGCTATCGCTGCGCCTAGGCTTGTTCTTCGTTGCCGGCCGGAAACCGTAGGTCAGGGGTGCTGGGCACACCTGGTCGGTTCGTCAGGAAGGGCAATTAAAGCGTCAGAAAATGCTGACATGCGTTGCTAGTCAATCTCTCCTGGTTTGCTGTCCTACAGGTGCTTGAACCTGACAAAAGAAAAACCCGGCCGCAGCCGGGCAATTCAAGACGTGCTCTGATTAGAGGATCAAAAGGTTCATGTCGGTAGCTTTGACTTTTTCAAGCTTATCAAGGTGCTTTTGCAGGGTGTTCCACTCATTCTCCGGGATGGCCTTTTGAGCTTCCTTTACAGTCCCTGCATCAGCCGTTCCCCACGCTATGGGCATAGGGGAGATCTCATCCCAACGATCGGAAGTCGAAACTGAGCGACGCCCGGCTACCGCGACGGCAGGCACGCGCTCGCCGACCACGCGTTCGTGACCGCGGAGGTTAGTCATATTGCGGATTGCGAGGGCCGGGACCGGCTTGCCGGAATCGGAGGCATTGGCGTCGACAAGCGCCATGAGAACCATGCCGCGGGGCAGGACCTCCGCAACCATGGCTGGAACTAGTGGGTAGCTTTCAAACATTGCCTGAGCAGAGCCCATTTGGCGCGGCAGGATGAAGATGAGTGCAAAACAAAACAGCGCAAAGGTTCCCAGTCCGATGGCAACGGCTAGTCCCCATGGGGCACCGTCGGAAATGCGCATGACTGCGAATGCAATCAGAGCCAGGACGAAGCCGAAGATGCCGGCAGAAATTTGGAGCCTAGTGGCGTCGCGGGAGAACTCGTTGTTCTTTTTGTTGTGCTCAGAGTCGACGGTGAACTGAAATTGTCGCATGGGATCCTTCTAAATGTCTTCGGCATCGATGATTCGGTAAGCGTAGCCCTGCTCGGCAAGGAAACGCTGGCGATGAGCTGCATATTCAGCGTCTAGCGTATCGCGACTGACCACGGTGTAAAAGTGGGCCTCGCCGCCGTCTGCCTTGGGGCGCAAAAGTCGGCCGAGGCGCTGGGCCTCCTCCTGACGGGACCCAAAAGTTCCAGAGATCTGAATAGCCACTGCTGCTTCAGGCAAGTCGACAGAAAAGTTGGCGACCTTGGAAACGACTAGCGTATCTAGCTGACCAGTGCGAAAGGCCTCAAAGAGCTTTTCTCGTTTCGCATTCGACGTCTTGCCCTCGATAACTGGAACATCAAGCTCAGCGCCAATTTCCTCCAATTGATCTACGTAAGCGCCGATAATGAGGGTCGGCATGCCCGCGTGACGCTTCAGAAGGCGGCGGATCACCGGCATCTTCGCAGCAGAGCTGGCGGCGAGTCGATAGCGGTCAGCAGGCTCAGCAGTAGCGTAGGTCATGCGCTCCGAGTCCGGCATTGTCACGCGGACCTCAGTGCATTCGGCCGTTGCGATGAAGCCTTGAGCTTCGAGATCTTTCCAGGGCGCGTCGTAACGCTTGGGGCCAATGAGGGAGAAGACATCGCCCTCCCGACCATCTTCGCGCACCAAGGTGGCGGTAAGACCCAGACGACGGCGAGACTGCAAATCCGAAGTCATGCGAAAGACTGGGGCGGGAAGCAGGTGGACTTCGTCATAGATGATCAGGCCCCAGTCGCAGGAATCGAACAGCTCGAGGGCGCGGTATTCGCCCTTCGTCTTGCGGGTGACCACCTGGTACGTCGCAATCGTGACGGGACGGATCTCCTTCTTCTCACCGGAGTACTCGCCAATCTCTTCCTCCGTGAGCGTGGTGCGACGCAGTAGCTCGTCCCGCCACTGACGCCCAGCCACCGTATTGGTCACCAAAATCAGCGTGGTGGCCTGCGCCTTCGCCATGGAGGCCGCGCCGACCATCGTTTTACCGGCGCCACAGGGCAGCACGACTACGCCCGAGCCGCCCTCCCAGAAAGAGTCGGCCGCATACTGCTGATAGTCGCGCAACGCCCAGCCGTCTTCGACCAAGGAGATTGGGTGTGCTTCGCCGTCCACATATCCGGCTAGGTCCTCGGCCGGCCAACCGACCTTCAGCAATTCCTGCTTCAGCCGTCCGCGCTCCGACGGATGTACCAAGATTGACTCAGCATCGATAGCGGCGCCGAGCATAGGTTTGATCTTCTTGTGCCGTTGCAACTCCGCCAGAATCGCAGGCTCCTTGGACTCCAGAATGAGACCGTGCGCAGGATGTTTGTGCAGGCGCACGCGCCCGTAGCGTGACATCGTCTCCGCAATATCCACCAACAGCGGCTGCGGCACTGGAAAGCGAGAGTATGTTTCCAGCATGTGAATGACTTGCTCCGCATCGTGCCCGGCGGCCCGCGCATTCCACAACGCAAGGGGAGTAATGCGATAGGTGTGAATATGCTCCGGGGCCCGCTCAAGCTCGGCGAAGGGGGCGAGCGCAGCGCGCGCTTCCCCTGCGCGTGGGTGGTCGATCTCCAGCAGGATCGTCTTGTCGGACTGGACGATCATCGGGCCATCAAAATTCACCGGTTCACTCCTTGTATAAAGGTCAAACCACCATTATTGCACTATTACCTCAGTGATTCGGTGCACCTGGAAGCGGTGGACATCGCCGGTGGTCGTGTCGATGGCGTCGATAAGGCCCCCGGCGACAGTGACGGGACGCACCACGCGATGGACAGCAATGCCGTGCTTATCGACGAAGCCCAGCGTCACAGTCTTCCCCGCGCGGGCCGCAGCCTGCAGAATGCTGAGGGTTTCGGAGGCAGGTGCGCGGGTACCGGAGGCGACCGCGTCCCGGGCTGTGTCGCCGCGGCGAATGGCAGCCACTGCGGCTTCGATGCGTCCTTCGTCGATAGCAGTTGCTTCGGGGCGAGTATCTGGTTGCGGGACACGGGACGGCTCCGGGGCCAGATCGAGGCTGAGGCCATAAGCATCCTCAGCGATCGGCTGGAATCCCGCAGCTCGCAGTGCCTTGATGACCTGGATAAGCGGTGCCTGAGCCACAGCGACGGTGGGCGCGATGGCCCTTAGTGCAACGGCGTCACCAATGGCCGCGACGGCCTGCACGATGAGCGAAGGGTCGTCGCAACGCAGGTAACTCATCGCAGGACCACCGCGGAGGCTACCGTGTTTGCGCGCAACATCATCGACGAGATATCCGATCGACTGTGGCAGTTCCATTACCGACAGCTCACCCAGCCGCGACATGATGTCCTGCCCGCTGAGCCCGGAATCCAGTGCTCGCCTTATCGACGCTTCCGTGACACGGTAGACACTGGCAAGCCCGGAGGACTCGAGATCAGCGACGCGATCGACAAACTTCTGGGAGCGCGGAGTGAGTGGTCCAGGCGCGAGCATCGTCATGTCAGCCTGAACGATGAGCTGTTCCACCGCATCCGGCACATTGATCGTGTCGAAGCGAATAGAGCTCGTGAGAATGCCTTCAGAAATGGCGCCGATCCAGGCAGCCTCAGCTTCCAGCTCAGCAAAGGTTGTTTCGGTCAACGCCGTTCCGGTGAGCGGGTGGCGGAATCGGAAGTAGGTCAGTGTCTCTGCGGTGCTGGCACCGGGTGGTAGCGAGCCGAGAGCGTCGATAAGCTGCCCGCGCCATTGTGGAATGCGTTCGTCGCGCATCTCTCGGGAGAGCAGGTGGACCTTAGTTTTGTCCTTGGTGGTACCCAGCAGCCACGGCGCCCACGGGCTGGTGCGCCAGCCGTGCAGGAGGGTTCGAAGCTGGTCTTCCAGCGAACTACCGAGCCATGCGTCCGCCTGTGGGGTGGGTGCGTAGTAGTCGCCGCCATCATCGTCATCAGGTAGCGGTTCCGGCACACCACGCGCGATCAGGCCAGCCGCAATAGAAAGGCACATCAGACGAGCGATGTCCTCCTCGGTGGTCTCCAGTGCTTTAGTCAGCCGGCTGATCATCCGCACGCCCACAGCGCCGCCCTTGAGCGTGGAGACTGGGCGCTGGCCGAGCTCCTGGATGAGCAAGCGGGTCAATCGGCAGACCTCAAGGCCAGCTGAAATTCCGGCCTGATCCGCAACCTCAATGGATGTCGTGCTTTCCGCAGGTGGGCACCTCAACGGCAGACTCCGACTACCGGTTAAGGCATTTCGGACCGTTTGCGGCAGTTGCACGGTGGACTCATCTACCCGATGGAGCAGGCCCTGCGCGATGAGTTGCGGGATGGGGCGCGTTGGATCAGCATCCAGTGCTGCGTCTTTCGTCACGCCAGTGCCGCCAGAGAGTGCCAACGTTTGAAGAATTTTTGTCGAACGCGCCGACAGCTGGGCAAGCTTGTCAGCCAGATCATCTGGAGCAGGCTCTGCATCGGGCAGGAGCTGCCAGCTGTGGGGGAGTGCAGACATGGCTTCTTGGACAACCAAGAACCTGTCCTCGCCGAAGAGCAACCCATACTGCTTCAGCTTGGCAATGCTCGCCTCTACTTCGATGGGAAGTGGGCCGTCAATGCCATGAAGCTGGGTACGCTCACTAATGATCCCCACCACTTCGGGGGCAGAAACCGGGGTAAACTCCCCGCCAATCGCGGCGACGGCCTCCAACACCAAGAGGTCGGTGGTATTGAGGGAGTGCAGCGCCCTGCTTACCGACGCCCGGAGTTGCAAACGCGCAGCTAAAGGCCCAATTCCTGGCGGGAGTGGCAGCACTGTGTCGGGACGCAAAAGCAACAATCTCGACAGGTGCTCGTCATCAAGGCTCGCGAGCCACTCTCGGAAAGTCAGGGTGGGGTCACCCGGGGCAGTAGGTTTTTTCATGATTATTCAAGTTTAACGCTCCGAGAAGTGACTTTTTCCGTCAAGGTTTGAAACAATAGGAGCATGGCAAAAATCGAGAAGAATAGCTACGTCGATCCGGGCTGGCCAGAGCACCTCCCGGAAACCAGCGGTCACCCTGTTACGGAATTGGTTTCTCGTCTCGCTGGTGCATCCAGCCCTTACGGTGACGACATGCCATTCCCACTTCCAGCAGAGAAGATCGGTTACGTCCACCCATACACCCAAATCAACAAGTAACACTTGTAGATCTTTAGTTCCCCGAAGGGGCCCACGGCATTGAGCTGTGGGCCCCTTCGGCGTTTGTCCTATCTCTACTGCATCGTCAATGCGGCGCTGCTGCTGGCCTACTACTCCAAGTGGTGGCGATACTGGCAGCACAAAAGACCCTAGGCTTGGCGCTGGCACTAGCGGTTATCCCTACGGCAATGTTCTTTGTCTCCGGGATACTCCTGCACCATTGGCTGCTTGTTGGGGCCGCGGTGATGTTCGGAATAGGACATGTCTTTATTACGTATCAGACGCATCGGGATTGCGAATCCTGACCGCCAGGAACTGCGCTAAATACAAAACTGAGAGCCCCCGAAGGGGCTCTCAGTTTTCAGCTCTGGGGCGTCGAGAAGCTTAGTGCTGGACTGCCTTTTCCACACCGACACCGGTGAGGGAACGGACTTCCATCTCAGCGCGCTTGAGCGGGAAGTTATCCGGCTTGCCGAGGTACGTGCCGATGATGCCCATGAGGAATCCGACCGGGATCGCGATGATCGATGGGTTGGTCAGCGGGAACCATGCGAAGTCCATATTCGGGAGCATGGCGGTCTTCGCGCCGGACACTGCCGGTGAGAAGATGATCAGGATGATCGAGGTCAACAAGCCACCGTAGATGGAGAACAGAGCGCCGGTGGTGTTGAACTTCTTCCAGTACAGGGAGTACAGGATCGTCGGAAGGTTTGCGGCTGCCGCGATACCGAAGGCGAGCGCCACCAGGAAGGCGATGTTCTGGCCCATGGCACCGATGCCCATGACGATGGCGAGGATACCGATGACCACAACGGTGATGCGGGAAACCCGGACCTGCTCCTCTTCGGAGGCCTTACCGTCGCGCAGCACGGAGTTGTAGATGTCGTGCGCCACCGAAGCGGAAGCGGTGATGGCCAGGCCTGCGACCACAGCGAGGATCGTAGCGAACGCGACTGCGGAGATACAAGCCATGAAGATGGTGCCGCCGACCTTGGAGGACAGCAGGAGGACTGCGGAGTTTGCGCCACCTGGAGCGTTGGCAATCTGGTCAGCGCCGACGAGGGCAGCTGCGCCGTAGCCCATGATGACGGTCATGAGGAAGAACACGGCGACGATAGCGGTGGTCCAGACGATGGAGCGGCGTGCTTCCTTAGCGGTAGGCACGGTGTAGAAACGCATCAGGACGTGCGGCAGACCAGAAGTACCAAAGACCAGGGCGAGACCAAGGGAGATGAAGTCGAGCTTGGTCAGGGTGTTCTTGCCATACTTCAGGCCTGGGTCGAGAATTGCGTCGCCCTTCGGGTGGTTAGCCACGGCTGCTTCCAGCACAGCGTTGAAGCCACCCTTGACCGCGACGAAGGTCAGGATCGTGATGATGATGGAACCGCCGACGAGGAGCACAGCCTTAATCATCTGGACGTAGGTGGTGCCCTTCATGCCGCCGACCAGAACGTACACAATCATCAGCACGCCCACGATGGCAACGACGATAGCCTGCGCGGCCTTACCGTTGATACCCAGCAGCAGGGCGACGAGTCCACCTGCACCGGCCATTTGGGCGATGAGGTAGAACAGGGAGATCGACAGGGTGGAGATTGCCGCCGCCATGCGGACTGGCTTCTGGTTGAGGCGGAAAGACAGCACGTCAGCCATAGTGAACTTACCGGTGTTACGCAGCGGCTCGGCCACGAGAACCATGGCCACCAGCAGTGCGATAAGGAAGGCGACGGAGTACAGGAAGCCGTCGTAGCCGCTCAGTGCGATAGCGCCGGTGACACCCAGGAAGGCAGCTGCGGAAAGGTAGTCGCCGGAGATGGCGAGACCGTTCTGCCAGCCGGTGAAGGAAGCGCCGCCGGTGTAGAAATCGGAACCCTTCTGGGAGGTCTGACGGGTTGCTCGGACAACGATGGTCATCGTTGCCACGATGAACAGCACGAAAATCGAGATGTTCAGGATTGGATTGCCGGTGGAGACCTGCTCTTCGGCTGCGAGAATGTAATTCATTAGGCCACCGGGCTTTCTGGGGTGGTATTGGTCATGGAGTCACGAAGGGCAGCAGTTGCCGGATCGAGCTTGGTATCAGCGAATCGGACGTAGATCCACGTAACGAGGCCGGCCGTGGCGAACTGCGCCAGGCCGAGGACCATACCGACGTTGATGGCGCCGTACAGACGCTGAGAGACAAAGTCGGTGGCAAAGGTTGCCGTGACGATGTAGAAGATGAACCATGCAAGGAATGCGAAGGTCAAAGGGAAGGCAAACTTCCGGAACGTGCTGCGCAGTTCGAGGAACTGGGCAGATTCGCTGACCTCAAGGAACTCTTCAGAAGTTGGAGTTGTGGATTTCATACTCACCTCACGTGCATATAGCGATGTCTGTCACCTTTGTGAAGAACATGTGTGATGCTACACACAAAGCAAGTGTGACGCACATCAATCCTGCATGCGGGTGTGAACTGTAGCAAACTTCATGCTTTGCAACCTTGTGAAGATTTGGCGAAAAGTTGGTTTTGTTAATCCTGTCTTGTGGTTGTTGGGGGTAATTTTTGGGGCTTTTGTAGCCACCTTGTGGTGTGTGGTGCCGGCAAGTCACAGATTTGAAGGAAAGGGGGAGAAGGGTGGCAATCCCGGGAAAGGGGGTAATTGTAGACAAGGAAAAACCGCGCTCACCATCGCGTAGAGCAATGGTGAGCGCGGTGCGCTCTCCTTGGAGGGGGAGAATTAAGAGCTGGTTGCAACCTGGGTCAGGTCGGTGTTCATGATCTTGGCTACGTTGCCCTTGTTGGCGTTGTAGAAGTCGATCACGGCCTGTGGGGTAGCCATGCCACGAGCGGAGAAGAAGGCCTCGATCTGGGCAAGTACTGGATCCTTAGCAGGTGCTGGAGCAGGAGCTGCCTGCTCAGCTGGAGCATCGTAGACAACTGCTGCAGGGGCTGCGACTGGAGCTGGTGCTGGAGCAGCGGCAACGTTACGAGGGGTTGGGGCGGAGTTCAGGCCCAAGCGTGCGGAGCAAGAAGGCCATGCGCCCCAGCCCTGGCCGGCGAGAACGCGCTCGGCAACAGCGATCTGCTGCTCGCGGCTTGCCTGGTATGCGTAGGTAGCGAATTCCTGGCCACCGTATGCGCTCCAGGTGGATGGGGAGAACTGCAGGCCGCCGTGGTAGCCGTTGCCGGTGTTGATGTTCCAGTTGCCGCCAGCTTCGCAGCCTGCGAGACGATCCCAGTCGGAGTCGGATGCAGCGGAAGCGGTCGGAGCGAGCAGGGTAGCTGCAGCGCCGAAAGCGATGGTGGTAGCGGCAAACTTTGCCTTGAGGGATGCGGTCTGAGCAGAGTGACGTGCCATGTGTAAAAAGTTCCTCTCATGTAACGCCTGCGAGGTTAGCTGTCGGGTTCGGACGGAGGATCTTAGATTGCCCGGCCTCTTAGGTAGTGAGGCTTCACCCCAAGGGAATATCCCGTAAGTGGGTTCCCCGCCCCTGTCTGCATATGAAGTTTCAATTGATGGTGAACTTGTATTGCACTGAATTGGTGCCCGTCGCCTACTCCCAGACAGGGTTAGGCGATAGAGTAGGTGTCAACGAGCGCCGTGCTTGAGACCTAACGGTACTGGTTTGTCGCTGTGGAGTCACGTCTCGCAGCTTGGAATTGCCTGCCAATCTCATTTCGATAACGAAATCCCAGCGTAGCTCGGGGAAATTTTCTCTGTGAACTGTGTCACCCATGTCGTTAAGCTGGTAGCGATGTGATCGATGTGGCCAGTGCTATTCAAGTGGCTCACGCGCCCCCGAGACGTGTTATTCATAATTAATGGAGTACAATTTAGGCTTTATCTTGACTCGCTGGAGGCGCCAGTACACCGGCCGCCCAAAGCTTGCACAAACTGTAGGGAGGTTCGATCATGCCAATCGGCAAAGTGAAGTGGTTTGATGTGGAGCGCGGTTTTGGTTTTGTTTCCAACCCGGGCGACGAGGATGTCTACGTTAACCGTCAGGTCCTACCAAAGGGTGTGACTGAACTGCACCCGGGTCAGCGCATCGACTTCGATTTCGCCGCTGGTCGCCGTGGCCCACAGGCGCTGCGCGTAACGGTGCTTGACGACGCCCCATCCCGCAAGCCACAGCACAAGTACAAGCCAGAAGACCTGGCTTCCATGATCTCCGACATGATGACCCTGCTGGAAACCAGTATCCAGGGGCCACTCTTGGCTGGCCGCTACCCTGATCGCAAGGAGGGCCGCCAGGTGGCGGAAATCCTGCGCGCTGTGGCGAAGGAGCTGGACGCCTAGGCCGCGTTGATGGACCAGACCACGGTATAAGGGGTTTCCACTCCAGCAGCATCGTGGCCAATCAGTACAGTCGATACCTCGACCACGACCAAGCGTGGTCGAGGTTCGCCGTCTGCGGACCCTTTGATTTCGACTTCTTTTGCCTCATGGCTCTTGAAATACTGCTGGCTGTTGGCCGCAGGGTCGTCGTAGATCTTGAGCACCGACCAGTCGTGGTCATAAATGTCCTTGGGGACCTCGATCTTCAAGGTGTCATCGGCGCCGACGCTGATCTGCGGAACCTCGCCCTCTGGGCAGTCAACCCCCGGCTCACACACCATATAAGGCTTAATTTGCTGGCCATTTGCTTTGATCGTCACCTGATCCGGCTCCGGGCCGGGACGGCTATTCCACCAATTCTGGAATGCGATGGAACCTGCAACCACCGCGATCACAGCCACGATCAAAATCAGGAACTGGATCAGGTTTTTCTTTCGCTTCGCTGCCATGGTTGATAATGCTAGTTAACTCTTCGGCACAAACCGAACTTCGTACACATCGGGCCACCGCTTTCCGGTGAGGTAGAACCGGTCGGTGCCGGGGATGTGTGCGATGCCGTTGAGGACATTGTTCGGGTCGCGGGTCGCATTGTTGGACAGGCCTGAGGCGTCGATAAGCCCAAGCACCTCGCCCCCAGGGCTGAGCTTGACGATCTCCGTGGTCAAGAAACGGTTCGCATAGATCGCGCCGTCGGCGCACTCGAGCTCATTGAGCTTATCGACGCCCGTCGCCACGCGTCCCTTTTCCGCGAACGTGACCGAGTCCAGGACACGTAAGGACTCGGTGCCGTCAGACATGTAGAGGGAAGCGTCCAGGGCACACAGCCCCCAGCCCTCGCCGGGAAAACTAGCCTGGCCGATGACCTCAAGAGTCTCGGGATCGCGCTGGTAGGCCACGCCATTTTGCCACGTGAGCTGCCAGATAGCGTCGGTTGTCTGGGCAATGCCTTCGCCGAACTCCGTTGCCTTGAGATCCGCGCTCGCCACCTCAGCGCCATCCATCGTGCGACGGTAGATTCGACTTTCGCCGAGCCAGCCCGTGCCCACGATGAGCTCGTTAGGATCCCGCCGCGACACTTCCAATCCCTGGGTGAAGGACCCGGGATCACCGGGCAGTGTGCGCACAATCTCGACGGTGAATTGAGCGGCGCCGGACTCTGGAACTGGATCCGGTGCGGGGGCGGTACCGCAACCGGAGAGCAGGCTGCAAGTGGACAGGAGGCCGGCAAATGTGGATCTCATAACTATCCATTTTGCCCCATCGGACATAATGGGTCTGTGGCATCTACTAAACGAGGACACCGAGGACCCCTGTTCGACTCCCGCGCGATTAGCATCGCACGGCGAGCGCTCGCCGAGATGGGCGAGGACGGCGTGGGAGCGCACACGGGTGTCTCGGTACTGTCGCGGGACGCAGTAGCGCATCATTTCGCTGCTGATGTTCCCGGTTACCGCGGCTGGGAGTGGAACGTTATCCTCGCCTGCGCGGAAGGCTCACGGTTCGTCACCGTCAACGAGGTCGCGCTCATGCCAGGGCGCGACGCACTGCAGGCACCGGACTGGGTCCCATATGAAGATCGCGTGCAGCCTGGCGATCTACAGCCGGGCGTGTATATCCCGCCGCGCGCAGACGATGAACGCCTGGAGGACACCGATTCCGGCCGCACCCTGACCAAGAAGGGTTTCGAGGATTCCCTCAAGCGCTGGCGCGAGGAATATGGGCCGACGACCGAAAGCGCGGAGCTTTCTCAGCTCAAGTGTGAGACCTGCGCGTTTTTCCTTCCGGTGACGGACATCGGCAAGTTTTTCGGCGTGTGCTGCAATGAGTTCTCCGACGACGGTCATGTCGTGCACGCCTCCTATGGCTGTGGCGCGCACTCGGAAACCCCGGGGCCTAAAAATCTAGCGACCCAAGAGCACACGCCTTTCGACGACGAACGCTTCTAAACCCTGTCGGCCAGCGCCCACAGGCGTCGATTGATCTCTGTCACGGGATAGTCGGCGCTCGTTGTTCGCACCCCCGAAAAGGCGTTGAGCAGCCACATCGGCCGGGAGAGGTCCTCGACAGTGATCACATCTTGGGTGATAGGCAGTAGTCTGCTCAGTTGCTGAGCCGTGGTCGATGGCAGAGCATCAGGATGCGCCGAAAGGACCGGTCCGTCGCGCCATACGATGAGCGCGGAGAATAGCCCTTCTACTATCAGCCCCTTCTCGTCGATCAGCACGCCTTCATCGAAGCCTTTCGCTTGCGTCTCTTGGTGCCGGGCAGCCAGCCATGCGAGATCCGGACCCTTAATCGTGGGCTGGGTCCGTTCATCCAGATGGGGCGTGGGATCCACTCGAATCACCTCAGTGAAGGGCCGATCCGGGCGAAAGAGCACCTCGGCTGTGTCCGTGACCTGCGGAAAACAGGGTTCCGGGCCGAATGCGCGCAGCTCGGCTCTCACGCTGCGGATGCGATCGGGTGTCAGCCCTAGCCGCTGGAAATGAGCGCCCAGATTGCGCACACGTCCATCGACCATTCTGAAGCTGGTCACGGTCATGGCTGCTCCAGCAGCAGTCGGAAAGGTGTAATTTTCACCAGGACCTCATCGTATTCCTCATCAGGATCGCTCAGCGCCGTGATTGCGCCGCCTGCACCGTAGCTCAGGTGTTGTCCCTCCTGCACTACGGTGCGGATGAGAATCGAGAAATCGGCATCTCCGGTGGCCGAAATGTATCCCATGCAGCCGGAATAGAACCCTCTGTCTGTGCCTTCCAAGTCAGCGAGGATATCCATCGATCGTTGCTTCGGTGCGCCGGTCATTGAGCCACCGGGAAAAGCCGCTTGGATCGCATCCACGGAGCCCACTCCCGGCGCAAGATCGCCGGTGATCGTCGAAATCATTTGGTGCGCCCGGGAAAAGGTGTGCACTGCGCATAGCTCGGGAACGCGGAGGGAGCCCGGGACACAGGAGCGAGCCAAGTCATTACGAAGCAAATCGACAATCATCAGGTTCTCGGCGCGGTCTTTTGTGCTGTGCGAAAGCTCAGCTCGCAGGCGCTCATCTTCAGCGGCGGAGTCACCGCGCGGACGAGTTCCCTTAATCGGAGAAGCCGAGATAAGCCGCTGTCTAATCTGTAGAAATCGTTCCGGTGACGCGGACAACACGTTCACGGGCCCCAGGAACAGACCCGCCATCGGCGACGGCGCTACCTCACGCAGCCGCAGGTACAACGCCAGCGAATCCGCCTCACACTCGGCAGAGGCACTGGTGGTCAAGCACAGCTCATAGGAATCTCCGGCCGCAATTGCTTCCTGGCACTGTGCGATGAGCTCCGCGTACTCGGCTCGATTGTGGCGCAGCGCGATCGATGCCGACACCGCCACTGGTGACGGTGCAGAACGCAGCGTAGGCAGCTCACGGTTGTCCTGGCTGATCAGCCAGGCTTCATCGCCGCACACTTGATAGACGACTTCCGGAGCCAGCAGTTCACCAGCCACAAACTCGCCGCCATCTCGTCCCCCGGAAGCCTCATAAGGCAGCACGCCCAGCGCGCCGGGCACGAAGTCGACTGGTGCAGGATCCGAATCCGCAGCCAGCACGCCATGCGGGATCTGATGAGGGGACACCAAGCGATGCCCCGCTCCGACCAGATGCATACCGTCGTCAGTCGCGGTGTCCAGCCACGTCACGTAAGGGAACTCAGCGCGCCACGTTGCGACCAGGTCCGCCAGATTCACGAGCGGCGCCCGGCGGCGGTGCCAGATGGGGAGGACTCCAGTGGCGTCGACAAGCTGCCGCATGAGCTGCTCGCCATGGGCGCTGCCAATGGATTCAGGGTGGAACTGCACACCCCACTGGGGCTTATCGACGCGCCGGAGTGCCATCACAGTGCCGTCGTCCGCGCGGGCCAGGACCTCAATGTTCGTCGGCTCGGTGACTTCGAGCGAGTGGTAGCGGATGACCTCGAAAGGCGAGGGGATGCCTTGAAAGATCCCGGTGCCGTCGTGGTGGACGTTGCTGGCTAGTCCGTGTCGCGGATGCTGCGCGCGAGTGACCTGGCACCCGGCATCGAGAGCGATGGCTTGATGCCCGAGGCACACGCCGATGACGGGAGCGCTGCCGGCGAGCGCGTCGGCGCAGCTACCGATGTCAGCTGGATTTCCGGGGTGCCCGGGGCCGGGGGAGAGGATGTAGAGGTCGGCTTTGGGCAGGGGGATGTCGTTGGGCACGATCTCCGGCATGATCCCCACGGCGCGGTAGATGAGGTCGCCGAGCAGGTGGGTGAAGGAATCGTGGTTATCGATGAGTAGGATCTTGGTCACTTTTGGGTAGCCCATTTCAGGTTTTGATGTAAATATCCTAGCTCTCCAGTTGCTTTAGCCGGGAGGTGGGTGGGACTCTTTAACGGGCACTAGTCAACAAAACTAGTGCAATTGACTGTTTGGAGAACTCATGACGGCAACTGCCACGCCACCAAAGGGTGCGCTCGATAAATTCTTTTCCATTAGTGACCGCGGATCGACCGTCGGGACCGAGGTTCGCGCCGGCATCGTGACCTTCTTCGCTATGGCGTACATCATCATCTTGAACCCGCTGATCATCGGCACGATTGAGGATCACACCGGCCACGCGCTCGGTCTGCCACAGGTTGCGGCGGCGACTGCGTTGGCTGCTGGCGTGATGACCATTTTCTTTGGTCTAGTGGCGCGTTATCCGTTCGGTATCGCCACTGGCCTGGGCATTAACACCCTTGTGGCAGTGACCATGGTGGCCGGAGAAGGCCTGACCTGGGAAGAAGCCATGGGACTGGTGGTCATCGACGGTATTATCATCGTCCTCCTCGCCATTTCCGGCTTCCGCGTTGCTGTGTTCAACGCCATCCCGGATTCCTTGAAGGCCGCCATGGGGGTCGGCATTGGCCTGTTCATCGCGATGATTGGCCTGGTCGACTCCGGTTTCGTCCGTCGTATTCCGGACGCCGCGGGTACCACCGTGCCGGTTGGCCTGGGTATTAACGGCTCGATCGCTTCCTGGCCAACCTTTGTTTTCGTCATCGGTCTGGTTATCTGTGGCATTTTTGTCGCGCGTAATACTCGTGGCGGACTCTTCTTTGGCATCGTCATCACCACGATCATCGCCATGATCGTCGAGGCTCTCACGGGAGCTGGCCCATCCTTCGCAGATGGTAAGCCAGTTCCTACCGGCTGGTCCCTGGCAGTTCCCGAGATGCCTAAGTCCCTCGGTGGTATGCCGGATCTGTCCATCGTCGGTGCCGTCGACTTGTTCGGAGCGTTTTCTCGAGTCGGCGTGCTGGCGGCTACCTTGTTGGTGTTCACCCTGGTTCTGGCCAACTTCTTTGACGCGATGGGCACCATGACTGCGCTCGGCAAGCAGGCAGGTCTGACCGACGAGCATGGCAACTTGCCAGATATGAAGCAGGCCCTGGTCGTCGAGGGTTGCGGCGCAATCGTCGGCGGTGGCATGTCCGCCTCCTCCAATACCGTCTACATCGACTCCGCAGCGGGCATCGCCGATGGCGCACGCACCGGTCTGGCCAACGTAGTAACCGGCGTGCTGTTCCTGCTGGCCATGTTCCTCACTCCGCTGTACTCCGTTGTGCCGATTGAAGCGGCAGCGCCAGTACTCGTGATCGTCGGCGCCCTGATGATGGGCCAGATTCGAGAAATCGACTTCACTGACTTCTCCATCGCACTGCCAGCATTCCTCACCATCGTGGTCATGCCTTTTACCTACTCCATCGCCAACGGCATCGGCGTGGGCTTCATCGCTTATGTCTTCATGGCTATGGCTTCCGGCAAGGTCGCCAAGGTGCACTGGCTGCTGTGGCTGATCTCTGCGCTGTTCATGGTCTACTTCGCTATTGATCCAGTGATGGCGCTGTTCCAATAACCTCCTGCTAAATCTCCATACCCGGGTGCACCTTTGTAGCATTTGGGTATGGAGATTTCGCATATTTCGGATCCATCTGATCCGCGGCTCGATGACTTCCGCGACCTCAAGCACTCCGATAATCGCCCTGACCTGCCTGGCGGCAAGGGGCTAGTTATCACGGAGGGACCGCTAGTGGTGCGTCGCTGCCTGGAGTCGCGCTTTCCGGTGCGCGCGCTCTGCGGCTTCGAAGCAAAGCTCGAGTCGTTCCTTGCCGAGCCGGGCGTAGCCGAGCTCGTGGCAGGGATTCCGATTTACTGCGTGACCCGCGAGGTGCTCGCAGAGGTAGCCGGTTACGACATGCACCGCGGTTTACTCGCCGCGGCAGATCGCGCACCGGCGTTGTCCGTGGCCGAGGCTATTGAGGGGGCCCGGACGGTGGTGATCCTGGAGGGGGTCGGGGATCACGAAAATATTGGCGGAATTTTCCGCAATGCGGCCGGAATGGGTGTCGATGCGGTGTTGTTCGGTGCTGCCTGCGCGGATCCGCTGTACCGCCGTTCGGTGCGCGTGTCCATGGGGCATGTCCTGCGCACCCCGTTCGCGCACTTCGGTGGAACACCCCGGACATGGCAGCACGAACTTGGGCTTCTCGACGGCTTCCGCCTCGTTTCCCTCACCCCGAACACGGATACTTTGCTCAAGGAAGCTTTAGAAGGCAATCCGGACAGGGTAGCGCTCTTGGTAGGGGCCGAGGGGCCGGGGTTGACGGAGCGTGCGATGCGTGCGACGCACGTGCGAGCGAAGATCCCGATGACTCCGGGCACAGATTCTTTAAACCTGGCCACGGCCGCAGCCATCGCCTTTTATGAGCGGCAGCGGGCGCAACTACAACTGGACTAGCCGCGGTCGGTGTGCCGCAGTTTGTCCTGTACGACTTCTTTGAGCGTGCGCAGTCTGCGCCCCACTCGGCGCGCCAGTTGCTTGGAGCCATGTACTGCGGCTCCCATGTGGTTGTCGGCCGGCTGCGGGGCAGGGGCGTCTTCGTAGTCGTCGTAGTCGCGGGTGTTCGGGTTGATGCCGAGTTTGGTGGATGCTGCGGAGACGACGTCGGCTACTGACTTGGCAGTCTTGGGGGATTGAATGCGCGGCTCTTTTCGACCATCAATGGCGTAGCCCACTACGGAAAGGTCGGGCCCCTCCGCCGAAATGTCTACGCCCAACCAGTGCACGTCAGCTTCGTGAACGAGATCGATCGGGTCAAACGGGAGATCGATGCCGCGTTTCGGGCCGGTGGCGCGCTCACCAGACCAGAATGGGTTCTCGAAGGCCTCTGGCAAGCCGATGTCTTCGTAAACACGGTCGCGGCGCGCACAAAAGCTGCGCCGAATCTTGCCTTCCCGCCAATGGGCGATACCGCCGAAGCCGGTGTCAGTATTTTCTGCGAAAGCGTAGACATCTCGCGCGGTGACGGAACTGAGCAACTTTGGGCTCAGCTCGGAGAGCACCGTCATATTAGAAACCAGGGTTTGTACGATTGTGATCCCGGGATAGCCGGCGATATAGAATTCGCCCTTTGATACCGCTACCGACCGATTCAAGGGAAACTGTCCGAAAACAGCGATCGGCCACGTGGGATCCATCAGAGCGAGGTATTTGCGGCCGAACCCGCGATCCGCCTTAGGCTCGGCGGACAACACTGCTGCAGGGTCGTCGGCATTGACGAACCACAGCGTGACCACGGCGTCGTGCGGCTGCATGGGGCGCTAGCTCCTCGGACGCTTTGTGTTAGTGCGCACGCCAAGAAGCACATCCTCCCAATGCGGGGTGACAGCCTTTCTGCGACGCTTCTGTGGCTGAGGCTGAGAATCCGGGTGCTGGAGAAGTTCCTCTTCGGTTTCTTCCACTAACTCCGGTTCTGGATCTTCATGAACCGGGGAGATCGAGCGGATCGCGGGCTGGCCGAAGTCAGGATCAGTGAGATCGGCGGCAATGGCGTTGCGGGCCACTGCCGTGGCATTGCTCACGCCGTGCGCGTGATAGGACCACTCGGCCGTGTTGTCGGAATGCCCGGCCTGCCAGGTCACTCGTACTACCCACTGCCCGGACGGATCCTTGTAGGCATCCCACGTTGACGTGGTGAGGTCGTTGCCACGAGCTGCGAACGCGGTGGCCAGCACTTCCCACAATGTGAGCTTTGCTGGGCCGTCTTCGCGCACCGGATGGGAACGCTTTGCCATGTCAGCGATGCGGGCGCGCTCGATGAGGACTGGGTGCGCAAACGGCTCAATGCGGGCCTCGGTGACATCGTTCTCAGCTGCCACCTGGGCGATCGTGGCGCCCGAACGGATACGTTCCTGGATTTCACGGGGACGCATCTTCAGTGGGGCGGACAGACGCGGGTCGATTTCGCGCGGTACGGGCTTGTCTTCGACAGGTTCCGGTTCCGGCTGTGGTTCTTCTTGCACCTCGGGTGCCGGGGATTTGCCGTCGATAATTGCCCGCAGGTCGTCGGTGACCTCGATGAAGAAATCCTCGTCACCTGAGCGCAACACCAGCGAGGTGGCGGTCGATTCGGCTGCTACGAGCGTGAGTTCGCGCAAAGGTTGCTCCTTATCGAGGTTGGGCGTGTCACAGACCACTGTAGACCAAAAAAGCGCAGCAACGTGGGAGTTACTGCGCTTTCGAGGGGGTGTGTTTAGGCGGTTGCGTGACCGTTATCGATCGCCCAGTCGATGGCCTTGGTCAGCTTCTCGACGTCCGTTGAATCGATCGCTGGGAACATACCGATACGCAGCTGGTTGCGGCCGAGCTTGCGGTATGGCTCGATGTCCACGATGCCGCTTGCGCGCAGTACCTTGGCGATCTTGGCTGCATCGATGTTGTCGTCGAAGTCGATGGTACCCACGACGAGGGAGCGCTTTGCAGGATCCTGAACGAATGGGGTAGCGCCCTCGCGAGCCTCAGCCCAGTTGTAAAGGATGTCGGAGGAAGCAGTGGTGCGCTTGACCATGCCGTCTAGGCCGCCGTTGGCGTTCATCCACTTGACCTGGTCATCCATCATGAGCAGGGTAGCAACTGCTGGGGTGTTGTACGTCTGGTTCTTGCGGGAGTTGTCCACGGCCGTCTGCAGGTTGAGGAAGGCTGGGATGAAGCGGTCGGAAGCGTTGATCTTCTCGATGCGCTCGATGGCTGCTGGGGACATTGCTGCGAACCACAGGCCGCCGTCAGAAGCGAAGCACTTCTGTGGGGAGAAGTAGTAAACGTCAGCGTTCTTCATGTCCACTGGGAGGCCGCCAGCGCCGGAGGTGGCGTCGATGGCAATGAGAGCTTCGGTGTCCGGACGAACAACGGGCACCATCGCACCGGTGGAAGTCTCATTGTGAGCCCAACCGATGAGGTCAACGCCTTCGATGGCCTGTGGGGCTGGGGCGTCGCCTGGCTCGGCCTCGATCACGACTGGAGCCTCGAGCCATGGAGCCTGCTTGGATGCCTTGGCGAACTTAGAGGAGAACTCGCCGAAAGACAGGTGGCCGGACTTCTTTTCGATCAAGCCGAAGGTCGCAGCATCCCAGAATGCGGTGGCGCCACCGAGGGACAGGACGATCTCGTAGCCCTCTGGCAGGGAGAAAAGGTTGGACAGGCCTTCGCGCAGGGAGCCTACGACATCCTTGACCGCAGGCTGGCGGTGAGAGGTGCCGATAATGCCGGTTGCGCCGCTGACGATAGCGTCGATCTGTGCAGGGCGAACCTTAGAAGGCCCGCAGCCGAAACGGCCATCTTCCGGGAGGAATTCTGCTGGCAGAGTAGGGAACTGATCGGACATGGACCAACCTTTTCTAGATGCTTCTCGGGAATACGAGGTGATTTCAAGATTGCGCATATTCTACCCCGTAGAGATTGCATGAAAGTGAAAGTATGCAAACTTGGGGGTGCTTGAGAGCTGTATTGCAGGCTTCGCAAACTTGGGTACGAATGTGTGTAGTCAAGCAAATCTGCCAACGTAATCAACGGCGTGACCTGCAAGGTTGCAGTAGTAAGGGGGTGGATGAAAGAAAATGGGGCAAAAATGTAGGCGCCGTCACAATTTTTGCTATTATGTGCGGTATCCCACGATGCCTTGGGTGGTCACCAGGGCTCGTGAACTTTAAACGGTCAAAATCATGCCGGCACAGAGTTCTCGGGGTGCGTAACAGCTCACAAACAGTCTATTGGCTTCCACAAGGTTAAGAAATTGGCAACCGCTTTGTGAAACAATGGGGCATATTGTGTAGGTTTGCCTAAGTTGCAATATGATGTGGCTCATACGCGCAAAGCTCCAGCGCGCCTTCCTTAGTGTGAAAGGTAGGCTCTAGTGGAGGATATTAAATGCCTGACACAAGTGGCGACAACTAAATAGCACTACCCGCTGACAGCGCCGATAGCCCAACAGGGATCCTGGCCTGTGAACAATCGAAAGGGAAACTGTGGCTTCTGATAACAACGAAAAGGCCGTACTCCACTACCCAGGTGGCGAGTACGAATTTGACATGATCCGCGCTACCGAAGGTAACGACGGTATCGTTCTCGGCAAGATGCTTTCTGAGACCGGTCTTGTCACTTTCGATCCAGGCTATGTAAGCACCGGATCGACCGAGTCTAAGATCACCTACATCGACGGTGACGAGGGCATTCTCCGCTACCGCGGCTACGCCATCGAAGATCTTGCTAAGCATGCCACCTTTAACGAGGTCTCTTACCTCCTCATCAACGGCGAGCTCCCAACTCAGGAACAGCTCTCCACCTTCAACGACGAGGTTCGCCACCACACCCTCTTGGATGAGGACTTCAAGGCACAGTTCAACGTGTTCCCGCGCGACTCTCACCCGATGGCCGTGCTTGCATCATCCCTGAACATTCTCTCTACCTACTACCAGGACACCCTGGACCCACTGAACCCAGAGCACCTGCACAAGGCAACCATTCGCCTGATGGCTAAGGTGCCAATGCTGGCCGCATATGCTCACCGCGCACGCCACGGCGAGCCGTACATGTACCCAGACAACTCCCTGAACGCACGTGAGAACTTCCTCCGCATGATGTTCGGCTTCCCAACCGAGCCATACGAGGTTGACCCACTTCATGTGAAGGCTCTGGACCAGCTCCTCATTCTGCATGCAGATCACGAGCAGAACTGCTCCACTTCCACCGTGCGCATGGTTGCCTCTTCCCAGGCCAACATGTTCGTTTCCGTTGCAGCTGGTATTAATGCACTTTCCGGCCCGCTGCATGGTGGCGCTAACCAGGCTGTTCTGGAGATGCTGGACGAAATCAAGTCCAACGGCGGCGACGCAACCGACTTCATGACTCGTGTCAAGAACAAGGAAAAGGGCGTCAAGCTCATGGGCTTCGGCCACCGCGTGTACCGCAACTACGATCCACGCGCTGCCATCATCAAGGAGACCGCACACGAGCTGCTGTCCAAGAACGGCAACGACGAGCTCCTCGAGCTGGCCATGAAGCTCGAACAGATTGCACTCGCGGACGATTACTTCATCTCCCGCAAGCTGTACCCGAACGTGGACTTCTACACCGGCCTGATCTACCGCGCTATGGGCTTCCCAACCGATTTCTTCACCGTGCTCTTCGCCATGGGTCGCCTCCCTGGCTGGATCGCACAGTACGTTGAGCAGGTATCCCAGCCAAACGGCAAGATCTACCGCCCACGTCAGATCTACACCGGCGAAGCTCTTCGCCCATGGTTGCCTCGCGACCAGCGTGGCTAAGCCTCGTAAGTAGCCTTTGAGCCAAATGCCTCCCACTTTGCGTAAGCTTTGGGGGAGGCATTTGGCTCATATTCTTGTTTTGAACATCAAAATACCTTGAAGGAGTTTTTCGTAATGGAAAAGCCAGTCATCGAACCACAGCAGGGTCCTGCTCCAGAAGACCTCGTCATTGTCGACCTCATTGAGGGCGAAGGTGCCGAAGCACAGCCGGGCGGCATGGTTGAGGTCCACTACGTGGGCGTCGACTTCGAGACCGGTGAGCAGTTCGACTCCTCCTGGGATCGTGGCCAGACCATCGAATTCCCACTGGCAGGCCTCATCGCAGGCTGGCAGGAAGGCATTCCGGGTATGAAGGTCGGCGGTCGCCGTCAGCTCACCATTCCGCCAGAGGCAGCTTACGGCCCAGCTGGTGGTGGACACCCACTGTCCGGACGCACCCTCGTCTTCGTGATCGACCTCGTGGGTACCAAGTAAAGTTCAGACGCCAAAAGGCCCGCCCTACGGACTAGGGAAATGACTAGTCCGTAGGGCGGGCCTTTTGGCGTGCGCTACTTCCTAGCGATAGCAGCTGCTTGTACAGCCTTCGCCACCGCAGGAGCAACGCGCGGATCGAGTGGCGACGGCACAATGTGATCGACATCGAGATTCTCGCGGGCGATGTCGGCGATCGCGCGCGAGGCTGCGAGTTTCATCGTCTGCGAAATCTCCGTCGCACCAGCTTCGAGGGCACCCTTGAAGATGCCGGGGAAAGCCAGCACGTTGTTGATCTGATTCGGAAGGTCGGAACGGCCGGTGGCGACCACGGCGCCGTACTTGCGCGCAAGCTCCGGATCAATTTCCGGGGTGGGATTGGCTAGTGAGAACAGGATCGGGTCTGGAGCCATGAGCTGGAGCTGTTCCTCGTTCACATGTCCTCGCGAGAGTCCGATGAAAACATCTGCTCCTAGCAACGCGGTTTCTATGCCTCCAGAGAGCCGGTCAGAGTTAGTGATTCGGGCGAGTTCCTGCTTAACCGAATTCAGCGGGGTGCGATCCGGGTGAATGATGCCTCGGGAATCGACCATCACGATGTTCTTCACGCCTGCTGCGATGAGCATCTTGGCCGTCGCAACGCCCGCCGCTCCGGCTCCTGTGATGACGACCTTGAGGTCAGACAATTTGCGACCGAGCAGCTCGGCAGCATTGCGCAGGCCTGCAGTGATGACTACGGCGGTGCCGTGCTGGTCATCATGCATGATCGGCATATCCAGGGCTTTGATCAGGCGGCGCTCGAGCTCGAAGCAGCGGGGAGCGGAGATGTCCTCAAGGTTGATGGCGCCGAAGGACGGCGCGATGCGGACGATGGTGTCAAAGAGCTCATCGATGTCCAAGGTATCCAGCACAATCGGCACAGCGTTGAGTCCGGCGAAGCGTTGAAACAGCTGGGCCTTGCCCTCCATGACGGGCAGGGCAGCTTGGGGGCCAATGTCGCCGAGTCCGAGCACAGCGGTGCCGTCGGAAATGACTGCGACGGTGTTGCCTGTCCAGGTGTATTCGCGGACGAGAGCCGGATCCTCGTGAATCGCCTCGCAGACCCGAGCGACACCAGGGGTGTACGCAATGGACAGGTCACGGGTGGTTTCGAGTGGGCGGGCCGATGAAACGGTCAGCTTGCCACCGCGGTGGGCATCAAAGATTTCCTGGTCGCTGATCATTTACTTAGGTTACTGTAGCTGAGCTAACTTTTCGTAGTGTTGGAAGCGGAGTTCACGACCCACTCGCTGCGGATTGTGATCAAGTTCCCACAATGTGTGGCTGATCGTGGTCAGAACTCGGTCAATGAAGGCATCTGGCTCGTCCGCAGCGTCGCCGATTTCTGGGATGATCGCGTCTACAATTCCCGCCTTAAGCAGGGAATATGCGGAAACATCCTGTTCTTCCATCATCTGTGGTGCGTGTTCTGTATCACGGTAGATAATGGCAGATGCCCCTTCTGGGGGAAGCGGCGACAGCCAGGAGTTGCTGGTGGCCAGGACGCGGTCGGATGGAAGCATAGCCAAGGCACCACCTCCGCAGCCTTGTCCGAGGATGATGGAGATGGTTGGGACGTCGAGATCGACCAACTCTCCGAGCGTTCGCGCGATGGACCCAGCCATGCCGTGCTCTTCGGCAAATTTGGACAGTTCCGCGCCTGGCGTGTCGATGATGGAGACCAGAGGTAGTTGCAGTTGGTGCGCTAGTGCAATGCCACGGCGGGCCATGCGCAGCGCCTCGGTGCCGAGGGGATGTACGCCGTGTGGCGGTTGTTGGTGTCGGTCTTGGCCGATGAGAACCACGGGGCGGCCGTTGATCTTTGCCAGCGCAACCGTGACAGCGGGGGAGCGTCGACCATCGCCACTGCCCGAGAGCTTAATGAGGGATGAACGCAGCTTAGTCACAATGTCCCGAACTCCGGGACGATCCGGACGACGCGTGCACAGAATTGAGTCCCACACGCTGCCTGGGGTAGGCGTGTCAACATCTGGGAGTTCTGGTTGAGTCGCTGGCGCCTCGGAAAGCAGAACCTCGTTGATCTTTTGCACTGCTTCGCGTAGGTCAGCAGGAGAGACTACACCGTCGATGACGCCGCACTTGGCCAGGTTTTCTCCGGTCTGTACCCCTTCCGGCATCGGGTTGCCCGTGGTGAGTTCCACTACGCGCGGGCCGAGGAAGCCAAGGAGGGCGCCGGGTTCCGCGAAGGTGAAATGACCTGCAGAGCCCCATGACGCCATCACTCCGCCAGTGGTCGGGTTGCGGAGGTACACCAGGAACGGCAGGTGCTCGTCTTTGTGTCGGGAGACCGCGGTGGTGATGGACACCATGAGTGCAAAGGCGGGGGTGCCTTCCTGCATGCGGGTTCCGCCCGAGGAAGGGGAAATGAGGAGCGGTAGTTGTTCTGCGGTAGCGCGGTGAATGCCGTCCATAATGCGGCGCGCGGTGGCGGCGCCGATGGAGCCGCCGAGGAAGCTGAACTCGCTGAGAATAGTGGCTACTCGACGCCCATTGATCGTTCCTTCACCAGTGATAACAGACTCGTCGACGCCCGACTTCTCGCGCGCACGTTCAAGTGCAGCGCGGTAGTCTTCAGAAATGTCGCCATACTCCGGTGGGGTGTCCCAGCTGACGTAGGAGTCAGGGTCGAGTACTTGGGAAATGAGATCGTTTGCGCTGGTGCGAGTCATAACTTAAACGTAGCTAAACCCACACCAACAAGGTGCGGGTTTCGGGCTAATGGGGGTGGCTATTCTTCGTCTGGCTTTTCCCATGCCAAAGCGAGGGCTGGGTAGCTGCCAAAAATGAGGGTGGCAAGAAGTAGGAGCCAGCCGACAATCAGGGTTTCGGCGTGGGGCATTCCGGTTCCGAATAACGTCCTTGCGATGAGGTAAAAGGCGAAGGCGGAGCCGGAAAAGGACAGCAGTTTAGCTGAAAATGAACGGTGCCTTTCCAGGCGTTCGAATTGGTACTCGTCGAGCGCGGACACGGGGGCTTGATCTTCACTGTCGATAGTGATTCGGATCATTGTCCATGTGCTTGCGAGAACAAGCATGAGTGCTGCAAAGACTAGAGAAAATGCAGGCGCAACGAGGACTAGAAAGGCGCTGGCTGCAGCTATGCCAGTAACAACCAGGTGCAAAACAACAAGTTTGCGCCGGGCGCGTTGGGGACGGAGCCGGGGAAGCATATTAGCAGTGAGTTCTTGCTGCTTGCGGTAGCTTTCGAGCTTCATTATTTGTCTCCTTGGTAGATCTGGGTGGACATCGGGGTGAATTCGGTGCGTGAGAAGATCGCTTCGATGGGGAGATTGAAGGCCTCGGAAAGATTCATGGCGAGGTCGAGGCTGGGGTAGTGGTCGCTGCGCTCGAGGGCGCCGATGGTTTGGACGTTGACTCCGATTAGTTCAGCGAGCTGTGCGCGACTCAGGCCGCGCTCGGTTCTCAGTAATCGGATCCGATTGAATATTGGCTTTGACGGTTTTTTTGCTGGGCTCACAAAATAAAGTGTTGTATAAACACAACAGTTTGTCAAGATTTAAGAATTTTGATGCAGGCGTGGCCCGAAACGCGTTTAATGGGA
The DNA here is from genome assembly GCF_009734385.1 of Corynebacterium kalinowskii. Lineage (NCBI taxonomy): Bacteria > Bacillati > Actinomycetota > Actinomycetes > Mycobacteriales > Corynebacteriaceae > Corynebacterium > Corynebacterium kalinowskii. Next base: position 1,806,810 of record NZ_CP046452.1, on the reverse strand, counting down.
GATATGACTGAAGCCACAATTAGTCCGGCTCTCCAGTTCCGAGATGGCACCGAGTTTCCGCAGCTCGGCCTCGGTACGTGGAAGTTGCGGGAGGAAGAAGCAGAGCGCGCCGTGCGCACCGCCATTGAGGTGGGCTATCGCCACATCGACACCGCGGCCATCTATCAGAATGAAGAAGCCGTGGGCAAGGCGATCCGCGACGCTATCGCAGCAGGCGAGGTCACTCGCGACGAGCTCTTCGTCACCTCCAAGCTGTGGCACAACCAGCAGGGCGAAGATACTGCCACCGGTTTCAACCAGTCGCTGGAACGCCTCGGCCTGGACTACCTGGACCTGTACCTCATCCACTGGCCATGGGCATCAGCCGACCGCTATGTGCGCTCGTTCGAGGAAATGGCGAAGATCCAGGGCCTTGGCAAGGTGCAGTCCATCGGCGTATCCAACTTCTACCCAGAGGTGCTGGACCGACTCATCGCAGAGACCGGTATCACCCCGGTGTGCAACCAGATCGAGGTTCATCCCGGTTTCTCGCAGCCAGAATTGCGTGCCTACCACGAGGAACACGGTATCGTGACCGCCGCGTGGTCCCCGTTGGGGTCGGGAGCGATCGTGGATCTGGCGTCGATAAGCGAGCTCGCTGAGGAAACTGGGCGCACAAACGCGCAGGTCATCTTGCGCTGGCATCTTCAGCTTGGCAACCTTGTTATCCCTCGTTCGAGCAATCCTGAGCGGATCGCGGAGAATTTTGGCATCTTTGACTTTGAGCTCTCTGACGCGCAGATGGCTGCCATCACCGCTCTGGATAACGGCCCAGACCAGGGGCGTCGAGGAGCGGACCCACTTGTATTCCCCGAGCCCGAAGGGACGAACGAATGAGCAATCTCCGCCAGGACGTTGATGGGCGCGTGCTCATCCTCACGATTGATCGTGACGAGCGCCGCAACGCCCTCGACGCCGAGCTGTGCATGGACATTGCCGATGCCGTGAACGACATCTCCCTGGAGAATGAAGCCCCGATTCGGGCGGTGCTCATTCGCGGGGAGGGGAGTGCGTTCTGCGCTGGCGCCGACCTTGGTGACGATGCCGGCGGAGTATATGGGGATAACTTCCACACCAAGCTCCAGCACATGCTCACCTCCATCATGAACTGTCCCGTACCAGTCATCGCAGACATTCAAGGTCCAGCGGTTGGTGCGGGAGTCCAGCTTTCCTTAGCCTGTGACCTGCGAGTTGTTGGCCCGAACGCCTGGTTCCTTGTCCCACCGGCCAAGCTCGGTTTCGCCTTGGACAACTGGACCATTCGTCGCAGCGTCGAGCTGCTCGGTGGCTCCGTCTCCCGTGGCGTTTTGCTCGCTGCTCAAAAGATGGACGTCGACCAAGCCCACAATGTCGGTTTCGTGCACCTGCGTGGCAATGCGGACGATGCTCTTGCTTATGCGCACGAAGTGTCTGGAAACGCGCCCCTGTCTATGCGGCACCTCAAGAGCGTGCTTAACGACGGCGGTTTCGGTTTCGAACTTTCCGCCAAGCAACAGCAGGATTACTTCGCTGTCTGGCAGAGCGAGGATGCTCAGGAGGCTCGCATCGCACGCAAGGAAAAGCGCGCACCTGAATTTAAGGCCCGGTAACCTGCACTATCATTAGCTCTCATGAGCTTTGTGACCCCACCGCACGGTCTTTCCTTGACAGAAGTTTCGGATCGGCGCGGCCTCGGGCAGGTCAATGTGGTCACGCGGAAGACAGGGCGCACGGTCGGGCAAATCGTGCGTGCCAACGTCTTCACGCGGATCAACGCCATTCTTGCGGTGCTGTTCGCGATCGTCATGGTCACAGGTAGTTGGATCAACGGCGCTTTTGGCCTGCTCATTATCGCGAACTCGAGTATCGGCATTATCCAGGAGGTTCGAGCAAAGCGGACGCTCGATCGGCTGTCGATCCTCGGCGAAACCAAGCCCCGTGTGATTCGCGATGGTGTCTCAGTTCAGGTCGCGCAAGGAGAGATCGTGCTGGATGATCTCATCGAACTCGGCGCCGGCGACCAACTTGTGGTGGATGGAGTGATCCGGTCGGCCGCTGAGCTCAAAGTGGATGAGTCCATGCTGACCGGCGAATCGGATCCAGTGGTCAAGCGAGACGGAGACAAGGTACTCTCCGGTTCCTTCGTGGTTGCTGGCGAAGGCACCTACCAAGCCACCGCTATCGGCCCTGACGCCTATGCTGCCAAGCTCATCGCAGCTGCGGGCGCCTTTTCGCTCACCGATTCCGAGCTGCAGCGAGGCATTGACAAAATCCTCAAGATCATCAGCTGGCTGTTGATTCCCACCGGCGCACTCACTATTTGGACGCAGCTTGGCCGTACCGAGGCGCCACTCAATGAAGCGATTTTGGCCATGGTGGCCGCCCTCGTGCCTATGGTGCCAGAGGGGCTTGTACTCATGACGTCTATTGCGTTCGCTGTGGGGGTGGTGCGTCTGGGGCGTCGACAAGCGCTGGTCAACGAGCTCGCCGCGATCGAGATGCTGGCGCGCGTGGACGTGGTGTGCCTGGATAAGACAGGGACACTTACTGAGAACCGGATGGATCTGCTGCGCGTGGAAAAGCTGGCAAACCTAGATATCGAGCCTGAAGCAGTTCTGCGCGCGATGGTCGCCGCTGACAACCGGCCCAACGACACCATGCGTGCGATCGGCGAGGGGGTTGCCGGAGAAACAGCGTGGCAGGTCGAGCGGGCCGAGCCGTTTGATTCCGCGCGCAAGTGGTCGGGTGTGGATCTTGGGCCGCGGGGTAGTTGGGTGCTGGGCGCCCCGGATATGCTCTGCTCGGACCCGTCCGTGCTTGAGCGCGTGGCCGCAGACTCGGACAACGGCCTGCGTGTGTTGTTGCTGGGCCAGGTACCTTCGCTGGATGATGTGACACTGGCGACCGTTACACCCGTCGCTAAGGTCGTGTTGCAGCAAAAGGTGCGTGCCGATGCAGCCGCAACCCTGCAGTTCTTCACCCGTGAGGACATGGCGGTCAAGGTTATCTCGGGTGACAATGCGGTATCTGTTGGGGCGGTTGCGCGGCAAGTGGGCATCGAGGGCGAAATTGTGGACGCCCGGAACCTCAAGCCAGGAGACGTACTTAGCGCCGCAGTGTTTGGCCGCGTCAATCCTGGTCAGAAACGCGACATGGTCGAGGAGCTGCAGCGCGCCGGGCACTGCGTGGCAATGACTGGTGATGGTGTCAACGACGTGCTCGCGCTCAAAGCGGCAGATATCGGTGTGTCTATGGGCTCGGGTGCTCCCGCGAGTAGATCGGTGGCGCAGGTGGTGCTGCTGGACAACAGCTTTGCTACCTTGCCGCACGTCGTTGCTGAGGGCCGCCGAGTAATTGGCAACATCGAAAGAGTAGCCAACCTGTTCCTGACCAAGACGATTTACTCCTTGGTGCTCGCGGCGGTAATGGGGATCTGGGGGCTGGCCTACCCATTTCAGCCCATCCACGTGACGATGATCGGCTGGTTCACCATCGGCATCCCGGCGTTTGTGCTGTCGCTCGGGCCTAACACCGAGCGCGCTCGTGGGGGCTTCGTGCGTCGGGTGCTGGGGTTGGCGGTGCCGTTCGGACTGCTCATTGCGGCGTTTACCATTGGCTTTTGGGTCTGGCATTACCCGACGGAGTTGGGTGGGGTGGAGCATCGTCAGGTGTCCACTGCCACGCTCGCGGTGCTGCTGACGATGGCGATGTGGGTGCTCGGCGTCGTTGCTCGCCCGTTAACGTGGTGGAAGATCGCCCTGATTGGCGCAGGGGCCGCAGGATACCTCGCAATCTTCCTGATCCCGGTGCTGCAGCGGTGGTTGCTGCTGGATGCCAGCAATGGGCAGCTGCTTGTCGACGCCCTCCTCACCGGTCTCGCGGGTGCTGCCGCGATTGAGCTCGTGCGACTACTTTCGCCATCAACACAAAGTTGGCTATTGCGTCGCTTGCGAAGCTAATAGTTGCAATTTTCAGACCATTAACAAGATTTGCAAATAGTGGTGAATGGCATTCATGGGGGTGAATTGCTTTTCTATATAGATAAAGGTCAGCCATGCTTGTGGGGGTGGTTGTTAACTTGCTAACTAAATTCTTGGGCAGAAGAGTTCAGCATTGCAATGTGAGCTAGGTAACTTCACTTGCAAGCGGAAATTGTGACCGGCTACACACTGTCAAGGTGGTGAAGCCTTGGGTCACGACCGTCACCCTGTTTAGACAATTGCAAGAAATTGCAAGATTCAAGAAAGCGAGAGGACCGCCACGATGAGCACCGGATCTCACCCGCAGCTCACGCGCCGTGAACCAACGGCCGCGGAGTTCCGCGCGATGCAGCAGAGCCCTCAGTTCCAAGAACTGCGCTCCACTTTCCGCAATTTTACGTTCCCTATGTCCGTTCTCTTCTTTGTCTGGTTCATCGGCTTCGTGCTCGTGGCCACCTACATGCCAGACCTGATGGCTACCAAGGTGTTCGGCAAGATGAACCTGGGCATCGTTCTGGGACTGCTTCAGTTCCTCACCACCTTCATCATCACGTGGGTGTACATCAAGTTTGCTAACAAGAACATCGAGCCGCGTGCTACCGCGATTCGTCAAGAAATGGAAGGGATGTAAAAGGTGTCCAACACTTACCTTCTCGCAGCCGAGTCCAACACCGGCAACCCCGTTCTCAACATCATCGTCTTTGTTATCTTCATCGTGGTCACCATGGCCATCGTGATGCGCGTGGGCAAAAAGACTTCAGACGCATCGGATTTCTACACCGGTGGTGCTTCCTTCACCGGTACCCAGAATGGCCTTGCCATCGCCGGCGACTACCTCTCGGCAGCGTCGTTCCTCGGTATCGTCGGTGCGATCGCGCTGACGGGCTACGACGGATTCTTGTACTCCATCGGATTCTTCGTCGCATGGCTGGTAGCCCTCCTGCTGGTGGCTGAGCCACTGCGTAACGTGGGTAAGTTCACCATGGCTGACGTTCTGTCTTTCCGCCTGAAGCAAAAGCCAGTTCGTATGGCAGCTGCCATGGGTACTCTTTTCGTGTCCCTGTTCTACCTGATCGCTCAGATGGCTGGCGCCGGCTCCCTCGTGGCCGTGCTGCTGAACCTGCATGGTAAGACTGAGCAGGCCATCGTCGTGGTCATCGTCGGTATCATCATGATTGCCTACGTCCTCATCGGCGGCATGAAGGGCACCACCTACGTCCAGATGATTAAGGCCGTGCTCCTGGTGGGCACCGTGGTTATCATGACCGGCCTCGTGTTCTTCGCAGTCAAGGGTGGTTTCAACGAGCTGTTCACCAAGGCAGTCGAAGCCCACGGCGGCAACGAAGCATTGCTGAAGCCAGGCATGAAGTACGGCAAGACGGAGATCTCCAAGCTGGACTTCATCTCCTTGGGCCTCGCACTCGTGCTGGGTACTGCAGGTCTGCCACACGTTTTGATGCGTTTCTACACCGTGCCAACGGCTAGGGAAGCTCGTAAGTCTGTAACCTGGGCTATCATCCTCATCGGTGCGTTCTACCTGATGACCTTGGTTCTTGGTTACGGCGCTGCAGCCCTGGTTGGCCCAGAGCGCATCAAGGCAGCTCCTGGCGGCGCAAATGCTGCAGCACCACTGCTCGCACTCGAACTTGGTGGCTCCTTCTTCATGGCCATCATCTCCGCGATTGCCTTCGCTACGGTTCTTGCTGTGGTTGCAGGTCTGGCGATTACTGCCTCTGCTTCCGTTGCACACGACGTGTACCACTCCATCATCCGTAATGGTCAGTCCACGGAAGAAGAACAGGTCCGCGTCTCCCGCATCACCGTAGTTGTCATCGGTGTCGTGGCGATCGTCCTCGGCATCCTGGCCATGAGCCAGAACGTGGCCTTCCTGGTGGCCCTGGCCTTCGCTATCGCAGCGTCCGCTAACCTGCCAACCATCCTGTACTCGCTGTACTGGAAGAAGTTCAACACCACTGGTGCTGTCACGGCGATCTACTCCGGCCTGCTCTCCGCGCTGGTTCTGATCGTGTTCTCCCCGGCAGTGTCCGGCTCGGCTACGGCAATGTTCCCGAACGCTGACTTCGCTTGGTTCCCGCTGGCGAACCCAGGCCTCGTCTCCATCCCACTCGGCTTCCTCGGCGGTATCGTCGGTACCTTCATCGGTAAGCCGGACAACATGGATGATCTGCAGTCTGAAATGGAAGTCCGTTCCCTCACCGGCGTCGGTGTGGAAGCTCCGGTCGACCACTAGTATTCACTCTCAAGTAGCCCGCGATTCCAGCTTTGCTGGGACGCGGGCTACTATCTTTTTCGTGACTCGAACTTCCACTCGCATCGGCCTAGGCTTGCTGGTCCTGGGCATCCTGGGGAGTTTTGTCGTGGGCACCATCACCCTAGATGAGACGGCAGTGGAGCCACCTCAGTTGCCTCTGCTGGAAGAGGGCGTCGCCGCGCTCAGCGACTATGTCGATCGTGAAGCATTAGACAATTTTTCCGAGTATCCAGGCGGGACTCAGTTGACGTTCGTGCGACTTTCCGATGGTCAGCACCACGGTAGTGCTACCGAAAGGTTTCCGCGCCCCGCGCTCAGCTTGGCCAAGCTGTATATCGCTGATTATGTGCTACTCACAGGGGATAAAGAGGATCACGACTCGGCCGTTGAGATGATCGAAGCCTCGGACGATGTCGTCGCCGATCAGTTAATGGAGAAGTATCCGGAAGCTATCGATGACACTGCACGTCGTTACGAGTTGTGGTCGACTTTTGCAGGCGAGACCTGGGGGACCAGCCAGACGTCAACATATGACGTGGTGAAGTTCCTGCGATTGAAATTGCAGCACGATCCGGATTCCGATCTCCTGGATGCGATGCACTATAGCCACGAGTTTGCGTACGACGGCTACCAGCAGAACTTTGGCACCTCGACCCTCCCGGGTGCACGGGGCACGAAATGGGGATGGTCGGATGATAGGGAGTTGCACTCGTCGGTAAGCTTCGGCGACGACTTCGTGGTAGCCGCCGCCGTGCAGGGGTCCGCGGACGACCTGACCGCGCTGGTCAAGCGTCATGTGGAACCTGTACTAGCTCGATAGGCCGCGTGCCTTGTTCACCATGTTGATGGCGTCGTTAATCTGCTGCTGGCTTGGGAGCTTCACATTGCCAAGCTGTGGTGGCAGCATGCTGGAGAGCTGATCCGTGTTCGGGATAGCGGGGATCTGCCCCGGCGCAGGGGTTGGGGCATAGCCTGGCTTCCACTGGCCCCAGTCGTGTGCGTACACGTTGTTGATGTCGACCTCAACGCCACTGATATTTTCTTGCCACTTGGCCTTCTGGTGGATGGTGGTGCGGGGGTGGATGCGGCCGGCGGAGCCCCAGTCGTGCATCCAGAAGAATTCGCCGAGGCCGTCGGCGATAGCCCAGTCGATGACGTTGTAGTTGCCATAAATGCCTAGTCGCAGGCCGGCACCTTCCAGTGCGGTCTTGAACGCGCGCAGGTAGGGGCGGATCTGGCCGTCGTATTGGGCGCGGGTTGGGTTGTCATCGATCGCGACGTAGATCGGGCGTCCGGTTGGGCCGCCGGCAGCGGTGTGCAGGGCGATGGCCTGTGGGGCGTGGATAGCCGCGCCTGCAGCGCCCTGGAGCCAGTCTGCGGTTTCAGCGCGACCGAACTGGTACACAGATGCAACCTCGAGGCCTGCGTTGGAGAAAGCCTTGGTCTCATCGATCCGAACTGGCTTGCCGAGCATCCAGTTAGCACCCGGGCGTCGCTCGGATACGTAGCGGACAGCGCCGAGGTGGCCCCGCGCCTTGACATCCTGCGCGTTTGGTACGCCGCCGGAGTAGTCGATAACAGTGCCGACGGGCGCGCCGAGTGCGTGAGCTGCAGGGAGCTTATCGACGGCGCTGGCAGCGATTGGCGCAACAGCGGCCAGGGCGCTGGCTTTGAGGAACGAACGACGAGAGAGGACCACAGGAAACTCCAGTTGCTTTTATTAACTCATGAGTTCTTTTTATGAACAACAGTCACAATAGCAACTAGATGGGGTGGTGGCTAGGGGAGTGGAGAAATGTGAAAGTCGAATCCCCAACATTGAGCAATGGGAATTCGGCCTAATATATGTGCCCCGAGAAGAATCGAACTTCCGACACCGGCTTTAGGAGCCTATCTGATCTTAACCTGCCGCAACTGGGTCTTCCTGGGGCTGTGCCGCGGCCCAAAAGATTGCAGGCAAAGCCCGCCTAGGCCCGCAGGACCATCTATCTTTCTGCCGCGGCACAGTTGATAGGGGTGATCTAGCATGATTCCCTTAAGAATCGCCTCCACCCGTAGGGCGCGAGGCCAGTCTTTCTTCGAGAACTATCGGTGTGTCATGGCTTGTCACCTGGTCGTAAGTGACACACGGATCGAAGTCCAAAGATTCGGATCGCTTCTTTCAAGACCATGAATACTCCGGAAACTGCAGGACCGATCTCACCGTCTAAGCTGGCGGTAAGCGTGACAATCTTCTGGCCCTTTGCGATAGCTTCGGGAACTTTTGCTCCCAGTTGCTTCATTCCGTATTGGGAGCGGGCATGGGCTGCTGCACTACCCGATCTCCACTGGTTCGAGATTCCGTATCGAAACCACTTGGTGTCTGAATCGTCGCCCTTAAAGTTTTCCTTGATTGTTTGCTCAATGACGTCGGTTTGATTCAGCTTCTGCTTCTCTACGTTGATGCCCAATCCTGCTGTTTCAACGATTTTCTGCAGCCATTCTTGTTTTGCCCTTATCTGTGCGACGAGCGATTCCGTCTTATCTGGTTCCCATCCGTCAAGTCGGGGGATTGAATTGAATTCCGCGATCTGTTCTTGAAACTCCTGAGATTTCATGATGCACAGTCGCTTTTGTCGGACTTGCCGGGTTGGGCCAGAAAGTAACCACAGGGCATTAGTTGATGCAATCAATCCAGTTCGGCAGACGGTCATGTAAGCAGTAGGGTAAGTCCTCTGCATTTGAGTGATGGACGTGATTGCGAAGTGGAGGTGTTCAATCGCAATACAGAGCTGGTAGTAGATAGCAACATCCATTTCCAATTCTCCGAGAGAGTCACACGCTAAGGAGCTTCGTTCCTCGGGTTTCGGTGGTGTGCGAGTTAGCTCAAGCCACTCTTGAGCTTTCGGTTCGATCGCCCTAATGCGATCCAGCCATTCGGCTTCTTCGAGAGTTAGGGCGTTGTGAGGGTGAATTGCCATTGCTTAATCGTATCTACCGGCGAGCATGATCTTTCTCTACATGAAGAAATCCGCAGGGGAAAGGTATTCCTGCGGATTTCTAACCGTCCGAGACAGCAAGAGATTGGGGGCACCCCACGCCTCGCAATACGGTTGGTTCGATGTGCAGCAACTGGAGTGCCAGGGCAAACGCTGTGAATCCTTGTAATACAATACTTGGAATTGGAGGCGAGGATCTTGGTGACATTAGTTGAACGTGCAGAAGTCTGAAGAGTGGAAGCACTTGACAAGATTGGGCGAGAAAACTTAGACGTTTCCGAACAGTTCTTCACGGCGTCGACAGTAGCTTCGGTCATGGCAGATATGCTGGTAGGTCGAGATTTTTGTAGGAAATCTGTCAGGTTGCTTGATCCAGGTGCTGGTACCGATATTCTGTCTGTCACAGTCATTGATCGAATTAAAGAAGTTTCTCCAGATACGAGTGTTGATGTAGTTGCAGTTGAGAAAGAGCCCTCTACTACACCTTTCTTGTGATAAACGCTCAAAGACTATGCAGAAAGTATTTCCGGATTCACCTACGATGCTGTTGGTGGCGTAGAAGCCGAGAGTACCAGGGACTTCAGAATTGAGGCGGACTGGGGACGCAGAAGACATGAGACACACCTTTCGAAGCGGGGATAATGTCATCTCTGTCTTGGGTGTCGGCTCTGCCGGTACGGGGCACTTAGCGGTGTTAGTCTTCATGCACTTTGTGAGCATTCTACGATCAATTCATGCGCACTTCATGACCGACGATTTCTACATTCTAGGTGCATTTGGCATGCATCCGACGGCTACTTTTCAGACATTCGATGAGTGCCGAAACCTGCATTCTCCGTCGGCAGTTGCAAGCAAACCGTGAACAGACGGTAATACGGTAAAGCTAAAATGGGGGTTATCCATTTTTGCAGGGCTAATGAGTTCTTTTTCAGATTGGCATGGAATTGAAAACCAAGAATGTTTTGACTTCGGAGCGGGATCGGCAAGGTTGGATAATCGCAGATGACCAAGCGCCAATTTCAGCAGCGTTATCACGACAAGAAGATCGATGTGTGATCTCACTAGTTTCGGATTACGTCGAGCCTGAGAATCGTTGGACAGATTCAGTCAATCCTCGCGATGCCTGGAGCCATCCTTTTGACTTCCTTTTCATAGATGAGTTGGGGCAAGTCGAGGTAGCAAACTGCTGGACAATTCAAGTCCGTGGCGCGGGGCCATTTCAGGGAGTTGAACGGTGGGAACTGCAACCTCAACACCTAATTTTCGATGGAAATGGCAAGACATGGGAGAACGCATCTGAAGTTGTCTCGTACGTGCCGATGCTGCGGCACTGGATGCGAGAGGATGCAGAGCTTATCGATTCGAACTACGGAGACGACAATAACTGGCTGGAGATCAATCTCAAGAAATCGAAGTCAATTCTGTTTCGAGGACAGTTGAAGCATGAGATCATTCTTGAAGCTCGTACTGAGTCAATCGGACTTGGCAAGGGGATACAAGCATTTAGTATTGCTCGAATTATTACCAAGTTAGATAAATCAGAAGAACGTGATATTGCGATTGAGGAACATACCGCAGTTCTGGAATTTCTTTCGATCATATATGGTCAACCAATTGGATTTACTCAGCGAAGTGTTAGCTCTAGTTGCAATCCGATACTTAACTTCAATCATCAACCAATCAATCCTGACTATTGGAGGGAATGTAGAGTCGAATCCTTAGGTAACGAGGATGCTTTGCTTGATGTAGAAGAAGGTCGAGATCCTGAGGCGTTAATTCGATACTCCACGGAGAATCCAGAAGTTTTTTCTCGCTGGCTAGAGTTCTGGGCGAATAACAAGCCGGGTGTGGATGCTCTAAAACGAGCTTTATCTGAAAAGATTTCTTGGGAAAATCGGCTATTAAATGTAGCGGTTGCGGTAGAGGAATTCGGGCATAGAATCCCAGGTCAATCGGAGCGGGGAACTCTAGCTGAAAACTTCCCCGTCTATTTGAAACGGGTATGTCTCAGCATGCCGAGGATTGTAATGATGCATCCTGAACTATGGGCTAACCGATTTAACGCCGCGTACAAAGGTATCAAGCATGCTGACAATGACTATCCTGAACTAGCAGAAATCGTTCGAACAGCAGATCAGGGCATCAACTGGCTTCGGGCCTGGTGTTGTTTCCAAATAGACCCTGATAATCCGATTATGGATTACACCTGGAGTCGTATAAACAATATCGAAGAGTTTTATCCGAAATCGCAAGAAGATTTAGCAAATGACAACTGGGCAAGTTTGTTGACAGACGAGGAGTGGAAACAGGAAAGCGCTCGGTTAACCAAGGCGAATAGCAACTATCGTTGGAATCGAGCTGATGTGTTTAACTTTGGTGAGCAAAACAGCGATTCTGAAGGGGAACATGGAGGCTAGGCTCCACTTGGTGCGCTGAGTCCTGACGACTGCAAGGTTGTCGAGAGTGATTTGGCTCATACTCGGTCAGTGAACCTCCTGCATAGTGGGGTATCAATGTAGTTCGTTGCGTTGTCGGCTGGCGGGATAACAGACTCAGCCAAAGCTGATGGGGAAGCACTGTTCTAGTGACATAGGCAGTGGCATTTTAGACAAATTGTTTAGTAAAGCTGGAAAACGGCTGTGAGGTCACGACCGTAGTAGTGCCCCCGAGAATGTCTGGTTCGGTGACATCGTTCTGTATGTCTTATGAGATCGTTCCGCCTTGGCCTGCAGGGATGTCCTACAACATCGATCCGGTTTCACATCGAATGGGGCGAACTGCCCAGGAATTGGCAATGCCCGTGTCTTGAGACATCATTCCACCATGCATAGACAATGAAGAACTCAGGCAAGCCGTCACCCACAATCATCATCGAAACCCTACTGGCACAGCCAGCTACGCCGCCTATATATCGGACGCCAATGGGCAGGAGAGCCCATCACCATGATGTGCATCGACCACCACGTCGACATCAGAATCATCGCTACCGGGGCAAAAATCGCCGCCTAAACGCTCAACGACGAAACCATCAGCTACAACCAAAAAGACAACGAACTCACCCCACCCCGGGGCAACACAAAAAGAAAAAGTCCCGAAACACCGTAGGAACGATGTCTCGAGACTTCACAATGTGCCCCCGAGAAGAATCGAACTTCCGACACCGGCTTTAGGAGAGCCGTGCTCTATCCACTGAGCTACGAGGGCAACGCAATTGCTGCTGAAAAGAGTTTAGCGCACTGACAACGGTGACCAAATCATGTGTTCGGGGGACACTTTTGGGGGTTGAAATACTGGAATTCGAGCGAAACGAGGGCGGTTGGGCTTAGGCTAGAACAAGGATTTGTCAATTACTTAGAAGGACTAGGTGTTTCCCATGGCCGAGCTGAAGCCAACTTTTACTGACGTTAACCGCCGCGACATCTTGGCTCGTATTATCACTAAGAACGACGTTCCTGTGCTCTCCGTGGAAGAAATCCTTGAGGACGGCACCACCAAGCGCATGATGCTGCTCAACAAGTACGATGCTAAGCAGCTCTCTGCTATGTGCGAGCTTTACCTGCAGCAGATCTTCTCTGTGCAGTTCAACCAGAACACCAGCTCCCTGTCTCCACAGGAGATGGCTGAGATCTTCCAGGATCTGAGCTAGTTTCACACGAAGCGACGCCACCACATGAAGTAGGTGGCGTTTTTCTTTTGCTACAAATGGACACTATGCAGCACATTGAAGTCATCGGCATCGGTGCCGGAAACCCAGATCATCTGACTCTGCAAGCCGTCGAGGCTTTGCGCCGGTCGGATGTAGTGGTGGCGCTGGACAAGGGTGACACGAAGGCCGATCTGCTCAATGCGCGACGGGAAATCGTCGATAAGCATGCGCCCGGCACCCCGATCGTCGCAGTGACCGACCCCGAGCGCGACCGCAACCCCGCCGACTATAAGGCTGAGGTGGAGCGGTGGCACCAAGAGCGCGCACAGCTGCTTCTCGACGCCCTCCCCGCCGAGGGCACTGCCGCATTCCTGGTCTGGGGCGATCCATCACTGTATGACTCCACGCTGCGCATCATCGAGCGGATGCGTGGCCTCGGGCTAAATGCCACGGTGACCGTGACCCCAGGGATTACCGCAGTGCAGGCGCTGACTGCCGCCCATGGGATTTTGATCAATCGGATTGGCGAAGATATCCGCATCACCACTGGCCGCGCGCTGGTGGATGGCCCGATGACGAATGCTGTGGTCATGCTCGATGGTGGGGCTGCCTGGATGCACGCGCCTGATGCAGAGATCTGGTGGGGTGCCTACTTGGGGACCGACAAGCAAGTGCTCCGCCACGGCCTCGTCTCCGAGATCGGCATTGACCTGGCACAAGAAAAAGCCGCGCTTCGAGAAAAGCACGGCTGGATCATGGACATTTACTTACTTAGGAAGTAAGTCGCGCGAACTTGCGCATGGCCACCTTGGGGAGCGGATTGGTGGCGTAGGAGCCGTCCGGGTACTTCACGGTCGGCACGATGCGGTCTCCGCCATTGACGGACTCGACCCACGCCGCAGCCTCGGCGTCTTCCTCGACATCAATCTTGGTGTAAGGGACTTTCGCCTCGTCGAGGGCGGCGACGAGCTTCTGGCAGAACGGGCACCATTCGGTGGTGTACAGGGTGAGCTCACTCATCGGGAGCTCCTTTCGTAGGTGAGGAATCGGTAATTGAGCGGGGTCTTGTCTGGATCCGACAGGAGATGGCCCTGTTCGGAGATTTGCCAAGGTGTCTCGGCGACCAGCTTAAACTCATCCAGCGCTGGCGCATAGACCGCGTTCTTCGTTGAGCTCAGCTTCGTGTCGATTTCCGTGACAATGACGCGGGTGACCTGGGGCAGAGTATCGGCGTAGACGCGACCGCCTCCCATGATCCAGGCATCCGTGTCCGGCAGTGTGGTGATCACCTGAGCGCCACGCGACCAGTCGCCGGGCTCACGGCTGGATAGCACGTAATTCTCGCGGCCGGGGAGTGGGCGGAAGCGCTCGGGAATGGATTCCCAGGTAGCACGGCCCATGATGACTGGGGATCCCAGCGTTGTTGCCTTTAAGTGCTTAAGGTCCTCCGGCAAGTGCCAGGGCATATCGACGCCGTCGCCGATAATTCCGTCGCGGGACTGCGCCCAAATCGCCTGCAACACTAGACGGCGACCTGGCCTTTGATCGCAGGGTGTGGATCGTAGCCTTCGACGACACAATCCTCAAAGGTGTAGCTGAATAGGTCGTGAGCCTTGTTCAGCTGCAGCGTAGGGTAGGCGCGTGCCTCGCGGGACAGCTGAGTCTTGACTTGCTCCACGTGGTTGTCGTAGATGTGGCAGTCTCCGCCGGTCCAGATGAACTCGCCAACTTCCAGGCCAGCCTGCTGCGCAAACATGTGCGTGAGCAGGGAATAGGAGGCGATGTTGAACGGTACCCCGAGGAACATGTCGGCGCTGCGCTGATACAGCTGACAGCTGAGCTTGCCGTCCGCGACGTAGAACTGGAAGAGCAGGTGGCAGGGTGGCAACGCCATGTTCTTGATTTCCGAAACGTTCCACGCAGAGACGATGTTTCGCCTGGAATCCGGGTTATTCTTTAGCGTCTCCAGTGCCTGGCTGATTTGATCAATGTGGCCACCGTCAGGTGTCGGCCAGCTGCGCCACTGCACGCCGTAAACCGGCCCCAGTTCGCCGTCTTCAGCGGCCCACTCATCCCAGATATGGATGTTGTTGTCTTGTAGCCACTTCACGTTCGATGAGCCCTGTAAGAACCACAGCAGCTCACCGACGATCCCCTTCCAGTACACCTTCTTGGTGGTGATCAGCGGGAACGCCTCTGCGAGGTTGAAGCGGATCTGCTGGCCGAACAGGCTGGTTGTGCCGGTTCCTGTGCGGTCATCCTTCTTGGCGCCTTCGCGCAGGATCTTGGCCAACAAATCTTCATAAGGGGTCGAAATCATGACTACTACCGTAGTCGGAAGTCCATCGAAATATCGATGTGCCCCATGAAGACCCCACGAACATTGGAGGTAGTCGCCGGGGACCTGCTTAAAAGTGCTTGAGCGCCTCGCGCCGGGAAAGTGGCTGCAACTCATGGGCGTCGACAAATGCCCGTACCCACGATGGGTTGTAATGGGCGTAGTCGCGAAGCGCCCAGCCAATGGCTTTCGCGATGAAAAACTCGCGGTCGGCCAGATTCGGCTCGATGCACTCGGTGAGCAACGAAGTGTCCACATCTGCCTTGCGGTGGAGCTGGCTGATGATGGCGTAGCGACGCACCCACATGTCCTTATCGCGGGCCCACTCACGCATCATGGCTGATGCTTCAGTCGGGTAGGCAGCGAACATGTGCTCCTGCACCTTCACTACCGAATCCACTAAGTCCCACCAGGCGCCCTCGCGGACGATCTGTTTCACCAAACCCATGGCGGTGAGCGTCAGCCGTTTCCGATAGCGCGGCAACGTGAGCGTGAATATTGCGGCTCGTCGCTCGTCGCGAGTGGCTGCCTCCGTCCAAAGCGCGCTGACTTCCGCCAGCAGTACAGCTTCGGAAGGATCAGCGCCGAGCACCTCCAGGGAGTGCACATTAACCAGCCGACGCAAATCAGCGGTGACCATGCCCACCATAGGTTCGGTGGTTTTGAGGTACCGCTGTTGTGCCTCCGCTCGCTCGGGGTCGGCGAGCTCGGCAAACGCTGGACGCAGAACGGTTGCTAGTTGACTAGTAAGAACCATGTGATTCGAGGTATGCCGCTGCATGCCCGATGATGTCTTCGGCCAGCTCAGGACGGCAGATGAGCAGATCTGGCATGTAGGTGTCCTTGTTGTTGTAGGACAAAGGATCACCGTTCAGTCGGGAGCAATGCAGACCGGCAGCTTTGGCCACGCCTACCGGTGCGGCGGAGTCCCACTCGTACTGGCCACCTGCGTGGACGTAGGCATCGGCGTCGCCAAGCAGAACATGCATGGCCTTTGCTCCTGCGGAACCCATGGGGGTGAGCTCGAAGCCCATGGAATCTGCAATGTGCTGGGCTACCTTTGGTGCGCGGTTACGAGAGACCACGATCTTGCGGGAGAGCGGGCCGGTGACGGCCTTGGACTCCTCGGAGCTGAACACAACGCCGAGGTCAGGCAGGGCAACGGCAGCCTGGATCGGCTGGCCGTTTTCTACCAGCGCGATGTGCACTGCCCAGTCCTGGCGGCCACCAGCGAACTCCTTGGTGCCGTCGAGTGGGTCGATGATCCATACGCGGTCCTTGGCCAAGCGGGACTGGTCGTCCGCGGCCTCTTCGGAGAGCACGCCGTCTTCTGGGCGGTGCTGGGCGATTACCCGGGCGATCCAGTTTTGTGCGAGGTCGTCGCCGGCGTCGCCAAGCGCGCGGTCGCGGAGCAGACCTACACCGCGGACACCCTTCAGGATCTCACCGGTGCCGAGGGCCAGTCGGAAAGTAAGGCGTGCGTCATCAATGGAAGCAGTCATATGATTCATGCTAGTTGTTTGGTTACATAGAAGCATGACTACGAACATTCTTGACCGCTTCCGCCCACATGTGCGGACATGGTTCACGGATGTTTTCGCAGCTCCGACGCCCGTTCAGGAGCAAGCGTGGGAAGAAATTTCGGCCGGGTCGCATGCGCTAGTTGTCGCCCCGACCGGCTCCGGTAAAACTCTTGCAGCGTTTTTGTGGGCGATCAATTCACTCGTCGATCAGCCGGAGCAGCCTGCCTTGCCCGCGCTTATCGACGCCCCGCTGCGGCCCACTCGCCGCGGCGGGAAAGTAAAAGTGCTGTACATCTCACCGCTGAAGGCACTAGGCGTGGATGTGGAGAACAACCTGAGGGCACCGCTGCTTGGAATTAGCAGGGTTGCCGCCAGGCTCGAGATGGCAGAGCCGGAAGTCACGGTTGGGGTGCGCTCCGGAGATACCCCAGCCAGCGAGCGAAACCGGCAACTCAGAACTCCGCCGGATATCCTCATCACCACTCCAGAGTCGCTGTACCTCATGCTCACGTCCAAGGCTGCGGCGATCCTCGACGAGGTCCACACCGTCATCATCGATGAAATTCACGCCATGGCGGGTACCAAGCGTGGTGTCCACCTGTCTCTCACTTTGGAAAGACTGGCCGAGGTTGCGGGCGATTTCCAACGCATCGGCCTGTCCGCCACGGTTCGTCCGCTCGAACGGGTGGCGGCGTTCCTGGGCGGCGACCGCCCAGTCAGCCTGATTGCCCCGCAGTCGGAAAAGCGCTGGCAGCTGGATGTGCATGTTCCGGTCGATGACCTGTCGGACCTGCCAACTCCCGATCAAGGCTCTCCGATCGGGGAAGCGGTCCTCGATGATCCGCACGGTTTTGGCGGCCCGACACCGGCACAGGAGTCCGCACTGCCGCAGCAAAAATCCATCTGGCCATTCATTGAGCAGGAGCTCTACCAAGAGATTATGGCCGCCCAGTCCACCCTGGTGTTCGTGAATTCGCGGCGCAGCGCCGAGCGCTTGACGTCACGCCTGAATGAGCTCTACGCGATCGAACACGACCCTGCTGCACTGAGCCCTGAGTTAAGACGCGACCCCGCGCAGCTGATGAAATCAGTGGATGTGGCAGGGAAAGCTCCCGCGATCATTGCTCGCGCTCACCATGGTTCTGTGTCCAAGGAGGAACGCGCCCAGACGGAAGCCGCCTTGAAAGCAGGCGAATTGAAGTGCGTCGTGGCCACCAGCTCCCTCGAGCTGGGTATTGACATGGGTGCCGTGGACCTAGTGGTACAGGTGGAGTCCCCACCGTCGGTGGCTTCTGGTTTGCAGCGCGTGGGGCGCGCCGGGCACTCGGTAGGCGCCGTATCTCAAGGCTCGTTCTACCCGAAGCATCGCGCTGACCTGGTGCAAAGCGCGGTAACCGTGCAGCGGATGCGCCAAGGGCTCATCGAGGAACTCAAGGTGCCGCAGAACGCGCTCGATGTTCTCCTACAGCAGACCGTGGCGGCGGCGTCGATAAGCGATGTGCACGTGGACACCTGGTACGAGTGCGTCCGCCGCGCCTACCCCTATCGTGACCTGCCTCGCGACGTCTTCGATGCGGTCATCGACCTGGCCTCCGGCGTGTACCCGTCGACCGATTTTGCCGAGCTCAAACCCCGCGTAGTGTTCGATCGCACCACCGGCACACTCCAGGGGCGGCCGGGTGCGCAGCGCGTTGCGGTCACCAGTGGCGGTACCATCCCGGACCGCGGCATGTTCGGGGTGTTCCTCGTGGGGTCCGAGGGTGCCCCGCGCCGCGTCGGCGAGCTGGACGAGGAGATGGTGTACGAATCCCGCGTGGGGGACGTCTTCACCCTCGGCGCGACCAGCTGGCGCATCGAAGACATCACGCGCGACCAGGTACTGGTCAGCCCCGCGCCAGGACACACCGGACGCCTGCCATTCTGGACCGGCGATCAGGCAGGACGTCCTGCCGAACTGGGGCGCGCGGTGGGGGCATTCCGTCGTGAGGTGCACGCGAACCCCGGCGTTGCCACCGACTTGGATGAGCGCGCCAGGAACAACCTCATCGCATTCCTGAACGAACAAGAGGAAGCAACCGGCATCATTCCAGACGAGCAAACCCTGGTGCTGGAGCGTTTTCGTGATGAGCTGGGCGATTGGCGCGTCGTGTTGCACTCGCCGTTCGGTAGGGGAGTGAACGCAGCTTGGGCGCTCGCAGTAGGCGCTCGGATTTCAGAAACCACCGGAATGGACGCGCAGGCAGTAGCGGGTGACGATGGCATCATCTTGCGCCTGCCCGAGTCCGACCGGGAACCTTCCGCCGATCTCTTCGTCTTCGATGCCGACGAGATCCGGGACATCGTGACCGAGCAGGTAGGAAACTCGGCGCTATTCGCCTCCCGTTTCCGTGAGTGCGCCGCCCGCGGTTTGCTGCTCCCGCGACGCAACCCTGGCAAACGGGCCCCGCTGTGGCAGCAACGCCAGCGCGCCGCGCAGCTGCTGGACGTCGCCCGAAAGTACCCGAGCTTCCCGATCATCCTGGAAACCGTCCGCGAATGCCTGCAGGATGTCTATGACCTGCCGGAGCTGACCCAGGTACAAAAGGATCTCGGCTTGCGGCGCATCCGCATTGCCGAGGTCACGACCGAACAGCCGAGTCCCTTCGCCTCCAGCCTGTTGTTCAACTACACCGGCGCATTCATGTACGAGGGCGATTCGCCACTGGCGGAAAAGCGCGCCGCCGCGCTGGCACTGGATCCAAGTTTGCTGGCTAAGCTGCTCGGAACGGTGGAGTTGCGTGAACTGCTCGATCAAGATGTCATCGCTGAGATCCATGCTCAGCTGCAGCGCACCACCCCTGACCGGCGCGCCCGCACGGCAGAAGAACTGGCCGACACGCTCCGTCTCATCGGACCGATTCCGGTGTCTGACCTGGAAAACCACACCGACGTTTCCTTGGGTGCTGCCCTTGATCAGCTCGCAGGTCGAGTCATGGTGGTGCGCATCGCTGGCCGCGACCACCTCGCCCAAAGTCTCGACGCTCCGCTGCTTCGCGACGCGCTCGGCATCCCCGTCCCCGCTGGTGTCTCCGCCCAGGCCACGGTCATCACTGACGCTTTGGCACAGCTGGTGAACAGGTATGCCCGCAGCCGGGGGCCCTTCACAGTGGCAGAGTTGGCTGAGGTCTTTGGGCTCGGGCACTCCACGGCGCTCGCGGCAATCCAGGGCGCACTGAGCCAGAAAGTACTGGTAGAGGGGCACTTCCGGGCGGGAGTTGAGGCAATGGAGTACTGCGCGGTTGAAGTGCTGCGTAGAATTCGCTCGCTGAGCTTAGCTCGTGCGCGGGCGGAAGCAGAGCCAGTCTCTACCAGTGCGTTCGCCCGTTTCCTGCCCGAGTGGCTCGGCGTCGCTCCAATCGGGGAAAGCCCAAAACTGCACGGCGCCGATGGCGTGTTTCAAGTGCTGGAGCAGCTGGCCGGCGTGCGTTTGCCGGCCAGCGCGTGGGAAGCGCTCATTCTGCCGAGCCGCATTTCTGACTACCACCAAGGCATGCTCGACGAGCTCACTGCCAGCGGTGAGATCCGCATCCTTGGCGCGGGCGTCGCGGCGGCCAAGGATCCGTGGATCATGCTGCTGCCAGCAGACTACGCTGCCGAACTTGCCCCCGAACAGCACGACGCGGCGCTGTCGCCGCTGCAGGAGCAGGTGGTGGAGGTCTTGGGTAAAGGCGGCGGCTTCTATTTCGCTGACCTGCTCGCAGAGCTAGATGTCCCGGCTCTCGAAATCCGCGACGCACTGTGGAGCTTGGTCGATGCTGGGCTGGTCACCCCGGACAGCTTTGGTGCTATCCGGGCGCGGCTTTCTGGAACCTCGGTCAAGGGCGCCGCACATCGTGCGTCCAGGCGCCCCACCCGCGGCCGCCTGCGCATGGGTCGAACCTCCTTTGCACAGAGCCAGCAGCAAGGGACCCCGCCTGACATGCTGGGGCGCTGGTCGCTTGCCGTCACGCCCAGCACTGATACCACCTCGCGTTCGGTCGCACACGGCGAAGCGTGGCTCGATCGCTATGGCGTGGTCACGCGTGGTTCGATCGTCGCGGAGGACGTGCTCGGCGGCTTTGCACTGGCGTATAAGGTGCTTTCGCGCTTCGAAGAAAACGGCAAGGCCCTACGCGGCTACCTGATCGAGGGGCTGGGCGCCGCCCAGTTCTCCACGCCGTCGATCGTCGACAGGCTGCGTGGCCTCGCAGATAGCCCCGATCTTTCCGGCTGGCCTTCCGGCGCCGACGACCCCCACTGCTATGTCCTGGCGGCGACTGACCCCGCCAACCCTTACGGCGCGGCGCTGCCATGGCCGGACACCGAACTGCGCCCCACCCGCGCTGCCGGGGCACTCGTGGTGCTTGTCGACGGCCTGCTCCTCGCACACCTTGGGCGCGGCGGACGCACCCTGAACCTGTTTTTCGACGAACTCCCAGACGGTGTCGGCGAGAGCACAGAGCAACTGGCGACTCGCGTTGTCCAGGCGCTGGGTGCGGTCATATCTCACGGCCGAATGAGCCGGATTGTGGTGGAAAAGATCAACGGTGAGTCGGTGTTCGACACGCCGATGCTCGGCGCATTGAAAACAGCAGGCGCGTCGATCACTCCCAAGGGACTGCGGATCGGTGGGCAGACAGTCCCTGCCCGGAAACCAGTCACGCGCACCCTGGAAGACATTTCTTTTGATGACCCTCCTCCAATGAGCTTTGGCAATCCCTTCGGCAGGAGGCGCTAATGCCCGAGGGAGATTCTGTCTACCAACTGGCCAAACGCCTGCAGTTCATGCGCGGGCGCGAGGTGCTTTCCACGTCGCTGCGCACCCCGGCAACCGCTCTGGAGTCCTTTGATGGGGAGCGCGTGCAACGCGTTTGGCCCTACGGCAAGCATCTATTCATGCAGTTCACCGGCGGCAAGGTGTTGCACACCCACTTGAAAATGGAGGGCACCTGGTCGGTACACAGGAAAGGGGAGAAGTGGCGCAAGCAGGGCTACAAAGCTCGCGTTGTGTTGGTGCTTTCCGAACAGCCCACACCGATCGAACTCGTTGGCTTCGAACTCGGACTTGTGGCGGTGTTCCCCGCGAACGAGTACGTCGATCGAATGGGATACCTCGGGCCGGATGTGCTCTACCCCGACTGGGAAAACTACGGCTTCGCCGAAGCTAAACGACGCATCCTCGAAACCCCGATCCGGCCTATCGGCTCGGCGTTGCTCGATCAAAAGAACCTCGCGGGCATCGGCAATGAGTACCGCGCAGAAGTGTGTTTCCTCGCGGGAATCCATCCTGCAACCCCAGTCTCTGACGTTGATCTGGACAAGGTACTGGGGATTTCCCGTCGCATCATGTGGGCGAATCGAAACTCGCCGATTCGCGTGACCACCGGGGTCAAGCGCGCCGGGGAGAACGGCTATGTATTTGGCAGGGAAGGGAGGCCTTGCCGTAGGTGTGGCACACCGATCCTCAAGAGCTCGCTGCAGTGGAGCGTGGATGAACTCGAACGGATTATCTGGTGGTGCCCGAACTGCCAGCTAGGGCCCTAGCTCCTTGATGCGGTTATTTGCCTCCAGCAAGCGTTTTTGTCGATCCTTCTCTTCCTGCTTGGCAAGCTTTCCAAAGGTCTTCTCGTCGGACTCATTGAACTTCAGCGCAGCCCGAGACAACATCATTGCGCCACCCGCGGCTAACATGCCTAGCCAGGAATAGCTCCAGCCGAGCATCAGGCCGAGGAAAAAGAGTCCGCCACCAACCACGCTGAAGACTACATCGAGTCTCTGCACTAGCTCGCCCTTCTTTTTCAGCTCCATCAGTTCCTGTGACGCGTCGGACGGCTGTGCGACGGGAAGCTGCGGGGTGAGTGAACCGGCCTGGAAGGGGACGCCGCCGGGGAGGTCGTCGAAAAGCGGGCGCAATTCGCCCAAGGTGCGCGCGACGGCTGCCTTTTCGGTGCGGTCATTGAATTCCGTGATGTCGAGTCGGCCTTCGGCGTAGTGGGTGCCGAGCGCTTGGAGGGCGGTCATCCGTTCATTGTCGGAGAGTCTGAGTTCGTCGTGGCTCACTGGGCACTTCCTAGTTATGCTTGGGGTATGAAGACCATCTTAAACATCATCTGGGTCATTACCGGCGGAATTTGGCTGTCGCTCAGCTACTGGGTAGCCGGGCTTATCGCTTGCCTGTTTATCGTTACTATCCCAGCCGGAGTGGCGAGCTTCCGCATCGCTAATTACGTGCTCTGGCCATTCGGTCGAACCGTGGTCCAACCAGCTCATGGAAGCTCACCGCTCGGTGCAGTGTCGAACGTGATTTGGTTCCTCGTTGCGGGTCTGTGGCTCGCAGTTGGTCACGTCACCACTGCTGCGGCTCAGGCCGTCACCATCATCGGACTGCCACTGGCCTGGGCAAACATCAAGATGATTCCAGTCACGTGCTTCCCATTCGGCAAGACAATCGTCAACTCTGATGCCATCCCATTCGGTTACGAGCCAATGGTCAAAATGTAGTTCTACATTTAAAAAAGAACCGGACCTTGCCTATGTTGGCAGGTCCGGTTTTTGTTTTAGTTCTGCGCTTCAGCAGCACGCTTGGACTTGATATCGCGACGGATCAGGTAAACCAAGAGCCAGACCAAGGCTACGGCGACGATCGCGTAGACCACGTTGGAATACTTGTCGATGACATCGGCGACGATCGTGTAGCGGTCGCCCAACCAGTAACCCAGGGTCACGAGGATCGCATTCCATACTGACGAACCGATCGTGGTGTACAGACCGAACTGGAATAGATTCATGCGGTCGATGCCTGCTGGGATCGAAATCAGGGAACGAATACCGGGGATTAAGCGACCGATCAGGATTGACCACGTGCCGTACTTATCGAACCAATGCAGCGACTTGTCCACATCCTCGCGGGTGGTCAGCCACATCCAATCGGCAATCTTGCGCAGGCGCTCAGCACCGACCGCGGCACCCACCCAATACAGGATGTACGCGCCGACCACGGATCCAATGGTCGCAAAGATGAAAGCCAGGTAGACGTTCATCTTTCCCTGCGCAGCCGTGAAACCGGCCAGCGGGAGGACAACCTCGGAAGGGATCGGCGGGAACAGGTTCTCCAGCAGAATCGCTACACCGACGCCCGGAGCGCCGAGCGTCGCCATGAGAGAAACTACCCAGTCAACGATGGAAGACAAGATTGCATAGGTCCTTATCTATGAAAGAAGTCGGTACCGGGAAAGCGTATCAGAAGGGGGCCACCATGTAGAGCGGGCAGCGCGGGGCGCAATGCGAAAAGAACCAGGCTAGCCAATACGATAGGCCAGCCCCCAACCCGCAGCGCAGACCTTTTCGAGCCTTGGGATGTGGCTTTCCAAAATATCTCGCACCCACTGTCGATCCTGTTCCCAAGGAAGAGCCTTGTCGATTTCCTCATTGGTGAGGGTTTTCAAATCGGACACTGCCGCTTGAAGTTGATCTGGGTACACGATTCCGAAGTAGGGAATCCACCCTGATTCCGTATGGGTAACTTGTCCCTCAAATAGAGCATATGCGGGACGTGAGGGGGCTAAGACTTGTTGGAAGGGGCGCCAGGCTTTGTCCACCGAGAGCCAGTTGTCAAAGACAATTGGTGAGTTGAGAGGACTTTCCTCAAATTGCCATCCCATGGCCCAGGCCAAGATCAAACAATGTGCGTCGCATTGGGGGCTGTTGATGAAGAACTTTGCCGATTGTAGTTCTGCCAATTCGAGAAAACGTGGATCAATTTCATAAGCGTCGTGTCTGATTCCCATGCCCCGCATAGTGTCAGAAAACGATGATCCGGACCGCCGGCTTCTCCCGGCTCTTGTGGATAACTCGAGCTATCCACAGGTAAGAGTGAACCCGGCCGCATCTCTATTGAGATAGGGCCGGGTGTGCACTAAAGTCTTGCTACTTCTGCGCGCGGTACCAGTTGATCAGCGCGTCGGTGGAGGAGTCGCCGGATTCAGCCTTTTCGGAGCCAGTGACGGCAGGGAGCAGATCGCCGGCCTGCTTCTTGCCTAGCTCGACGCCCCACTGGTCGAAGGAGTTGACATCCCAGATAACGCCTTGGATAAAGGTGATGTGCTCGTACAGCGCGATGAGTGCACCGAGTACAGCTGGGGTGAGTTCTTCCGCCAGGATGGTGGTGGTTGGGCGGTTGCCTGGCATGACCTTGTGGTTCACCAACTCGGCAGACACACCTTCTGCAGCAATCTCTTCTGCGTTCTTACCAAATGCGAGCACCTTGGTCTGTGCGAAGAAGTTAGACATCAGCAGGTCGTGCATGGAACCTTCGCCGGTAGCCGTTGGCAGGTCTTCCTTCGGGCGAGCGAAGCCAATGAAGTCAGCAGGAACCAGGCGGGTGCCCTGGTGAATCAGCTGGAAGAAGGCGTGCTGGCCGTTGGTGCCTGGCTCGCCCCAGTAGATCTCGCCGGTGTTGCAGGAAACTGCAGAGCCGTCGCGACGCACCGACTTGCCATTGGATTCCATGGTCAGCTGCTGCAGGTAGGCAGGGAAACGTGCGAGATCCTGGGAGTATGGCAGGACGGCGTGGGTTTCTGCGCCGTAGAAGTTGGAGTACCAGACGCCGAGCAGCGCCATGAGTACCGGCACATTCTCTTCAAAAGGAGTGGTGCGGAAGTGCTGGTCCATGGCGTGGAAGCCCTCGAGGAAGCGCATGAAGTCCATCGGGCCGATCATGGCCATGAGGGAGAGTCCGATGGCGGAGTCCACGGAGTATCGGCCGCCTACCCAGTCCCAGAAGCCGAACATGTTTTTGGTGTCGATGCCGAATTCTGCGACCTTCTCGGCATTGGTGGACACAGCCACGAAGTGCTTGGCAATCGCGGACTCGTCGCCGTCGAACGCTTCCAGCAGCCAGCGCTTGGCAGCGTGAGCGTTGGCCAAGGTTTCCTGCGTGGTGAAAGTCTTGGAGGCAATGACGAACAGCGTAGAACCCGGATCGAGGATTTCCAGCGTAGCGGACATGTCTGCCGGGTCTACGTTGGAGACGAACAGTGCGTCGATGCCGGCGACAGCGTAGGGGCGCAGCGCCTTGGCAGCCATGGCAGGACCGAGGTCAGAGCCACCGATGCCGATGTTGACGATGGTCTTGATGGTGTGGCCAGTGTGGCCGAGCCATTCGCCAGAACGCAGGTCGCGGGCGAAGTCGCGCATGCGGCCGAGTACCTCGTGCACATCGGCCGCGATGTCCTGGCCGTCGACCTCGAGGGATGCCTCCACCGGCATGCGCAGCGCGGTGTGCAGGACGGCGCGATCTTCGGTGTTGTTCAGGTGCTTGCCGGTGAACATGTCCTCGGTGCGCTCTTTGAGCTGAGCTGCTTCTGCAACGGCGATCAGTCGATCAATCACGGCAGAGTCCACGAGGTTCTTGGACAGGTCGACACGCAGACCAGCGGCATCGAAGGTCAACTTCGAGGCGCGCTCCGCATCGGCGGCGAACAGCTCACGCAGGGTGCTGCCGGAGAAAGTGTCGTACTGCTGTGCCAGTTCGTTCCACTGTGGGGTGGTGGTGATATCCATGGTGCTCAAGCTCCCAAAGGTTAAAGGTGTATAACTTAGCTCCACAGTAGTTCGGTATGCGCGATCGCGCTGTTAACCTAGTTTGCCTCGCCCCATTCGGAGCAAAATTGCGGCCAGAGCTGGGCCTTCTTCTCCGATCTCATCGCGGAAATGGTTGATAATGGCCACCTCGCGGGTGTGGACGAGTCGCGTGCCACCGGATCCCATGCGGGTGCGTCCGATTGCTTGGGAGACTTCGGTGCGACGCTTGACGGCCTCGAGAATGACCTGATCCAAGCGGTTGATTTCCTCACGGTACTTCTGGATTTCCGCATCGGAAAGTGGATCGTCGGTCCCGGAGGGCATCCGAATTTCAAATTGTTCGCTCATGGATAACTATTGTGCCACCTCGCTTAGCTGCCCAAGTAGGCTGTTAGGCATTATGAACAATAGTGTGAGTTCTGGGAGCCCGTTTGGGCGGCAGCGGGCGTCGATAAGCAGTGCGGACCTTCTCATGGAGCTGAACCCGCAGCAACAAGCGGCGGTTGAACACCGTGGCGTCCCGCTGCTCATCGTGGCCGGCGCAGGGTCCGGCAAGACCGCAGTGCTCACGCGCCGCATCGCCTACCTGCTGACCCAGGGCGTACACCCGGGCCAAATCCTCGCCATCACCTTCACCAACAAAGCCGCGGCGGAGATGCGCGAGCGCGTGATCAGCCTGGTCGGGCCCGAGGCGGAGCGCATGTGGGTGTCCACATTCCACTCCACCTGCGTACGGATCCTGCGGCAGCAAGCTGGGCTTATCGACGGCCTCAACACGAACTTCACCATCTACGACAGTGACGATTCGAAGCGTCTGCTGACGATGATCGCGAAGGATTTCGATCTGGACGCCAAGCGGTTTACCTCCCGCGGCCTGGCCAATGCGATCTCGAATCACAAAAATGAGCTGGTCGGGCCCGAGGAAGCGCTCGCTCAGGCTGGCGGCGAGCCCTATGCAACCACGGTGGCAAAGGTATTCGCCGAGTACCAGCGCCGGTTGCGCGGCGCGAATGCCGTGGACTTTGATGACTTGATCGGCGAGGTCGTGTTCCTGTTGCAGGCGCACCCGGAGATCGCGGAGCACTACCGGCGTCGCTTCCGCCACGTGCTCATCGACGAGTACCAGGACACCAACCACGCCCAATACATGCTGGTTGCCACCCTGGTGGGGCGGCCTTCCGACGATCCGAACGCGGTGCCGCCGGCCGAGCTTGCTGTGGTGGGCGACGCCGACCAATCGATCTATGCCTTCCGTGGCGCGACGATTCGCAACATTGAGGAGTTCGAGAAGGACTATCCGGAGGCGCGAACCATCCTCCTGGAGCAGAATTACCGTTCTACGCAGACTATTCTCTCTGCCGCGAACGCAGTGATCGCACAGAACGAGAACCGACGCGAAAAGCAGCTGTGGACAGCCCTGGGCACCGGCGAACCCATCGTCGGCTACGTCGCCGACAACGAGCACGATGAGGCCCGCTTCGTCGCCTCCGAGATCGATCGCTTGGTGGATGGCGGCATGAACTTCGGCGACATCGCCGTCATGTACCGCACCAACAACGCCTCCCGCGCACTGGAAGATGTGTTCATGCGCACCGGCGTTCCTTACAAGGTGGTGGGCGGAACCCGCTTCTACGAGCGCAAGGAAATCCGCGACATCGTCGCCTACCTGCGCGTGCTCGACAACCCGGGCGACGAAATATCGCTGCGACGCATCATCAACACCCCGCGCCGCGGCATCGGTGACCGCGCCCTAGCGTTCATCGGCGTGCACGCCCAGCAGCACGGTATCTCCTTCGGTGATGCGCTTATCGACGCCGCCAAAGGCGACGTCAACCTGTTGGGAGGCCGTGGCCGCAACGCCGTGGCCAAGTTCAACGAGATGATGGACTCGCTGCGTACGTCGCTTTTTACTGATGAATCGCCGAACCTTGGCGCCGTGGTTTCCAGTGTCTTAGATGTGACCGGCTACAAAGCCGAGCTGGAGGCATCCAATGATCCACAGGATGGCGCTCGCCTGGATAACCTCAACGAGCTCGTCTCCATCGCCCGTGAGTTCACCTCCGAGGCCATGAATCTGCTGGCATTTGAGGACTACGAACCGGTGGAAGGGGAACCCGTACCGGGTTCACTACAGGCCTTCCTGGAACGAGTGTCCCTCGTGGCCGATTCTGACGAGATTCCTGACAACGAGCAGGGCGTGGTGACCCTCATGACACTCCACACCGCCAAGGGACTGGAGTTCCCGGTCGTGTTCGTCACCGGATGGGAAGATGGCCAGTTCCCGCACTTGCGCGCTCTTGGCGATCCAGTCGAGCTCGCTGAAGAACGTCGTTTGGCCTATGTGGGCATTACCCGCGCCCGGAAGCGCTTGTATCTCACCCGAGCGATGCTGCGTAGTTCCTGGGGCAATCCGCTGACCAACCCGGCATCGCGATTCCTAGGTGAGATCCCGTCGGACCTTGTTGACTGGAAACGTGAGGAGCCAACTGGTTCCTATGGATCGGCGTGGGGTAACCAGAGTTCTGGTTGGCAGCGACCAGCAGAGCGTTCGGCCCCAACTCGTTCAACCATGCCGAAAGCTCCGAAGCGCAACAATGATCTCCACTTGGTAGTGGGGGACCGCGTGAATCACGACAAGTATGGCCTCGGAAAAGTGCTGTCAGTTGACGGTTCAGGCCCAAGGGCAACCGTCACGATCGACTTCGGTTCCTCGGGCACTGTTCGTCTGATGCTCATCGGTGGCGTGCCGATGGAGAAGCTGTAGCGCTGGTTGTTGGGGCGGCGCTTGGCTCGATGAAATTTGTCGCTCGACATCAAATTTCATGTCGGAGCGCCCCGGAATCTCTCTGATTGCTGCCAAATGACAAAGCAGTAGGGCCGTCTCGAACGAGACGGCCCTACTGCTTAAACCCGAAGAACTAAGAGATGGTGATTCCGCGCTGAGCGAACCAAGGAACTGGATCGACTGGGGTCTTGCCATCTGGGTGGATCTCGAAGTGCAGGTGGGAACCGGTGGAGAAGCCACGGCTACCCATGCCAGCGATCTTCTGGCCTGCGGTGACCTTCTGGCCTGCAGCGACATCCAGGGTCTCCATGTGGCCGTAGATGGCTACGGAGCCATCCTCGTGCTGAACGCGAATCCAGTTGCCGTAGCCGGAAGCTGGGCCGGACTCCAGAACGGTGCCGTCCATGACAGAGATGATTGGGGTGCCAATGGAGTTGGCGATATCAATGCCATTGTGGTTGGTTCCCCAGCGAGGACCGAATGGAGAGGTGAATGCACCTTCGGCTGGCTTTGCTACCTGTGGGGCGCGAGCTGCGAGATCAGCGGCGACGCGCTCCTGGTTGTACTGGATAGCTTTGTTGATCTGCTCGTTCAGGTTAGCCATTGGCTTGAACTCTGCGATAGCAAGGATCTGTGGGGTCTCATTGGAGAGAACCGGGGCTGCATCTGCAGCAAGTTCGATCTGTGGCTGAGCTTGCACCTCAGCGTTGGTAGCTTCAGCTACCGCAATTCCGCCTGCACCTGCTGTGGATGCTGCGCCAGTTGCGACTGCGACGAGTGCGACGCGTCCTTTGGTCGTCGGCGAAACGCTCTGCTTGCGGTGGCGACCGGCGCCGGTCCGCGTTGCGCGCTTGTGCATGTAGCCTTCTTCCATCGTTACTCACAAAACAACATTTTGTGACCGTCTCGTTACCTAACGAGAGATTACGATAGCGGTTCGTTACAACCTCGGCAAGTGAATTCCTCCGAATCGGAAAAAATACTTCCCGATTAGTGGCAGAAGTTTAAAGGTGAGGTTGAAAGTTAGCCGCCCTCGCGGTGCTTTTCACTTGTTAAGTAGTATCTCAGCTAATTCATAGATTGCGCAAATTTTGCGACATTTCCAAGTGCCTTGCCCGTCTCTGTTGTCGCGGCGTGGCACAGTGGAAGAGATGAGTAAAAACACTAGTCCACAGGCACGTCCGGCCCGAAAGGTGCGCGGTCGCAAACGTGATAATTTGACCCCGGACGTCGGTAAGCGCGCTCGTAACAAAAAGGGTCCAGCGCCCGATAGAACCGATAATGTGGCGCGCTTGCGTGAGTTTCTTCCGCTCACGCTCATTGCTAATGTGATCATCGTCTCATTCTTGATTGTGTTGGCGTTGGCGGGCCTTTTGCTCACGAGTTCCAGCTTCGTAGCGTTGCCCGCGAGCATCGCGCAACTGTGGCTCGTTGCTAATGCCTCGCCGGTCGCAAGTTCCAGTGCAGAACTCGGTTTCGTTCCGCTGCTGCCGGCAATGGGAGTCATCTCAATAGTTGCTTGGCGCGTCTATTCAGTAGTGAAGGAAAAAGTCTCTCTCGCCGATCTGGCGATTCTGGTGGCGTGCGTGCTGGGCGTGCCGCTGTTGCTCACCCTCACCGCGCTCGCCATGCTTCTCGACGCCGCAACCGTCCTGCCCGTCGCCGTCCCCAACGCGGGCGTGGCGCTCGGTCGCACCTTGCTGGTTCATGGAATAGCAATGGGTGTGGGTATGGGGCCCCGGCTGTGGCAGGCGCTCGGGCGCCGCTATGCGCCGGATCTGCCACTGTTTGACACCTTTAAAGTGGCGTTGCGGTTCTGGGGCTCATTGATCGCAGCTGCCTTGGTCATTGTTGTAATCTCGCTGGCGATGCACGCTGATGCCGCAAGCGAGGTTTATCGCCAGCTCAGTGGTCCTGGATCTGCGGTCGGTCTCACAGCCCTTAGTGTGCTGTACTGGCCCAATATTCTCATCGGGCTTGCATTTGTGCTCCTCGGTGGTGAGATCGCTCTTGCTGACGGTAGTTTCAGCCTGTTCGGTGCCTACCTTGTTCCGCTCCCACCACTACCGATTCTGGCTGCCGTCCCGGGCAGCGTGTGGAACTATGCCTGGCTTATCCTTCTGGTCCCGTTGGTTTTCGCAGCGCTGGCCCAATACAAATACCTGCGCGCAGCCGCTCACCCGTTTCGAGACGCGGGAATCATAGGTCTCTGGAGCCTGCTGATCGCACTCGTTGCCCTGGCTTTCTCAACTGGCAAGCTTGGCGGCTATGGAGTAGTAGGCCCGGTGTGGTGGCTAGCTCTTGTCACCGCGCCAGTGTGTCTGTGGGGAGCGGGCCTTATTATTGCGTCCGTCGGCTGGTTCCTCGATTCCCGAGCGCCGGTTGAGGAGTTGATCGATGAGCCGGTTGAGGAGCCTGTCGAGGAGCTGGAGCCAAAGGCGTCGGAAGAGCTCGAGGAAACTAGTTCCGACGAGGCTGCGGAGTTAGCGGAGCCGGAAGAAGAGGGTAGTGGCGAGGAAGAGATTGAAGGGGAATCCAGTGATGGCAAGTAGATCAGTAGTAATCCTTGCGTCGGGTACCGGCACGCTCGCAGAATCCATCATCCGCAGCGCTGGAGATGGCTACCAAGTTGTTGGGGTGATTGTTGATCGTGAGTGCAGAGCTATGGATGTTGCTCGCGATAATGGTGTGGCTTTTGAGGCTGTTATATATAAGGACTACGACGCTCGCGAGGAATGGAACCGCGCGCTTGTCGACGCCATCGCTGCATTCACCCCTGACCTCATCGTTTCGGCTGGTTTTATGCGCATTCTGGGCGAACCAGTATTGGAGCGATTTGGCGGAAAGATCATCAACACCCACCCGGCCCTGTTGCCTTCCTTCAAAGGTGGCCACGCCGTTCGCGATGCTCTCGATTACGGGGTGCGAGTAACTGGATCGACGGTGCATGTCGTAGATGCGGGCGTCGATACGGGCCCGATCATTGCCCAGGTTCCGGTGGCAGTCGAGATCGGGGATACCGAGGAAACCCTGCACGAACGCATCAAGGTTGCGGAGCGTGCCCTCATTGTGCGGGTACTGAATTCGTCTAATCCCTTTGCAGCGCAATAGTATCGAAGTCGACTACCACACATCTGGGAAAGGGTTGGACGTTTGATGAGCGAAGATCGCAAGGACATTAAGCGCGCGCTCGTGTCGGTCTATGACAAGACCGGTCTCGAGGACCTCGCGCGTGCACTCAACGAGGCTGGGGTGGAGATCGTGTCCACCGGTTCCACGGCTGCAAAAATCGCGGACCTGGGTATTCCAGTCACCCCAGTAGAGCAGCTCACCGAGTTTCCAGAGTGCCTTGAAGGTCGCGTGAAGACTCTGCACCCACGTGTTCATGCGGGTATCCTCGCTGACACCCGCAAGGAAGACCATCTGAACCAGCTCGCTGACCTGGGCATTGCCGCCTTCCAGCTCGTTGTGGTCAACCTGTACCCATTCCGTGAGACCGTCGCTTCCGGTGCCGACTTCGACGGCTGTGTCGAGCAGATCGACATCGGAGGCCCATCCATGGTTCGCGCAGCAGCAAAGAACCACCCATCCGTGGCTATCGTCGTAGATCCAGCCCGCTACGGCAACGTCATCGAAGCTCTCGGCAAGGGCGGATTCACTGTCCAGGAACGCCGGGAACTCGCTCGCGATGCATTCCTGCACACTGCCTCCTACGACACCGCCGTGTCCGAGTGGTTTGTCGCCCAGCTTTCTGAGGCTGATACGACCGCTACGCTGCGTTACGGCGAGAACTCTCACCAGTCCGCCACCGTCACCCGCATTGGTACCAAGGGGCTGGCCAACGCCAAGCAGCTGCACGGCAAGGAAATGTCCTACAACAACTACCAGGACGCCGAGGCTGCTTGGCGAGCCGCGTGGGATCACCAGCGCCCTTGCGTGGCCATCATCAAGCACGCTAACCCTTGTGGCGTTGCCGTATCCGACGAGTCCATCGCTGATGCGCACCGCAAAGCACACGCCTGCGACCCAGTGTCGGCATATGGTGGCGTTATCGCCGTCAACCGCGAGGTGTCCGTCGAGATGGCCAACCAGGTCAAGGACATCTTCACCGAGGTCATCCTCGCTCCTTCCTACGAAGAAGGCGCAGTAGAGGTTCTGGCTACCAAGAAGAACATCCGAATCCTGGTCGCCGAGTACGAGGCACCTACCGAGGAACGCAAGTTCATCTCCGGTGGCGTTCTTACCCAGGAACCAGACCTCTACCAGGCTGAGGGCGACAAGACCGAAAACTGGCAGCTCGTTTCCGGCGAGGCTCTTTCTGTTGAAGAGCTAGCCGAGCTCGAATTTGCATGGCGCTCCGTCCGCGCCGTCAAGTCCAACGCCATCATCCTGACCAAGGATGGCGCGGCTGTGGGCGTCGGCATGGGCCAGGTCAACCGCGTCGACTCCGCCAAGCTGGCCGTCGAACGCGCCAACACGCTGGCCGAAGGTGAAGAGCGCGCCCGTGGCTCTTACGCCGCTTCCGATGCTTTCTTCCCATTTGCCGATGGCCTCGAGGTACTGCTGAATGCTGGCATCAAGGCTGTCGTCCAGCCTGGTGGCTCTATCCGCGATGCTGAGGTCTTCGAAGCAGCAAACAAGGCTGGCGTCACCATGTACGTCACCGGAGTGCGTCACTTCTCGCACTAATTAGGCGCAAGTAGGACAGGGTGCTGAAGGGACTTCCTTCAGCACCTTTGCTTTTGCCAAAGTGTCCATAAGGTTGTCATTTCTGAGGTAGGCAATGATCCCCTTCACGAAGACGAGCGCCTGAAAGCCGAGCGGGACGAACCACCAGAGGTTGCGGACGATCGACCACCTACGACCGCGGGCGTATACCACCTCCATGCCGAGCAGTGCTTGGCCGATAGAGCGCCGGGCTATCAGTTCGCACAGGATCTTATAGCTACCGAAAATGGACCCGTACCAGGGCTTTAGTTCCCAGGGGATCAGCGCGAAAATCGCGGCGAAGACGCTGGCATCAATGATAAATGCGATAAGCCGAGAGGTTGGTTCTTGCTGCACTATTTCCTTCCAACAATCACTCGGGCACCGGCCCATTCATCGAAGATTGAGCGACGATCCTGTGATTTGTACAAAGTGGCGATCAGCAACAGAAGCGTGACGGTACCGACTATCTGCCCAATGCTCTCATTCAGCAGCATGACTAGGCCCGGAAGCAGGAGCCAAGAGTTCCGGATAACTGCAGTAATTAGGGCGGGGTAGCGGTCGGGGATCACCTTGAGTCCGAGCTTTCCGATCGTGGTGCCCCAAAGCGTCTCCAACACAACCTTGTATGCGTAGAAACTCAAGGAACTGATCGCGGGAGCATCCCAGAGGAGCGTGTCCGAGGTGAAATACAGGACCAGGGTCCGAACAATCCCAACGGTCCAGATGTCAACAAAGTAGCCCAATGCTCGTCCAGAAAATGTTGCAGGCATAGTTCCATTCAATCAAAGAAGCTGTGATCAGTCTGGCCAATGCAAAACAGCTGGGCGCCCTGTCTCCAATAACAGGTTCCCAGCTGCTACTCGAGCTAATTACTTCTGCGAAGCGATGCCAGCTTCCCAGGTTACGTAGCCGCCATCGAGGTTGATAGCTTCGATACCCAGGCCAGCAAGAGTCCGGATTGCGATGTGGCCACGCAGCCCCACGCGACAGAAAACCACCACAGGGCCACCGTTCGCGAGTTCACGTACCTCTTCGATGCGCTCGCGCAGATCATCCACCGGGATGTTCACGGCGCCAGGGATCGGCTCGGCCTCGAACTCGCCGGGGGTGCGCACGTCGATGAGTGGCAGCTCAGAAGAGGCAAGCTCGTGCCACTGGATCGTCTTCTCACCTGCGACCATGTTGTCGTTCACCATGCCGATGAGCGCAACTGGGTCCTTGGCCATGCCGAACTGCGGAGCATAAGCCAGCTCGAGGTCGGCTAGATCGGAGGCCGTCAGGCCACCGGTCATGGCGGTGAGGATGACGTCGATACGCTTGTCGACGCCCGCCTCGCCCGCAGCCTGAGCGCCCAAGATGGCGTCGGTGGCGGGATCAACCAGCAACTTGAGGGCCAATTGCTTCGCGCCCGGGTAGTAACCAGCGTGGTTGATCGGGTGAGTGTGGATCGCGCGGTATTCGCGGCCGGCAGCCTGCAGGCGCTTTTCGTTCCAGCCGGTTCCTGCGACAGCAAAGCCGAAGGCTCCGATGATGGAGGTGCCGAAAACTGGGCGCGTGGTTACCGGACGACCGGCAATCACATCGGCGATGACGCGACCATGTCGGTTCGCATTCTGAGCCAGGGGCAGCGGGTTGTCGGAGCCGTCGAGGAAGTCGCGCTTCATGACGGCGTCGCCCAAGGCGTAGATGTTCGGCACATTGGTGCGGCCGAACTCGTCAACCAGGATGTGACCAGACTTGGCCGTCGTGATGCCAGCTTCGGCAATGAATGCGGCATCTGGGCGCACGCCGATAGCTGCGATGACGATGTCGGCAGGGAACTGCTCATCGCCAGCTGTCACGTCCTTCTCGCCAATGGCCGTGACCATGGCGTTGGTGCGGACATCGATGCCGTTCTGCTCCAAAACACGCTGCAGCAAGATGGCGATCTCTGGATCGAATGGCGCCATGACCTGCGGGGCTGCCTCGATCAGGGTGACCGAAAGACCACGGTGCTGCAGGTTTTCTGCCACCTCAACGCCGATGAAACCACCGCCGATAACGACGGCAGTCTTCACATCTGGGGAGACCAGGGACTTGATGTGGTCGAGGTCTTCCACAGTGCGCAGCGACGCGGCGCGCTCGATGCCTGGGATCGGCGGGATGAATGGCTGTGCGCCTGGTGCGAGGACGAGGTCGTCGTAGGACTCAACAGACTCGTTGCCGGTGGCGAGGTCGCGCACCACCACGGTGTTGGCGGCGGTGTCGATCGAGATGACCTCGTGGAGCACGCGCACGTCAATATTGAAGCGATCGTTCAGTGACTCTGGGGTCTGCAACAGCAGCGCTTCGCGGTTTTCAATCACGCCACCGAGGTGGTAGGGGAGACCGCAGTTGGCGAAGGAGACGTAGCCGGAACGTTCAAAGACAGTGATGTCGCGGTGTTCGTCGTTGCGACGCAGACGGGTCGCAGTGGACATGCCACCCGCAACACCGCCGACGATGATGGTGCGTGACATTTAGCGGCCCCCGAATAGGTTGGAAAGGAAGCCGCCGCCCTTGGACGCGCGAGCCTCGGCAGTGGTTTGTGGGTTGCACTTGCAACGGTTGGCGGGGGCAACGCTAGCCATCACTTGATCAACGTGGCTGCCACAACCGGTCCACGTGGTCTTGCCACACTTTGGGCACTTTGCTGCACTGCACATACTTATCTCCTAGGGGATCGAGATGGGAACACTTACTTCCAGTGTCCCACGAACTGACGTTTAGGAGAACATTAAATTGACACAAGTTTATTCCGGTGGGGGCACCCGCAAGGCGAAGGTTGTGCTCTATTCTTTAGTTAACCGAGATTAACTAACGCCCAAGGAGCCTGACATGCACTTCGACCATCTCATCGCGGGTCCCGCTATCTTGTTTGCCCCAGCAGGGCGTGCAGACATTATCCCTAAGGCTGCGGCAAAGGCGGACATGGTCATTCTTGACCTCGAGGACGGGGCAGGAGATATCGACAGGGAAGAGGCCTACCGCAATATTGCGGAATGTGGGCTTGATCCCCAAAAGACCATCGTCCGCGTGGTGGGGCCTGACTCCGAGCACTTCACCAATGACGTTGAATTCGTGCGGACCACCCCGTATTCGCTGGTCATGGTGCCTAAAGTTGTCGACCATATCCCGGCCGAGCTATCCGGGCTGCAGGTCATCGCAATGGTGGAGACACCACAGGCCGTCGTGAAGCTTCCCGAGCTTGCTGCGCACCCCGATGTAGTCGGCATGTTCTGGGGTGCCGAGGATCTCACCGTGCTTCTTGGCGGCACGCACTCGAGGTTGCAGCTGGATGAGGGGGCGCCTGCCAGTCGACCAGGTCCGTACCGCAACGCCATGGCGCTCACCCGATCTCTGATGCAGATCCATGCTGCCGCGCATGGAAAGTTCGTCATTGACGCAGTTCATGCAGACTTTCGCGATGAAGAGGGCCTGTTCTTGGAGGCGGTGGACGCTGCCC
The DNA here is from genome assembly GCF_009734385.1 of Corynebacterium kalinowskii. Taxonomy (NCBI): domain Bacteria; kingdom Bacillati; phylum Actinomycetota; class Actinomycetes; order Mycobacteriales; family Corynebacteriaceae; genus Corynebacterium; species Corynebacterium kalinowskii. The sequence goes on along the minus strand of NZ_CP046452.1, from coordinate 1,769,476 downwards.
GTTCTGGCTTCATCGGTTTCGCCTGCATTCATCCGCTGCAGCTAGACGTGGTGCGTCGCGCATTCGCGCCTGCCCCGGAGCAACTTGAGTGGGCGCGCCGGGTCGTTGCGGAGGCGCAGAACTTTCCGGGCGCATTCAAGCTCGATGGGGAGATGATCGACGCGCCACTGATTTCCCAGGCGAAACGGGTGGTGGCGCGTGCCAACAGCTAGGGAACTTGCCAAGATTCAGCGTCGTAAGGAACTGCTGGCTGCGGCGGCTCGCATCATGGCGGTGCGGGGCTTCCATCAAACCCGTCTGAGTGATGTCGGTGCCGAGGTGGGCATCTCTGGCCCGGGCGTGCTGCGCCACTTCGCCAGCAAGGATGAGTTGCTGGAGATGCTGCTGGTAGATATCTCGATCAGGCTTGTCGACGGCGCTCGAGCCGCCATGGCGGAGCATGCGGAATCTGGTTCAACGGACCCAGAAGATCTGATGCGCGCCCTCGTAACGCGCCATGTGGAGTTCGCTTCGAATGAGCCGGACATTATTAGGGTGCAAGGGCGCGAAATTCACAATCTGGAACCGGAAGCACTAACTAAGGTGCGTTCGTTGCAGCTGACCTATCTGCGCCTGTGGACTGATGTGTTGCTGGAGTGTCGGCCGGACCTGGGCCGCGCCACTGCGCGCCTTCGTGTTCAGCTGGCTGCAGGCCTCATTAACTCGGTGCGCTACGTGATTCATTGGGCTGGGGAAGATCTGGTGCGGGAACAGGCTTATCTGATGGCTGTCGATGCGCTGCTCTCTGGGGGTATTCGCAAGGGGTGACGTGGATCACTTGGGCTGGGGACGAAAAGGGTGCATATAGCACCCTTTTTTCATGCGTCACACTTTGCAAACGTGTGTGACGCAAAATTAACAACGAGACCTTAGTGTTCTGGGTCACATAACTGGGTACGCTCTGTTTTAAGTTAATCGTCATTAACTGAAAGTTGGAAGCGAACCCATGACAGCACCACAAACGAACCGCCAGCGCCACGAAGAACTCGTCGCGGAACTGCGCGAAAAGGTATCCACCGCCGCCCAAGGTGGCTCGGAGCGTGCCCGCGAACGACACGTGAGCCGTGGCAAACTGCTGCCACGTCAGCGCATTCAGGAACTCCTGGATCCGGGTAGCCCATTCCTCGAGGTAGCTCCACTTGCCGCAGGCGACATGTACGAAGGAAAGGTTCCTGCTGCGGGTGCCGTCGCCGGCATCGGTCTCGTTCAGGGGCGCCGCTGCATGATCGTTGCCAACGACGCAACGGTCTCCGGCGGTACTTACTACCCGATGACCGTAAAGAAGCACCTGCGTGCCCAGGAAATTGCAGCCGAGAATCGTCTCCCATGTATCTACCTGGTGGACTCCGGTGGCGCAATGCTCCTGAACCAAGACGAGGTGTTCCCGGATCGCGACCACTTCGGCCGCATCTTCTTTAACCAGGCTCGCATGTCTGCGGCTGGGATCCCACAGATAGCCGCTGTGCTCGGTTCCTGCACCGCTGGTGGCGCCTATGTGCCGGCGATGTCGGACGAAGCTGTGATTGTGAAGGAGCAAGGCACCATCTTCCTGGCGGGCCCGCCACTCGTGAAGGCTGCCACCGGCGAAGACGTCACTCCAGAAGATCTTGGCGGCGGTGATCTGCACTCCAAGACCTCCGGCGTGACTGATCACCTCGCGCTTGACGATGCTGACGCCCTGCACCGCGTTCGTAAGATCGTGGATACCTTCCCGCAAGACAAGCAACCAGAGTGGGATGTTTCTGAGCCGTCCGAACCGGTGCGTGACCAAAAGGAGCTGTACGACGTCGTCCCAGTGGATGCCAAAGTTCCTTATGACGTACGTGAAGTCATCGAAATCATTGCCGATGGCGGCGAGTACCAGGAATTCAAATCCGAGTACGGTACCACCCTGGTCACTGCATTCGCCCGAATCTACGGACACCGCGTCGGCATCATCGCCAACAACGGCATCCTGATGAGTGAGGCAGCGCAGAAGGGGGCGCACTTCATTGAGCTGTGCGACCAGCGTGGCATTCCGCTCATCTTCTTGCAGAACACCACCGGCTTCATGGTGGGCCGCGAATACGAGGCTGGCGGCATCGCGAAGCACGGCGCCAAGATGGTCAACGCCGTCGCCACGGCCCGCGTTCCGAAATTCACCGTTGTCATCGGCGGTGCCTTCGGTGCTGGCAACTACTCCATGTGTGGCCGCGCCTACAGCCCGCGTTTCTTGTGGATGTGGCCGAATGCTCGCATCTCGGTGATGGGCGGCCCACAGGCTGCTATGACCATGTCCACCGTCCGTCGGAATCAAATCGAGCGCGGAGGGGATACCTGGTCCGCAGAGGCGCAGGAGGAGTTCGAGAAGCCGATCCGCGATCAATTCGAGCGCCAGTCCAGCCCGTACTACTCAACCGCCCGACTGTGGGACGACGGCGTCATCGACCCAGCCGATACCCGCCGCATCCTCGGCCTCGCACTCGACGTGGCCGCCGGATCCCCATTGCCAGATACCGCCTTCGGCGTCTTCCGGATGTAGGAGAAACTCCCATGATAGATACCGTATTAGTAGCCAATCGCGGCGAAATCGCCTGCCGCGTCATCCGTACCCTGAAAGAACAGGGCGTCACCTCCGTCGCCGTGTACTCCGATGCCGACGCCGATGCACCACACGTGCGGGAAGCCGACATCGCGATCCACATCGGACCATCTCCTGCTCGCGAGTCCTACTTGGTGATCGACAAAATCATCGACGCCGCCAAGCGCTCCGGCGCCCAAGCCATCCACCCTGGCTATGGCTTCCTGTCCGAGAACGCCGAGTTCGCCCACGCCTGCGCTGCCAACGACATTGTGTTCATCGGCCCGCCGGCCAGAGCGATCGAGACCATGGGCGACAAGATTTCTGCCCGCGCTGCCGTCGAGGCCCGTGATGTGCCAACTGTTCCAGGCATTTCCCGCCCTGGATTATCCGATCAGGAGATCATCGAGGCAGCTCCCGGCATCGGTTTCCCAGTGCTCATCAAGCCATCCGCAGGCGGCGGTGGCAAGGGTATGCACCGCGTGGAGAGAATCGAAGACCTGGCGGAGGCTTTGAAGACGGCGCGTCGAGAAGCAGCGGGCGCATTCGGTGACGACACCCTCTTCCTCGAGCACTTTGTGGACACCCCGCGCCACATTGAGGTGCAGGTCATGGCCGATACGCACGGCAACGTCATCCACCTCGGCGAGCGCGAGTGCTCTCTCCAGCGCCGCCACCAGAAGGTCATCGAAGAAGCGCCATCGCCGCTTCTCGACGCCGAGACCCGCGAGCGCATCGGCCAGGCAGCCTGCGATGCAGCGCGATCGGTGGGTTACGTTGGCGCTGGCACCGTTGAGTTCATCGTGCCATCCGCCCGCCCGGACCAGTTCTTCTTCATGGAGATGAACACTCGCCTTCAGGTCGAGCACCCAGTAACCGAAGAGGTCACTGGTCAGGATCTCGTCGCTCTTCAGCTGACCGTGGCTAGGGGAGAGCAGCTCCCGATAACTCAGGAGGACATCCAGCTCACTGGCCACGCTATCGAAGCCCGCATCTACGCCGAGGACCCAGCCCAGGGATTCCTGCCAACCGGCGGCCGCGTTGTTTCCGTGACTGAGCCAACCGGACCAGGTGTGCGCGTGGATTCCGGCATCACCGACGGCTCCGAGATCTCTTCGCTCTATGACCCGATGTTGATGAAGGTCATCGTTCACGGCTCCGACCGTGCGGATGCGCTCGCCAAGCTCGATAAGGCCTTGGCCGAAACCACCGTTGCCGGTGTCACCGTGAACACGGACTTCTGCCGCTACCTGATGAAGGTGCCGGAGGTTGTTTCCGGAGACCTGGATACCGGGCTGCTGGACCGAGTCACCGACGGATATGAAGCCACTGCAGTGTCCGATGATGCACTCGTCGCAGCTGCCCTCATGTGGATCGCTCAGCGCTGGCCATCCGGCTCGGTCTCTGCCTGGGCCACCCCAGATGGCTGGCGACCAGGTCGTACCGCACCGCAGCGCATTCGGTTTGCCTATGGCAAGGGCGACACGTTGGTCACCATCCAAGGATCACCGGCGGACGCCGAAGTGACTGTGCACGACCACATCGCTGGCCATGCCGCTGATACCGACGAACAGCAGCCAGTCACGGTCCGCGCCACGATCCACCAATTGGGCCAGCAGTGGCGCGTGACCATCGACGGCACCTCCGCCAAATGGTCGCTTGCCGAACTCGCGCCGGACTTCGCCCACATCGTCCTCTCCGGGCCGGAAGGCTCCTTCGAGCTGCGCCGCACTGAAGTGGTGCGATCCGCAAGTGACGACGGTGGCGCTGGCGATACCGAACTGACCTCCCCAATGCCGGGCACGCTCATCGCCCATTCGGTCGAAGACGGCGCTCAGGTCGCAGCTGGCGACGCAGTCCTGGTGGTGGAGGCCATGAAGATGGAGCACACCCTCCGCGCCGCTGTCGACGGCACTGTCACTTTCCACGCCCAGCCGGGCGAACAAGTCCCGGCCGGAAAACTCCTCGCAACCGTAGAACCACAGAACTAGAAAGGCACCAAAAATGACTGATATCAACATCTCCGACCTGCCAGAAGAGTACCGCGAGCTGCAGACCGTCGTCCGCGAGTTTGCCAACGAGGTTGTGGACCCAGTGTCCTACCAGCATGACAAGGACCACTCTTTCCCATACGAGATCGTCTCCGGGATGGCCGAGATGGGCCTGTTCGGACTGCCATTCCCTGAAGAAGTTGGCGGCATGGGCGGTGACTACCTCTCCTTCGGTATCGCTCTGGAGGAGCTGGCTCGCGTCGACCAGTCCGTTGCCATCACCTTGGAAGCTGGTGTCGGCCTGGGTGCAATGCCGATTTTCCACTTCGGTAATGACGCTCAGAAGGAAAAGTGGCTCCCAGAGCTCACCGCCGGCACCAAGCTGGCAGGCTTCGGCCTCACCGAGCCAGGCGCGGGTTCCGACGCCGGTGCTACTCGTACCACCGCTGTGGAAGACGGCTCCGACTTCATCATCAACGGCTCCAAGCAGTTCATCACCAACTCCGGCACGAACATCACCTCTTTGAACACCGTGACTGCTGTCACCGGCGAGCGCGACGGCAAGAAGGAAATCTCCACCATCATCGTGCCGACCGACACCCCTGGTTTCGTTGCCGAGCCGGCCTACGACAAGGTTGGCTGGAACGCCTCCGACACCCACCCACTGACCTTCGCGGATTGCCGTGTGCCACAGGAGAACCTGCTGGGTGAGCGAGGTCGTGGCTTCGCCAACTTCCTGTCCATCCTGGCCGAGGGGCGCGTCGCCATCGCAGCCCTTGCTACCGGTGCCGCACAGGGTTGCGTGGATGAGTCCGTCAAGTACGCCAAGGAGCGCACCTCCATGGGCCGCGCCATCGGCGAGTACCAGGCGATTTCCTTCAAGATCGCTCGCATGGAGGCACGTGCGCACACCGCACGTTTGGCATGGATGGCTGCTGCAGCTCGCATGGCCAAGGGCCTGGACTTCCGCAAAGAGGCGTACATCGCCAAGCTGGTTTCCTCCGAGGCAGCCATGGACAACGCCCGTGACGCAACTCAGATCCACGGTGGCTACGGCTTCATGAACGAGTACCGCGTGTCCCGCCACTACCGTGATTCCAAGATCCTCGAAATCGGCGAGGGCACCACCGAGGTGCAGCTCATGCTGATCGCCCGCGGACTGGGGCTGTAGTCATGGCCGATATTGTTCAGCGCGGACTTTGGTTCGAAGAATACGAGGAAGGCGCGCGCTACCTGCACCGCCCTGGCCGCACCGTCACCGAGACCGATGATGTCGTGTTCACCACCCTCACCATGAACACCCAGCCACTGCACCTCGACGCGCACTGGTCCTCCCAGCAGCCGGGCTTCGGTGGCGAGCGCCTGGTCAACTCGATGTGGACCCTGTCCACCGTGGTCGGTCTGTCTGTTGGCCAACTCACCTTGGGCACCATCGTCGCCAACCTCGGCTTCGACGAAATCGCATTCCCTAAGCCGATGTTCCACGGCGACACCCTCTACGCGGAAACTGTGTGCAAATCCAAGCGCCTGTCTAACTCCCGCCCGGGTCAAGGCATCGTGGAGCTCGAGCACATCGGTCGTAACCAGCACGGCGATATTGTCTGCAAGGCCGTTCGCAAGACTTTGGTGCAATGCGATCCGGAGGGGCAGTCATGAGTGGCTGGACTCCGCTAGGGCCTGCGATCCTGTTCACCCCGGCCGATCGAGCGGATCGCTTCGACAAGGCGGCCGAGCGCGCCGACATGGTCATCCTTGACCTGGAGGATGGCTGCCAGCCAGCCAACCGCGAACAGGCGCGCCGGGCAATCGAAGCCTGCGAGCTCGACCCAGCGAAGGTCATCGTGCGCATCAATCCGCCACATTCCACGGACGGTGCGCTCGACTTGGCCAGCGTAGCCAGGACCCCATTTCGCCAGGTGATGGTGCCCAAGGCGGAAGGCACTGCCGATATCGCCGCCGTCACCGCAGTGCTTAACGACGCCCAAGTCATCGCTCTCATTGAGACCCCGCGGGGAGTGCTGCGTGCCGACGATGTGGCTGAAGCGCCTGCCGTCGTGGCCATGTTTTGGGGAGCTGAGGACCTGGTAGCTGGCCTATCGGGTACCGCGTCGCGGCATGCGGATGGCACGTATCGGGACGTCGCAAAGCATGCCCGTGCGCGTGTGCAACTGGCCGCCGCTGCTTTCGACAAAGCCGCGCTGGATTCGGTGTACATCGACATCCCGAACAAGGACGGGTTGCGGGCAGAAGTAGAGGACGCTGCCGCGCTCGGCTACGCGGCGACAGTCTGCATCCACCCTTCGCAGGTTGAGGTGATTCGGGAGGCTTACCAGCCCACCCCGGAAAAAGTTGAGTGGGCGACACGATTGCTCAAGGAAGCCGAGAAGAACCAAGGTGCCTTCTCCTTCGACGGCCGCATGGTCGATGAACCGCTGTTTAGACAAGCACAAGCCATTATCAATCGAGTTCGCACAGAAAGTTAGACCGCCATGACAACCTCACTGAGCACTATCAAGACCAAGTCAACGTCCTACGGTTCCATCGTGGTGGACGACAACGGACAGCTGATGTCCCACGTCATTGGGGCTGGAGTAGACCAGGGTGCCGCGCCGCTGCGTGAGGAAACCTTGGGCCAGATCCTGCGACAGATGGTGGAAAAGTACCCGTCCCGCGACTGCATCGTGGACGTGTACGCGGACGTGTCCTTCACCTACGAACGCTTCTACAACCGCGTCCTGCGACTTTCCAGTGAGCTGATTCGCCGCGGCTACCGGCGTGGGGATCGCATCGGAATTTGGTCGACGAACCGCTGGGAGTGGCTCGTGGTGCAGTGGACCTGCCACCACCTCGGCCTGGTGCTGGTCAACATTAACCCGGCCTACCGCCAGTCCGAACTGAACTATGTGGTGGAAAAGGCCGGCATCAAGCTCGTGTTCGCGGCTCGTCGCTTCAAGGACTCGGAATACCGCACAATGCTCAATGAGGCCCGCAAGCAGCGTGGATCTCAGCTGAAGGAAGTTATCTACTTCGGCGGTTCCGAGTGGTACGACGCGATGCACGGCGACATCGATGACCTGTCCGAGTACGTGGCTGAGGTGAAGAACACCGATGCGATCAACATCCAGTTCACCTCTGGCACCACGGGCTTCCCGAAGGGCGCCACGCTCACGCACCGCAATATTTTGAACAATGGCTTCTTTGTGGGCGAGAACCTGGGCTACACCGAGGAAGACCGCGTCTGCGCGCCGGTGCCATTCTTCCACTGCTTCGGCATGGTCATGGCCACCATCGGCATCTTTTCCCACGGTGGTTGCCTCATTGTCCCCGCGCCATCTTTCAAGCCACGCGAAACCCTCATGGCGGTGCAGGCGGCGAAGGCTACCTCGCTCTACGGCGTACCAACCATGTTCATCAAAGAGCTCGACGAGGCACACGACCACGAGGAATACGGCTCTCCCTACGGCCTGGATACCCTGCGCACCGGTATCATGTCCGGCACCTCATGCCCGTCCAAGACGATGCGCGAGGTGATGGACAAGTTCAATATGAAGGACATTTCGATCTGCTACGGCATGACGGAAACCTCCCCGGTGTCTTTCCAAACCCGCTCCGATGCACCTCTGGAAAAGCGCGTCGCCACCGTCGGTCAGATCATGCCGCACATTGAGTGCAAGCTTGTCGACGAAGAAACCGGCGAAACGGTGCCCGTTGGTACCCAAGGCGAGATCTACGTCCGCGGCTACTCAGTGATGCAGGGCTACTGGGAGCACCCTGAGAAGACCGCTGAAGCCATCAGCGAGGATGGCTGGATGCGTTCCGGCGACCTTGGAACCTTCGATGAAGACGGCTACCTCATGGTCACCGGTCGCCTGAAGGATATGCTCATCCGCGGCGGCGAGAACATCTACCCACGCGAGATTGAAGAATTCCTCTTCACCCACCCGAACGTGGTGGATGCGCAGGTCATCGGTGTACCGGACGATAAGTACGGCGAGGAAATCATGGCGTGGATCATCCTCGATGATGAAACAGAGGACCTCACGGTAGACGAAATTGCCGAGTTCGCGCAGGGTAAGCTGTCGCGCCACAAGATCCCGAAGTACGTCCACATCGTGGATTCCTACCCGATGACGGTCTCCGGCAAGGTCCGTAAGGTCGAGCTGCGCGAAATGGCACCACGTGTATTGGGGTGGGTGTAAATGGATAAGGTTCGCTCCAACGTCAAGGAATTGGTCGGCGACGTTGTCCAAGACGGCATGACCATCGCGGTCGGCGGGTTCGGCCTCTGCGGCGTCCCGTTCCTCCTCATCGAGGCGCTTCGCGACGTCGGTCGCCGCGATCTCACCGTGGTGAGCAATAACATGGGTGTCGACGGCAAAGGCCTCGGCCTGCTGCTGGAAAACGGCCAGGTCCGCAAGGTGCTCTCGTCTTATGTCGGCGAGAACAAGGAATTTGCTCGCCAGTTCCTCGCTGGGGAATTAGAGGTTGAGTTCAATCCGCAGGGCACGCTTGCCGAACGGCTTCGCGCTGGTGGCGCAGGTATTCCAGCGTTTTACACGGCGACGGGCGTCGGCACGCTTGTCGCTGAGGGGAAGCCGACCGCAGAATTCGACGGGCGGGAGTATGTGATGGAGCGTGGCATCGTCGCCGATGTTGCTCTCGTGCACGCCTACCAGGGCGATGAAGCCGGAAACCTCATCTACCGCCGCACCGCCCGCAACTTCAACCCGCTCTGCGCGGAGTCAGGGCAGGTGACGATCGCCGAGGTGGAAAACCTCGTTGGTATCGGTGAGATCGATCCGGACCTCATTCACACCCCGGGCGTACACATCGACCACATGGTGGTCACCGACCTGGACAAGCAGATTGAGCAACGCACGGTAAGGAGCCGGTAATGCCTTGGACTCGTGATGAAATGGCAGCTCTGGCAGCTGCCGAACTGAAAGACGGCGACTACGTCAACCTCGGCATCGGAATCCCCACCATGGTGGCTAACCACCTGCCACCTGGGGTGTCGGTCGTGCTGCAAAGTGAAAACGGCATCCTTGGAATGGGGCCGTTCCCGTACGAGGGCGAGGAAGACGCCGACACTATTAACGCAGGTAAGCAGACCGTCACCCTCATCCCGGGCGCTGCCACCTTCGACTCTGCCACCAGCTTCGCCATGATCCGTGGTGGCAAGGTCAAGATGGCTGTCCTTGGGGCGATGGAGGTCGCACAGAACGGCGACCTGGCCAACTGGATGATCCCGGGCAAGATGGTCAAGGGCATGGGTGGTGCGATGGATCTGGTCGCCGGCACCCCTCGCGTAGTGGTCATCACTGATCACGTGGCCAAAGACGGCTCCCCGAAGTTGGTGCGCGAATGCACGTTGCCGCTGACCGGTGTCGGAGTGGTGCAGCGCATCATCACCGACCTAGGGGTCTTCGACGTCGACGGTGATCACCTAGTGCTCCGTCAGCTCGCGCCCGAGGTGACGCTCATGGATATCGAGAAGAACACCGCAGCTAACTATCGTGTCGAGCTTGACGACGCATTGCCGGAGTAGCGGGATGACAACCTCATTCTTCACTCGAATCTCGGGCGACACCTACCAGCCAACCATTCATGCGGAAGGGGCCTGGTCAACCGAGGATTATCACTTCGCTAGTCTCGCGGGCTTGGTTACGCATGTGATTGAGCAGCACCGTGTTCAGCATGACGGCGGAAAGCTCGACCTGAGCCGAATCTCTTTCGACATTCTGGGGCGACTGCCGTTACAAGCGGTTTCCATCGCCGTGGAAGTAAAGCGCCCCGGTCGTACGATTGAGCTGGTGGAGGCTGTTGCGACCATCGGTGATCGACCGGTTATCATTGCCCGCGCTTGGTACCTCGCTACCTCGGATACTTCGGCAGTGGAAGGCGTTGAGTACGAACCGCTTCCAGCGCCCGAGGACTGTCCCGAGCGGGCGTTCAGCCAGGAATGGGACGGCGGATACATCGGGCAGATCGTTGCGCGCCAGGCCACCCGAAAGCGCGCTGGTCGGGGAGCGACCTGGTTGACCTCGCCGCACACGCTTGTCGACGGCGATGACCCCATCCCACTCGCCGAATTCATCTGTCGGGTTGATCCGGCTAACGGCATTAATCCTCGGCAGTCTTCCGAAGAGTGGGCGTTTCCGAATGTGGATCTCACGATTCACCTGTTCCGGCAGCCTGCGGGCGAGTGGACCGGGCTCGATACAGCTGTGACGTGGGGGCCGCACGGGATTGGGCTCACGGCATCGACCTTGCACGATATCAACGGCCCGGTCGGACGCGCGGAGCAATCATTGACGCTGCGCAAAATGTAGTCAGCGGCGAATGAGTGTCCTTGTCGTGGGTATCTGTTTGTTAGCCCCAGCAGATACCCACGGCATGAAGACATGAGTTGCAAGCCTAAAGCCAAGGGCGAACCACATCATCTTTTTCGGCTGGGAGTGACCTTAGGGTCGCTCCCTTTTTCGATAACAGACTTCAAAAGTCCTAGGCGTACTGCAGGAAGGTCGGTATAAAGGGGCACACAATGCTCAAGCGACCTAGAAAGGATGACGAATAATGACCACAGTACTTTTCGTCGTGTCCGCTGCAGATCACTGGACTCTCAAGGATGGGAGCCAGCATCCCACCGGATTCTGGGCCGAGGAACTAGCCGAGCCACACAGGATTTTTACTGAGGCGGGATTTGAGTTGACTCTGGCGACGCCGGGTGGACAAGTGCCGGTCGTCGATAAGCTCAGCCTTGGGCTCATGGGAGGTACCCCGGCCAAACGCGAGAAAATTCGCGCCTACTTGGACAAGATTTCAGGCTGGCTCGAGTCGCCGATGCGGTTGGATGAAGTCGCTGAATCGGAATTTGATCTCGTGTTTTATCCAGGTGGGCATGGGCCGATGGAAGATCTCGCGGTGGATCTCGTTTCCGGTGCCTTGCTCCGAAACCGACTTTTGTCTGACCGACCGCTTGCGTTGCTATGTCACGCCCCAGCAGCCGTACTTGCAGCGCATGACGAAAACGGACACAACCCATTCGCGGGTCGAACTCTCACCGCGCTTTCCAATGTGGAGGAACGGATGAACTATTTCTCCTGGAAAGCAAGGTGGCTGCTTGAGACCGAGCTGAAAGATGCGGGAATCAACTATCAAAAGGCCACCTTCCCTTACTGGTCGCACGTGGTGACGGACGGCAATCTGTACACCGGTCAGAATCCACAGTCGTCGGTGGAACTTGCAGAGCTGTTAGTTCAAAAGCTCAAGCAGCAATAGAAAAAGGGGCAGCTCTCGAAACGTGAGAACTGCCCCAATTGTTGGGCGCTAGCGGTTGGTCACCTCACCGAATGGTCGCGCGATCTGCGCGAGCACCAGTGGCTTGGCGGCGAAAGCGGCGCCGACAGTGACAAGCACGGCAACCAGGAACAAGATGATCCCGAGCCAGCCACCGTCCGGGGAAGCAGCGAACATGTGTCCCAGATTCTTCTTGACGCCCGTGGCAAACACGAGGAATACGTGGCCGATGATGAAGAGGACGAAGTAGAGCATCGTCGGGAAGTGCAGCTTACGAGCAATCTCCACTGGGAAGAAAGTCCACTTCTTCGGCCACCAGTTGCTCATGCGGAAGCCCGTGGCAGCTGCGAGTGGTGCTGCTATGAATACAGTGATGAAGTACGCCACCTGCTGTAGCGCGTTGTAGTGGATCCAACCATTTTCGGCCGGCCAATCCAGAGACAAGTACTGGATCGCGGCAGAGGCCATGTTCGGGAAGATCTCCCAACTCGTCGGCACGATGCGCATCCACTGGCCGGTAGCGAACAGCAGCACGATGAACACTGCACCGTTGAGCAGCCACAACAAGTCCAGCGACGTATGGAACCAAATCGTCAGCGAGACCTTCTTCCCGGACTTCGAGGTGAAGAACGCAGGTGGTTTGCGCTCACCACGAATCTGCAGGCCGGTGCGGATGATCATCACCATCAGGAACATGTTGAAGAAGTGTGACCAGCCCAGCCACGCAGGCAGTCCCACCGGCGCATTGTCCGGCATCGGTGCGACACCCGTGTAGCGCTGCGTAAAGTCCGAATTGTTCATGAACCCGCGCGCGGCAAATACCGCGACAACGAGCAACGCCAACACGCCGATGCCCGCTGCGATGGCCTTTCCGAGCCACGCTGGCTTTTCGACGGCCGGTTCCTTCTTTACCTGTTTCGCCTGCTGCGCTGGCTGCTTGGCTGGCTTTGCCACCGGTGCGGCAGCCGCCGGTGCGGCAGTTGGCACCGCCGTGGCGACAGGTGCCGCCGCAGCTGGTGCTGCTGGCGCGACCGGGACACTTGATTTAACTACCTGCGCGACCTGGGCGTTCGTGATCTCTGGCCATGGCTGGCCGCCTGGCACGCGTGGCAAACCGCGGCGCAGGGAAACATCGGTATAGGTGACGTCTCGCTTCACCTCCGCTGGCTGAGCTGCAGCAGGTTCCGGCGCGGCAGTCGCTGCAGTCACCGGGGCAGCCGCAATAGCGACCGCGGCAGCAGGCGGCCACGGCTCGCCGCCTGGCACGCGTGGCAATCCTTGGCGCAGACTCTGCTCCTGGGTTGTGACAGCCGGAGCTGCTGGTGCCTCCTGAGGTATGGCAGAAGCTACAGTCGCGGCGACTGGCTCCGCGGCGGCCGGTGGAGTGAAGACGCCTTCAGGAGGCCACGGCTCGCCACCGGGGATCCGGGGCAGTCCTCGTCGCAAAGCGGGCGCTGTCATCGGCGGGCCTCGATTTCCTCAATCAGCTTGGGCACGATTTCGAAGACGTCGCCTACGATGCCAAAGTCTGCGATCTCGAAGATTGGAGCTTCTGGGTCCTTGTTAATCGCGACGATGTTCTTGGAGGTCTGCATGCCTGCCAGGTGTTGGATCGCGCCGGAAATACCCAGCGCCAGGTACAAATCAGGAGAGATGGAGACACCGGTCTGTCCGACCTGAGCGTTGTGTTCGATATAGCCAGCATCCACCGCAGCACGGGAAGCGCCGACCGCAGCGCCGAGGGAATCAGCAAGCTTGCCCACCAGCTCGAATCCCTCAGGGGAGCCGAAACCGCGACCGCCGGAGACAACCTTCTTCGCTCCCACCAGCGCTGGGCGGCCAGTATTGGCTTCAATCGGGGAGGAATTCAGGACAGTAGCGAGGCGACGCTCGCCCGCGGAGACATCCACCGTTGACACCGTGCCCGCACCCGCCGCAGCTCGCTCGCTGACGGCGCCCTTGCGCAGCGTCACGATCGGCGCGCCAAACGTTGGCGCAGAAGTCACGTTGTAGCCACCGCCGAAGACGGAGTGCTTGATGATGATGCCTTCTTCGTCCTGGGATACCCCAATGGCATCGGTAGCCAGCGCGAGCTTGAGACGCACCGACAGGCGAGCAGCGATGTCACGACCCGTGGCCGAGTTGGAAATGATGATAGCGGCGGGGGCCTCCGAGGCGTAGACCTGCTCGGCGGCGTCGATAAGCGCCTCGGCTGGGGCAGTGAAGATCTTCTCGGCGCCCAGCTCAGCGAGCCCGCTGGCGTCGGCGGCGAGGGCGATGGGGGAGCCGAGTTGAGCAGCGGCACCGAGGAGCTCGGCGGCGTCGGCAGGGGAGGAGGTGATGACGAGGATATTCATGGCAGGCTCCTTAAATGAGGGAATTGGCGGCGAGGAAATCGGCGAGCTGTGCGGCAGCGGTACCGTCATCGGTAATCTTCGTGCCTGCTTCGCGCGGTGGGCGTTGGGACGCCTCGGTCATAATCAGGCGCGGGTGGGAGAAATCCTCGGGGTCTACGCCGAGATCTGTGCAGGTCAGCGTGGTGAGTGGCTTCTTCTTCGCAGCCATAATTCCCTTGAAGTTCGGGTAGCGCGGATCAGGAAAGGACTCGGTAAGGGAGACAACCACGGGAAGCTCGGCTTCGACCTCCTGGGTCGCGTCCTCCGTGGAACGCTTGCCTTTCGCAGTCTGATCCAGGCTCAGCTCCGTGAGCTGGGTCAAGTAGGGCCATCCCAGGTGCTCCGCGATCATCGTCGGGAGTACGCCGGCGTTGCCGTCCGTGGAAAGGTTGCCCGCCACGACCAGGTCATAGCCCTGCTTTTCGACGGCCTTGGCCAGCACCTCCGCAGTGAGCGTGAGATCTGCGCCCTTCAGATTTTCATCTGCGATATGCACGGCTTCATCTGCGCCCATGGCCAGACCTTTGCGGATGCTCTTTTCGGCGCTGGCAGGGGCCATGGCGAGGAGGTGAACCTCGTCGCCATCCCGTTTAAGACCCAGCGCTGCCTCGATGGCGCGCTCACAGATCTCATCAAGGACGTTGTCGGCATTTTCGCGATCGGTCAGACCCGTTTCTGGGCTGAGGTGGCGTTCACCGTAGGTGTCAGGGACTTCCTTTACGAGCACGACGATCTTCACAATGCATCCTTTCCGCAGGTCGTTCGAGGGTGCGGGTGTTTCAGTTAATGGTCATTAACCAATTTAGCGGATGCGATGTGATCTAGGCAACGTTTTTCGGGAATTGTTAGTTTTGGGGGATTTCTTGGACCTCCGGAGGTTGTTCGCCGTGGACACGGCGGTAGAGCAAAGTGATGGCGATCCAGTAGGCGAGCAACCCTTCAACAACGCCCGATACGAGATAGGAATGGCCTTCGCCTGTGAAAATGCCGATGCCATACCTGCGGAATTGATCGAGTAGTCGCACAGTAGGGGAGACGCCTTCGAGTTGATCCTGATTGAAGACGAACGTGTAGACACCCACCATGTGGAACAGGCTAAATAGGCCAACGATCAAACCGCCCAGCATCGAGTTGAGATAGCTGTCCATTCCGCCGATTTGACGCAGCTTGCCGAAACACCACCCGCTGATGCCGACACCGGAGGCGAGGGCTGCAGAAGGCGGATCGATGGGAAGTAAAACGAAAGAGACGGCTAGGGTGGTGCAGACCGCATACCGGGGACCGTAGAGCAGCGCTGCAATAACGACGCCCACCGAGACTAAATCGAGCCCAATGTCATGAAGTCCCGGGATCACGTAGGTGGGGACAGAAACAATGGCCGTGGTCAGAAGCCCCAGCAAGTTAAGAACCACTGCGAATACTGCCATTCCCCAGCTCACATTTCTTCGGCTGAGCCAGAATGACAGTCCTAAAGTCGCAAGAAGAAGCGCAGCTGTTACCCAGGCAAAAGGCTCTGAGTGGATCGTCCAATAATTAGGGCGAAGTGAGAAGTGATCCGGGTCGGCAGGCGGGAACAACATCAAGTTCAGCCACAAGGCGACCAAAAGCCCCAAAATTGCCCAATCCCACGGACTGGATTCCTCGGTGCCTGCCACTAGCCACCGGCTTTTTACGTTCATTGCTGTTCCTACTGCCCTAGGAGACGCTACCTCGTTTTACTCTAGTTTGAGACTACTTCTATGCTCGTTGAAAAGCATTGTGGTTGCGGCAAAGTGGCGTCCGATGTCCAATGCTGCCTCGATCTCGAGGGATAGCCAGTCTGTGAGATGACGGGCTCCAGCAACAAACAAAAAAGAGGCCCTCGGTAAAAACCAAGGGCCTCTTTCAAAAGTTGTGCCGTGTCACGATGGTCAGCGGCACAAGCTCGCTGTGTTATCGATTAGCCACCGAATCTAACCAGTGGCAGAGCGTTTTAGCGTTGACTCAGTCGACTTAACGGCTGGTGAACGGCAGGAGAGCCATCTCGCGGGCGTTCTTCACAGCGGTAGCGACCTGGCGCTGCTGCTGAGGGGTCAAGCCCGTGACGCGACGAGAGCGGATCTTGTGGCGGTCGGAGATGAAAAGGCGAAGGGTGTTGATGTCCTTGTAGTCGACCTTCTCAACGCCAGCTGCCTTGAGTGGGTTCTTCTTTGGGCGGCGGGACTGCTCGATCCGCGCCTTCTTCATGTTAGTGCGCTTCATTGTAGGCAAATCTCCCTATTACCAGCTGGACTTACGGACGCCCGGCAGCTCACCGCGGTGAGCCATTTCGCGCATGCGGACACGGGACAGACCGAACTTACGAAGGAAGCCGCGTGGACGGCCATCAGCTGCGTCGCGGTTGCGAACGCGTGCTGGGGAAGCGTCACGTGGCTGACGGTTCAACTCGAACTGGGCGTCGAGACGCTCTTCGTCAGTGGAATTAGGGTTCTTGATAATAGCCTTGAGCTCAGCGCGACGCTCCGCGTAGCGGGCGACGATTTCCTTGCGCTGCTCGTTCTTGGCGATCTTAGACTTCTTAGCCATAGATTATCGCTCCTCGCGGAATTCGACGTGCTTGCGGACGATCGGATCGTACTTCTTCATGGTCATACGGTCCGGGTTGTTGCGCTTGTTCTTACGGGTGACGTAGGTGTAACCGGTGCCAGCCGTAGACTTCAGCTTGATGATTGGACGAATGTCATTACGTGCCATGGGTTAGATCTTCTCCCCACGTGCGCGGATCTGAGCGACGACGGACTCGATGCCGTCGCGGTCGATGACCTTCAGGCCCTTGGTGGATACGGTCAGGGTGATGGTGCGTCCCAAGGACGGCACGAAAAACTTACGACGCTGCACGTTGGGGTTCCAACGGCGAGACGTGCGTCGGTGCGAGTGGGAAACGGTCTTGCCAAAACTTGGCTTCCGTCCCGTTACCTGGCAAATAGCCGACATAACTTTCTTTCTCCTAGCCGCCCACCTGCAACTAGACGAAAGGCGCCGCGCCTAACTAACAGGTTAGGGGCGCACTTGAGTCGGCTGAGGAGGGCGAAAACGAATATTTCGACAACAGCAAGGGGAAACCTTACCGCTTGCAGGATAAAAAACCTAATTGCCTAGTCGAGCACGCTTATCGACGCCACACCAGTCACAATCACATCGCCCGAGCGAGTTTCAGAGCCAATTGAGTTCGATCCGAAACGTCGAATTTTCGCAACAATTGAGAAACGTGATTCTTCACAGTTCCCTCAGCAAGGAAGAGTTTAGCGGCGATCTCGCGATTGTTCATTCCGAGCGCAACCAGTCTGGCCACTCGAGATTCCGCAGGAGTGAGAATGGAGAGCTCATCATGGCGTGCGAAGCGTGCGACCCGAGGGTCGAGCACCAAACCGCCGTCAGCAACTGCCTTGATGGCTTCCACAAGTTTGTCGAGCTCGACATCTTTCAACAGGTATCCGGAAGCACCCGCGTCGATAAGCTGCGAGACGGCTCGGGCATCCTCGAAGGTAGTCAGAACAAGCAACTGGATCCCTGGGTGGCGATCTCGGCAGCTGCGAACCAGGCCGAGCCCGTCAAGCTCGGGCATACGAGCATCGGTGACCACGACATCAGGCTGAATCGAGTTGATGACGGCGAGAGCCTGGTTACCGTTGTGGGCGGCACCGACGACCTCGATATCGGGCACCTCTTCAAACATGAGCTGCATGCCACGGAGCAGGAGCTCATGGTCGTCTACGAGAACGATGCGAATCATGCCACTACCTCTACCTGCGGCAAAGTGAGCGATAGGGTGAAGCCGCTCGAAGTGTCGAAGGCGAGCGACGCACCGAGCTCAGCGGCGCGGTCTCTTAACGATCGAAGACCGAACCCTGGCGAAATGTCACCAACCACATGGCCGTTATCTCGGATTCGGAACTCGATGGGGGAGCCCGAGCGCAGGCTCATGTGGATCTCAGTGGCATCGGAGTGGCGCACCACATTCGTTAGTGCTTCCTGTGCGAACCGGAGCGCCAGGAGAGCCTGCTCTTCTGAGAGAGCCTCAACGTCAGATTCAAAGCTCACCTTCAAACTCGTGGTGGAAAAGGAGTCCGCAAGCGTGCGGATAGTAGTAAGCGGGTTGTTGTCGATGGCGATTGGGTTCATCGCGCGTACCACTTTTCGCATGTCATCGATGGCCTCGGAGGTGAGATCGCGGGCGATACGAGTTTCCTCTAGAGCCCGCTCCGGGCGCGTAGACATCGTCTTAGCTACGTAATCCAAGCTCATGCACACCGCAGTGAGCTTATGTCCAAGGCCATCATGCAAGGTGCTCGCGATGCGCGCGCGTTCTTCATTGATAGCCAAGTCTTGGCTTTGTTCCAGCTGGTGCTGCAGTTTGGCGTATGCGTTTGCTCGTTCCTCGTCTAACTGCACCGCACCTTTGAGCAGCAATGCGAAATTGAGGCCACACGCCATGAGAAGTGCCATCGCAGTTGCTTCCCACACCCCGCGGATCACATTTCCGCCCACAACGGCGTGCAACACAAAGGTCGAGGCGGATAGAAGGAAAAGGTATCCCCATGCCCACCGGCTATTCACACTGAAGATCAGCTGGGTCAACGCTAGCCACAACATCGCCATCCCGAGCAAATTGCCAATGAGGATGAAGCCCACCGTGGATGCCAGGGTGAAAAAGACAGCCGTCACCGGCGACGATTGTGGCGCACGCTTCCAGCGGTGCCACGTCACAATCATCACCGCGAGAGTGCTAACAGAAAGGACCCATCCGAGGGTGTCCTCGACATATCCAAAGACGCGTAGATAAAGGGCAATGGTGATGTAGAAAAAAGCGTCGAAAAGTTTGGGGTCAATGACGCTGTTGCGGAAGGAACGACCAGCCATACCTTCGAGTGTAGGTAGCAGGCAGTGCAAAAACTCATGACCACGGTCATGGGTTGTCATGACTGGAGGGCGTGGCCGTCAGGGGGAAGCCGTCAGAGACTAAAAGCATGACTACACCATCTCTTCCTAAGCCCTTGGTGCCACCCACCTGGTGGGGGCTGGCCTTGCGCAGCATCGTGGCAGTGGGCATCCTATTTGGCGCGAATATCGCCGCCGGCGCGATCGTCTACAAGGTGGTGCCCAGCGATAATCTCAGCCACTATCAACAATTGTGGGCTGTGTCGGCAATCTTCATTATTGTGTTCCTGCTGGTGTGGGCTGCCGTCGCAACGTGGATCAAGCTGGTTGAGCGCCGCCCATTCAGCATCACGGGAATGCGTTTCCACCGGAAGTGGGCAAGTGGGCTCGCCGTTGGCACGCTGCTGAGCGCGGCAATTGTCGTCGCAACGCGAGCGCTTTCCACGTCTTTGTTTCCGAATGCACCGCGCGAAGTTATCGATGGATCGCAACTAGGTGAAGCGACCTGGTTGACATTCACCGTCTTCATTCTGGGGCGAGCCTTTTTCTTGCAGGGGATTCCAGAAGAGCTGCTGTTTCGCGGCTGGCTGTTTCAGCTGTTGCCACAGCGGCCGAAAGTTACACTTGCCTTCACGACGGCCGTATTCACCGTCATTCACCTCATTTCCAATGGCGGACAGCAAAGCACACTCGATCGCTTCCTTTATCTGATGCTGCCGCTCGGCTTCGGATTGCTCGCGGGAACGCTGGTCATGCAGACAGGAAACTTCTGGCAGGCTGCAGGAATCCACGGCGGATTTCACGTGGGCACGGTACTTTCTGCGTTTGTGATGCCGTCCAGTATGGTCGCCATTGACTGGGTAGTGATCGGAACGGGGTACCTCGTGGTGGCTGTGGGACTGTTGAAATTCGGGAAGCGTCGTCGGCAAGCAAATGTAATTTCTTCCTGACTTCAGCAGGGTGTATAGTCTTTGCGGTGCTGACTTTTGTCAGCTGTACTTTGACAATCCCAACTCAGGCACGATCGGTGGCCGCCTTAAATAATGGCCATGCAGAAGCGACCTGAAGTTCAATCCTGAGGGAATAAAAATATGAAGAAGGATATCCACCCGGATTACCACCCAGTGGTATTCCAGGACGCAGGTACGGGCTTTAAGTTCCTGACCAAGTCCACCGCCAAGGGCGAGCGCACCATCGAGTGGGAAGACGGCAACGAGTACC
The DNA here is from genome assembly GCF_009734385.1 of Corynebacterium kalinowskii. Lineage (NCBI taxonomy): Bacteria > Bacillati > Actinomycetota > Actinomycetes > Mycobacteriales > Corynebacteriaceae > Corynebacterium > Corynebacterium kalinowskii. Next base: position 1,749,053 of record NZ_CP046452.1, on the reverse strand, counting down.
CACTCATCGTCGTTGACGTCACCAGCGAATCTCACCCATTCTGGACCGGTGCGCAGCGTGTCATGGACACCGCTGGCCGCGTCGAGAAGTTCAACCAGCGTTACGGTGCACTCGCGCGCCGTAAGAAGACCAAGTAAAGAAGGAGGGAAAACAAAATGGCAGTTCCAAAGCGTCGTATGTCGCGTGCAAACACCCACGCACGTCGTTCCCAGTGGAAGGCTGACAATGTCGCCCTCCAGACCGTCAAGATCGATGGCCGTGAGGTTCAGATCCCACGTCGCCTGGTCAAGGCAGCTCAGCTCGGTCTTGTAGACGTAGAGCAGTTCTAAGCTTTTAGCGAATTCTGGCTAAAAATTTAAAGCCGATTCAATCCTGATAACACTTTTAAGGATTGGGTCGGCTTTTACTTATGTTGATGCTTTAGAATATACAGACAAAACCGAGTATTCGGACCATCTCATTTATCTAGTCAGGCGAATAACCCCATGAAACTCCTTGTTGTCGATGACGAACAGGCCGTTCGCGAGTCCCTGCGTCGCTCCCTCTCCTTCAATGGATACGAGGTGCACTTGGCCGACAATGGCGCTGCTGCACTCGAAATGATCCATAAAGAGCAACCAGATCTGGTCATCCTCGACGTGATGATGCCCATTCTGGACGGACTTGAAGTGTGCCGCACGCTCCGTAGCGGTGGCGACAATCGGCCAATCCTCGTCTTGACTGCTCGTGATGGTGTCTCGGACCGAGTTGCTGGCCTGGATGCGGGTGCTGACGACTACCTCCCGAAACCATTCGCCCTTGAGGAGCTCCTGGCTCGAGTTCGTTCGCTGCTACGTCGCTCTTTCAATGAGTCTAACGGCGCAGAAGAGCAGAGCGCAGAGCTTGTTTTCGAAGATCTACGTCTCAACACCGAGACCCGCGAGGTCTACCGTGGTGAGCGTCAAATCAGCCTGACTCGCACCGAGTTTGCATTGCTTGAGTTGCTGTTGTCGAACCCTCGTCGGGTGCTGAGTCGCACCCTGATCTTGGAAGAAGTGTGGGGTTACGATTTCCCAACGTCCGGTAATGCCCTGGAAGTTTACATTGGGTATTTGCGTCGCAAGACCGAGGCGGAAGGAGAATCCCGTCTGATCCACACTGCTCGTGGCGTCGGATATGTATTGCGTGAGAATGCGCAGTGATTCTCACGAATCCAGCGGCGGAGGACGTGCCGCTACCTAGGGACAATTGGCAGCGCAGTTCCTGGAGCAAAGCTCCATTGCGCTGGCAGTTGGCGATCGTCACTGCGGTAATGGTTGCTGCCGCGGTGAGTGTCATGACTATCGTTGCCTATTGGACGGTGTCTACATCCCTCAACCGCACAGTCGACAGCAACCTCACGACGACCGCGCAGTCGGTGCTCACGAGGAGCGAAGACCCGGAGTTTCAAAAAGAAATCCATCGCGAACTGGCGGTGTTCAAAAACTACAATCCAGACATTCAGATCCAATTTTTCCCTCCTGGTGCCGCGCAGGGAATCGGTGATGACATCGTCCTCGTTGTTGAAGGCCAAGTAATTCGTGGCGAGACCAGCATGACCCTGCGAAATCAGGGTGATGAGCGCGTCATTGCCATGAATAATCCGGCCGGTTCAACCGTTGTTCTCTCGCAAGACCTCGGCCCGACCTACACGTTGGTCAGTTCCCTCGGCATGGTGCTCCTCATTATCGCCGGACTGGGTACATTGATGGCTATTGCAGCCGGCATGGTTGTTTCGACTACTGGTCTGCGTCCCGTGACTCGGCTGCAACGCGCAGTCGAGCATGTGACTGCTACGGACTCCCTGGAGCCGATTGAGGTTCATGGTCGAGACGAACTGGCGCAACTAACTCGAAGCTTCAATGACATGCTGGAGTCGCTCGATGCGTCGAGAAGGCGCCAAACTGAGCTTGTCGCAGATGCAGGACATGAGCTGAAGACTCCGTTGACATCGCTACGCACCAACATCGAACTGCTCATGATGGTGAGCAAGTCGCCGACCCCGAACTTCTCCTCTGCGGACTTACATGACCTGGAAAAGGACGTGATCGCACAGATCGATGAGCTGTCTACCTTGATCGGTGACCTGGTCGACCTCGCCCGCGAGGATGCAAAGCAAGGCGAGATGGAACTTGTTGATCTCGAAGACACCATGGCGAGCTCTCTAGAGCGAGTGCGTCGCCGACGCCCTGACGTACAATTCACTTTCGAACGCGCCGAGTGGTTCCTCAAGGGTGATTCCTTTGCGCTAGGCCGTGCCACCGTCAACCTGATGGACAACGCAGCTAAGTGGTCGCCACCGAATGGGGTCGTCCGGCTCTCGATGGAACCTATCAACGAGCATTCGATCCATGTCAAGGTCGCGGACTCTGGCCCAGGAATTCCAAACGACGAACGTTCGAAAGTCTTCGAGCGCTTCTACCGCTCGGTTCAAGCTCGTTCGATGCCGGGTTCCGGGCTCGGCCTGTCGATTGTGAAGCAGGTGATCGAGCGCCACAATGGCACCATTGAGGTGCGGGATTCCGACGACGGTGGCACCTTGATGCAGATCACTCTCCCGGGTGGTTCCACCCCGGAAGCCGGTCAAGCTTCTGCTCGGATCGCGTCCCGATAGAACTCAAGTTCCCCCAGTGCAGTAGTGCTGGCGGGGACTTTTTTGGTTCAGCTAACGTACAGTAAGTGTTCAGTTAAGTGCTGGAGCGGTTTCAGAGCTTCAACAGTGGAGAAAGGTTCAATAGTCACATGAACAATAATTCTGGGTCCTATCCGAACGATGGCCAGCCACTTGATGCGACGGCTAGCGGCGACGCTCCACGAAACCCCTACGCACAACTAAGCGGTGGAAATAACCCACAATCGCCGCAACACACGCAGCAGTACACACAGTGGGGGCCGGCCGGTTCGGAGAATGCGCCGAACACTTCAGCCCCACAATCGCCTGAAGCTCCGCTCGGCAATGCGACCCCGCAAAGCGCAAATACCACGCAGTTCTCTCAATGGGAACCAGACACGGGGACCGGAAACTTACAGACACAGCAAGCCGAGCCAGCTATCGGCCAAGCCCAGGAACCTCAGCACTTTGCGGCACCGAAGAAGGAGGGTCGCAAGGTGGGGCTGGGCGCTGCATTGGCGCTGATGCTTGCGGCGTCAGTGGGTACCGGTGTAATCACTGCGGTTGCGCTCAACCAGGCGTCGCCAAGCGGTACCGTGTACAGCTCTCTGCAGCAGGATTCAGTGTCTCGCGCGAGCACCGCACAGCCGGGTTCCGTTGAAGAAGTGGCGCATCGGGTCCTACCTGCGGTTGTGTCCATCCAGGTCTCTACCCGCAATGGATTTGGTGAAGGCTCGGGCTCGATCATTTCCTCGGATGGGCTCGTACTGACCAACAATCACGTCGTAGGTGACGCTAAGCAGGGGGGTGCGATTGAGGTCAATCTCAACGATGGGTCAGTTCACCCGGCGGATCTCATCGCCGGCGATGCGAGCACCGACATTGCAGTAATCAAGATCAGAGATGTCTCCGGCTTGCCGACGCTGTCCTTCGGTAATTCTGATGAAGTGACCGTTGGCCAGGAAGTTGTCGCCATCGGTTCGCCTTTGGGGTTGTCTGCGACCGTTACTTCGGGCATCGTGTCCGCGCTCAACCGACCAGTACGCGCCTCAGGTGGTAACGGCGGCGAAAGCTCGCTTATCGACGCCATCCAAACCGACGCCGCCATCAACCCCGGTAATTCGGGTGGCCCGCTCGTGGACATGGAGGGCAACTTGATTGGTATGAACTCTGTTATTGCCTCGATGAGTCAGGGCAGTGGCGAGCAGTCCGGTTCCATTGGTTTGGGCTTTGCAATTCCTGCCAATCAGGCGAAGCGGATCGCAGACCAATTGGTCAAGGGCGGCCAGGTCAAGCAGCCAATGATCGGCGTGAAGGTATCACAAAACTCCAACTATCGCGGTGCGTTGATTGCGGGAGTAGATGCCCAGGGGCCTGCTGGTAAGGCGGGTATTTCTGAAGGAGATCTGATTACTAAGGTCAACGATCGGCTTATCGACAATGCTGATGCTCTCATCGCCGCTGTGCGTTCGCACGACTTTGGTGAGACGATCAAGTTGGAGGTTACTAATCCGAACTCGAAGCAAACTCGAACGGTAGAGGTCACCTTGCCTTCGGAGTAACAAACCAGCCCTTTCGGTATCTTTTCTAGTTGCGTCGGTTTATTCTTCGAATAAGAGAATTTAACTAGTAGCGCCCACAAAACTTCACTTGTAAAGGACACGAACACTATGCCAAGCCAGGCGACCTCGGGGGAATTCACCGACGATCTCATTGAAAGGGACGTAATCCCTGACACCGGTCTCAGCACTGCTCTGTTAGATGGCGTCGATGAGCCCGATGCAGACTTCCTAATCGCGCAGGAAAACGAGGCGCTAAAGGCTTCGGCGCCACGTCGCGCCCTCGTGGTTCTGGTGGCGGATCATTCCCTGTGCACGGGAGAGGACGCTGATCGTTTGGTCGCCGAATTGCTTGCCGAGGATGGTTTCGCTGTTGATGCTGTGGTGGAGGTTCGCGCGAAGAAAGCAACCATTCGGAAAGCTATCGAAACTGGAGTCGTGGGCGGAGTGGACCTCGTCTTGACCGTGGGTGGTGTGGGTGTCGGCCCTCGTGACAGGACGCCAGATGCTACTCGTGCAGTTTTGGATCAGTTGCTTCCTGGCATTTCGCAAGCACTGCGAGCCTCTGGTCTTGCTTGTGGCGCTATCGATGCCGTGACTTCCCGTGGGGTGGCAGGTGTGTCCGGTTCGACGGTAATCGTTAACATGGCTGCTTCTCGCGCTGCAGTGCGTGATGGCATGGCTACTTTAGGTCCGCTGGTTCACTTCGTGATTGACCAACTCCAGACCGTCTCCGTGGACTAAGCACGGACAACCTAGAAGGAACTCAATGGAAGAAAGCTCCGGACCGCGCAGACGACGACGGGCCGTTCGCCCGTCGGATGCGGAAGACATTGATCGTTCATGGGATAGTCCAGAAGCTGCTGAGCTGTTCGCCGACGCTGCGGATGTGAGCGACCCCCGCGCGAGCGACGACTTTATCGTGGTACTCGATGATTCCGAGGCAGACGACACACCAGACAACGGTGAACTCGATGAGGAATTCTGGAAGGACCAGCGCCCTCCTCATTCCGGCTAAATATCTAGTGAAAACACAACAACCCGGTACCTACTGGTACCGGGTTGACGTTTAGGAAAGCTTAGACGTTGCGGGACTTCAGCAGGTCGCGGATCTCCTCGAGGAGCTCAGCTTCGATGGAAGCAGGGGTCTCATCGTCCTCGTTTGCGCCCATGCGAGCAGCCTGGATTTCCTTGAGCTTATTCATCGGAGCAACCAGGATGAAGTAAACCACTGCAGCAATGATGAGGAAGTTCAGAGCGGCGGTGATGATGGCGCCGAAGTCAACGAAGGTGTTTTCGTTGCCGGAGACGACATAGAAGCCGAGGCCCTTTACCTCTGCGCCGCCCAGCGCAGCGATGAGTGGGTTGATGATGTTTGTGGTGAAGGCGGTCACAATGGCGGTGAACGCGGTACCGATAACAACGGCGACAGCAAGATCGACAACATTGCCGCGCATCAGGAAGTCTTTAAAGCCCTTAAGCATGAATTTGCTCCTCTAATTTAAGGTATTGAAAAGTTTTACGTTGCAAACCCTATGGCACCTGCCATTGATTTGCATGACGAAGCAACTGTATCCGATATTAGTGAGGGAATGGCAATAGAACGACCGAGCATTAACTGTAATGTTCACAGATTCGGGCATTAGGAGTGGGATAAGTCACGCCAAGGGTGTCAGGACGACGGTCAGCGCAGTTCCTAATGACGCTGCGGCAACCCGCTCTGCACTGGGCTTATCCATGGCAAGCAATACGGTTCCAGCTTCCGTACTATCTGTCTTTCGGGCGGTTCCGAATATAACTCTCGCGCCTTCGGCGATAGTTGTGGCCTCTGCGCTAGAAGGGGCAGAGACAACCGACACCTGTGCGCCTGGGATAGCGAGTTCGGCCGCAGCTGGGTCTACCAGCTTGATCGGTACCAAGGTGTCAGCACCAGCACCGAATGCGGCGCTGAGCTCGGGGCCCAGTAAGTGGTGTTCCTGGAGGAAGTCTCCTGGACGGAGTGGAGTTGCTACCACTCGGCCAACTGCATCCTCGGGCACCAGAACACCGGAAGAGAACTCGAGCTTTTGGGGCAGCGAAGTGGATGCGAGGTGCTCAGCCTTGATGATCGAGCCGGGGACAAGCTCTGCGGTGACCACTACGTAGCGATGCGTGGCTCCGAGTCGCTCGCCGACAAATAGTGCTGCGGCAATGACGAATAGCACGATGGCGAGGAGACGGCGCGCGAATTGGGTGCGGCGCCAACTCGGCGCGCGCAGGGAAAGCGGAATGCGTTGAATAAAAGTGTCCACACTTAGTTAGACTGACGCGCGCCTTGAAAAGGTTCCGTCACACAGAAAATTTCTTGCGGGGTGATGATCGCAGACATCGGTGCGTCGTGAGGCTCATGGGGGACTGAGTCTAAGAGCTCGTGGCTGAACAACAGCGATACGGTCACTGGGGCGGCAAGCGTTGCGAGCGCTCGATCATAGTAGCCACCGCCCTTGCCCAGCCGATATCCATCACGATCGGCGGCCAGAGCAGGAACAATGATGATGTCAACGCTGTCCAAAGGGTGGCCGGGCAACAAGGGGCCGTCCGGCTCCGCAATTCCAAAAGCTCCAGGCCGAAACGCCAGGTTTTCCGAGTACTCGACCCAGCTCATGCTGAAGTCGGGGTTGGACACCGGGATGATGACCTCAAATCCAAGTGCATGGAGGAATAGGGCGAAATCGATACCGCCAGGCTCGGTATCTACTGGCATATAAGCGGCGACGCGGTGAGCACCACGTTTATGGAGAAAAGTGGCCACATGTGTGCGAAGACCTGCGTTTTCGGTCGAACGGGTGGCAGGTGACTGCGACCGGCGGGCGTCGAGAAGTCGCCTGCGCAGCTCCTGCTTACTGGCAGGCTGTGTCATACCTGCCACACTAGCCGAGTCGTTGCCCGGAAACAGAAGGCGGACAGGTATTCTTTGGGATTATGACCCTTCCCATCCAAGAGCATAAGTATGCAGTGAAGACAGTGATTGTTCCTGCAGCGGGCATGGGCACCCGTTTTCTGCCTGCTACCAAGACGGTGCCAAAAGAGCTGTTGCCGGTGGTAGACACCCCTGGTATCGAGATGATCGCCGAAGAGGCCGCAAGCTTGGGTGCAACCCGTCTTGCTATCATCACCGCTCCGAAGAAGCAGGGCGTCATGGCTCATTTCGATCCGTATCCAGAGCTTGAAGAGACGCTGAGCGAACGCGGCAAGGAAGAACAGCTGGCTAAAGTGCGTCGCGCCCCTGAGCTGATCAAGGCAGTGGCGGTAGAGCAGGAACGTCCGTTGGGCCTAGGTCACGCGGTGGGACTTGCGGAAGCTGTACTAGATGAGGACGAAGATGTCGTAGCTGTCATGCTTCCCGACGATCTTGTCCTGCCTACTGGCGCGATGGAGAAGATGGCAGAGGTACGCGCACAATTCGGTGGCAGCGTGCTCTGCGCTGTTGAGGTGCCTCTGGAAGAAGTTTCTAACTACGGTGTCTTCGACATCGAGGAATGTGGCGAGGACCATGTGAAGAAGGTGCGTGGCATGGTAGAGAAGCCAGACGCCGAAGACGCCCCTTCCAACTTCGTGGCCACTGGACGTTACCTCCTCGACCGCGAGATCTTCGACGCGCTGCGCAAGATCAAGCCTGGTAAGGGCGGCGAACTGCAGCTGACCGACGCCATCGAGTTGCTCATCGAGGATGGCCACCCAGTTCACATCTTGGTGCACGATGGCATTCGCCACGACCTCGGAAATCCTGGTGGCTACATTCGTGCCTGCGTAGACTTCGGTTTGAAGCACCCGGTGTATGGCAAGGGTCTAAAGCACTACATCACCGAGTTGCTCGCCGAAAGCGACAGCTAAGCCTCAACGGCGGGGAAGGAACTTCACGCGCGTGCGCTCCGTAGAACAGCAACTGGACATGGTCACCCAAGCGGTGATCACACCTGAACCTGTCCGCATCGCCATCGCTGAGGCCCATGGCCTGATGTGTGCGGAGGAAGTTCAAGCGTCTCGTGCCCTTCCAGGGTTCCCGCAAGCCGCCATCGATGGCTACGCCGTCCGTGCCGTAGATGTTGGTGGCGCTCGCGCCCTGACCAATCGAAATCCAGCGCCAGAGGATGCCGAGGGGCAGCCAGCGGTGGTGGTGGAAAAGTCACTCCCCGTAGTGGGGGAAGTGGCTGCAGGTTCACAACAGCCGCTGCGTTTGCAGCCCAAGCAGGCAGTTCGTGTACATACGGGTGCCCCGCTTCCCGCGCTGGCTGATGCCGTCTTGCCTCTCGAATGGTCCGATCGTGGTACCAAACGGGTCATCGCGCACCGACCGGTGAAATCAGGTGAGTTTGTGCGCCGCGTTGGCGACGACATTCAGCCGGGCGATGTCGCAGTGACCCCTGGGTCAATTCTCGGCCCCGCACATATCGGCTTGTTGGCTGCCGTCGGGCGAAGCAAAGTGTTGGTGTATCCGAAGCCGCGGGTGTCCATCGTCTCCATCGGTCCTGAACTGGTGGATATTGATCGCGAGCCGGGTCTCGGCCAGGTCTATGACGTGAATTCCTACGCACTGGCAGCGGCGGCCCGCGAGGCAGATGCCGAGGTGCACCGGGTTGGTGTGGCAGCCGGCGAGCCGCGACGCCTGCGCGAAATCATTGAAGGCCAGCTCATGCGCAGTGAGATCGTGGTCATTTCCGGAGCGGTTGGTGGCGCTGCGTCGCAGCGTGCCCGCGAGCTGCTCGGGGAGCTGGGTGAGCTCGACATCTCTCGCGTGGCGATGCACCCCGGTTCGGTTCAGGGATTTGGCCTGCTTGGCGACGCCCGCATCCCGACTTTCCTTCTGCCCAGCAACCCGGTCTCGGCGCTGGTGAGCTTTGAGATTTTTGTTCGCCCTTGTATTCGCGCAGCATTGGGTAAAAGTTCCACACGACGTCGTCATGTGCGCGCCAGGGCACTGGCACCAATCTCTTCGAAGGAAGGCCGTCGCGGTTACGTCCGAGCCCGCCTCATGCGCGATGCGGAAACTCAGGACTACTTGGTCGAGGGACTTGGCGGGGCTACCGGCGCCCCGGCCCACCTGCTGGCGGGTATGTCGGAAGCGAACGCTCTGATCCGCATCCCAGAATCGGTGGCAGAGGTGCGACCAGGCGATGTCGTCGACGTGATCTTCCTCGGCCTGGGCAGCTAATGGTTGTGCCATTTTTTGGCTTCCCCAGGATTAAGGTCCGGGAAGCCGAAGATCCTCGACACCCCGTCCATCCGGGTTGGCCGGAAAGTACTCATGGGGTCACGCTGGCTGACGGCGCGTCCCTCCGCCTCCGCCCGCTCTTAAATAGTGATGGTGCCGCTTGGCGACAGCTCAGGCTGGCAAATCAGCAGTTTCTCCAGCCAGTCGAACCCACCGTGTCGAGCACCTGGGAAAATGCGCATACGCGACAAGCCTGGAACCGCACATTCTCGTACCTCCGGATGGGTGCCGGGGAAGGCAGTATCGTGCCTATGGTGATCGAACTGGAGGGGAAGTTCGTCGGACAGCTGACGCTCGGCAATATTCAACGCGGGGTGTCCAACGAGGGCTGGATTGGCTATTGGGTTCATAGTGAGGTGACGGGAAGGGGCGTCGCTAAGGCGGCGGTGGCGCTCGGTACCGACCTTGCTTTTCAGCGAATCGGGCTGCATCGCGTCACGGCTACCTATTTGCCGTCGAACCCTGCGTCAGGTGTGGTCTTGGCGGCAAATGGCTTCGTCGAGGAGGGGGTGCTACGTCGCAATTTGCATATCGACGGCCAATGGCAGGATCACATCTTCATGGCGCAGGTCGAAGATGATTTTGAGCGCAGCTGTGTCGACCGGCTCCGAGATAACGGCGTTATCGCTTAAGGACATTCTTACGTGGCTGCACGGCGTGGCACCACTGCGGTGCGGAAGCAGCTCGTTAACCTCTGAAAGGTATAGCTCAACGTATTTACCTATCGTGAAAGGCAGGGTGCTCCCACGTGTCCGGAACTCTCCCCATCGTTCTGATCGTGGTGGTGTGGCTGTTTGTCCTGACCCCGATCGCACTTCGTGGCCGCAAACCGATTCGCCATACCAACGAAGCCTTTGAAGAAACTCGCGTGATTCACGCCGGCGGCGAGGAACTGCAAGCGCAGCGACGTCGTCCACGTCTAACACCTGCAGATATGCACGTGAGCGAGGGGACTGAAGAAGACCTGGAGTATGTTGAGCCCGATGACATCTTGATCGACACTGATGCCGATGCTCCTCGTCTCGGCGATCGGATCGGTCACGCGTTCGGGCGTTTTGGGCGTCCGAAGACGGCAGAAATCAGTGAGGACGATGCCCCGCAGGGTACTGCTGTTCGAGTCGATTCCTACGACGTCGTTGACGGCGCCGTGGTGGCAGAACTGCCGCGCTCCAAAGATCTGGACCAAGAGCCGGGGGACGCCGTTCCGGTGTCTGCGTTTGAGGATGACGAAGAGTACGACACCTATCCTTACGACGATGCCTACCTTTCTCCGGCTGATTTCCTCCACGACGATGCCACTTATGAGACGGCAGAGACGTACGAGCCGGAATACACGGAAGAGGACAACGTTGAGGAGTCTTTCGCGGACGATGAACTTTCCGTCGAAGACCTAGAGTTCGCCGCACGCCGTCGCGGACGCGGTGGCTACGACCCAGAAGCTGACGCCGAAGCCACCGCCCAACGTTTCAAGCAGCGTCAACGCACCCTCCTCATTTTGGTGGCGGCGGTTCTGATCAGCGCCGTGGTTGCTGCAATCATAGGCGGACTGGCGTGGATCGCCCCTGCCGTGGCCGTCATCCTCACCGCTGTGTACTTGTTTGCACTTCGCCAACAGGTGCACCAAGAACAGGCCTTACGTGCTCGCCGTATCCGCCACATGCGTCGCGCACGCATGGGTGTCCGCTCCGCGGAAAGCCAGGAGCTAGGCCTGCCTTCTCGACTTCGACGTCCAGGTGCCGTTGTGCTCGAACTCGATGACGATAGCGCTGATTTCGCTGACCTGCCAGAAACTCGGGCAGCATTTGAGCCGCAGTTGGACCACCACGCCGAGTCCGAGCCACGCCGAGTGGGCTAACCCAGGCGGCTTCGTTGTACGCTATGTGCCATGGATAAGCCGGTCGTTAGAGACATCACCCTGCTCCTGCTCCGCGCAGTCTTGGGCTTTGTTTTCATCGCTCACGGGTGGGACAAATACTTCATCACCGGCATGGTCGAAACTACCGGCCAGTTCAGCGCGCTGGGTATCCCACAGCCCAAGCTCTCAGCCTACTTGGTGGGCACCACGGAATTGATTGGCGGAGCGCTGCTCGTCATCGGACTGCTCACCACGCTGGTGGCCGGGGCGCTCGCACTGCTGATGGCAGCCGCATTGTATTTCGTCCACCTGGAAAACGGCATTTTCGTGGCGCAGGGTGGGATTGAATTCACCGCTATCCTCGTCGCTGCGCTGTTCGTCGTCGTTGTCTTCGGCTCGGGTCGGGCAAGTATTGACGGGGCGCTGAGCTGATGATCAGCTGCGCGCAAGTCCAAGCGGCCCTGTCAGCCCGACTCGATGGGGAACCCAGTGGAGTCGACGATGACATCGTGGATGCCCACCTGTCTGGCTGCAGTGACTGCCAAGAATTCTTTGAGCGTGCCACTGCGCTCAGCCGCATGCTCACGTTCCAAGACACCGCCACCATGGATCAATTGGAGGCCCCTGATCTGTCGGCGGAGATCCTGGCGGGAGTGGAGCCGGTGCGGCGTCGACAAGCTGCCCGTATCGCCCTCAGCGGGGTCGCCGTGCGGGTCTTGCTCGCGGTGCTGGGCGTGACCTACGTGGCATGGGCGGTAGCGCTCCTCACCGGGGTCGTGGCGCTTGCCACCGGCGGACTGCCTTCGGGAACCTTGCTATCTTCCGACGACCCGGTGCTTGCGGGTCTGCTTTTCGACGCCGCAGCCTTCCGCATCGCTCTGGCCTTCGGACTTTTCTTTGCTGCGTGGCGCCCTAACAGCGCGGCCGGGCTATTCCCAGTGTTCGGCGCGCTGCTCATGTTCAGCCTGGGCTTCGCGGTACGCGATATGGTGCTTGGCTTCGCCTCCGCAAGCGACATCTTCGGTATCGGGCTGATGCTGGTGACAGCGGTCGTCGTGCTCAGCGCATGGATCACCACCCTCCAGCAGGGCACCGTTGACCGACTGGTGCGCTCGGTGACGGCTGCCCCACAGGGCGATTTCTAGCTAGCGCCAGCTGCGCAGCCACATGATCGAGTTGTAGTGCTCCTCGGTCATGAGCGTGCCGTAATAGATCGGGCTGAAGTAGAAGAAGCCGATAATTACCAGGGCTAGGTAGCCGATCACGATGGACTTTCCTAGGGTTAGCGGTTCTTTGATGCCCGGAATTCGGAACGTCGCTTGCGAGTTCGCGATGAGACCCAACGTGAGCGCGAGCATCACGATGGTAAATGGCACGAGTGGAATGGCGTAGAAGAAGTACATTTGGCGGTCATAGGCGATGAGCCATGGAACGAAGCTGGCGGCGAAACCGACCAGTGGCACGAAGAAGCGACGATCCTTGTGGATGATCAGACGCCATAACGCCCACAGCACCACGGGAACGGTCAGCCACCAGATGGCCGGAGCACCGAAGAGGTAGATCATGCGACGGCAGTTATCCATGCCCTCGCAGCTTTCGCCAGTTTGGGAGTAGTAGAGCACCGGGCGAGAGGCGACGAGCCAGGACCACGGCTTGGAATCCCAGGGGTGGGAGTGTCCGCTGGAGCTAGTGAGCGAGGCATGGAATTTCAGTACGGAGTCGTGGTAGTAAAACCAGTTGGCCACCGAATCGGGAAGGTTGTAGTACCACTTCTCATCGGTCAGAGTTCCGTTTTCCTTGGCGTGGCGGTAGACCGAGGTTTCTCCGGCGAACCAGGCGCGCCAGGACCAGGCGTACAAAGCGACAGGCAGGATGACCACGCTGGCAAATGCAGGCAGGCTGTCGCGCAGGAGCGTACCGAGCAGGGGCTTGGCCACTTTGTACTGGCGTCGCAGGAGATAGTCCAGCAGGACGGTCATGACGCCATAGAAGGCCATGTAGTACAGGCCCGACCACTTTACGGACAGCGCGAGTCCGAGGAATACGCCAGCGGAAAACCGCCACCAACGGAAACCAAACCTGGGGCCGTACTTGCTGACATACACGTGGCCGTCAATGTAAGCCCGGTACATGCGCTGGCGCATTTGCTGGTGATCGCGAATGAAGCAGTAGGTGGCAGCTACCACGAACCCAGTCAAGAAGATGTCGAGCATGCCGAATCGACCGGCGACGAGGATGACGCCGTCGGAAAGCGCTAGGATGCCCGCGAACGCGGCAACGGCGGGGGAGTGGCTGAGTCGGCGCGCGATGGCCACAATCAGCAGCACGGTGATCGTAGAGAAAAGGGCAGTCATTACGCGCCAGCCCAGCGGGCTGTACCCAAACACCATTTCGCCCATGGCAAGAAGCTGTTTCGCCAAAGGTGGGTGCACCACCAAGCCGTACGCCGGATTAGATTCGATGCCACCGGTCACCGGGTTGTCAGTGGAGGTGACAATGTCCCAGGCCTGTGGCACGTAGTGCTTTTCGTCGAAAACCGGAGTGCCATTGTCGGTGGCGTCCCCGAGTTTGATGAAGCGAGAGACAAATGCCAACACCATGATGACGATCATCTGAACAGTGTCGGTGCCGGTCCATTGGAATCGGGTCGGCTCTGGGATGTTCAGTGTCTCCGTGCGGACTCTGGGTTTGGTTTCTTCAACGATGTGGGCCACGGGTTTCATATTAAGTAATGTGCACTGACTTTGTGCAATGCTTGGAGGTTATGGAAGCACTTACCGACCTCCCCCGTGGCGTCATCATCGCTGCCACTCCGCTCGGCAACCCCCATGACGCTTCACCTCGCTTGGTGCACGCGCTCGAAAACGCGGATGTTATCGCCGCCGAGGACACTCGTCGCACTCGCAACCTCGCTGCGGCGCTCGGGGTCGAGATTAGGGGACAGGTGGTTTCCAACTTCGATCACAACGAGCAAGGCCGGGTCACGCAACTCATCGAAGCAGCTCAGAGCGGTAGCGTGCTCGTGGTGACCGACGCAGGCATGCCGTCCGTCTCGGATCCGGGTTTCCCACTCGTCGAAGCCGCCCACGATGCCGGGGTCCCCGTCACCTGTTTCCCTGGGCCCTCCGCTGTCCCGACGGCCTTGGCGTTGTCGGGGCTGCCGGTGAGCCGATTCGCCTTCGACGGCTTTGCTCCCCGCAAACAGGGTGCGCGCCGGGCGTGGCTGGAAAAGCTCAAAACTGAGGAGCGTGCGGTGTGCTTTTTCGAATCCCCGCACCGCATTGCGGACACGCTTGCCGACGCCGCTGAGGTGCTGGGACCTGAGCGGAAGGCAGCGGTGTGCCGGGAACTCACCAAAACCTTTGAAGAAGTGCGTCGCGGGACGCTGCCGGAGCTGGCGGAATGGGCTGCTGAAGGCGTGCGGGGTGAGATTAGCGTGGTGATTGCAGGAGCAGAAGCCCGAGAGATAGATGTGGATTCCTTGGTAGAGATGGCGCTGGAACGCGTCGCGTCCGGTGAGCGAGTCAAGGCGGTGGCGGCCGAATTGGCGACTCAGTACGGGGCATCCAAAAAGGAAATTTACGACGCAGTGATTGCACACAAATAGCAGCAAGCAGTAAATTGTTATAGCTCTGTAATGCTTGCTCTATTGATAAGTGGATTGCCCTGCGCTTTCGCCAGTTACAAATTGATAACAAATGACTGTTTAGCTTCTCCTGCTGCTGTTTGGGGTGGCTGGTTCGTTTGAGTTTCCAATAGCTACCGTTCGATGGTGGAACAATGACGCCGTCTGAATCGAAAGTAAACATCGTGGAATCGACGGAGCCAGAACAAGTTGACGGCTCCGCGACTGCCCTCCTGGCTGAGATGATCGACCGGGACGAGGCATACGACGAATCTGTCCTCGACCCCGACATCGACTACGCCTTCGAAGACGAGTCAGCTGGAATCAACTGGCCTGTGACTGTCTCCGCCGCACTCTTCGCGGTCCTCGCTATCGTGTGGGGTCTAGCTTTCCCGGATGACCTCGCCAGTTTTGCCTCTACTGGGCTGAGCTTTGTGGTCACCAATTTCGGCTGGGCCTTCGTCCTTTTCGGTACCGTGTTCGTGGCATTTACTATCGCGATCGCCCTGTCCAAATTCGGCAGGATCAAACTCGGGCGCGACGATGAAGAGCCCGAATTTTCTACGCCCTCCTGGATCGCCATGATGTTTGCCGCCGGCATGGGCATTGGCCTCATGTTCTTCGGCACTGCCGAGCCGTTGACTTTCTACCGCGCTGGAGTTCCGGGGCACCAGGAGCGCGAGGTAGGAACGGCGTTTGCCACCACCTTGTTCCACTGGACGCTGCATCCATGGGCGCTTTACGCCATCGTCGGGCTGGCGTTGGCATACGCCACCTTCCGCATGGGAAATAAGCAACTGCTGAGCTCGGCATTCATTCCGCTTATCGGCAAGCACCGCGCCGAAGGTGTTCTGGGCAAGCTTATCGACGTCCTCGCCATCATCGCCACGCTGTTCGGCACCGCCTGTTCCTTGGGAATTGGCGCCACGCAGATCAGCGCTGGCCTGTCCGCAAGTGGTGTGATCGAATCTCCGAGTCAGCGCACAGTGGTCATGATCGTCTTGGTGCTAACGCTCGCCTTCCTTATCTCGGCCATGTCCGGCGTCGGTCGGGGCATCCAGCTGCTGTCAAACACGAATATGGTGCTTGCCGCGCTGCTCGCCATCTTCGTATTCGCGTTCGGGCCGACCGTTTCCATCCTCAACTTGATTCCGGGCAGCATCGGAAACTACCTGAGCTCCTTCTTTGAGATGGCCGCTCGTACCGCCGAATCTGCCGACGGTACTGCCGGTGAATGGCTCAGCGGGTGGACCATTTTCTACTGGGTGTGGTGGATGTCCTGGAGTCCATTCGTCGGTACGTTTATCGCTCGCATCTCCCGTGGGCGCACTATTCGCGAGTTCATCGTTGGCGTCATGCTGATTCCTTCCGCAGTTACCGTTGTCTGGTTTGCCATTTTCGGTGGCACCGCGGTCACCTTCGAACGACAGGGCCGTTCCATCTGGGGTGAAGGCGACTCCAAGCGCATGCTCTTTGACATGCTTCACCAACTGCCAGGTGGCCAGATCGCCGGATTCTTGGCCATGATCCTGCTCGCCGTCTTCTTCATTACCTCTGCAGACTCGGCTTCCACGGTGATGGGCTCGATGAGCCAGAACGGCCGCCTCGAAGCTAAACCGTGGATTACGGGATTGTGGGGCGTGCTCACCGCCGTTATCGGCCTGACCATGCTGCTCGCTGGGGGAGAGGACTCCCTGGCAAACCTGCAAAGCGTCACCATCATCGTGGCTAGCCCGTTCCTCATCATCCTGGTGGCCCTTATGTTCGCCATCGTCAAGGGGCTGTCCGAAGATCCGCTCTACTTGGAAGGAAAAGAGCACGCCAAGTTCCAGCGCCGACTCGCACGCGAGCACCGGATCCACAAGGAAATGCTGCGACGTCAGCGGCGACGCCGGGAGAAGACTGGGCAGCAGCGGCGTCGATAAGCCTTGTTGTACGTGCCTATTAGGTGACCAGTAATGTAGTGGGCATGACAAAGTCTGTGCTCGTAGCTGTTGCCTGGCCGTATGCCAACGGACCCCGCCACATCGGACATGTGGCGGGTTTCGGCGTTCCATCTGACGTTTTTGCGCGCTTCCAACGAATGCGTGGCGCGGATGTGTTGATGATCTCGGGCACCGACGAGCATGGCACTCCGCTGCTGGTACAGGCTGAAAAAGAAGGTGTCACTGTTCAGGAGCTGGCCGATCGGTACAACCGCCAGATCGTGGAAGACTTGGCTGGCCTGGGCCTGACCTACGATCTGTTTACCCGCACCACCACACGCAACCACTACGCCGTGGTGCAGGAGCTGTTCCGAGGCTTGCATGACAACGGCTACATGGTTAAGCAGACCACCATGGGCGCCATCAGCCCATCCACTGGCCGCACCCTGCCGGACCGCTACATCGAAGGCACTTGTCCGATCTGTGGTGCTGGCGGAGCCCGTGGCGACCAGTGTGATAACTGTGGCAATCAGCTCGATCCGGCCGACCTCATTGATCCAATTTCCAAAATCAATGGCGAAACCCCGAAGTTCATCGAAACCGAGCACTTCCTGCTGGATTTGCCGGCGATTGCCGACTCCCTAGCTGAATGGCTCAAGGCGCGCGAGGACTGGCGTCCAAACGTACTCAAGTTCTCTCTTAACCTGCTTGAGGATATTCGTCCACGCGCCATGACCCGCGACATTGACTGGGGTGTGCCGATTCCGCTGGAGGGCTGGCAGGACAACAACGCCAAGAAGCTCTACGTGTGGTTCGATGCCGTGGTCGGTTACCTGTCTGCCTCCATCGAGTGGGCCTACCGATCTGGGAACCCGGAAGCGTGGCGCGAGTGGTGGACTGCCGAAACCGCGGAATCCTTCTACTTCATGGGTAAGGACAACATCACCTTCCACTCCCAGATTTGGCCTGCGGAATTGCTGGGCTACCGTGGGTTGGGCTCCCGCGCTGGTGAAGCTGGCGAACTCGGTGAGCTGCAGCTGCCAACAGAGGTGGTCTCCTCCGAGTACCTGACCATGTCGGGCTCCAAGTTCTCTTCCTCCAAGGGCGTCGTTATTTACGTCAAGGACTTCCTCAAAGAGTTCGGCCCAGATCCGCTGCGCTACTTCATCGCTGTCGCCGGCCCAGAAAACAATGACACCGACTTCACTTGGGACGAGTTCGTCCGTCGCGTGAACAACGAGCTAGCTAACGGCTGGGGCAACTTGGTCAACCGCACTGTCTCCATGGCGCACAAGAACTTCGGCGAAGTACCAACCCCGGGCGAGCTGACCGAAGCAGACGAGAAGATCCTCAAGTTGGCCACCGACGCCTTTGATGTGGTCGGCGATGCTCTGGAGCACAATAGGTTCAAAGCCGGTATCACCCACGCCATGCACGTTGTGGGCGAGGCGAACGCCTACATCGCCGAGATGGAGCCGTGGAAGTTGGCAAAGGACGAATCCCAGCGCGAGCGCCTGGCCACTGTCCTGCACACCGCGCTGCAAGTCGTTTCCGACTGCAACACGCTCCTTACCCCGTACCTGCCACACATCGCACAGGCGGTGCACGAGACTCTCGGGCGCGAGGGCGTGTGGGCGGCAACCCCGTCTATCGTGGATGTCCAGGACGACATGCCAGTGTCCCCAGTGGGCGCGAATCTTCCTGCCGAAGGGCGCACGTACCCGGTGATCATGGGCCACTACTCGGCGCAGCAGGCCGTGTGGGAGCGTGTCCCAGTTGTCCCCGGAACCCCGTTGGAAAAGCCGAAGCCACTCATTGCCAAGCTGGAACCAGAACTTGGCCAAACGGGGCCTGAATGGGCTCCGGTTCAGCCTCAAGCGTAGGTAGCTCGCCTCGCTAACCCGGCTCTTACACATGCGGTTGGAGTTATGGTGGGAACATGAGCACCATTTCCCAGCCACAGTCAGTGGAGATCAATCGCCTGATTGCCAACTTAGGGGCGGATCTCGATAGCGGCTTAAGCTTGGCCGAGGCAGATGACCGTCTGGCTCAATACGGGCCAAACTCCCTAGTGTCGACGCCCCCGGTCCCGGTGTGGCGTCGATTTTTGGCCCAGTTTCATGATCCGCTGATCTACCTTCTGCTGGGAGCCATCGCCATCTCACTCGGAGCCTGGTGGTTCCAGGGGCACCAGGGCTGGCCTATCGACGCCATGGTCATCCTGTTCATCGTCGTCGCCAACGCCTGCATCGGCTTCTTCCAAGAGTCGCGCGCTATTGATGCCGTGGCAGCGCTGCGACGCATGACGAGGTCGCAAGTAACAGTCCGCCGAGGTGGACAAGCTCGACTTATCGCTGCCGATGACCTTGTTCCCGGAGACATTTTGCTCCTGCAAGAAGGTGACAACGTCGGAGCCGACGCTCGGCTCGTCGAGGCGAACGCGTTAACCATCGCGGAGGCAGCGCTAACTGGCGAATCCACAGCGGTAACGAAGCACCCCGGCCGAATCGAGGGCGAGGTCCCGCTCGGTGACCGACACAATATGGTGTTTCGAGGCACCGCGGTAACTCAGGGCACCGGTGTTGCTGTGGTCACAGCGACTGGAATGGATACCGAAGTCGGCGCCGTCGCGACCATGCTCAGCGATACGGAGCAGGAAGAGACCCCGCTAGCGAAAGAAATCGCGTCAGTGAGCCGTTGGCTTGGCGTCATCGTCATCGTGATCGCGGTTCTCGTGATGGTCACCATCAGTCTGACGAGCAATATTGCCACCATGTCCGATGCAGTCACGGTCCTGTTTCTCGGAGTTTCGCTCGCGGTCGCCGCGGTCCCTGAGGGGCTGCCTGCGATCTTGTCCATCGTCTTGTCTATTGGCGTCCAACGCATGGCTGCGCGCAATGCGATTGTCAAAGACCTGCATTCGGTGGAGACTCTGGGCTCCGCGTCAGTGATTTGTTCGGACAAAACGGGCACACTCACCACCAACGAGATGACCATCCAACAGGTCAAAACGGAAGGCGGAACCGCCCACATCGCCGGAGTCGGATACGAACCCATCGGTGAGGTGACGTGCTCAACTGGCCAAGACATCAACGAAGTCTATGACGTCCTTGCCGGCGGTGCCCTTGCCTCCAATGCTGAATTGCATCGCGAAGCCGACGACTCCTGGGAGATCGTCGGGGATCCCACTGAGGCAGCGTTTTTCGTGGCGGAACGAAAGCTCGCGGATCCGATCGACCGAGAAACTCGGTATGAGCGCAGGGGTGAGGTGCCGTTTTCTTCCGAACGAAAGCGGATGACCACTCTGAGCCGTGACCGTGAGACGGGTGAGTTCGTGGTGGTGATGAAGGGCGCGCCCGATGTCGTCGCAAAGTACTGCGCGCAGGTGGACGAGGCACAGGTGCGCGCGGATGTAGCGGAGCTGTCCGACCAAGCCTTGCGCACCATCGGCATCGCTTCTCGACGCCTCCACCCCGAGCACATCAGTGAAGATCTGGAAGATCTTGAACGCGAGCTGATCTATGAGGGCACTGTCGGCATGATCGACCCGCCTCGGCAGGAAGTACGGGAGGCTATCGCCCAGGCTCAGCGCGCCGGTATTCGCGTCGTGATGATCACGGGTGATCACCCCGCGACTGCGCTGCGGATTGCGCAGGATTTGGGGTTGGTGACGGCCGGTGGAACCGCCTTAAGCGGAATAGAGCTGGATAAGCTCACTGATGCAGAGTTTGCTGAAGCAGTTCAGGATGTCAATGTGTTCGCCCGCGTTGCCCCGCAACACAAGCTACGCATCGTTGACGCCCTCCAAGACGCGGGCCATGTGGTGGCGATGACTGGTGACGGCGTGAACGACGCGCCTGCGCTGAAATCCGCCGACATCGGCGTTGCGATGGGCATCACGGGAACTGAAGTAACTAAGGATGCAGGAGCGATGATCCTCAGGGATGACAATTTCGCCACCATCATCGCAGCGGTGCGCCAGGGGCGCGACATCTTCGACAACATCAAGAAGTTTCTCCGCTACTTGCTTTCTTCCAACATGGGCGAAGTGTGCACCGTCTTCTTTGGCGTGATATTTGCCGGAGCGTTGGGGCTGCGGGGTGCCTCGACAGAAGATATCGTGCTGCCGCTGTTGGCTACCCAGATTTTGTGGATCAACCTGATTACCGATACCGGGCCGGCACTCGCCCTCGGACTCGATCCGGAAACAGATGACACTATGGGGCGCCCACCGAGGGCAACCCATGAGCGTGTGATCAACCTCGGCATGTGGGGCATCATTTTTTGGGTGGGTGCCGTCATGGCCATATCCGCGCTGCTAACGATGGACTTCTTCCTGGTTGGGGGATTCATCCCGGGCTCGGACAACCTAGAGGTGGCTCGAACTGCGGCGTTCACCACCTTGGTTTTCAGTCAGCTGTTCAACGTATTTAGCTCTCGATCCACCACGCACTCGGCCTTTAAAGATATTGCGAGCAACCAATGGCTGCTCGGAGCTGTGATCCTCGGGGTTGTGCTGCAGTTCATGGTCGTGGAAGTTCCTTTCCTCCAGAGTGCCTTCGGAACGGCATCCCTGGATTTCGAGCATTGGGTCGTCACCATTGGATTTGCTTCTTTGGTGCTGTGGGCGGAGGAAAGTCGAAAGTTGATCGCTAGGATTAGAAACCGTGTCTAAGAAGAAGCCTCGTCCTATCCCTGAACCAGCTCCCTTCCTCCCCGGACTGATCGATGCCCACACACACCTTGCCTCGTGTGGAGCGCGCACAGAAGAGGAGATCCGAGCCATCGTCGACCGTGCCGTCGAGGCCGGAGTGGATCGGATTTGTACGGTGGGGGACGGGCTCGCAGAGGCGGAGGCTGCCCTCGCAGCAGCGCAGCTCAACGAGCGCGTGTACGCAGCCTGCGCGATACACCCGACTCGTGCGCAGGAGCTTGACGACGCTGCCAAAGCCCGACTGACTGAAATGGCCGCTGAACCCCGCTGCGTCGCCATCGGAGAAACTGGACTCGATACCTATTGGATTGGTAAGTCCGAGACCTGCGCTCCGCTGGACGTGCAGGAAGAGGCGCTGCGGTGGCACATTGACCTCGCTGTGTCTTCGGGAAAGGCATTGATGATCCACAATCGGGAAGCTGATGAGGGATTGATGCGGGTGCTTGCGGATGCGCCACAGCCGGTAGAGACGATTTTGCACTGCTTCTCTTCACCGCTCGATGTCGCGCGTGAGGCGCTGGATCGTGGTTACGTGCTGAGCTTTGCCGGCAATGTCACCTTCAAGCGCAATGATGAGCTCCGTGAAGCGGCACGCATTGCACCGCGGGGACAGTTCCTCATTGAAACGGATGCTCCATATATGACAGCGGAACCGTATCGGGGTTCGCGTAATGAACCTTCTTTTGTTGGACACGCTGCTTACTGCCTGGCGGAAGTTCGAGGCGAGGATCCTAAGGAACTGGTCGAAGCCCTTAATGCCACGTTTGACCGTGTCTATGGCCTTATGCCTTGAGCGATCGAAACTATTAGTAACTTCACAGGATTGAAAAGAGCAAGGTGGGCTGTGACTCGAGTGGCTCACTGTGGTTTTGTGTGTATTTGAGACACGCGCGTGATTTGGGGCTTGCTGGACTTCATTGATTCGTTACCGTACCGTGACGTCAAGAACCGAACCAATGTGAATGTGAGTGATTTCTGCCGTGGGTCAACACCAAAAGTCTCGAATTAACCGCCTTAACTCGACGCACTCTATGCCGTTGCGTCTGGCCACTGGCGGCATGCTCGCGACGCTCCTGGTGGGCGGCGTTTCCGCTGTTGCCATGAAGAAGGATGTCGTCTTGGACGTCAACGGTGAGGAAATTGCCCTCACCACCTTCTCCGGCGATGTCGCTGGCGCTCTTGAGCAGGCTGGCGTGAGCATCCAGGCGCGTGACCTCGTCGCGCCGAGCCCAAGCCAGACTCTTGCTGATGGCGAGCGTGTCACTGTTCGTTCCGCCAAGCAGGTGGCAGTGGTCATCGATGGCCAGCCAACCCGCGTGACTTCCACGGCACTGACCGTCGATGAGCTCATGCAGGAAGTTGGCGGACAAAATGCCGCTAGCAAGCTGTCCGCCCCGACTGATCAGCGGATTCCCCTCGAAGGTTTCACTCTCGATGTGGTGACGCCGAAGATCCTCAAGGTTGAAAACGCTGGCCGCGTCACCTACACGCAGCTGGCTGCTGAAACTGTTGCGGACGTACTGGACAATGAAGGCATCAAGGTTGACGGCGATGACAAGGTTGTCCCAGCCCTTGATACCCGCGTGACCGATGACACCGCCATTCAGGTAACCAAGGTGGACATTGAGTCTGTCACGGCTACCGAAGACTTCACCCCGAAGCCGACGTACATCGATGACCCTGAGCTCGCCAAGGGCGAGGAAAAGGAAGACAAGCCTGCCGTTCCGGGCAAGCGCGATGTAACCAAGCAGATTCGCAAGGAGAACGGCAAGGTCGTTTCCGAAACCGTCGTCAAGGAAACCGAGGTTGCCCCGGCAACCCCGGCCACCATCAAGCGTGGTACCAAGGAAAAGCCTGCTACCCCGTCTGTGGCAAGCGGTTCCGTATGGGATGCGCTCGCGCAGTGTGAGGCGACTGGCAACTGGGCCATCAACACCGGAAATGGTTTCTCTGGCGGTCTCCAGTTCACCCCGTCCACCTGGCTTGCTTTCGGTGGCGGACAGTACGCGCCGATGGCTTACCTGGCTTCCCGTGAAGAGCAGATCGCCGTTGCCGAGAAGGTTCAGGCTGCCCAGGGTTGGGGCGCATGGCCTGCATGTACCTCCAAGATGGGGTTGCGCTAAGCCTTCCGGTAGATTCATCAGGTATGGATGCACAGCTGCTCGGCCCGGTAGAAATTCGGCAACTCGCGGAGAAACTGGACGTTACTCCGACGAAGAAGCTGGGGCAGAACTTTGTCCACGACCCGAACACCGTTCGCATGATTGTGGCTGCCGCGGAGGTATCCGACCAAGACCACGTTGTTGAGGTCGGACCCGGGCTTGGTTCGCTTACCCTCGCCCTGCTGGACACGGTGGCTGATGTCACCGCTGTTGAGATCGATTCCCGTCTGGCCGGCGAGCTGCCAAGCACTGTGCAATGGCGCGCGCCCGATCATGCAGACAAGCTGCGGATCATCCTGAAGGATGCGCTCCAGGTCTCCCATGCTGACTTCGAAGCTGCCGGGGCACCGTCTCCAACCGCGTTGGTGGCAAACCTCCCATATAACGTTTCCGTGCCGGTGCTGCTGCACCTACTAGAAGAGTTCCCCTCCATCAAGCGCGTGTTAGTGATGGTTCAGGCGGAGGTCGCCGACCGGCTCGCAGCCAGCCCGGGCTCCAAAATCTACGGTGTCCCCAGCGTGAAGGCCGCTTTCTACGGGGATGTTCGTCGCGCCGGGTCTATCGGAAAGAATGTGTTCTGGCCTGCGCCGAAGATCGAATCCGGTTTGGTGCGCATCGATCGCTTCGCCCCAGGTACCGAGCCCTGGCCTCTCGATGATGCGACCCGCTCCCGCGTCTTCCCGCTTATCGACGCCGCGTTCGCCCAGCGTCGCAAAACCCTGCGTGCCGCGCTGTCCGGCTATTACGGGGGCGGAGCTGCCGCCGAGGAAGCCCTGGTGCAGGCTGGAATCAGCCCGAGTGAGCGTGGCGAAAAGCTCGGCGTTGCCGACTTCGTGCGGCTTGCCGGAGTGACCAAATGACAATCCTGACCGCACGCGCCCACGCAAAAGTAAACCTCCACCTCGGGGTCGGGGATGCCCGCGAGGACGGCTACCACGAGCTGGTGACAGTCTTCCAATCACTGAGCCTGCACGACGACCTCGAGGTCGAACTCCTAGATCAGTCAACTGCTGAAGGCTCCATCGTGCGCAGCCTCAGCGTCACCGGGCTTGGTGCCCCAGCCGTGCCCACCACACCGGATAATTTGGTGTGGAAAGCCATCGATATGGCGACCGAGCTGCATCGTTCCCAGGGCGGGGCCCCACTGCCGATGATCGATATTCGCCTGCGCAAGGGCATTCCGACTGCTGGTGGCATGGCCGGCGGGTCTGCTGATGCGGCTGCTGCGCTGCGTGTGATGGGGCAGATGGCGTCGATAAGCACTGCCGATTTGCTGCCACTGGCGGCCCGACTGGGCTCAGACGTGCCGTTTACGCTGCTCGGCGGAACCATGCTCGGCACGGGACGCGGCGAACAATTGGTGCCGCTGCTTTCGCGCGGGACTTATCATTGGGCGCTGGCACTCAATAGCGCGGGCTTGTCGACGCCCAAGGTCTTCCACACACTCGATGACATGCGTGCGGCTCGCCCGGATATGGCTCGAGCTGGAGACATCAAGGAGCTGTCGGCGGCGCTCCTCAGCGGTGATCCGCATGAGGTGGCGAAGTACTTGGCAAATGATCTGCAGGCCCCGGCGCTGTCGCTGCTGCCACAGTTGCGCCGCACTCTCAATGCTGGTGAGACTGCTGGGGCGCTGGCCGGAGTGGTATCCGGCTCCGGGCCAACCGTGGCGTTCCTGTGTGAGTCTGCGGAGCAAGCTGTTGACGTGGCAGATTACGTGCTAGACACCGGTGTGGCTACCTCCGTGGCCGTGGCGGAGGGGCCAGCTGGTGGGGCGGAGTTAGTGGGATAGTTCGCAGTGGCCGGGATTGCTGCAGCGTACGCTTTTCGTCAATAGAAAGTGTTCGCGGTCTATGCATTAGAATTGGCTTTCACCATGGCAAACCTGATTAACCTTGAAAATGTCACGAAGTCTTTTGGCTTGAAGACACTCCTTGATGGAGTCTCCCTCGGCGTCCAAACCGGCGAACGTATCGGCGTCGTCGGTCTGAACGGTGGTGGAAAGACCACGCTGCTGGAGATCTTGACGGGTATTGAACCGCCTGACGAAGGTCGCGTGTCGCACAATAGTGAGCTGAAGATGGCCGTCGTTACGCAGCGGGCTGAGCTTAACCCCGAGCACACGGTGGCTGATGTTGTGCTGGCCCCGCTGGGACTGCAGACATTTGAATGGGCCTCGAATGCAGCGGTTCGTGAGGTGCTCAGCGGTCTGGGAATCGTGGATCTGGGCTTAGATACGCTGGTGTCACGCTTGTCTGGTGGCGAGCGTCGTCGCACGAACCTTGCCGCCGCGCTGGTGCAGGACTTGGATCTGGTGGTTCTGGATGAGCCGACCAACCATCTCGATGTCGAAGGTGTGCAATGGCTGGCATCGTATCTGCTGAAATCCAAGATGGCTTTGGTTGTGGTCACACACGATCGTTGGTTCTTGGACACCGTGGCCACCAAGACGTGGGAAGTCCATGACGGCACCGTCGACACCTATGAAGGTGGATACAACGACTGGATGTTTGCGCGCGCTGAGCGTGCTCGCCAGGCCGATGCCATTGAACAACGCCGGTTGAATCTGGCCCGCAAGGAGCTCGCCTGGCTGCGTCGCGGTGCGCCGGCCCGTACGTCCAAGCCGCGCTACCGGATTGAATCCGCGGAGGCGCTCATCGCGGATGTGCCCGCACCGCGCGACTCCGTCGAACTCATGGCCTTTTCTAAAAAGCGCCAAGGCAAAGTCGTGATTGAGCTGGAGGATGCCCGCGTGGAAACACCGGACGGGCGCCTGCTTGTCGACGACCTCACCTGGCGGCTCGCTCCTGGCGAGCGCATCGGTCTCGTTGGTGTCAATGGCTCCGGCAAGACCACCCTCTTGCGTACCTTGGCGGGGGAGCACCCCCTTTCTGCCGGTCGTCGTATCGAGGGCAAGACCGTGGAGTTGGGCTGGTTGCGTCAGGAACTTGATGATCTTGATCCGACGCTGCGTTTGATTGATGCCGTGGAACTGGTGGCCAGCTATGTGCAGATAGGCAAGAAGGAAATGTCGGCCTCGCAACTTGCAGAGCGCCTTGGCTTTTCCGCCAAGCGTCAGCGCACCCCGGTTGGTGATCTCTCAGGTGGCGAGCGTCGACGGTTGCAGCTCACCCGCGTCCTAATGGCCGAACCGAACGTGCTGCTCTTGGACGAGCCGACAAATGACCTGGACATCGATACCCTCCAGGAGCTCGAATCCCTACTCGACGGCTGGCCAGGCACCCTCATCGTGATTTCCCACGACCGTTATCTGATTGAGCGGATTTGTGACTCCACCTGGGCGCTCTTTGGCGATGGGAGGTTGACCAATTTGCCCGGCGGCATTGAAGAATACCTGAACCGTCGCGCGGCAGCGGCTGCAGCAGAGGGAGGTGTCATCGACCTTGGTGAGAAGGACTTGCCTGCCAAGGAAGAACCGAAGATCGACGCCGCCACTCATCGCCGCGTGCAAAAGGAAATGAACGCGCTGGAGCGCAAGATGGGCAAGCTTCGAGATGCCGTCGCCAAGTACAACGCCGACATGGCTGTCGCCGCGGAGACGATGGATACAGCAAAGCTCACCGAGCTCAACGCCGCGATGAACAAAGCGCAGGATGAGCTTGATGAGTTGGAAATGCAGTGGCTGGAGCTGGGCGAAGAGCTGGAGTAGCTACTTATCGCAGAGAGCTTCGCTTCGCTCCATGTGGCATACCTTGAGGCCAACCAGCTTGAGAAACGGACCAAGAATGCTGCGCAGCACAACTGCCGGTCCTGAAATCGACGTCGTGAACTGCAGGTGACCCGTTACGGCGCCAGGTTGTCCACCGCGTACTGCGCCTCCTCTGGGGTAAATTGCTCGCCGTACTCGGAGACAAGCTGGTCATAGATACTATCGGGTGACATGCTCATGTTCTTTTGGTAGGACTTCGCCTTTTCGAGTGCGTTCTTGTTGAAGTCTGCCTTCAGGTTATCGATCGCGTACTGTGCCGCCTCGGGCGAGAACTTCTCGCCGTACTCGCTGGTCAGCTGATGGTAGATCCCGGCCTTCGACATGTGCATCGTTTTGGAGTATGACTCCGCCTTCTTTAGCGCGGACTTCTGCTCCACGGTCACCTTCGGGGCTTCCGCAGGCTTTTCGGCGACCGCAGCCGGCTTCTCCGGTGCCGCAGGGGCTTCCGCAGGCTTTTCGACGACGGCAGCTGGCTTCTCCGGAGCTGCTGCGGTCTCGCTCGGCAACTGCGCTAGCGGAGCTGGTGACATGTTGGTTACCTCCGTTGTCACAGGGGCTGGGGAAGTGGTGGTGTCGCCGCCACCAATGATGGCGTTGCAGGCCACGGCCGCGATGAACACGCCACCGATGATGGCACCCCACTTGACGCATCCGCCCTTCTTCTTGACGGGTGCCATCGGCATAGTGGGCTGAGTATATGGATTTTGGGGGTTCTGCGGGTAGGTCATGATGATCTCTCCTCGTTCAAGTTGTGTAGCCGGATTGCTGCGGTGGAATCGAACAAGACTGAGATTATTAGTGACACAAGACGCTTTGATTAGTCATTCGAAAATGTGGAATCGGATTCGCTACCCGAGGCGGGGTTGTGGCCGGTAGGGGTGCTTGCCGGGCAGGTTGGTTCGAATGGATAGGTGAGGGGGTTGGGTGTCAATGTGATGGACTTTGGAAACCGGGTCAATTCGCATGTGGGGTAAAAGGGGCTTGGTTGTCGAGCTGGGCGACCTGGAAACGTTGTGGATAAACGAATAAGGGAGATCGGCCGACTGATTTTGGCGACACGGTGTCGCTAAGTTATGCTTTGTGGGAATGTTATCGACACCATGTCGGTAACATGAGTTACTGTCCGCGCACCCGCGAAAGAACCCACTATGTACCTAGCTTTTAGAGACATGCTTTTTGCGCGCAATCGTTTTGCGCTCATGGGCATGGTTCTCGGACTCATGTCCATCCTCATCGTCATCATTTCGGGCCTCACCTCCGGCCTCGTGCATGATGGCGTTTCCGGTCTCAAAGCCTTAGATGCGAAGGCCATCGCATTCGAAACGGGCACTGAAACCGATTCTGCCTTCACTCGCTCCGAGGTAGCGCTCACCGACGCTAACAAGCTGTCCGATGCCACCCCACTCGGTCTGACCATCGTTAACGCCAAAAACCAAAACAACACTCCAGTCGATCTGACCTTGATGGGTGTCGTCCCAGGTTCCTTCATCGCTCCGGAAGGTTTGCCTAAGATTCAGCCACGTACCGACGGCCAAGCAACGAGCACGCCTCACGACGTCATCCTTTCGGAAAACCTGCAAGAGGACGGCGTCGCCATCGGTGACGTGATCACGCTTGATCGAGTGGGAACAACGCTCAACGTCGTTGGCTTTACTGAAGACCAGCGCACCTTCGGCCACGTTGCCATGGCATATGTGCCGATCGATGTGTGGCAGGAAGTCCACGCTGGCGCACGTGCCGGTGAAGCAGCGCGCCCTGAGGCCTACGAAAAGGCCTCGGTGATCGTTTCCCAAAGTGCCGACATCCCTGCAGATACAGGGCTTGACGTGCGCACGCTGAAGGAGTCCTTTGACTCCTCGCCAGGCTATGCAGCGGAAACGCTGACTCTGATGATGATCCAGTGGTTCCTTTACATCATCGCTGCCCTGGTTACCGGCGCTTTCTTCCTCGTTTGGACTATCCAGCGGGCAGGTGACATCGCCGTTATGCGTGCCATGGGCGCCACCAAGGGGTTCTTGCTCAAGGATTCCATGGGGCAGGCCGTCATCATTTTGGTGCTGTCCATTGTCGTTGGCTCCATCATCGCAACCTTCATGGGCTTTGGACTGGAAAACACAGGAATGCCCTACTTGGTCGAACTGACGCCGGTTTTGATTGGCGCACTCACCTTGTTCATTTCGGGTCTCATTGGTGCCTTCGTCGCGGTTCTTCGTGTGACTCGTACAAATCCACTCAACGCTCTGGGAGAAAACCGATGACCAACGCCCTTGAACTCAGCGATGTCTGCATCGATTACGGGGACGGAGAAAGCGTCGTGCATGCTCTCGACCACGTTTCCCTTTCCGTTAAGCCGGGAGAATTCGTCGCAGTTGTCGGCCCGTCTGGTTCTGGCAAGTCCACCTTGCTGGCAGTAGCCGGAGCGCTCACTACTCCCGATAGCGGGTCCGTAAAGATTGCCGGAACCGATGTAGCCGGAATGAACGACGCTCAGCTAGCCAAGATGCGCCGCGATCACATCGGCTTCGTATTTCAATCCACCACAAATCTGCCAGCGGCACTCAAAGCCAAAGAACAGTTGGAACTAGCGGCCCGTATTCAGGGCAAACGCGGTCGACGTAGCGTGACCGAATTGCTCGCTGCTGTGGAAATGGAACACCGCGCAGATTACCGCCCAGCCCAGCTCTCTGGTGGCGAGCGCCAACGAATCGGCATCGCCCGCGCCCTGGTCGCCGGGCCAGAATTGTTGCTGGTGGACGAACCCACCGCAGCGCTCGATCGGAACCGATCACACGACATTGTCCGCCTTCTTGCAGAAGAATGTCACGACCTCGGCGTCGCTGGCGTCATGGTGACCCATGATTTAGACGTCCTTGAGTACTGCGATCGCATCTACGAGATGACTGACGGACGGCTCACTCCTGCTGCACTAAGCTAAGCAGCTATGCCAAAGATTTCTGGATCCTCTGTAGCCGAGCATCGTGCGGCACAGCATAAAGCTGTCTTGGCTGCTGGGCTTCGTTTGATCGTTGAGCAGGGCGGGCAGCTGCCGTCGATAAGCGAGGTGGCGCGGGAGGTTGGCCTCGCCCGCTCCAGCGTTTACCTCTACGTCTCATCGGGGGAGGACCTGCTGGTTCAGCTATTGCTGGCGGAAATCCCCGCTGGACTTGAAAAGATCTCCGCAGAGATTCCGGATGGAGCTACGCAATCGGAGAGAATCGCAACGTATGCGGGGGCCACGTTCGATCTGTTTGTAGACGGCGACCATGGGCCGCTCACGGTGGCCGCGAGCCAGAACTCTTCGGCGTTCGCCGATCAGCGGGTCCAAGAAGCACACGCCGAACTCGTCGATGCGCGACAGCGACTGCTGGGTGTCGACGAGCTCTCCTGCGAGCTTATCGACGCCGCCATCGGCAAAGCTGCCAATTATTGCGCGCAACACCCGGAACAGCGGGATCAGATTCGCGCCAAGCTGCAGCGACTCAGCATCGCGATGGCAGAGGACTGACTCATCCCCGTGTGACCCTTGTGTTCTGATGATGTGTGAATATGCGGTTCTGACTGCTTAAATACGCGCCCTTGAGTGTGCGATCAGCCGGTT
The DNA here is from genome assembly GCF_009734385.1 of Corynebacterium kalinowskii. Lineage (NCBI taxonomy): Bacteria > Bacillati > Actinomycetota > Actinomycetes > Mycobacteriales > Corynebacteriaceae > Corynebacterium > Corynebacterium kalinowskii. The sequence continues at coordinate 1,718,005 of NZ_CP046452.1, read as the reverse complement.
GCGGGCTCAAGAAGATGTTACGAATGCGCTGGCTCTGACGATTCACGCTATGTAGCTGACTGAAGCTCAGGCTCAGTAGGTTGAGCTGGAGGCAAAGTGGGTGGAGTTGGAGTGGTGCTGGCGTTGTGCCAGATCGTTATCCCACACGCTCAGGGCGATCACAACGGCACCGTTGGTCCCACTCGCAACCTGGAAAATCTCCGCTCGAATCTCGTCTGGACCGTGGTCTTGGGAGAGCGCAAGTTCATTGACGATTTGAATTTGAGCTTCGTCAGTGCGCCACCGTCTACTAAAATGACGTACAACCTCATCAACGGTATCTGGGTCTACGACACAAATCGAGGCTCCATCTTCACTACCAGCTGTGCGTTGGTATTGAAGCCGCAAGTCGTCGAACGTTGCCTTGCGACTCTGTGGACTCGAACTATCTTCTTCATGAATTAGTAAGTGCATACCCCGAATGCTAGCCGTTAAATAAGTAAAGGGTAAGTATTTATCAGCAATTGCTGGCAAATTGTAAGTCTAGGGTGACGGTTATGTGATTCGATACACTGGACATCCCGGTAGAAGTGAGGGACGCCCATGAATGTGATCGAGAAGCCGCATGTGCTCTCGTTTTGGCGTCGCTGGCGTCTCAATTCGTGGGGCTTGATTCTGGGCGGCATGATGTTTGCGGTGGCCGCGACCCCGTCTCTGCTCCCACGTGATTGGCTCTTCCAGGCAATGGCCAGCGGTTTCTCCGCGGCATCCGGATATGGCTTAGGAGTCTTCCTCAATTGGAACTGGCGGAACTGGGGCAGGGAAGTGGCCGCCGTATTCGGTCACAAATTCCTCAAGGCCTTCGCGATGGAAGAAGAGTACGCGGCGCTCAAAGAGCTGACTGATTTCCCGGAAAAGGTGTGGTTCCGGATAGAAATGTCCTTGCTGGGCGTTGTTCTGATCTGGGTCACCTACATCTCTGTTTCTGCGGTGCGCTGGCAACGCGAACTTCACCAATATATGGGCATTCCCACTCACTTCGGCTGGGAAGCGCTAGGGATTCTTCCGCTCGGACTCGGCATATGGGTGCTCATCCTCCTGCTCGTGCACTGGATGCTTGACCTCGGCAGACTCGTTGCCCGGATCGCCCCAGATCGTTGGACGGCAGCCGCGCGCTCGATTATCGCTACCGCAGTGGCACTGGGCTTGGCACTGTGGCTTGTCGATTCCGTCATTCCCGGCACCGTCATCCGCGTCTTTGAAAAAGGCGCTGCAGTGACCAACAGTGCACCTGATCCAAGTCTTAAGCCACCGAAAAGCCAGTTCAGGTCAGGTTCGGAGTACTCCTTCAACCGGTGGGAAGGCCTCGGCTCCCACGGCTCCCGCTTCGTCAGCCTCGGAATGGACGGCTCCGAAATCGCGGAAGTAACGGGAGAGCCCGCCAAGGAACCAATTCGACTGTTCTCGGGTCTCAAGAATGGTGACACTCCTGAAATTCAGGCGGATCGCCTGGTAGCCGAGCTACATAGGACCCAAGCCCACGAACGTAAAGCTGTGCTCATCGCGGGCACGACGGGCACTGGCTGGGTCAACCCGACCGCTGCCCAGTCTTTTGAGCTTCTCTATGGCGGCGACTCTGCCATCGTGGCCATGCAATACTCCAACCTGCCCTCGCCGGTACAATTCGTGGCGTCCAAGGATCAGGTCCACGAATCCGGCAAGATTCTTGTGGAATCGGTTCTAGCCTGGCGAAACAGCCTGCCCGCGGAGGGCCGCCCAGAGCTCTACTTGTTTGGTGAGTCCCTGGGAACCACCCAGGGGGAAGGCGCGTTTAGCGGTGTCAAGGACATCACTCGTCAAGTTGACGGAGTGCTGTGGGTGGGGCCGCCGAACTCTAATGAGCTGTGGGCGTCGTTAAGCCTGCGTCGCGACCCCGGCACTCGCGAGGTTGCGCCCGAATTCGGCGGTGGTACCACGGTGCGGTTTGCGGAAAACTCACGGCAGATTGGACGCATGCTTCACGACGATGCCCCGTGGAACCGCCCGCGCGTCCTGTTCATTCAACATGCTACGGATCCCATTGTGTGGTGGTCGCCGAATTTGCTGTTCTCCCAGCCAGACTGGCTCAAGGAATCGCCGGGAATTGGACGGCATCCGAGCATGAGCTGGCAGCCCCTGGTGACGTTTTGGCAGGTCACTTTGGACATGGCCAACTCCGTGAGCGTGCCGACCTATTATGGCCACAACTATGGCACGGAGGTCTTGGATGGCCTCGCGGCGATCACGGGTTACCAAGGTGATCTGGAGCCACTGCGCGAGGCCCTTGAGGTTTACTAGGTCGCAGGGCTTGATCGTTTTGCTGGAAGCAGGGATACCGTAGCCGTTGCTGTTTAAGGGTTTCGAAGTGAATCTCAAGATCAAAACGCTGCAGCTGAGCTCAGAAGAACCAGTTCAACGCAAAATGGTCAGTACGCGGGTTTCTTTACTGGCACGGAGTAGACCGCACTCAGAATTCCCGAGACGCATTCAGTATGTTTGACGGGGCATACCTTGCTTCGACTTCGTCGTAAATGTCAATGAGTTCAGACACGCTAATTCTGCCGTGTTTCGCTAGTTGAGCGGACACAAGTTCTTCTACGTCTCGATCGATTAGCTTGGTCATACCAATAAACATAGCACGGGTGCTGCACAGCTGGTTGAGTGCTTAACGTAATGCTATTGGAAGGTGTTTCCCAATCAAAAAGCAGATTGTCGGTCGTGTTGGAACAATGTTTCCGCGCAGTTTCGTTGAAAAGGCAATTGGGCATTACGTATAACCTGTTCTAATGAGCTGTCCGGGATATTGGAGTCCAACAGTGGGGGGGCGTACCAACATCATCGGGTTCTTTATGCGGAGTTCGGTATTTTATTAACTCGTCCCAAAATCCCCACGGAATCCCATTGCTCAGTGGCGATTCCGTTCAGAAGTGGCACATATGGCATGCATGGAAGGATAGGAAAAACGCTCTGAACTGCACTAACCGCGCAGTCAAAGCTCACAGACTACAATCGCCCCCATGATCCTTATCAACGTGAAGTACAAAGTTCGCCCAGAATTCGTCGCTACCTTCCGTGAACAAGTAGCTGCGTTCACCGACGCTACCCGCGCAGAAGAAGGTTGCTTGTTTTTCGAATGGTACAAGTCCACTGACGAGGACGATGTGTTCATTCTGGTAGAAGGCTTCAAGGATGACGCCGCCGAAGCTCACGTCGCCTCTGATCATTTCAAGCATGCATGCGTCGACATGCCGAAGCTGCTTGTGGAAACTCCAACAATCATCAACACCCTCATCCCAGGCAAAACCGAGTGGGACGAAATGACTGAATTCAAGGTCGAAAACTAAAAGGTAAATTTTAGGTTAAGCCTTGGGGGAAGTAGGCTGATAACCATGGGAAAAGTTAAGCCACCAAAGCTATCCAAAGAGGCCTACGAGGCCGAACTCAAGCGTCTGCAGGCCGAACTTGTTGACATGCAACAGTGGGTGGTGGAAACCGGCGCGCGCGTCGTCATCGTGATGGAAGGTCGAGACGCTGCCGGTAAGGGCTCTGCGATCAAGCGCATCACGCAATACCTCAACCCGCGCACCTGTCGCATCGAGGCCTTGCCTGCCCCGAACTCCCGCGAGCAAGGCCAGTGGTATTTCCAGCGCTACGTAGAAAAACTCCCGACCGCAGGTGAAATCGTTATCTTCGACCGCTCCTGGTATAACCGTGGCGGCGTTGAACGAGTCATGGGCTTTTGCACTTCTCAGGAGTACCGTCGCTTCCTTCACCAGGCCCCGATCTTCGAGCGCCTGCTGGTCGAGGACGGCATCCTACTGCGCAAATACTGGTTCTCCGTTTCCGACGAAGAGCAGGTCAAGCGTTTCAAGTCGCGCCTCAAGGATCCGCTCCGCCGCTGGAAGCTCTCCCCAATGGACCTGCAGTCCATTACCCGCTGGGAGGACTACTCCCGAGCCAAGGATGAGATGTTCATTCACACCGACATCCCCTCCGCACCGTGGTACACCGTGGAATCCGAGGACAAGAAGCGCTCCCGCATCAACGTCATCAACCATTTGCTGAGCTCGATCCCTTACGAGAAGATCGAACGCCCGCTGCCAGAAATCCCGGAGCGCCCAGAGTCTGTCAATGACTACGTCCGCCCACCGCGCTCTGACTTCCGGTATGTTCCAGACGTGGCCGCGCACCTTGAGGAAGAGCGACTCGCAGAAGACAAGCCGAAGAAGAAGGCAAAGAAGAAGACTAAGAAATAGTCCTTCGCGACGAGTAAACGCAGGCCACCACACCGACAGCTGTGGTGGCCTGCGTTCTCGCGTTCAGAGCATGTGGGATCCTTGAAACGCTCGTCATTGTTGCAGCGATAGTTTGTTTGAATGAACCGCTTTGAAAGGCTGGTTGGCGCATGGATATCAAATTTCGGGCACTTGCTGGAGTGTTGATGTTCGTTGGTTTTCTAGCTGCGTGTTCTGGTGAGCACACCGTCCCCACACCTACCGCATCCTCGGTCTCCACTTCACGGAATGCGGAGTCGCCACAGCCGTCGTCAGAGATCGCGCAGCCCGAATATGAAGCGGTCGATCCGACATACTTCTTCGGGCGTAACGGCTTTCCAATTTTCAATATTCGTACTAACTCGTCGGTGGTGAACTTCTGTGGAATGCAGCAGGACTTGGTCTTCTGTGGGGGCGTCGGTCCGGGGAATACTAACCAGGTGGATCTCACCGCTGGCGGCGCGCGGTATTACGTTGGCGAAGGTCCGCTGGAGCCGCAGCTTAAGTATCTCGAACCCGGGCAACGAGTTAGTTATGGACAAGCTGAATGTGCTGTCCGGACAGACAAGACCGTGGAATGCTCTGTTGGGAAGACTCGGATCTTGATTGACCCATCTACCCGGAAAATTACTGAGTTCTAACCTCCAGGCATCGGGTCCCTTCTAGGGGTAACTCTCCACATCGCCGCTAGAAGTGTGGCAAACTACAGCCTGTGGAAAATGTAGCGCAGAACACACCGGTACTGGCACACGTCGAGGGATCCGCGGGCATCCTTGAGCTCAACCGCACTCGCCAGCTGAATGCGATCAGCGGCGAGATGGTCGACATCATCAGCGAGGCGCTTCATCAGTGGGCCGACGACGATGCTATTACCCACGTCGTGCTGTTCACCAAGGGAATGAAGGTATTCTGCGCCGGTGGCGACATCAGGGCAGTGCGTGACGACGCCGCCGAAGGCAAACACGAGCGTGGTGATCATTACCTCACCCGTGAATACCGCCTCAACCTGCAGATCGCGGACTTCCCTAAGCCGTACGTCTCCTTCATTGACGGTTCCGTTCTAGGCGGAGGAATTGGCCTGGCGATGCTCGGCAGCCACCGCGTGGTCACCGAGAACTCCTTGGCCGCAATGCCAGAAATGGCAATCGGCTGGGTGCCCGATGTCGGCACCACCTACTTCATGGCCCACATGGTGGGCGAACTTGGCCGACCAATCCCGGCACTCGCATCCTTCGTTGGTTTGACCAGCTACCCGATGTCACCTGCAGACATGCTGTTCACCGGACTGGCCACTCATTTCGTCCCTAGTATCGCCCTCGATAAGGCCATCGATGCTGTTATCCAAGAGGGACCGGTGGCTCTCGAGCGATTCGCGACGGACTTCGCCCAGGAATCGCACGTGCGCAAGTACTTGCCGCTCATTGAGGACATTTTCGGTCGCGAGACCTGGCCGGAGATAGACGCAGCGATCGGCGGTGCGCCGGATGCCGCTTTCCGCGAAAGTATCCGGGACTTGATGCACGCCGCGAGCCCCACCGCGATCGTGGCTGCAACGGAAACCTATGCCGCCAACCGCAAGGCGCAATCTTTGCAGGAAGGCATCAACAACGAATACCTCATCGGCGAACTCCTGCGCCGGGATCCAAACTTCCATGAAGGCGTTCGTGCAGTGCTCATCGACAAGGACGCGAAGCCAGCATTTACCCCGGCCAACGCCCTAGAGGTAGATCCGGAGCCATATCGGGCAGCTATCGCGAATGCTCGACAAATCGTGTAACCGGGCACACATTTTATGGCACACTGGGGTCATGACTGCACCAGAAGTATTGACCTCAACTCGTTCCTCCACCGGCATCCTTGAGCTCAACCGGCCTAAGGCACTCAACGCCTTAGATCCTGAGATGATCGCCATCATCACGGCAGCCTTGGAAGAGTGGCGAGATGATCCTGAAATCCACCGCGTGGTTGTCGTTTCCAATTCTGAAAAGGGCTTCTGCGCTGGTGGTGACATCAAAGTTGTTCGCGAGCGCGCTCTAGAAGGCGATCACGAATTTGGTGATCAGTTCCTTCAGGCCGAGTACACGATGAACGCCATGATCGCGAACTACTCCAAGCCATACGTGGCGATCATCGATGGCGTCGTCATGGGCGGTGGCCTAGGTGTGAGTGCGCATGGTAGCCACCGCGTTATCTCCGAGAAAGCGTTTGCTGCCATGCCAGAAACCGCCATCGGGTTCATTCCGGATGTCGGCCTGTCTTGGATGAGTACGCATGTGGAAAGCGCCGAAGGCATTCCGTTGCCGGCTGTTGCTAAATTTGTGGGCATTACCGGTTACCGCATGCAGCCAGCCGACATGCTTTATAGCGGCCTAGCAACTCATTTCGTACCGAGCGAAAAGATCGGCGACTTCACTGACATGCTCATCGCGGAGTCAATCGACGAAGCGTTGGAGAAGTTTGCTGAAGAGTTCACGGAAGAATCGTTCCTAAATCAACACCGTACAGTGATCGAAAAGTGTTTTGGCCACGACTCCTGGGCAGAGATCGAGGCAGCCCTAGGTCAGTGTGAAGACCCTGAATTCGTCGACCTCGTGTGGGACTTGTTAAGTAGCGCCAACCCAGCCTCCGTCGTTGCGACCACCGAGCTTTACACAGCCAATGCCGAAATCGATTCCGTAGAAAAGGGCCTCAACAACGAGTACGCCGTCGGATCCGTCTTGCGTCGCCAGCCGAACTTCCCAGAGGGCGTGCGAGCTGTGCTAGTTGACAAAGATCGCCAGCCGAAGTTTGACCCAGCGAAGCCAGCAGATGTGGACCCGATTCAGTATCGTTCGGTACTGTCTTAGCTTCGACCCATCCGGAACCGGTCGTATGCAGCGAGAGCTCGCTGCTTATCGACGCCCGCGGGAACCTGTCGCTCCTTCATAGCTGCGACTCGTTCCGGCTGAGGCGCAGGCAGGCGCAGCGCTGGGTGATCGACGAGGAGCACCGCGTACGCGGTGGGTGACAGCGGAGCGAACGCATGCGTCCATATCCCGACGATTGGTTTGGCGACATCGATGAGATCCCAGTCGAAGGCGCGCTGCGCTGGCATTGTGCGGGCTACCAACGCCGGGATGTTATTGGCGTAGCCGAAGTCGAGGATCGCCCTAGCCCGTGATGCCGCCTGAGAGCGAGCAAAGTAGGGCAGAGCGTGGGTGGCTGTCCACACGTCGTCCTCGACCACGGCGAGCAGGGTTGCCGTACAGGTCAGGGGAGTTTTCTCCGCAGAAGTGAGATGAGCCTGGCCGGAAGCAGGATCGAAATAGGCTCTCGGGTTGGGGTAGATGGCTTCAAAGAACAAGCGGTGTTCTTCAGCGAAGTAAAACGCGTCCGCACGGACGTCATCAAGGCTGAGACCGCCGGCGATGTCATACACGGCACCATCGCGGCGGGTTAGGACGGGGGTTTCAGGAAGTTCGCGGACGGCAGCGAACACCTCGAGGCATCGATCTAGGTGAGCTGCCGGAGTCTCCGCTGCCGTGGCTTGCAGCAGAGCGCGCTGGGGATTGGAGCGCAGCCAATCTCCTTGCAAAGCAAGGACAACAGTGCGGTCGTGGAACGGGACTTCGATGATCGGCGCATTTTGGTAAATCGTGCGGGCGGCCGAGATGAGCTCGGGCTGCATTTGATGGGTTCCGATGAGCTCCGGAATGCCGAACACACTAGCAGCCTCGGCGATGCGCGTCGACTGCCAGGTGAGATGTCCCTCGTCGACCTCTGCAACTAGGTCAGCAGGAAAGGTGAGGTCAGCGCCGCCTCGGCGCTGGAATCGAACCTGGAAACCTTCCGAATTCTGGTTGATTTCCCGCGAAAGGACCTCACCCAGCAGTGCTTGGAAGTTGAAATCTACATCGACGCGATCAATGTAGCCGTCCCACGCAACCTCACTAATCGAGTTTGGATTTTCAAGCACTGCGGGTCCTTTCTAGTGTTCCTACGTGCAGCTGTCCAGCTTATCCCTGCTGCTGCCACGTTGTGGTGGTGCCTTGACGCAGCAGGGCAAAGGCCTTGTCTGCGAACGCATGCAGTTCCGCGGTGGAATAGCTCGAGTCCGGTTCAAAGTAGCGGGAAAGGCACATACCCGCAGTATGAACTGTGTTCTGCAGGGTCAGCCGCACGAGGTCTGGATCGGTCGTCGGAAAGCGGTGTTGCCAGAACTCTTCGAAGCGACAGTGCAGTTGCCGGACCTCATTGTGTGGCGGCAGGGCGCAAACTTGATCGAGCTGCTGGCCGATCGACGCGATCATACTGATCGTGCGCAGCAAATCGGAATCCTCCGAAATCACACCGTGCACTATCTTTTCGAAAGCAGTGACGATATCCGTATCTGGGGGCAGCTGCTCCATGCTGCGCTGTACCTCGTCAATGGACTGCACCACGAACTCGGAAAGCGCCTCTTCACGGGAGGCGAAGTAATTGTGGAACGTGCGAGTTGACACTCCGGCAGCCTCCGCGACTGCCGCGACAGTCAGGGCTTGTTCGCCCTGTTCGAACATGATGGTCGCGGCAGCAGTGGCAAGGGCTCGCCGCGTGGCGACCTTTTTGGACTCCCGGAGGTTACTCATTTCGCTAGTGCCTCGCCTTCAATATCAACCTTTGGCAAGATCCTATCGATCCACTTCGGCAACCACCAAGCTCGCTCGTCGAGCAAGAACATAGTGGCCGGAATGATCATCATGCGTACGACGAAGGCATCGAATGCTACTGCGACCGCGAGGGCAAAACCCATCGTCTTAATAAAGGCCGCATCTTGCATCATGAACGCCGCAAACACGGAGATCATGATCAGCGCCGCTGCGGTTACTACTCGAGCGCCGTGCTTGAAGCCATTCGACGTGGCGTTACCGGCGGTCTTGCCGTGTGCCCAGCCTTCTCGCATGCGGGTCACCAAGAAGACTTGGTAGTCCATGGCCAAGCCGAAGACGAGGCCGATGAGCATGATGGGGAGGAAGGAGAGGAGCGGCTGTGGGTCGTCGATAAGCCCGAGCCAGCCCTCTTGGAAGAAGCCCACGGTGATGCCGAAGGTGGCGGCGACCGAGAGCGCGAAGCCAGCGGCGGCGATCAGTGGGACCCAGATCGAGCGGAATACCAGCATGAGCACCAGGAATGCCAGGGCGAGAACAATCGCGATGTAGGGCAGCAGCACGTTCTGGAGGCGGGCGGAGATGTCGTCGAAAATTGGCGTGACACCAGTGATGCCGTAGGTGGCGCCGGTGGCTTCCTCGAAGGCAGGGACGTGATCGCGCAGCGCAGTGAGGGTTTCCGAGGTGCGTTCGTCCGTGGCGCCGTATTTCGGTGTGATCATGATTTGGGCGGTGTCGAGGCTGTCGGTGGTCTTGACCACCTGCGCATTCTCGACGCCCTCGGTTGCGGAAATCTCGCTGAGCGCAGCGCCCATTGCCTGCTGGCGCTGCTCAGGAGCCACATCGACCAGGTCTACGAGGGCAATCATAGGGGCGTTGCGGCCGGGACCAAAGGCCTCAGCGGTGGTTTCGTAGGCCACGCGGGCAGGGGAGCCAAGGGGCTCGGATCCGTCTGTTGGCATAGCCAGGCGCAGTTGGCCGGCAGGAATGGCCAGCAGGCCGAGGAAGACTACGCCAAGCACGAGGTGCAGGATCGGGCGGTTGCGGATGCGACGCACCCACAGCAGTCCCATGGTTGGCTTTTCGTCCTCTGGGTCAGGTGCCTGCACACCAGGGACGCGCGCGGCGAATACCTTGGTGCCGAGCAGCCCCAACACGGCAGGTAGGAAGGACAGAGCTACGAGCACTGCGATGACCACGGTTGCGGCGGCGGCGAGTGCCATCGCGGTGAGGAATGGGATGTTGATGATGGACAGCGCGGTCAGTGCAATGATGACGGTGATACCGGCGAATACGACGGCTGAGCCAGCCTTGCCCACGGCCAGACCCATGGCTTCCGCACGCTGGGCGACGGTGGTCTTCTTGATTTCTGCAGCAAGTTCCGCGGGTGTCAGGTCGTTTCCGATCTGGGCGATTAGCTCGTTGCGGAATCGGGAAACGATGAAGAGCGCGTAGTCGATGCCCACGGCCAGGCCGATCATCGATGCCAGCGTCGGCGTCATGTCATTGATCGAGTCGGTGAAGGCGGTGCCGAGCATCACGCCCAGCAGGCCGATGGCGACGCCGACGACGGCGGAAATCAGCGGCATACCGGCGGCCACGAACGACCCGAAGGTGATCATGAGAACCAGCGCGGCGACAGCAATACCAATGAGCTCCGAAGCCATGCCCATTTCGCCCTGGCCGGAGAATGCCTGTCCGGCGTAGGACACCTGCAGGTTATCGCTGGCAGCAGCGTCCAGAGTGGACTTCAAATCGGTGCGGTCAGCGGCGTCAATATCCATCGCCGAAGCAGCGTCGAAGGCGACATTGATGGTGCCGGTTCGGCCGTCCTCGCTGAGCGGAGAAAGCGCGCGGATATCCGCGGCGATCTGCTCTTCCGGCACGCCTTGTGCGGTCTTGGCTTCCGTGAGCTGCTGTTGCATACCCATCGCGGCTAGCTGTGGGGCGACGATCGCTTCCGTGTTTGCCAGATATGGCTTGGACTGAAGGTCTTGCACGAGCTTTGCGACGGCCGCTTCCTGATCTGGGTCCTGCAAGGACTTCCCGGCAGGTGCCTGGACAACGATCGATCCAGTAGGAGCGGAAGCCATATCGCCGGCGTCTGGGAAGCGTTCTTGCATCTTTTCCTGAGTGACTACAGAGTCGAGCCCAGGAATAGAAAAGCTGGTGTTGGTGGACTTGGAGAAGGTGGTGGCCAAGCCACCGAGCGCGAAAAGAATGATGAGCCAGACGGCGATGAAGCGCCACTTGTGGTGGTAGGCGGATTTTCCGATTCGGTAGAGAAATTTCGCCACAGCGAAGTCCTTAATGTTGTGTAGAACAATAACAATTGCATATTGTATGCAAAATTGCGCACGGCGTGCAATGTAGGAGTTGATGGTGTGCAATTTTCGCTAATGTAGATTGGGAGTGTTCGAATTAGCGGAGATCCTTGGCCAGCTCAAGTACCTAAAGTCAGATGTGGAGAATCGGCGTTGACCTTTGAATTAATCTTCATCGCGCTGATGAATGCGTTGGTGTTTTGGTCGGGCACGTTGCTCACCCGATTGGCTCCACGGACTACCGCCTTTGGATATCGAGTCTCGGAGGACTTCGATAGGCGAGCGGTATTCCGCCCCTTCACTCGTGCCCTTGAACTTGCGGCCGTTGCGGCATTCATACTGACACTCGCCCTGGATATCGGGGCAGGAGCCTTACTCGGATTACTGGCGCTGCCTCTGACGTTGTTCCTTTGGTTCCATGGTCGGAGCAAAGTCCGCCCACAGGAGTTTCATGGCGAGCCTACTGGCTCGGTGACAGATGATGCTGAAAACCTCATCGAGGTGCCACCGGTCTCTCTGCTCGGCTATTGGCTCGGTCTGCTCGTAATCGCGGTAACCGCTGCCTACGTCGCAGCCCGATGGGCCAACATTCCGGAGCGCTTTGCTACGCACTTTTCCGGCAACTGGGAGCCCGATGCTTGGTCTGACAAGTCCGTGTTGGGAGTATTCGGACTGACTTTCCTCAATTTCGGACTGCTGGTGTTGATGGCCGGCAGCGTCCTGCCGTTCCTAAAACTAAAGATTTACGCTCGCACTGATCCGAGTGAGGCGGGTAAAAAGGCCACGGGCGCCGTAATTTCTGCAGCGGCCACTGCCCTTGGATGGTTCACATGTGCATTGGTCGTGTGCTTGAGTCTGATGCAACTATCTATAGTGCTGCCAGCTTGGCAATCCGCTGGAACCTTGGCACTTATCGGAACGCTGGCGGCCTCGATCGGCGGTACCATCGGCATGATCGCGTACATCATGGTCAAAGCGGACAAGGCGCGTGGGGGATTAAGACCCCAGTTCAATTACCGTGATGATGATCAGTTCTACAAAGGTGGGATGTTTTACAACAACCCTAATGACCCAGCTCGCGTCGTGGATAAGCGCGACGGACTCGGAGTCGACTTCAACTATGCCCACGCGCCGGGCAAGATCTTCGCGGTCGCCGTCGTTGTCCTGCTGGTCGCCCCGCTGCTGCTACTGTTTCTCTAAACAACCAAGGAGGGGCACATGTGGCATGCGGTCAGCTTCGCGCTGATGGACTCAATTAACGTCCTGCTCATCGGCGTGATCGTGACGATCGGCGTGCTGCTTCCCCCACGCGCTGCTTATCGACGCATCGCGGCGCTCCTCGTCGGCGGCGACTGGTTGGGCGTGTTCCTGCTGTCCATCCCCACCCTGGCCGTGTTCGACCTGATCAAAGATAAAGTCCAGGCGGCGCTGGAATCGCCTGTGTTTGGCATTATCCTCATCGCGGTAGGTGTGCTCGGAGCCGTCATGACGTTTCGCGGCGGAGACAACACCGCGCTGGTGAATAAGATCATGCAGCCGCTGCAGGTGCCCACGTGGAAAACCGCAGCCACGGGCTTCGTTCTCGGCGTGGTGCAGTCGGCCACTTCGGTGCCGTTCTTTGCCGGTTTAGCGTACCTGAGTGCTGGAGGATTTAGCGTCGGATTCCGCTACACAGCGCTGTTTCTCTACGCTACGCTGGCGCTCAGCCTGCCGTTCCTCACCGCAGTGCTCATCGGCTTTGTTCGAGCCTTCCCGAACAGCCCAGCTGGCCGCGGTTTCGAATGGGCTCGAAACAATACGGAAATCTTGACCCCCATCGCTGGTTATGGAGTGTCATTGATTCTTACGATCATGGGCATCGCACACCTCGTTTGACGCAGCCCCAGATGCAATATTTCACTTGCGGCTGAACGACCTCTCACCGAGCATGAACAGGATTGCCGGGATGATGGTCATGCGGACGAGGAAAGCGTCGAAGAATACCGCCGTAGCTAGGGCGAATCCCAGCGTCTTGATAAAGACAGCATCATGAACCAGGAATGATGCGAACACGGCGATCATGATGAGCGCTGCCGCGGACACGACGCGAGCACTGTGCTGGAAACCGCTGTTAATGGCGTCACTGGCGCTCTTGCCGTTCAGCCACGCCTCACGCATCCGTGACACGAGGAACACGTGGTAGTCCATGGCCAGGCCAAATACGAGCCCAATCAGGATGATCGGCAGGAATGAGACCAGGGGCTGTGGGTCGTCGACAAGCCCGAACTTGCCCTGCTGGAACAGCGCCACGGTGACCCCGAACGTCGCGCCAATGGACAGCACGAAACCGGCTGTGGCGATGATTGGCACCCACAGCGTGCGAAACACTGCGGCGAGCACGATGATCGCGAGCACCAACACGAGCGCAATGTAGGGCAGCAGCGCGTCGGTGAGGCGGTTGGAGAGGTCGATGAACACGGGGGTCATGCCGGTGATGCCGTAGCTCAAGCTTGTCGACGCCTCCACCCCAGCAGCGTGCTCCCGCAGCCGCGCTACGGTTTGCGCCGCTCCCTTGTCGGTAGCGGTGTAGTCGGTGGTGATGAGGAGCTCTACCGTATCCAGGCTGTCGGTGGCGCGGATCGGCTGGACGTGGGAGACACCCTCGATCTTGCTCATCTCCTGAGCTGCCTTGAAGATCACCTTCTTGCGGTCGCCTTCGCTGACTTGCGCAGCATCAACCACTGCTGCGAGCGGGTAGTTGCGGCCGGGGCCGAAGCCGGATTCGATCAGGTCGGCGGAGGTACGGGTGTGCGAGCCGAGAGGTGCTGAGGAATCAGTCGGCATGGCTACCTGGAGGTCCTTTGCCGGAGCTGCACAGAGAACTAAGAAAATCACCGTGGGCACCAAGATGACAGCCGGGTGCAACTTGAGCATCTTCACCCACCAGCGCGCAAAGGAGGATGATTGCAGGCTCTTCTTGCGAGGGCGAGGAAACAGTCGTTTGCCTGTGAGGCCTGCCAGTGCCGGCAACAGAGTCAGCGCTAGCAGCACCGCTAGCGTCACCGTTCCGGCGGCCGCGTGAGCCAAGGCGGTGAGGAATGGGATGTGGAAAATGGTCAGGGATACCAGGGCAATGATGACAGTGAGACCAGCGAAACACACTGAGTGCCCAGCTGTGGAGATCGCGATGCCCATTGATTCCGCACGCGGGCGATCCGGATTCTTTTCGATTTCATTGCGGAAACGAGCCAGGATGAACAAAGAATAGTCAATGCCGACAGCCAGGCCGATCATTACCGCAAATGTCGGGGCCAAGAAGTTCACAGCATCTGAGAAATGCGTGCTGAGCAGGATGCCGGCCATACTAATGGCGATACCACTCAATGCCGAAACGATAGGCATGCCTGCTGCGACGAGAGATCCGAAGGTAAGCATTAGGACTAACAGAGCAACAAGCAGGCCGAGCAGCTCAGCTCCCATGGACAGCTTGTCCATCCCGGTGAAAGCTTGCCCGAAATAGGACACCTGGAAATCGGGGTTGTTGAAGTCGTTGATGAGCTTCGCGGCTGAGTTCAGCTCTTCCAGCGGCACCCGACCGCCTTCGTCAACGCGGAATTGAACCTCTAAGATGCCGGTATCCTGCGTGGCGTTCAGCGGGCTGACAGCGCGAACATCTCCCTCAATGACGCTCGTCGGGAAATCGAACTCTGACTCTTCCCGATAGATGCGTTCGCGCAGCTCCTTGTGCGCCTCCATTGGGTCTTTAATGTCTTGGTCTGGAGCTGCCGCAGGGTGCTCCTCCAGTTTGGAGATCAACTCCTGCAGCATGGCGTAGTTGTCCGGATCAGAGAGCGTTTCGCCTTCCGGCACCTGCACCACAACTTTCCCGACGGGCAACATCTCGCCTTGCGGGACAGGGGGGAAGCGCTCGTCCATGAGCGCGCGGGTTGTCAGACTCGGCAGGTCGGGGATCGAAAACTCACGAGAAAGCGGAGTGGAGTACGCAGCCGCGAGCGCCGCAGCACCAGCGAAAACGAGTACCCACGTGAGGAGCGGAATCCACCAACGCCGATACACGGCCTGGCCAAGCGAGAACAACAGCCCCGACATCCCTAATAGTAATCCTTAAGCTCTAAAGTTTAGATAACCAAGTAAGGATACCCTGTTCAGAATTGCGATGCTGAATGGGGAATAGTGGGATAAATCCAGCCCAATCTTGGCATAAAACCGAACTGAATAGTCCCAGGCAGGAGTCGCATTCCTAGTCGGCTACCAACGGCTCCATGGTGAGCTCGGGGTGCTCTTTCTCGATGAACGCGAGCTTCCACTTGTCGCCAAACAAAGCGATGAGTTCACCATCGGTGCGGGTGAAGATTTCCACGCCACGTTGACGGCCGAGTTCGGGCGCGGATTCCGCGTCGGTGCGTCGGGCGACGGAGTATGGGATGGCTTCGGTGACGGTTTCCACGTTGTATTCGTTTTCCATGCGCGCTTGCATGACTTCGAACTGCATGGGGCCGACGGCGGCCATGACCGGGGCGGCATCGCCACGCAGGTCGTTGCGCAGAATCTGAACCACGCCTTCGGCGGCGAGCTGGTCGAGTGCCTTGCGGAACTGCTTGTACTTGCCCAGCGACTTGGCGCGCAGCGTGCGGAAGTGCTCCGGCGCGAACTGTGGCATTGGTGGGAACTGAACCTTATTGCCTTCGAAGATGGTGTCGCCAGGCGCGAGAGATCCGGCGTTGACCAGGCCGACGATGTCACCGGGGAAGGCGGATTCGACGGTGGAGCGGGTGCGGCCGAAGACGGTTAGAGCGTACTTGGTGGAGAAGCTTCGGCCCGATTGTGCATGCGTGACTTGCATGCCACGATCGAACTCGCCGGAAACGACGCGCATAAACGCAAGGTTGTCGCGGTGGTTCTTGTCCATGCCAGCCTGGACCTTGAACACGACGCCGGAGAAGTCATCCTCAATATCACGACTTTCGTCGAAAGTGCCAGTGGCAGTCTCAATGGCCTTGGGGTCTGAAGCACGCCCTCGTGGTGATGGTGCCAGCAAACACAGCGTATCCAGAATTTGGTGGACACCGAAGTTCAGCATTGCGGAGGCAAAGATGGTCGGCGAGGTGGTGCAATTTTCAAAGAGCTCTTGATCGTGGACCGCGCCGTCCATTGTCATCAGCTCGACCTCTTCAACGGTGGTATTCCACACATCGCCTTCGCGAGCAGCAGCTTCGTCGGGAGAGTAGTGCTCCTCTGGAGCGATGGTTGAGCCGCCAGCGGTGCGCAAGAAGTGGATGTATTCGTCCACTTCTCCGTCTTCAGTGATTCGAGCCAGTCCGCGGAAGTCGCCCGCCTCGCCCACCGGCCAGAACATCGGCGTCGGCTGCAGCTGGATTTCGGTGACGATTTCGTCCACCAGCTCCAGCGGCGAGCGTCCCACGCGGTCCCACTTATTGATCACCGTGACGATCGGTAGACCACGTGCCTTACACACCTTAAATAGTTTCAAGGTCTGTGGCTCGAGGCCTTTGGAGGCATCGACGAGCATGACAGCGGCGTCGACGGCGGTGAGCACGCGGTAGGTGTCTTCGGAGAAGTCCGCGTGACCTGGGGTGTCCACCAGGTTGATCATGTATGGCTCGCCCTCGTGGCCTTCGGGGGCGTACTCAAACTGCAACGCCGAGGATCCGATGGAAATGCCACGTTCCTTTTCCATGTCCATCCAGTCAGACACAGTGGACTTGCGGCCTGCCTTGCCGTGGACCGCGCCCGCCTCGGTGATCACGTGGGCGTGCAGCGCCAGCGCCTCCGTCAGCGTGGACTTACCAGCGTCAGGGTGTGCGATCACGGCGAAGGTACGGCGGCGGGAGGCCTCGGTTGCAATGGAACTCATGGGGTATAAGAATAGCTCGCATGACTGTTCTAGCCCAACTGTCCGCGCCCATCATCGCAGCTCCCATGGCTGGCGGTCCCTCGACACCCGCGCTTGTCGACGCCATCGCCAGCGAAGGCGGCTTCGGTTTCCTCGCAGCTGGCTACTTGAGCCCCGAAAAACTCCGGGAACAAATGGAAGCCGTGACCTGCGAGCGATACGGCGTGAACCTGTTCTATCCGCAGGCCCCGGCGGCAGACTTGGCTCCGGTTGCGGCTTATGCAGAGGAACTAGCCCCAGTGTTCGAAGCTCATGAAGCTTCGGTGCCGGATTATGCCTCCGCTGATCCTTCGGATGCCTTCGCAGCCAAGCTGGATGTAATGTGCGAACTCCGCCCAGCTGTAGTGAGCTGCACATTCGGCCTCTTCACAGTTGACGAAGTAGATCGGCTACACGAATGCGGCATTGAAGTATGGATGACGGTAACTAACCCCGCTGATGCTCGCGAGGCTGCCGAGCGAGGTGCCGATGTCCTCGTAGTGCAGGGACCTGAGGCCGGCGGACACCGGTCGACGCTGACAGTGGAAGAAGAACCTGACGCGCGGCCACTGCTGGAGTTGTTGGGGGCTCTGGACGTCGATAAGCCAGTTGTGGCAGCGGGCGGGCTAACCAACGCTTTCGCAGTTGCTCAAGCGTTGGAATACGCGGATGCCGTCGCTTGCGGCACCGCCTTCCTGTTGGCGGACGAAGCCGGGACATCCGAACTGCATCGCGCGCAGGTAGCTAGGGGAGGGCGTACCGCCACCACGCGTGCGTTTTCCGGGCGCATCGCGAGGGGCATCGAAACGCAGTTCATGTGCGATCACGCCGATGCCCCCGCAGTTTACCCCCATGTGAACACCTTGATGAAGCCCATCCGCAGCGTAACCTCTGACACAAACTATGTGGCTGCTTGGGCTGGTACGCAGGTAAAACACGCCTTTTCGGGGTCAGTGGCGGAGATTGTTTCTGCCCTGTGTGAGGGGGATCGAGAAATGAATACCAAAACCCTGTAAATTCGAAAGTGTATGTCATTTGAACCATTTACCGTGGAGGACCACATGTCGGAGCAGACCCCGATTTCGCAGGCAGACTGGAACGAGCGCGTAGAGCTCGCTGAGAAGATGATCCCGTTGATCGGCAAGTTGCGCCGCGAAAACAACGTGGTCGTGTCTATTTTTGGTCGTCTGCTGGTGACTGCGACGGAGATCGACATCATCAAGTCGCACCGCTACGCTCGTCGCATCACCGAGCACGAGCTTCCGCTTTCCCAGACCCTGCCAATCCTGGAGGAGCTGGTGAAGATGGACCTCGGTACCGTCTCCATCGACCTCGGCGCCCTGGCCACCAAGTTCGAAGCTGAAGGTGGCGACCTGCGCACCTTCCTTGACCGCGAGCTTGACGACGTCATCGGCACCGCCGACAAGACCCCGCAGACCGACATTGTGCTCTACGGCTTCGGCCGCATCGGCCGCCTGCTCGCCCGCATCCTGCTGGCTCGCCAGGCCATGTACAACGGCCCACGCCTGCGCGCCATCGTCGTCCGCAAGAACGGTGACCAGGATCTGGAGAAGCGCGCCTCGCTGCTGCGCCGCGACTCCGTCCACGGCGCTTTTGAAGGCTCGATCACCGTTGACGAAGAAAAGAACATCATCTGGGCCAACGGCACCCCAATCCAGGTCATCTACTCCTCCGACCCAGCCACCGTCGACTACACCGAGTACGGCATCAACGATGCCATCGTCGTGGACAACACTGGTCGCTGGCGCGATCGTGCAGGCCTCGAGCAGCACCTGAAGTCCAAGGGCGTCGCTCGTGTGCTGCTCACCGCACCAGGCAAGGGTGATATCAAGAACGTTGTTTACGGCGTGAACCAGAAGGACATCACCCCTGAGGACCAGATCCTCTCCGCTGCGTCCTGCACCACGAACGCCATCACCCCAGTGCTTAAGGTTCTGGACGAGAAGTGGGGCGTGAACTACGGTCACGTCGAGACGGTCCACTCCTTTACCAATGACCAGAACCTCATCGACAACTTCCACAAGGGCGCTCGTCGTGGCCGCGCTGCCACCCTGAACATGGTCATCACCGAAACCGGCGCCGCCAAGGCCGTATCCAAGGCGCTGCCACAGTTCGAGGGCAAGCTCACCGGTTCCTCCATCCGCGTTCCGACCCCAGACGTGTCCATGGCTGTGCTCAACCTGAACATGGTCAACGACGTGACGGTAGAAGACGTCAACGACTACATCCGTCAGGTTTCCCTGGTGTCCGAGCTGCGTCAGCAGATCGACTACATCAAGTCCCCTGAGGTTGTCTCCACCGACTTCGTCGGCTCCACCCACGCAGGTGTTGTCGACGGCCTGGCTACCATCGCCAAGGGCAAGCAGCTCGTGCTTTACGTCTGGTACGACAACGAGTTTGGCTACTCTAACCAGGTCATCCGCATCGTCGAAGAGATGGCCGGCGCGCGTCCCAAGGTTCGCCCAATGCGCCTTGAGCTGACCGAGGTCTAATCAACCACGCTCCTTAAAGCCCGTCATTCGGATGGTTTCCTCCCGCAGGGGAGGACATCTGATTGGCGGGCTTTTGCCCCTTTAATCGGGTAGACATTCAATCAATTAGTTGAACGTGGAACTATCGCCTAACCATACAAAGGGGCTTAAATCATGTGAACTGGGTCATTTGATAATAATTTTCAACTCTTTGGACGTAGCTTGGGGATGGAACCAAAAGACAAGGAGTTCAAGGATGTCTGACATCGTCATATTAGGGGCGGGCGTCTCGGGCCATACCGCTGCGCTGCATCTCAGCAGGTTACTACCTGAGGGACACACCATCACGGTGGTTTCGCCGAACGCCGACTGGAACTGGATCCCAAGCAACATTTGGGTCGGCGTGGGACGCATGGACAAAAAGAAGGTGCTGTTTCCGCTAGGACCCGTGTACCGCAAGAAGGGAATTCGCTTCGAACAAGCGCGGGCGACTGCGCTTTGGCCTGAAGGCGATGAAGCAGACTCTAGGCCAGCTGTGGACATCGTCTGCACCGATAAAGCGCGTAGCGGTGAACAGAAACGGATCCGCTACGACTACCTCATTAATGCCACTGGACCACAGTTGCGGTTTGACCTAACTAAAGGACTCGGGCCAGAAGGTGGACACTCCCTCTCTGTCTGTACAGCAGAACATGCAGTCGCAGCAGCTCAGGGGCTTGCGGACACCATTCGTGAGTTGAAGAAGGGGAACCCACAAACTCTCATCGTAGGCACTGGTCACGGAACCTGTACTTGTGAGGGTGCAGCCTTTGAGTACGCCTTCAACGTCGAACACGAACTCCGTGCCGCCGGTGTGCGGGACAAGGCTCGGTTGATATACCTTACTAACGAACCGGAACTCGGCGACTTCGGTGTCGGGGGCATGGTATTCAAGCAGGAAGGCTACGAAACCACCTCGAAAATTTGGACCGAATCCCTGTTCCGCGAACGAGGGGTGGAAGCCATCACAGGCGCGCATGTCCATGAAGTCAAAGATGGTGTTGTGCACTTTGAGACCCTCGACGGTACTTTTCACGACCTTGAGTTCAACTTCGCGATGCTCCTGCCACCATTCGGAGGAGTGCCCCTCACCGCGCACGCCCCAGATGGCTCGGACATTTCCGAGCGGCTCTTTGCACCCAACGGCTTCATGAAAGTCGATGCAGACTACAGCAAGAAGCCTTACTCAGAGTGGAAGGCCTCAGACTGGCCAGAGACCTGCCTCGCCGCAGCGTATGACAACATCTGGGCCGTCGGCATTGCCTTTGCGCCCCCGCACCAAATATCCGAGCCAAGGACCACACCAAACGGCACGCTAATCGCACCTGCGCCACCACGCACCGGCCAGCCCTCCGGTGAAATGGGTAAAGCCGCAGCGCTTTCCATTGTTGAGCGCATCACAAAGGGGCCGGACGCGAAGCTGCACACGGCCTCAATGGCCCGACTCGGTTCTGCCTGCGTGGCATCCGCCGGCACAGGACTCACCACGGGATCCGCGGCATCGATGGTCATGATGCCGATCGTGCCCGATAAAGACAAATACCCGTCAGGCCGAGACCTGCGCTACACCACCGGAGAAATCGGGCTGTCCGGACACTGGACAAAGCTTCTCCTGCACTACATGTTCATCTACAAAGCCAAGGGACTGCCAGGATGGCAGTTCATCCCGGAATAAGGAGATCCTACCGTGTTGGACAACACTCCTAAGAAAGCAACCGAGCCCTACATTCGCAACCTCAACCACGCGCCGTTGCCAACGGAAAGCACGCTCAAACGCAGGAAGAGCATTCCATTTCAGCTGGTCCGATTTGCGGTGAGCAATCTACGGCTCGCGCTCATGGTCTTTGGCGGAAAACACTAGCCCGAATTGTGAGGAAACCGTGGGGCTATTTGCCGTGGATTGTATTCTGGGCAAATTCGAGCCCATGGGACACAATCAAAGTGGCGCCCTCTGCTGCATCCGCACAGATCGCTCCGAGATCGGCGGCTTCCTGCGCCGAAAACGGTTTGAGCACGTAAGACGCCGGGTCCTGTCGACCCGGCGGGCGCCCGATCCCGATGCGGATGCGCAGATAGTCTTTTGTACCCAAAGTCTGGCTGGTCGAACGTAGCCCGTTGTGTCCGTTTTCGCCGCCACCCTTCTTGAGTCGCACGGTGCCAAAGTCCAGGTCCAGCTCATCGTGGATCACAATGACGTTCGCGGCTGGGACTTTGAAAAAATCACACAGCGCACGGATAGGACCGCCGGAGAGATTCATGAAGGTGCGAGGCTTGGCCAGAACCACCTTAGTATCGCCGATCCGGGTCTCCAGGATGTCCGAGTTGGACTTCTTATGGCTGCTGAAGGAACCCATGTGGTCGTCTGCGATTTGATCAACAGCGATGAAGCCGACGTTATGACGCGTGGTTTCGTAACGAGAACCCGGATTGCCCAGGCCAACGATGAGGTAGGGGTCTGACATACAAATCATTCTAGTGTTGGAAATGGAAAAGCAGACTATCGAATCTCGAGGGAATCGATAGTCTGCGTTACCAAATTCAGCAGGTTTACTCTGCGGACTCTTCTGCAGGAGCCTCTTCTGGAGCGTCTTCAACAACGCCAGCTGCCTCTGCAGCCTCGTCGGCTTCTGCCTCGTTGTCTTCAGGTGCAACGAAGTTGATCATGAGGACATCTGCCTCGTCGGTCAGCTCGGTGCCCTCAGGCAGCTCGATGTCGCCTGCGAGGATCTGGTCGCCAACAACCTTGCCAGCAACGGAGACGACGATCTCCTCTGGGATGGACATAACGTCTGCGAGGACGCGGATGGTGTCGGTCTCCTGGATCAGCATGGTGCCAGGTCCTGGCTCGCCAGCGGTAACGACAGGAACCTCGACCTCAACCTTTTCGCCCTTCTTGATGGCGAGGAGGTCGGCGTGGTCGATCTGCCAGTTCAGGACGTTCTGGTCGACGTGCTTGATCATGGCAAGCTGCTTCTCACCCTCGATGTCCACGGTCACAACGGTGTTCACACCGTGGTTACGAACGATCTTGGTGAACTCGATGCGGTCGACGGTGATGTGCAGTGGCTCAAAGCCCTTTGCGTAGATGACGGCAGGAACAAGACCTGCGACGCGAGCGCGGCGGGCGAAACCCTTGCCGAACTCCTTACGTGGTGCTGCAACAAGTGCAATTGCCTCGTTAGACATAATGTGCCTCCAATAAAGTGTTTGTAGAAGGCCGCCAGACAAAGCAAAAGCCTGCGGCCAACTCGCGGATAGTGTCATCGTCGAGTTTTCGCAGGCTTGAAGTGAAAACCATCGCGTCGATAACGGCCCAAATTAGGTGCCCTCGCCGAGACCTACGGATATTATCACGCCAATTCGTTCCCTAGCAAAGTCAGTGTACGCAGCTGTCCCTCGACGCTTGGGGAAGCCAGCGTAGTGATGAGTTCGTCGGCCTGATACTCAGTGGCGAAGTCTCGGAAGTACTCCGCCACCTGGTCCGGCTTGCCGACGGCCGTGTACTGCAACATGGTGCGCACCTGCTCTGCAGCAGGCGAGACCATCAGCAGCTGCTTGTCGGCCTCGCTGAATTTCCGATTGCGTCCGACCAGGGCTTCGACCCGCAATTCGAAGGTCTCGTTGGCTTCAGCGATTGCTTCATTCTCGTCTTCGCTGACGATGGCGTTGAGTGCCGCAATGAAGTACGGCTCCGGGTGACGCTCAGACGGCTGGTAGTTGTCTCGATACACCATGGCTACTTGGCGAAGGTGCGTAGGTGCGAAGTGGGAGGCAAAGGCATAGGGGAGGCCCAAACGAGCTGCCAGCTCGGCACCGAAGAGAGAAGATCCCAGGATATAGAGCGGGACGTTGGTGCCGCGACCTGGGTATGCATTGATGTGCTGGGTTCCGTCTCCCAGGAATTCTTGGAGCTCCACGATGTCAGCTGGGAAATTCTCGGCTGCCGCCGGGGAGCGTCGCAAAGCACGCAGCGTCATCTGATCGGTGCCAGGAGCGCGCCCGAGCCCGAGGTCAATGCGGTCGCCGTGGATCGTGGCGAGGGTACCAAACTGCTCTGCGATGACGAGGGGGGAGTGATTCGGCAGCATGACACCGCCGGAGCCGAGTCGAATCTTCGTCGTGTGATCGGCAACGTGCCCGATGAGCACGCTCGTTGCCGAAGACGCGATGGTCGGCATGTTGTGGTGCTCTGCGTACCAGACGCGCTGGAAACCCTGTTGTTCCGCTTCTTGGGCGATGCGTACAGAATTGTTGATGGCTTCTTTGATAGGAGTTCCGGGGTGGACATGAACTAGGTCGAGAACCGAAATGGATAACATGCGATTTCCTATGCAGATGTGGGTTGGTAGACATTTCAACCAAAATTAGACGCGAGATATTTCCGATTGTTTTTGGTTTGGGAATACTCGGTGATCATTGGGCGTTGAAACCAGCATGACTGAACTCTTCGCGCCGGTCCAGATCGGGGCTATTACTCTTCCCAACCGTATGGTCATGGCACCATTGACACGCAGCCGCGCTGATCGCGACGGTATCCCTTCAGAACTACATGCGCAGTACTACTCGCAACGCGCCACTGCCGGTCTGATTGTGTCGGAGGGAACCTTCACGGCAGGATCGAACCGGGCTTTCCCAGGACAACCGGGACTGGAGAACTCAGAGCAGCAGGCAGGATGGGCCCGCGTCATGGATGCGGTGCACGCGCAGGGCGGGCACATCTTCGTACAGCTCATGCACGCTGGTCGTCTGACGCATGCGGAGCTTGCAGACGGCCACCACCCCGAGGCGCCATCTGCTATTGCCTCCGGCACTGCGGTTCGTGATTGGAACGAACGCAAGGAATGCCCAACACCCCGTGCCTTGGAAGCTTCGGAACTCCCCCGAATCGTCGAGCAGTTCCGTACTGCCGCACGGCGTGCGATCGATGCGGGTGCTGACGGAGTGGAAATCCACGGAGCCAACGGCTATCTGCTGAACGAGTTCCTGAGTGACGGCGCCAATCAGCGCATGGACAATTACGGTGGCTCCCCACGCAACCGATACCGCCTCATTGAGGAGGTTCTACGGGCTGTTGTCCACGAGATCGGTGCCGAGCGGGTGGGCATTCGCTTCTCGCCGGGATTGCCGACTCAGGGCATCACCGAAACAGAGGTGCTGGAAACTTATGGTGGTCTGCTCGATGCAGTCGCCGACCTGAGCTTGGCCTATGTTTCTTTCATCTGCGCAGCTCCCGCAGGGCTTACATTGAGCGACCTCGCGGTCCGAGCTCGTGCGAACGGAGTCACCAAGGTGTTGTCCAACGTGTGGTCGCCGGAAGGCACCGATCGGGCGCTGGCTGAGCAGCAGCTGGCGCAACCCTATGTTGATGCCGTCGTAGTCGGGCGCGCGCTGATCGCGAACCCAGATCTGGTGCGCCGCTGGGCTGAGGACCTGCCACTTAACGAGCCGGATCCAGCGACCTTTTACGCCGGCGGTGCACGCGGCTACACCGATTATCCAACCTTGTAGTAACGCCAAAGCTCCCTATCCAGTCGGATAGGGAGCTTATTAAGGTCGGTTACGCCTGGCCCTCGAAGAGAGTGGTCACAGAGCCATTCTCGAAGATTTCCTTGATGGTGCGAGCCAACAGTGGAGCGATCGACAAGACGGTGAGGTTGTCCCAGCCCTCGCCGTTCTGCGGGAGTGTGTCGGTGGTGATGACTTCCTTGGCACCGCACTGAGAAAGGCGCTCGCGAGCAGGGTCGGAAAAGACACCGTGGGTACAAGCGATGATGACATCGCCAGCGCCTGCTTCGCGGAGCACGCCGACGGCACCAGCGATGGTGCCGCCGGTGTCGATCATGTCGTCGAGAAGCACGCAGGTCTTGCCCGCGACATCACCGACAACGCGATTGGCAACCACCTGGTTGGCTACCTCGCTGGAGCGGGTCTTGTGGACGAATGCCAGTGGGGCGTCGCCAAGGATGTTGGCCCACTTCTCGGCAACCTTCACGCGACCGGCGTCAGGGGAGACCACGCAGATGTTTTCGAGGGAGTAGTTGTTCTTGATGTAGTCCGTGAGAATCGGCATGGCGTGCATGTGATCGACTGGACCGTCGAAGAAGCCCTGAATCTGATCGGTGTGCAGATCCACGGACACGATGCGATCTGCACCAGCAGCCTTGAGCAGGTCAGCGACCAGGCGAGCAGAGATAGGCTCGCGACCACGGTGCTTCTTGTCTTGGCGGGCGTATGGGTAGAACGGCAGGATCGCGGTGATGCGCTTGGCAGAGCCACGCTTCAGAGCGTCGATCATGATGAGCTGTTCCATCAGCCACTTGTTCAGCGGCTGGGTGTGGGACTGGATGACGAAGGCATCGGAGCCACGGACAGACTCTTCGAAACGGACGAAGATCTCGCCGTTTGCGAAGTCGCGTGCGGTCATCGGGGTGAGCTCAACGCCCAGTTCTTCAGCCACAGCCTCGCCGAGTTCTGGGTGCGCGCGCCCAGAAAACAGCATAAGGTTCTTGTGGCTTTCGGTCCAGTGTGCGGTCATAGACGCAGCCTAGCCTTCCTGCTCAGTGGTATTCATCTCGCGCAGAGCCGCTTCAGCCGCCTCAGCTGCAGCGGTGCCCGGGCGCTTCTGCTGGACCCAGCCCTCAATGTTGCGCTGGCGTCCACCGGAAACGACGAGAGCTCCTGGCGGGACATCGTCTTTAATTACTGTACCCGCACCCGAATAAGCTCCATCGCCTACGGTCACTGGAGCGATGAACATGGTGTCGGAACCAGTGCGGACGTGGCTGCCCACAGTGGTGTGGTGCTTGTTCACACCGTCGTAATTGACGAAGACGGACGATGCGCCGATGTTGGAATGCTCGCCGATGGTGGCATCACCGACGTAGGTCAGGTGTGGCACCTTGGAGCCGGTACCAATCTGCACGTTCTTAGTCTCAACGAAGCCACCGAGCTTGCCCTTGGCACCAAGCTTGGTGCCTGGGCGCAGGTAGGTGAATGGGCCGACCGTAGCTTCGGCACCGATCTCGGAGTCGAAAGCATGGGTGCGGATGACGGAAGCGCCATCGCCGACGGTGACGTTGACGAGGGTGGTGTCCGGGCCGATTTCAACGCCGTTGCCGATGACGGTTTTGCCGCGCAGCTGGGTACCTGGGTGGATGACAACATCCTGGCCGATCTGGACGTCGACGTCGATGAAAGTGGAAGCTGGGTCGATGAGGGTGGCGCCACCGCGCATTGCGATTTCACGCAGGCGCTCATTGAACACTTGGTTCATAGCGGCGAGCTGGACGCGGTCGTTGACACCAGCGATCAGCATTGCGTCATCGATCATGTGCCCGCGAGCGATTTTGCCCTGACGGCGAGCGATACCCACCACGTCGGTCAGGTAAAACTCTCCCTGAGCATTGTTGGTGTCAAGCTGAGTCACGGCCTCGCGCAGGAGCGCTGCGTCGAAGGCGTAGACGCCGGAGTTGATCTCTGTGATGAGCTTCTGCTCGGCAGTGGCGTCCTTCTCCTCCACGATGGAGGTGACACCAGCGTCATCGCGCACGATGCGACCGTAGCCGGTAGGTGCGTCGAGCTGGGCGGTCAAGACGGTGACTGCGGCATCGCCGTGCGTTTCGACGAGTCCCTGTAGTACGTCGCCACTCAGCATTGGAACGTCAGAGGTAGTGACGACAACGGTGCCTTCGTAGTCCGCAGGCAGAGCTTCCAGCCCGCACGCTACCGCGTGGCCGGTGCCGTTTTGTTCTTCCTGGACCGCGGTTTTTACGCTCATTCCAAGAGTTTCGGACTCTGCTTCAAGAGCGGGAACAACCTGGTCGCGACAGTGTCCTACCACTGCGATTAGGTGCTCTGGCTTGAGTGCAACTGCTGCATGCAGTGCATGGGCAAGCATCGTGCGTCCTGCAACTTCATGCAGCATCTTTGGCTTTGCAGATTTCATGCGGGTGCCCGCACCTGCAGCAAGGATGACTACCGCCACCGGATTCGTCATGGATCTCCGATCAATTGATTGAGTTTGGCCTCATTCAAATTTACCGCAGACTAAGTACCGAGTTGGGACTAGCGGGAAAATAGGATCCGGAAAATGCTCAACAAGGCATCCCAGAGGGTGCCAAAGCTGCTGCCCATGCCCGCCTTTGAGTCTCCTACGGGAGCCGGAGCAGGGGTGGTTTCCGGAGCCGGAGCGACGGACGTGGTCGGCTGATCCTGCGGGGGAAGAGGGGGCTCATTCATGTAGCCGCCGTCTTTCACCACAATCGGCATTGAAACTGCGAGTGAGGTGGCATTGTTTGCCCACACCTGGGCGGTGTAGGTCCCAGCGAGGGTCGGCGTGCCGACGAGTGCATTGACTGCGGCATCGTAGGTCAAGCCTGTAGGCAAGCCAGAAACCTGCACTCCGGTGAAACCGGTGAAGTCTGCAACAAGGGGGATATTCGCAGGGCTGAATGCGTTGACGGTGACGGGAGCTTCTGGCGCAATCGGGCCGGCAACAATGCCGTGCACGGTCAGTGGGATCATCGTCGTGTAGGCGTTGGTTTCGTCGTTGGCCCAGACTTGGATTTGGTATGCACCTTCGAGGGTCGGGGCACCGACGAGGGAATTGGTTGCGGAGTCGTAGGCCATGCCATCGGGAAGTCTGGACACCCGAACGTTTGCGTACTGAGTGAATTCTGCAGGAAGTGGGATGGAAACCTGAGAATAGGCTGCCACTGGTTCGGTCTCTGCATGCGCGATTGGTGCGGCGAACAGGGAGGCAGTGACGAGGGTTGCTGCAAGGATGCGTTTCATTGCGCTAATCTTTCCAATTTACACAGCTAATGAGAAGTTTTTATTCAGGTTATTTTGCGGTGCTCACTTCTTCGAGATTTCGGCCCAACAACGCGCCGATCAGGCCCATGGCTGCTAGGAACAATAGGGCCGCATGTGGTCCCCAATGCGCGATTCCACCAGAAATTGCGCCTGCCAGCAGCAGGATCACGCCCATGGCTGTGTTCGCGACGGCGACGTAGCGGGTGCGAAGCTCACCCTCTGCCATATCCACAACATAGGTCTTGCGCCCGACACGGATCGCGGTGTGAATGAGGTGAATAGCAAAGAAACCAATCGGCATCACCCACACGTTAATGACGTCAGCGAGCCAGAGAGAGCTGGCGACCAGCGTCAAGATGACGACCGAGGCCGCCAGGGCGCCGTATTGCATGACGCTTTTCGACGACCGATCCGCCCACACGCCTGCAACTCGGCCGCCAACGATTAAAGCAATTCCTGTCGCCAGCAAGAACGCGCCCAGACTGTTGGGCGAGAGCATAACAAGGAAGGTAGGGGAAAGCGCCGAGACGAGAAGTAGCGATCGCACTATGACAAAGGTGCGGAACTTTCTGTCCTCGTTGAGCAGTTGCCGCGAATCAGACAACCAATTGTTTGGCGCTTGTTCCTGTTCCTCGGGGATTGGTTCACGGATGGTCCCGAAAATTGCGCCAGCTAGCAGCCATGCGGCAGCGGAGAAAAAGATCAGCCCAACAAGTACTGAGACTGGCGGTGTCTTGCCGAGCAACATCAGCGCCGCACCGATCGCGACGACTGACACCCCGCCAACCATCGCTGCGGTACCGGTGATACGTCCGCGCCGACCTTTTGAAATAGTTCGTCCCTGCACGTCCTTCGAGGCGATCGAACAAAAGGCGCGGCCCAATGCCAACGCGCCGAGCAGCGTTACGACGGCCCATCCCAAGGCAGAGCCTTTGAGGAAAAGTACACATGCGCCGATTCCGGCAGCCGCAATACCTTGAATGATTGAACCAATGACCCAAATCCGAGTTCGACTCTTTTGGCGCACCACCCATGGCGTCAGTGCAGCCTGAGGAAGCATGGATCCCGATTCCCGAATCGGCACTAGCATTGCGGAAAAGAAACCCGGTGCTCCCGCGATATGCAGTAAGTAGGGAAGTACGGTTTTCGCTGCGACGACTTGATCGCCGATGCTTTGCAGCCCGTTTGCGCCGATAAAGCGTCGAGCGTTGAAATCCTCGTTATCCAGCTTCGCCATAGATAACCATGGTAGCTGGGTCTTCTTTTGACTTCGTGAAAAGAAAAGGGCCCTAGAAGGGCCCTTAATTCTGAATTGCTGCAGCTTTGCAGTTTTAAGCTATGTGATGACGCAGGATGAGTACACGAGCTGCAGTCACGAGAAATATTGCTGCGAGTGCTGAAACCACTGGGAACTCAAGTCCGGTGGAAGCAAGCACACCGCGTTCAGACTTGGTTGTCTCAGGAGCAGCCTTCGGGGCGAATTCCTACTGTGAGGGGTTGCAATGATTACTGGTCAGAGCTCGAGATTCTGGTGCTGTGTTTGCGCAGGTGTGCGAGGAGAAGAAGGCCAAAGCCAAACAATGTCCACGAAATCAAGGTGGCCCAAAGAATAGTCGTAGGCGCTTCGGGGAAGTAGGACTCGGTGCGCAGCAAAGCTGCGGAGGAACTTGGGACGAAGAATTGTCCGATAGCGCCCCAATGCCACGGCAGAAACTCCTTGGGCCGGGTGGCTGAGGAAATTGGGTTCGCGAGCAGCATCGTCGTCATGGCTGCGATCGGAAGACCAGGGGTGCCGATCAGCGCTTTAAGTCCCACGATGAATGCGGTGGTTGCGGATAGCGACAGACCGATGACTAGCGCATTGATCAGGAAATTGCCGGCAATGACTTGAGAGCCGAACTGGAGGATTCCCGCTAAAGCTAGTCCGCCAAGAATGCCGTACAGCACCAAAGCGCCAGCAGATTTACGGCTTCCCTTGATCATGAAGCTAATGAGGACGCCGCCGACGATGCCGCCGAGAACCATTGGGAAGCCAGCGACAGTCAGACCAGTGCCACGGGAGTCGTGTTCGGTAAACGGCCTAACGTCCGTGACTTTCACTGTCGCAGGGTCGCTGGCAGAGATGTTGCTGGTGCGCCGTCACGCGCTGCCTCAAACACCTTTTCTTGCATCTGGGCTTCCATGCCAGCACTGATCTGAGTGAGCATTGGAGTGATCACGCTGCTGGCGGCAGATGCTGTGATCAATTCCGGCGCCTTCGGATCCATGATGACGGCGCCGTAAACCTCGCGACGTTCAATCTTGGCGAGCGCTTCGTCGCGTGTATCGACTTCCTGGACGTTGAGAAAGCTCGGATGGCAACTTCGCGGTTGCGGTGTCAATTTGCTTTTGTTCGCCCACGAAGGCGATAGGAATGTGCTTGGGTTCTGCGGTGAGGGATGGCCAAGCAAAAGCGAGAAGGACGATGCTCACGATGGAGGCGGCTGCTGCGGCGATTTTCAGGGCATGTACCCAGGTGGAGCTTTCGGCCATGGTGGCCTCCTTTGTGTGCAGATTAAAAATGAATCGGCGTTCATTTTGTGACGTGGCAAGCCTAAATGTGATGTTTGCACATGTCAAAATGAACGTTCATTTTATTTCGTCGCTCTCGGCAGCTAGGGTAAACATCAAGAGTCTAGAGAGGAAGTCATGCCACGAGTAAGCTCCGAACACCGAGAACACATGCGGAAACGAATTATTGACGCAGCCATTGTGTGTATCGGTCAAAAAGGATTTGCCGGAACCTCGATGAATGACATTGTCACCGAAGCTGGCGTATCGGCTGGGGCTGTATATCTCTATTTCAAGGGAAAATCCGACATTGGTCTGGCCGTGGGGCGATCGTTTCTCACTGGGCAAGGTCTGTTGGTGGAAGAACTCACAGCCGACTCACTGCCTACTCCAGCGCAATTATTCACACAGCTCAGTGAGCACCGCTCCGAGGCGCACTATCTGCCCGTCTTGGCGACCCAGGTTTGGGCTGAGATAGGTCGCAATTCGGGTATGCGCGAAGGAGCGTGTGACATCATTGAACAACTCACTTCAAGGTTTGAACGGTATTTTGTGGCGTGGTTCCAAAAGCAAGGCGCAACAGCAGCTCAAGCTCACAATCGTGCCACTCTAGTTGTTCCTGGGTTCATTGGGCTGCTGCAAGGCGGGGTTCTTAGTAGCGCTATGGTGCCAGGCTCGGAAGATCGATATTCCGCCTCGGCAAGCATGCTTCTCGAGTTACTGTAGCGAAAACCCTGGAGTCCCCGCAATATACGGCAAGTAGGGCAGAACTCTTTTGCTGTGACCATTTGATGGCCGATGTTTTGCAAGCTGTTCGCCGTGATGAATCGACGAGAATTGTAGCTTTCGTCGTTGAGCCAGCCATTTGTCGACCTTGTCAGAGCACAACGAAAGGACTGTAACAAAGTGGCAGCCAATGAAGCCTCCTTGTAAATTAGTGGCCAAAAGAGCCGCAATCCTAGCCGACCTGTTTGGAGGCAGAATTTGGCTAGGGAACAGGCAAGTGCTTTCTCACCGTCCGTGCTCACCGGCTCTAACAAGGATAAAGCCATAAGTTGCAGTGAAGGGGTTGGGAAAATAACAAAAGCCCGGCCGTTTCAAACGGCCGAGCTTAATGTTTAGAGAAAACTAGGCTTATGCCTGGCGACGACGCAGTGCAACGATTGCGCCTGCAGCAATGGTCAACAAGACAGCGATTGCGCCCAGAGTTGCTGGGTAGGAAACGCCGGTGGAAGCAAGCATGCCGCGGTCGGACTTGGTGGCCTTCGGTGCAGCCTTAGGGTCGACTCCCTTCTGCGGCGCAGCCTTAGAGTCGATGCCCTTCTGTGGTGCAGCCTTAGGGTCGATGCCCTTCTGTGGAGCCTTTGCATCACCCTTGACCTCAGTGGTCTTAGGAGCTTCTGGCTTCTTCTCTTCTTGCTTCTGGGAAGAACCTTCGGAGGATCCACCGGAGCTCAGCGCAACGGAACCCAGCGCGAGGGCGCCTAGACCGAGGCCAGCAGCGAGCTTAGGGTCAATGTCTGAGGAGCCAGAGGACCCGGGAGCTTTGGTCTCGGTGGTCGTTGGAGTCGTTGGGGTGGTCGTCGGGGTGGTTGGCGTGGTTGGAGTCGTTGGGGTGGTCGTCGGGGTGGTTGGCGTGGTTGGAGTCGTTGGGCAGACAACGGTGACTGGTACGGATGCGGAGCCATTTACTCCGGCGAAAGAGCCGGATACAACTACTGTTGTTAGGGCAGTATTCGAAGTGGTTCCCGAAATCTTCCCGTCAGCGCCCATAGTGGCTGTAGGGGAGAAAGCCGGGTTGGTTGCGTTGATGGCTTGAACCGTGGTAAGTCCCTGCGTTTGGGCGAGAACTACCAGTTCTGGCCACTGTTGTTCCACTGCGAGCTTGGCATCGCCAGTGAACGTGCAGGTTGTCTGTGCGAAAGCTGGGGTGGTGAGACCGGAGGTAGCGATAGCGATGGCGGTCGCGGAGGCAGCTACTGTGCGTGTGTTGAAACGGAAGATGGTCAAGGTGACTCCTGAAGTCTAGGAATTGATTCGTTTGAATTATCGAACTTAGGTAACGTCTTGTTTCGCCATTTCAGAAGTCTGTTATTCAGATGTTATATAACACTAAATAGTTTTCTGTGTCGATAATTGTGCTGAACTGCAGTACAAAGCCCGTATTCAGGAGAATTCTTTCTAGTTGGAACTTTTTGCTGATGGGGAAGTGGGGGGCGTATTGGGGGTGTCTGATTAGTGGAAAGCTCAAAAGGCTAATGAGAATAAAGGCCCCAGCCGCGCCGGATCTAGGCTGAAGCCAGAAAGAGCTTCCCCACCAGGACTCGAACCTAGAATGACGGTACCAAAAACCGGAGTGTTGCCAATTACACCATGGGGAATCACAGCAAATCTGTGTACAACGACTTTACATCAAAGGTCCCGAAAACAAATAACAGGGTGTCAACTAAGGTTTAGGTCATGAGTGTGAAGCGGATGACGGGGAAGCAACGTCGCGAGCAGCTGATCGAAATTGGTCGGGCTGTCTTTGCGGAAAAGGGGTTTGCGGCCGCAAGCGTCGAGGAAATCGCGGCGCGTGCGGCGGTGTCCAAGCCCGTTGTCTATGAGCACTTCGGTGGCAAAGAGGGGCTCTACGCTGTGGTGATTGACCGCGACATGCAGGCCTTAGAGCAAACGATAACGGGGTCGTTGGCGTCGGGAAGCTATCGCGATCGGATTGAGCGGGCGGTGATGGCGCTGCTTACCTTCATCGAGGAGCACCCGGATGGCTTCCAAATCTTGGTCCGCGACATGACCCCAGGCAAGAACCGCACCTATTCCACGCTGCTCAATGATATCGTCGCCCAGGTTTCTCATATCCTTGGGAAGGCTTTTGAGAAGAGTGGTTACGAGCCGGAGTCGGCGGTGCTCTATGGTCAGTCACTGGTCGGCATGATTTCTGGCACTGCGCAGTGGTGGCTGGATGTTCGTGAGCCGAGTAAAGAAGTAGTGGCGAGCCATATCGTTAACCTGTGTTGGAATGGACTCGCGCATCTGGAAACGAGCCCAAAGATTACCGTAGGAGAGCAGTGAAAAAGTCCGAAGCGCCCATGCTGGCGGGACTGCTAAAGGTTGCGGGCCGGGACCCTAAGATCAAGGGTCTACTGGAGAACGTCGGCGAGTCGCGCCTGCACATCACAGCGATCGATCAGGCGAGACCGTGGGTGATCGGTGCCCTCGCACAGCGGGCGCCGATCCTTGCCGTCGTGGCCACCGGCCGTGAGGCGGAAGACCTCACTGCGGAGCTCAAAGCCCTGTTGGGGGACAAGGTTGCGTGGTTCCCTAGCTGGGAAACCTTGCCGCACGAGCGGATGAGCCCCGGCCTGGACACCGTGGGCAAGCGCGCAGAGGTCCTGCATAGCCTGGATCAGCTCCAAGTTGTGGTGACGGCGGCGCGGGGTTTTTGCCAACCTCTCTTATCGACGGCTGAAGGTCGCGCAGCGCTCACTATTGAAAAGGGTAAGGATTACGAATTTTCCGAACTCGCGGAAGCTCTCGTGTTCCGTGCCTACAACCACGTGGACATGGTGGCGCGCAAGGGTGATTTTGCTACCCGTGGTGGCATTATCGATGTGTTCCCAACCACTGCTGAGCATCCCGTCCGCCTGGAGTTTTGGGGTGACGAGGTCACCGATATTCGTGCTTTTGCGGTCGCGGATCAGCGCACGATCCAGGATCTTGACTACGAAGCGATCGACATATTTCCAGCCCGCGAACTCCTGATTACTGAGGACATCGCGCAGCGGGCAGGCGAGCTGGCCGTGCAGCATCCGGGGAATGCCTCATTGGTGGAATTGCTCACCAAGATTTCGGATCGGCAGTCGGCTGACGGCATGGAGGCTTTGATACCGGCGCTCGTGGACACTCCGATGGTGACCTTGCCGGAACTGATGCCGGACACTACCCACGTGGTGCTCATGAACCCGGAGAAGATCCGAACCCGCATCGCAGATCTGCAGGCTACGGATGCCGAATTCTTAGCGGCAGGTTGGGAAGCCGCCGCCATGGGCGCAGATGGGCCGATTGCCGCCGCTGGACTTGATCTAGAAGCCAGCTCTTACCGATCTTTCGAATCCCTCATGGTCGGCAACAACGTCTGGACTATTGCTCCTCCGGGCATGATTTTCGCCTCCGAGGAGGAAACGCTTCCGCTCGCATTTGATGCAGCTCCCGCACCGCGCGGTGATTTGAAGGAAATCGAAAAGCTGATGGCGTTGCTGCTCGCACATATCAACGGCGGTGGCAGGGCGGCCTATGTCGCGCCGGCCGCTGGCGCAATCAAGCGCATGACAGAGCGTTTCAAAGAAAACGGTATCTCTGTCAAGGTGGCGACCCCCGGCTGGCAGCCGTCAGAGGGTGAGGTGACCCTGTATCAGGCGCTGGCACACAACGGACTGGTTTTTCCTGGCCCAAAGCTGGTTGTGGTCACCGAAACTGATCTGACGGGTAACCGCGTGGGTGATATCGCCGGCGCGAAGCGTCGTCCCGCCCGCAAGCGCAACCGCGTCGATCCGCTCGCCCTCAAGCCCGGTGACCTGGTGGTACATGAAACGCACGGCATCGGTCGCTTCCTCAAGATGACGGAGCGCACCATCAAAGCTGGTGACGAAACGTCCCGGCGCGAGTACCTGGTGCTTGAGTATGCACCGTCGCGTCGCGGTGGCCCCGCTGACCAGCTCTATGTGCCAATGGATGCACTGGACTTGCTGTCAAAGTACGTTGGCGGCGAGAAACCGACGCTATCCAAGATGGGTGGCTCGGACTGGAAGAACACCAAGAAGAAGGCCCGCGCCGCAGTGCGCGAGATCGCCGGTGAACTCGTCGAGCTGTATGCCAAACGCCAATCCGCGCCAGGCCACCCGTTCGGTCCGGATTCGCCTTGGCAACACGAGATGGAAGACAATTTTCCGTACGTGGAGACCGAAGACCAGATGCTGGCTATTGATGCCGTGAAGACGGACATGGAAAAGCCAGTGCCGATGGACCGCGTGATCGTCGGCGACGTTGGTTATGGCAAGACGGAAGTGGCGGTGCGCGCTGCCTTCAAGGCCGTTCAAGACGGTAAGCAGGTCGCTGTGCTCGTACCGACGACGCTCCTCGCGCAGCAGCACTTGTCTACTTTTGAAGAGCGCATGGATGGTTTTCCGGTCACGATCCGTGGCCTATCCCGCTTTACACCTGGCCGCGAGTCAAAGGAAACGCTGAAGGGGCTTGCCGACGGCACCGTCGACATCGTCATCGGCACCCACCGTTTGCTACAGACCGGCGTGCACTGGAAGAACCTCGGTCTGGTCATCGTGGACGAGGAGCAGCGCTTCGGTGTCGAGCACAAGGAACACATCAAGGCGCTGCGCACCGCGGTGGATGTGCTCACGATGTCCGCAACCCCGATCCCGCGCACGCTGGAGATGTCTATGGCCGGCATCCGAGAAATGTCCACGATTCTCACTCCGCCAGAAGATCGCCACCCTGTGCTGACCTATGTGGGCGCGCAGGAGGAAAAGCAGGTCGCAGCGGCGATTCGGCGCGAACTGCTGCGCGACGGTCAAGTGTTCTACGTACACAATAAGGTTTCATCCATCGAAAAGAAGGCCCGGGAAATCCGTGACTTGGTTCCCGAAGCTCGCGTCGTGGTTGCTCATGGCCAGATGTCCGAGGAACTGTTGGAACAAACCGTTCAGGGTTTCTGGGACCGCGAGTACGACGTCCTGGTGTGTACGACCATTGTGGAAACCGGCTTGGATATCTCCAATGCCAACACACTGATCGTCGAAAATGCCCATCACATGGGTCTGTCACAGCTGCACCAGCTGCGTGGTCGAGTGGGGCGCTCCCGCGAGCGCGGATACGCCTACTTCTTGTACCCTAAGGGCGCAACGCTAACTGAGAACTCGTATGACCGCCTGGCTACCATTGCCCAGAACAACGACCTGGGCGCCGGTATGGCGGTGGCGATGAAGGACCTGGAGATGCGTGGCGCCGGCAATGTGCTGGGCGCCGAGCAGTCCGGACACATCGCTGGAGTGGGCTTTGACCTGTATGTTCGCCTGGTGGGGGAGGCCGTGGAGGCTTTTCGGGCTATGGCTGACGGCAAGGTTCTTGACGCTACCGACAAAGAACCGCGCGAGATCCGCGTTGACTTGCCCGTCGACGCCCACATTCCGGAAAGCTACATCAACTCCGAGCGTCTGCGCTTGGAGGTCTACCGCAAGCTCGCAGCTTCGACGTCAGAAGCTGACCTGGTCCTGGCTGTGGAGGAAATGGAAGACCGTTACGGTCCGATTCCGGTGGAGGTTTCGCGTTTGCTTGCCGTCGCTCGCTTGCGTCACGTCATGCGTTCCGCGGGACTGACAGATATCGCGACACAGGGAACTCGTATCAAGATTCATCCGGTTGAGCTGCCGGACTCGAAGCAGGTGCGTCTCAAGCGACTATTCCCTGGTGCCACCTACCGCGCCGCAGCTCAGGCGATCCAGGTGTCCTTCCCGAAGGCTGGTAACCGGATCTCCGACCCGCAATTGCGAGACGTGGAATTGGTTCAGTGGCTCGCCGACTTCATTTCCAAGATGTTCGACGTGGCCACTGTGTCTGTAACTGGCGGTCAATCGGAGAATAAGCGGGTAATTTCGATCAGCTAAGTGCAACGGGGTGCTTTTCGACGCCCAAGCCCCGCCAACTGGGCGTCGAAAAGCTGCGTTGTGCTGTCCTAGAGTTCGAGGGCGCCAGTGGACAGTCCATAGGCCGCGAAGCAGGCACCGATGACTACTGCGGCGACGATGACCCATTCAAAGGTGTTGAACCACTTGTCGCCATTCTTGATGCGCTGGCTGATGTATGGGATCAGACCAGGCAGGATCAGCAGAGTACCGAAGAGCAGGTAGGTGACGTCTGCTGCGTAGAACAGCCACAGGGAGTAGATGAAAGCGATGATCGCGATGAAGAGGTGCTTGCGGTTTTCCTGTGGGGTGACAGCTGGGCCGGAGTCGTCGAAACGCGTACCCGCATGCGGGTGGGTCATTCCCTTGCCACGCGTGGTGAGCAGCAGCAGGTAGAGGGAAGAAAAGACGTACGGGAGCATGTACATCATCGTGGCTAGCTGCACCATCGAGGTATAGGTGGTCTCGTTGAGGAAGAAGACGATGACACACGCTTGGATGACTGCAGTGGAGATGAGCTGCGCGGAAAACGGTGCGCCGTTCTTGTTGAACTTGCCGAAGCGCGCTGGGAGCAGACCATCAATCGCCATCAAGGTGATGGGCTCAGCACACAGCATCTGCCAGGAGATGTAGGCGCCAAGCACCGAGATACACAGGCCGAGGGAAATCAGCGCGCCACCCCACGGGCCAACGACTGCCTCGAGAACTCCGCCGAGAGAGTTGTCGCCGAGGGCGGTGAGCTCTTCCTGAGTGAGGACACCGAAGGAAAGGGTTGTCACCGAAACGAGCAGGGCCAGCACGGAGAAGAAACCGATGATGGTTGCGCGGCCGACATCCTTACGGGTACGTGCCTGCTTGGAGTAGACGGATGCGCCCTCGACACCGATGAATGCCCACACGGTGAAGAGCATCATGCCCTTGATCTGCTCCATGACGGAACCGCTGGATCCGCTGCGTCCCCAAATGTCGAAAGTGAATTTATCCCAGCTGAAGCCGAGGAAAGCCACCAAAATGAGGAAGGCGAAGATTGGGAGCAACTTGGCCACGGTGGTCACCATGTTCATGGCTGCAGCCTGCTTGACACCGCGGGTGAGCATGAAGAAAATCACCCAGGTCAGGATCGAAACGGCGATCGCAGATGCCAGGCGATTCTCGGAAGAAAAAAGTGGGATGTAGTGGCCGAGCGTGGAGAAGAACAAAGTGGCGTAGCCGACCTGTGCGATGACCGAGCCGAGCCAGTAGCCCCACGCAGAGGCGAAACCAACGAAGTCGCCGAGGCCCGCGCGGACATAGGAGTAAACGCCGGAATCCAGGTGAGGCTTGCGGACTGCGAGCGCCTGGAAGACAAAGGCGATGGACAGCATGCCGATACCGGCGATGCCCCAGCCGATGAGCATGGCGCCGGGAGCGGCGACCGATGCGGCTTGCTGAGGCAGTGCAAAAATGCCCGCGCCGACCGTGGATCCGATGATGAGGGAAACCAGGGTCCACATGCGGACCGTATTCTTGTTAGTGGCAGTGTTGTTCACTGTTACCGGTGCTTTCGTGGTGGTAGTCACTGGCATAGGGTAGCCATAGTCGATGAAGAGCTTCTACTTGTAATTAAGCAGATCTTTCTTGATGATTGGCGTATTTTATTCGCACTTGCGTCAGTCTTACAAATTTTTAAGGGTCATAAGCTGGGAAGTGTTAACTTATGGATGGTGTTGAGTGATGGTGAGTGAGCAGTTTTTCCCAGGAAAAGGCGCCCCCATTCGGGGGGATTCACTAGTGCGGGTGCAGTGGGTAATGGCGCGTGCACTGGAAATTGGGGAGTGGGAACGCTCAATGACTCACCAATCTCTTATCCCTTACTTAAGAGAGGAGGTGGCGGAGTTTGCCGAGGCGGTGGAGCAGTGGGAAACTGCGGGGGCGGAGGATGAGCTACTGGCCGAGCTGTCAGATGTCCTGCTGCAAGTTCTCTTTCATGCTGAGCTGGCTAGGCGGCGTGGCGCCTTCGACTTATCTGATGTGGCTGCAGCCTTCGAGGGAAAAATGCGCAGCCGGGCACCGTACCTCTTTGGTGATGGTGTGGATATTGTTCCGGAAGCGGAGCAGGTGCGCCTGTGGCAAGAGGGAAAAGAGCGCGAGAAGGCGCAGAAGAAAGCGCAACGGCCCCGCGAATAATCAGCGAGGCCGTTGGCTAAGTGTGAGTGTTTAGTTGGAAAGCAAAATCTTTAGGTCTGCGATTTGCTGTGGCATCTCAATGGATCCCATAACCTTTGGATCCTCCTTTACGATGCCGCACTCAAGTGCACGGTTTGATGCGTCCATTGCTGCCTTATTAACCATGATCTGAGCCTCCTCGCCGCCCATGTTTAATCCGCCGAGCACTTCAGTGCCGGTGGACTTGATCTTGGCTGCGAGCTCGGACTTGGTGGTCGGTCCGGTGACCAGGTTGAGGCTGGTTAGGGTGGCGTTGAGGGATGCGCAGTCTGCGCCAGCAAGATAGTTGGTATCGAGAAGTCGAAGCGTGTCGAGCGGGCCTGCAAAGGCGGTCGTCGAAAAGCTCAGAGTGGCGAGGGTGGTGAGCAGGCTGGCTGCGATTTTGCGCATGGCGTCCTTAGTTGTCGCTAATAAAATACACCCATGATGTTACGAAAGTGATTGAAGTTACGCAAGGGGATTTTGTTGTTTCCTTGAAACGTTGAAAGCCGTGGCGAGTACTATGATCGTTCCCTATGGGTTTGGGAGCTAAAAAGGCGTTCGGGTGCGGACTTGTCACGGTGCTGGCCGTGGTCCTTGTCATTTCCCTCGTGGGGTGGGTGCTCTCTGCCATGCACGCGCCCAACCCGCTGCGCCCTAGGTTGAACGTGCCTGACGATGTTCCTCCGGCCGGCGCGGTAGAAGTCCCTCACATCGATGTCAATGCTTCCGGCCGTACCTCGCTCAAGCTGGGATTCTGGGCGGAACCTCTGGCCAAGGAGATTGATGTCGACCCGGCAGCTATCCAGGCATACGGCAATGCCGAGCTGATTGCGCAGCAAAGCTGGCCTGATTGTCACCTGCGCTGGAACACCCTCGCCGGTCTGGCGCAGGTAGAAACTCGTCATGGCACTTATACCGGAAAGCTTTTTGAAGGCGCTTCCATCGGCGCAGACGGTGTGGTGAGCCCGCCGATTTATGGCGTCAAACTCGACGGCTCCCCAGGGTTTGCTGATATCGGCGACACAGATGACGGGCTTATCGACGGCGACACCGAACACGACCGGGCCGTAGGGCCCCTCCAGTTCATCCCAGAAACGTGGAAACGCTATGGGCTCGACGCCAGTGGCGACGGAACCGCCGACCCGCACAATATTGACGACGCCGCCGTCTCTGCAGCCAACCTGTTGTGCACTGCCGGCGGAGATCTGTCCACCCCCGAAGGTTGGACTCGTGCGATTTACTCTTATAACCAATCTGACAAATACATTGCTGACGTGCGAGATGCTGCTGCTTCTTACGCATTGAGGCAGCCTGCATATTAGGCAATTGAGGGGATTGATGGCTGGGTTCCGAAATTCGTGCCACAATTGAAGATAGGTGTGACTGGTTCGCGCCCAGAACTAAAACAATCCTTATCACTTAGGAGGCCAACAGTGGCTGAGATCATGCACGTATTCGCTCGTGAAATCATGGATTCCCGCGGTAACCCAACCGTCGAGGCAGAGGTCGTTCTTGACGATATGGCTCACGGCCAGGCAGGTGTTCCGTCTGGCGCATCCACCGGTGCTCACGAGGCTCACGAACTGCGTGATGGCGGCGACCGCTACCAGGGCAAGGGCGTTCTGAAGGCTGTTGAAGCTGTCAACGAAGAAATCGCAGACGAGCTCGCAGGTTTCGAGGCTGATGATCAGCGCGCCATCGACCAGGCCATGATCGACCTCGACGGCACCCCAAACAAGTCCCGCCTCGGCGCAAACGCCATCCTCGGTGTTTCCATGGCTGTGGCAAAGGCAGCCGCTGACTCCGCACAGCTGCCACTGTTCCGCTACATTGGCGGCCCAAACGCTCACGTCCTGCCAGTACCAATGATGAACATCCTCAATGGTGGCGCACACGCTGACTCCGGCGTTGACGTCCAGGAGTTCATGATCGCCCCAATCGGTGCTGAGTCCTTCGTTGAGGCTCTGCGCATGGGTGCTGAAGTGTACCACACCCTCAAGTCCGTTCTGAAGGAAAAGGGTCTGTCCACCGGCCTGGGCGACGAGGGCGGCTTCGCTCCATCCGTTGAGTCCACCAAGGCAGCACTCGATGTCATCGTCGAAGCCATCGAAAAGTCCGGCTACAAGGTAGGCGAGGATGTCGCTCTGGCACTGGACGTTGCTTCCTCCGAGTTCTTCAAGGATGGCAAGTACCACTTCGAGGGTGGCGAGCACACTGCTGAAGAGATGGCCAAGGTCTACGAGGACCTCATCGCTCAGTACCCAATCGTTTCCATCGAGGACCCACTGCAGGAAGACGACTGGGAGGGCTATGTTGCTCTGACCGCTGCTATCGGTGACAAGGTTCAGATCGTTGGCGACGACTTCTTCGTCACCAACCCAGAGCGTCTTGCCAAGGGCATCGAAATGAAGGCCGCTAACGCTCTCCTGGTGAAGGTCAACCAGATCGGCACCCTGACCGAAACCTTCGACGCTGTCGAGATGGCACACCGCAACGGTTACCGCACCATGATGTCCCACCGTTCCGGTGAGACCGAGGACACCACCATCGCTGACCTCGCAGTGGCATTGAACTGTGGACAGATCAAGACCGGCGCACCTGCTCGTTCCGAGCGCGTCGCTAAGTACAACCAGCTGATCCGCATCGAGCAGATGCTCGGCGAAGCTGCTGTCTACGCAGGTCGTTCTGCATTCCCACGCTTCAAGTAAGCGCTTGTAGATAGCCCGGTTCCCTCCACTCGGAGGGAACCGGGCTATTTGTTTGCAACGAGAAATAAGACGTCTCCCACGCCCCGATAAAGTCAATCGGCGTGCCACGTGACTGCTGTGACACAAGGGAACTAGGATATTGAAGTAATGCCACTCAACCCGATGAACTCGAAAAGCCGCGTCCCGGTGAAAAACCGCAGGTCCGATGCGAAGCTTCGTGCTGCCAAAAACACAAAGCGCCCGCTTAAAATCGGGGTAGTGGAGCTCATCGTTCTCATCGCGGTCCTCATTATCTTCTTACTGACCATCGCATTGCCATTGCGCAACTATTTCGAGCAGCGCAATGAGATTAAAGAAGTCAGCGCCTCCATCGCACAAAAGCAGAAACACAAAGATGAGCTGCTCGGGGAACTGGATCGCTACAAGAACAAGGCTTACTTGGATGAGCAGGCCCGCAACCGACTCGGGGTAATCGCCCCGGGCGAAGTCGCTTTCCGAATTATCGACCCCACGATGACAAACGACGACACCCTCACATCCACTACCACCGAGGATGAGAAAAAGGGACCGTGGTACGAGGCGCTATGGGGGGCAGTTGCCACTCCTGCGGAGGC
The DNA here is from genome assembly GCF_009734385.1 of Corynebacterium kalinowskii. NCBI lineage: Bacteria > Bacillati > Actinomycetota > Actinomycetes > Mycobacteriales > Corynebacteriaceae > Corynebacterium > Corynebacterium kalinowskii. Next base: position 1,674,772 of record NZ_CP046452.1, on the reverse strand, counting down.
ACAACAGGATTCCGACCAAGAGCAGCCGACTCCGGAAATGAAGCTGCCGGTCAAGCCGACGGAGCCAATTCAGCCAATACAGCCGTAGCCATGACACAATAGCTTCCATGACTGTTACTGAAGCTCAACTTGCAGCCGTAGCTAAGCAGCTGGGTAGGGAGCCCCGCGGTGTCGTGGAAATCTCTTACACCACGCCTGACGGCTCACCAGCCGTCGTGAAGACTGTCCCTCGCCTCGAGGACGGCACCCCGTTTCCGACGCTGTATTACCTCACGGAGCCACGTCTGACCGCAGAGGCATCGCGGCTTGAGGTCGCGCACGTGATGAAGTGGATGCAGGAGCGCCTCGCCACCGATGCGGAGCTACAGGAGGACTACCTCAAAGCTCACGAGCACTTTCTGGCCGAGCGCAACAAGATGGAAGATCTGGGCACTGACTTCTCAGGTGGCGGCATGCCCGATCGCGTCAAGTGCCTGCACGTGCTGATTGCCTACGCCCTGGCCGAGGGGCCGGAGCGGGTGCGGTTTGGCACTGAGGCAGTGGCAATGGCCGCCGAACATGCGAACCTGCGCGGGACTGCTATTCCGGAGGATTGGCCAACCTGCCAAGAATTAGGAATCGACCTCGCCGATTTCGACTTCACGCACGCTGAGGTCAAGTAGTGGCGCGCGTAGCCGCAGTGGACTGCGGAACAAACTCGCTTCGCCTGCTGGTTTCGGACTTCGACGGCAAGGAGTTCACCGACGTCTACCGTGGCATGAAGATCGTGCGCCTTGGCCAGGGCGTCGATGCAACGGGGCGGATTTCTGATGATGCCATCGTGCGTGCGCGGGTGGCGCTGACGGAGTTCGTGGAGATCATGAAGCGCGAGGGAGTCGTGGCGCTGCGCATGGTGGCTACCTCTGCCACGCGTGATGCTGAAAACCGCCAAGACTTCATCGATATGACCGCCGAGCTACTTGGGCAAGTGATCCCCAATACCAAAGCGGAAGAGATCTCGGGTGAAGAGGAAGCTCGCCTTTCTTTCCAAGGTGCAGTCACGGATCTACCCGAGCGTTGCGAAACCGTGTGCGTGATCGATCTGGGAGGCGGTTCGACGGAATTTGTCGTCGGCAAGCGAGATGGCACTATTCTGGGCGCCTACTCCGCACAGATGGGCTGCGTCCGCCTCACGGAGCGCATCATGACCTCCGATCCTGCCACCCCAGAGCAGGTGCAGCAGGCGCGTGAGTACGTCGCCGCGCGCCTTGTCGACGTCCAATCCGCGGTACCTATCGAACTGGCGGATACGTTCGTTGGCGTCGCCGGCACGTTCACCACGATCTCTGCTATCGCGCAGGGACTGGAGTCGTATGATCCGAAGCACATTCACGGCTCGGAGCTGCGATTTGAGGCATCGAAGGTACTCACAGGCGCGCTGATCGCTGAGACTTCCGCCGAGCGCGCCTCGCACCCAGTGATGCATCCAGGGCGCGCTGATGTAATCGCCGGTGGTTCCGTGGTCGTTGACGGGATCATCGACATGATTGCCGAGCGCACCGAAGTCCGGTCCCTGATCATTTCGGAAAAAGACATTCTCGATGGCATCGTCGCTGGCTTAGTGGCACCCTAATTTTCTCCCCGCCCGAACCGTGGATTAATCTTTCAAGAGATGCCGCGTTCGGGCATCAGCCCCTATAGCCCAATTGGCAGAGGCAGCAGACTTAAAATCTGCAAAGTGTCGGTTCGAGTCCGACTGGGGGCACACAAGAACAAGCAGGCCAGGATAATTTTCTGGCCTGCCTTTTAGGTTAGTACCTTTGAAGCGCGGCCCTTGGTTCGTTACGCTCGTCGCGTGATGAAAGACAAATTCTTTTAGAAGTTCTTTGAAACAACGGGAACTTTCCTGCGCTTGCTTGCGTTGAACATAGCGAGTGCTCCCGGAAAAGGAAGCACAACCAAAAGACAAAATGTGAAAGGAATGGGACCAAGTGCGAAGCAGCAATCCTGTTTTTAGTTCCCTGACCAAGACCAAGACTGCAGCAGGCCAGCAGTACGGCCAAGCCGGTTATGGCCAGTATGGCCAGAATAACTATGGACAGGCTGGCTACGGAACTCCGTACGGTGCCGGTGCAGGTTACGGCGCACCTACCGGTGAGCGCGCCATGACCGTGGACGATGTCATCTCCAAGACGAGCCTCGTGCTCGGCATTATCGTCGCCCTCGCTGCTTTGAGCTTTGGGCTTGGCCTGTTCGTTAGCCCAATCCTGGCACTCGCTGCCTTTGGTATTGGTGCCATCGGTGGCCTCATCATGGTGCTGGTTGCGACCTTCGGCAAGAAGTGGGGATCTGCGCCAGTGACCCTGGCTTACGCCGCTTTTGAGGGCCTGTTCGTCGGTGGCTTCACCTTCCTCATGGCTGGCTCGAACGGTGGCATGATCGGCCAGGCAGTCATCGCAACGATCGGCGTGTTTGTCGGCATGCTGTGGGTGTACAAGGCTGGCGTCATTCGCGTTACCCCTAAGTTCACTCGCTTCATGACGGCCGCCCTGGTCGGCGTGCTGTTCCTCTCGCTGGGTAACCTGATTGGCGCCGTGCTTTTCGGCTTCAACCCGCTGCGTGGCGATGGCCCGATGGCCATCCTGTTCTCCGTCGTCTGCATCGTGCTGGCATCCCTCAGCTTCCTTAACGACTTCGATGAGGCAGATCAGCTGATTCGCTCCGGCGCACCTGCCAAGATGGCGTGGGGCGTGGCACTTGGCCTGGCTGTGACCCTGGTGTGGCTGTACACCGAGATCCTGCGCCTGCTGAGCATCCTGCGCGACTAGCATTCCGGATCCGATAACCGACAAGAGCTCCCCAGCTACAGCTGGGGAGCTCTTCGCGTTGCAGGGAGTTAGGGGTAAGCCAGTTCTCCCTCCACGTAGAGATCTGTGAACGATTCGCCGATGGGGGAGGAAAGTGACACCTGAACGTCCCGTGGTTCAACATCGGGGCTCACCAAGGTAGCGTGGCCTTCCGCGGAATCCTGCTGCCACGAGTCCCACACAATACCGATCAGTCGCGTCGAGTCATCTACGCACTTAAGTGATAGCTCCGTGGGGCGCTGTGAAGGCTTGCCAAAGCAATCGATGTAGCCAGGAACATCAGCGCTGGAAGCTACCTCGCCCACAGCAGTAGCTACTTTCAGTGGAGACTCGTTTTGGTGCGCTGGAGAACAAGAAGAAAGTGCCGCCGCAGTGAGTAACACTGTGGCGGCACTAAGGCGTTGATTCACCTTATGCGTTGTTCTTCTCGGCGCGCAGGCGAGAAGCCTTTTCAGAGTTATAAGGCTCGGCAGAAACCAGGGTGACAGAGATGGTCGTACCGTTTGGAGCCTGGTACTCGCGAGTCTCGCCCTCGCGAGCGCCCAGGATGCACACACCCAGTGGGGACTGCTCAGAGTAGGTCTCCAGGTCAGGGTTCTCAGAGGCAGCAGCACGGGTACCGATCAGGAAGGTCTCCTTCTCGTTCTTGTCACCGTTGTAGTAAACGTGGACGACGGAACCGACGTGTGCGACACCCTCTTCGATACCAGCGCGCTCCGTGGTGGAGTTAGCCAGAATTTCAGAAATCTGCTTAATGCGGGCTTCTTCTTGATCCTGCATCTCGCGGGCTGCGTCGTAACCTGCGTTCTCCTTCAGGTCACCCTCTTCGCGGCGTTCGTTAATCTCAGCTGCCACCACTGGACGGTGAGCGATCAGGGCATTGAGCTCCTCTTCGAGCTTCGCCTTCGTCTCCGGAGTGATGTACTGCTTGTTTTCAGCCATGGTGAAAGAACCCTTTCAAAAGATGTTTGCCCAGGAAAGCACAGTTAGTGCCCGAATTTTAGCACAAGGGAATTAGCCAGCCAGGTGAGCGGGTAGCTTATCGGAGCAACCGTAAACCTTGCCTGCCACCGGAACGTCGCGGGAAGGGATGTCGATCGGGAAGCGCTGCGTCTTCGCACCACCAGGTTCGATGACGAACTCGCGACGGCCGACCTCGGCCTTGTCGTAGTTCATCGAAGTGATGATGCAGTATGCCGCGACATCGGGGTTGTCACGAGTGACATCTACGTTGACCCGGAGGGTGTGGTCGTCGACAAGCTCAAAGCCCGCGGTCGTGGCAGAGACGGTGACGGCATTGATTTTCTGAAAGTACTGGAAAGCGACAACGGCTAAGGCAATGACAAAAATCACCGCGCCCACCGCAATAATGGGGCCAACGACGCCACGCTTGGTCGGTTCGCCGTAAGTAGCGGATGGAGCAGTCATAGTTTCCTCGCAAAGACGTCAAGTTAGGTGCACAGATGACAATACCGAAGCGCGCTTACCTAATTCGAATTGTGGGGGCTACGATGGTAATGAGGACATGGCCACAAGGATGAAGGATGGACACTACGTGAGCGGACTCAGGTTATTGGCAATTCATGCCCACCCCGACGACGAAGCCAGCAAGGGCGCGGCCACCATGGCGCGCTACGCTGCTGAAGGTCACGACGTCATGGTGGTGACCTGTACCGGTGGTGAACGTGGCAGCATCCTCAACCCTGCAATGGAAAAGCCAGGCGTACTCGAAAACTTGCCCGCGGTGCGCCGCGAGGAAATGGCTGCGGCTATGGATGCCCTCGGAACGCAGCACCGTTGGCTCGGCTATGTCGACTCCGGCTTGCCGGAAGGGGATCCGCTTCCGCCACTGCCGGAAGGCTGTTTCGCGCTCGCAGATACTGACCAGGTAGTGCGTGAGATCGTCCAGATTCTCCGCGACTTCCGTCCACACGTCATCATTACTTATGACGAAAACGGTGGCTACCCGCACCCAGATCACCTGAAGGTGCACGAGGTATCTATGTTGGCGTGGGAGAAGTCGGGAGACAAAAACTACCACCCTGAACTCGGGGAGCCGTGGGATCCACTGAAGCTGTACTACACCCATGGCTTCATCCGTCAGCGCATGCAAATGTTCCATGATCTGCTGATTGCGGATGGAAAACCAAGCCCATACACGCCGTTTCTGGACCGTTGGAAAGCGCACAAGGGCGACATCATGCTGCGCGTGACCACACAGGTCCGATGCGATGACTACTTTGACCATCGTGATCGAGCGTTGCTCGCGCACGCCACCCAAATTGATCCGGCCGGCACCTTCTTTGGCACTCCGATCGAAGTGCAGCGTAAGCTGTGGCCGACGGAAGAATTCGAACTGGCGCAGACCCGAGTGAAGACGTCGATCCCGGAAGACGACCTGTTCGCAGGTATTGACTAAGGAGTTATCCTCGTGGACCTTCTCATCCTGGCCCAACAGCAGAGCACACCGCTGGGCCCCGAATTTGGCAAGGCATCGCCAATCGGCCTTCTCGTGATCGTCGCCCTGCTTGTCGCGGTGATCTACCTTGGCTGGGCTTTTTCCCGACGCCAGGGGCGTTTGGTGCGGCGTCAGGCGTTCGCCGAAGCACGCGGGTTGAACGTGTTTGACGAAAAAGCCATTGATGAGGCCATGGCTGCCGAGGGTTTGCTCGGCAATGACAAGAAGCACCTTATCTAGAGCACCCCTTCATTGGTGTAGCTTCACCAGGCCTTTTATCGAAAAAGGGTAGCCCGTTCCAGACTGTGGTACCTTTTGTCTCATGTTCATGTGGCGATTTTATTTTGACAAGGCTTGCGGAGGTTTTCCCGCACGACCTATCACGTCGTGATCGCTACCTGAGCCACTAACCACCGCAAGCCTTAAGCAGTCCCGCTTTCCATGACGGAAAGCATCGGGGCTGCTTTTTTGTTACCCGAAATCAACGTAGAGGAAAGCCATGAGTGCACCTGTGTCCCTGAACAACGCGGCGTCGACAAGCAACAGGCGCGTCGTCGCCTTCCACGATCTGCCCACCCCAGCCGAACTTCTCGCACGCCTGCCGTTGGCACCGGAGCTTGCTGCAAAGGTTGAGCACGATCGCCAGGAGATTGCGGATATTTTCGCAGGCGAGGATGATCGCCTCGTCGTTGTCGTTGGCCCTTGCTCCGTGCATGATCCGAAGGCCGCGCTCGATTACGCGCACCGACTTGCTCCGTTAGCTGAACGTCTCAGCAACGATCTGAAAATCGTTATGCGCGTGTACTTCGAAAAGCCGCGCACCACGGTCGGGTGGAAGGGCCTGATCAATGACCCGCACCTTGATGGCTCCTACGACATCGTGCACGGCTTGGAACTCGCCCGCAACGTCCTGCTCGAGGTACTCGCCACCGGCTTGCCCGTCGGCTGCGAATTCCTCGAGCCAAACAGCCCGCAGTACTACGCGGACGCTGTCGCATGGGGCGCCATCGGTGCCCGCACGACCGAGTCTCAGGTGCACCGCCAGCTTGCCTCTGGCATGTCCATGCCGATCGGTTTCAAGAACGGCACCGATGGTGGCATCCAGGTAGCAGTCGACGCCGCCGAAGCCGCCTCGCACCCGCACTTCTTCTTCGGCACCTCCGATGAGGGGCAACCGGCCGTCGTTGAAACCGCAGGCAATGACAATTGTCACATCATTTTGCGCGGTGGTAGCGGTGGCCCGAACTACGGCGCCGCTGACGTCGAAAAGGCGCTGCAGCTTAACGACGGCCAGCACCTCATGATCGATGCGTCGCACGCGAACTCGGGCAAGGATGATGTCCGTCAACTCGAGGTCATCCGTGAGATTGCCGAGCACATCGCCAGTGGCCAAGAGTCCATCGCCGGCATCATGATCGAGTCCTTTTTGGTCGCAGGCGCACAGAAATTAGATCCAGAAAAGCTGCGTCGCAACGGTGGTGAGGGACTGGTGTACGGGCAGTCTGTCACTGATAAGTGCATCGGTATTGATGACACCGTCGATCTGCTCGCTCAGCTTGCGGCTGCGGTTCGCTCCCGACGCGCAGCCCTATAGCTACACTTGGGTGTGTGAAAGTTCTGCCGAATTTGCTGTACCCGTTGTACGAGAATCACCTGCAACGGGAGCTGAAGGGGCGCAAGCAGCCCAAGCACGTTGCCATCATGTGCGATGGCAACCGTCGTTGGGCGCGCCAGGCTGGATTTACTGATGTCAGCCACGGACACCGAGTGGGAGCCAAGAAAATCGGTGAGATGGTTGGTTGGTGCCAGGACACCGAGGTGGAACTGGTAACCGTATACCTACTGTCGACCGAAAACCTGGGCCGGGAAAGCAGTGAGCTGCAGCTGCTTTTCGACATCATCAGCGATGTCGTGGAGGAGCTTGCAGCTCCGGGGCTCAATTGCCGGGTCCGTTTGGTCGGTCACCTTGATCTACTGCCCGAATCGGTAGCTGAGCGGCTGCGTAAGGCTGCCGATGGCACGCAGGACAATAGCGGCGTGGCCGTCAATGTGGCGGTGGGCTACGGTGGCCGACAGGAAATCGCTGACGCAGTACAGGATTTCATTCGCGAAGAGATTGCCGCCGGCACTCCATCCGACAAAATCGCGGACAAGGTCAGCGTGGAGTCCATCTCGGAGCACTTGTACACCTCTGGGCAACCAGACCCTGATCTCGTGATCCGGACCTCCGGTGAACAGCGCCTTTCCGGATTCCTCCTGTGGCAGTCGGCTTACTCCGAAATCTGGTTCACCGACACCTACTGGCCGGCCTTTAGGCGCATCGACTTTTTCCGCGCACTACGCGACTACTCCTCCCGAAGCCGCCGCTTCGGCAAATAAGAATCGAGCATCATGACTCTCCTCGTCACATACAACACGAACTATGGTTCCACTGAACGTTATGCGAGGGAGTGCGCGCGCAGGCACGGCACCGAAGCTGTGCCGCTGGATGAAGCCCAAGCAGAAGCCGCCGAGAAGATCGTAGTGTTTTCCCCTAATTACGCTGGCCAGGTTGCTGGGGCCAAGTGGCTGTTGGGGCACGATGTCGCTGGCAAGAAGGTCGCCCTTGCCGTTGTCGGCATGACCTTGCTTGAGGAAGTGCGTGCCAAAGATCCTATTGCTGCGGCTCTCGGTGAGAAAGCCTCCGAGATCACCCGCTTCTATTTGCCAGGGCGCCTGGCCTACTCCGAGCTCAATCGCGTACACAAAGGCGTGATGTGGGGGTTGAACAAGATGCTCAAAGCGAAGAAGAACCGCACTGCCAATGAAGAAGCCATGTATGCGTCCTATGGCACGGATGAGGACCGAGTCGACTTTGCGGAACTTGATCCCATTGATGCCTGGCTCGCCTAGATCTTCCGCATGCGGACGCGTTCTACCTCGTGGTTTGCATCCTTAAACAGCTGCAAAGACGCGCGCACGCGAGTGGGGAGAATGTTCTCCACCAAATTCGGTAGGTTTACGGACTGCCAGATTTCGCGCGCTTCGGCGCGCGCGATGTCGTCGTCAAGCTTTGCGTAGTGGGAAAAGTGCGCGCCTGGCTTGCTAAACGACGTCTTTCGCAGCTGCAGGAATCGGTCGATGTACCACTTTTCGATGTGCTCGGTGCGCGCGTGGACGTAGACCGAAAAATCAAACAAGTCCGACACCATCAGGGTGGGGCCAGTTTGTAGGACGTTGAGCCCTTCCACGATCAAAATGTCGGGCTTGTCGACGGAGATGAACTCGCCAGGCACTCGGTCATACAAGGTATGCGAGTAAACCGGGGCCATGACCTCGCGTTTTCCGGATTTTACGTCCGTGACAAAGCGCATCAGTGCCCGCTGGTCGTAGCTCTCGGGGAAGCCTTTCCGGTTCATAATGCGGCGGCGATTGAGCTCTTGGCTTGGGAACAGGAAACCGTCGGTGGTTACTAGGTCCACCCGTGGGCTGGATTCCCAGCGTTGGAGGAGTACCTGGAGCAGGCGGGCGGTTGTTGATTTGCCCACGGCCACGGATCCGGCGATGCCGATGATGAACGGGACGTTCTCCGCTGGGGACTTAAGGAAGGTTTCGGTGGCCGCCATCAGGCCTTTGCGGGCTTTGACCTGCAGGTAGATCAGGCGGGAGAGAGGGAGATAAACTTCCTCAACCTCTTTCAGGTCAACACTTTCGCCCAGACCGCGGAGCTTGACCACTTCCTCGGCTGTGAGGACCTGGGGCATGTTGTTGCGCAAGTTGCGCCACTCGGTTCGGTCAAACTCGAGATAGGGGCTAACTTCCAACGTTGCCTGTGACCTAGACATACATTCCATTGTGCACCTTGAGCGGGCGCGTTGTGAAATCGAACACGCTCAAAGTACTGAGTGGGGGAGAGAGCATTTTCGGGTGTGGGGAATGTGACGTAAACTTGGGGCCGAAACCCGAAACTTACCCCCAGCGTGGAAAGGCTCATTGGCGCCGCTATGACCTCTGTTTCTGACAATGTGATGTCCCAGCCTCTTGACCAACTCGATCCCGAGGTCGCTGCAGCGATCTCGGCTGAGCTTGGCCGTCAGCGTGGCACCCTCGAGATGATCGCCTCCGAGAACTTTGTTCCTCGCGCAGTGCTGCAGGCTCAGGGCTCGGTGCTGACCAATAAGTACGCCGAGGGCTACCCTGGTCGCCGTTACTACGGTGGCTGCGAGCACGTGGACATCATTGAGGACCTGGCGCGTAACCGCGCCAAGGAAGTATTTGGCGCTGAGTTTGCCAATGTCCAGCCACACGCTGGTGCCCAGGCGAACGCTGCTGTGCTGATGTCGCTGGCCAACCCTGGTGAGAAGATCATGGGTCTGTCCCTGGCTCACGGCGGTCACCTCACCCACGGCATGAAGCTGAACTTCTCCGGCAAGCTCTACGAAGTTGCTGCATACGGTGTTGAAGACGACACGATGCGCATTGATATGGATCGCGTTCGCGAAATGGCGCTGGCAGAAAAGCCTCAGGTCATCATCGCCGGTTGGTCTGCCTACCCACGCCACCTCGACTTCGCTGCGTTCCGCTCAATTGCCGATGAAGTTGGCGCGAAGCTGTGGGTCGACATGGCTCACTTCGCAGGCCTCGTTGCTGCTGGCCTGCACCCATCCCCAGTGCCACACGCGGACGTCGTGTCCACCACCGTGCACAAGACTCTCGGCGGCCCACGTTCTGGCATGATCCTGGCCAAGGAGGAGTTCGGTAAGAAGATCAACTCGTCCGTATTCCCTGGTCAGCAGGGTGGCCCGCTCATGCATGCCATCGCAGCCAAGGCCATTGCTATGAAGATCGCCGGCTCCGAGCTGTTCAAGGAGCGCCAGCAGCGCACCCTGGAAGGCGCTTCCATCCTGGCCGAGCGCCTGATGGCCGCGGACTGCAAGGCAGCAGGCGTTGACGTTCTCACCGGCGGCACCGACGTTCACCTGGTCCTCGCCGACCTACGCAATTCTCAAATGGACGGACAGCAGGCGGAAGACCTCCTGCACGAGGTCGGAATCACCGTCAACCGCAATGCGGTTCCTAACGACCCACGCCCACCAATGGTCACCTCCGGCCTGCGCATCGGCACTCCTGCCCTCGCAACTCGCGGTTTTGATACTGCTGCGTTCACTGAAGTTGCAGACATCATCGGCACAGCACTCGCTGCGGGCTCGTCCGCTGACGTCGCAGCGTTGCGCGCACGCGTGGAGAAGCTCGCCGAGCAGTACCCACTGTACGAAGGTCTTGAGGACTGGAAGCTGGTCTAAGCCTCTAGGCTAGAAAAACCACCCTTGCTCGTCACCGGAAACAGCGATTCTGGTGCCAAGCAAGGGTGGTTTTGTTTATCCGAGGACGAAAAAGGCTAAGCGTCTTCCGGTTCAGCTTGGCCCTCTTTGCGCTGGTCAGCTAGGGCAGTACGAGCGAGGCGAAGCCACTCAGGCTGATCGGCTAGCAAAGCTTTGATATCCGCAGTGGTCAGCGGCTTGTCCATGTCATTCTTTTTCAGCGCCGTGATGGTGATGCCGAGCTTGCGGGCCACCTCAGGGCGCGGATGCGGGCCATTCCGGCGCAGCTCTTGCAGCCACTCAGGGGGATTGTCCTGAAGTTCCACGAATTCCGCGTGAGTCAGCGCGTTGTTTTGAAAAGACTCCGGAGTTGCAGGCAAGTAGATATTCAGCTTTTTGGCTGCGGTAGCGGGCTTCATTGCGGTGGCGGAAGGTTCGCGGTTCATGTCGTTCACACTGTTCACGCTATCATCTAGCCCATGAGCAATGCACAGCCGCTGTCGATCGCCTTCATCAAGGGCACCGCGCCGAGCAAGTGGTTTGAGCGTTTCAATGAGCGCACTGACTACCCGAATCTGGTCGCGATGGAGTCTGATGACGCTTTTGGGGCGCTTCTCGACGGCCGCGCCACCGCAGCTCTCATCCGCCTGCCGGAGCTTCGGCTGACTGCGGATTTCCACAAAGTGGACCTGTATGAGGAGCTGCCGGGCATTACGGTTCCCAAAGACAGCGAGTTAACCCTCTTGGAGAAGATTTCCCGGCGCGATATCGAAGGCGAAATCATCAATTACGAGCCTGGTGAATCCGTGGATATTCAGGCGGTACGTGACGCTGTACAAGTAGTGGCAGCGAACGTAGGTGTGGTGATCGCGCCGCGCCCTTTGCTCAGAAGCATCAGCTCTAAGCAGACGGAGCATCGGCCGTTCGTGGGGGGAACTCCAACGCAGATTTCGCTGGTGTGGCATAAGGACCACGATGGCGACATGATTCAGGATTTCGTCGGCATCACTAAGGGGCGCACGGCAAATACCTCTCGCCAGGCACAACCGGTGAAAAAGAAGGCCAAGGAGAAAGCGAAGGAACGCGCTCAACGCCGCAATACTGGCTTGAAGAAAGCGACCAAGCGGGGACGTCGTTAAGCATGTGGCTCGAGTGGTGAACGTTTACCGAGCATTCATCTCACAACCATGTAACTTAAACCTTCGGACGTTAGCCTGAGGGGGACCGGTCAGTGGGGAAGCTGACTGGCCACCACCTTCCGGTAGCTGGTACCGGCGTTCCGGCAGGGGTGCCAAAAGTACGCATGTCACAGCCCGATCGGGTACCCGGCGGGAGGTGAAGGGAGCCCTCAAGCTATGCGGGAAAATGTCGCACTTACGACCATCGATCCAGCTCGCGATGGACACCAGCCCACCCCAACACGGACGTATGTAATTGATACGTCCGTTTTGCTTTCTGACCCATGGGCATTGCGAAAGTTCGCCGAACACCACGTGGTGCTGCCACTGGTCGTCGTGAGCGAATTGGAAGGCAAGCGTTTTCATCCAGAACTAGGGTGGTTTGCGCGTGAAGCGCTGCGCTACCTGGAAGACCTCCGTCAGACCTACGGCCGCCTGGACAAGCCAGTGCCCGTCAACACCGACGGTGGCACGGTGCAGATCGAGCTTAATCATTCGGACATGACCATCTTGCCGGTCGCCTTCCAGGACTCGCTCAGTGATCACCGAATTCTGGCCTGCGCACTGAACTTCCAGAAGGAAGGCCGCGAGTGCGTGCTGGTGACCAAGGACATTCCACTGCGTGTGAAGGCTGGCTCAGTTGGCCTGCCTGCAGATGAGTACCACGCACAGGATGTAGTTCTTACTGGCTACACCGGCATGGAGCAGGTGGATATCGATTCCACGACGATCGATGAGCTGTACCGCGAGGGCGAAGCAGACCTTGCTGGAGAATTGACCCGCCGTGGCACGGCAATAGAAGATCTCCCGATCCACTGTGGCCTCACCTTGACCTCGCCGTCCAAGTCGGCGCTCGCTCGCGTGCGTGGCGACGGCGTAGTAACCCTCATTCGCGGTGACCGTCAGGCATTCGGGGTCCAGGGTCGCTCTGCTGAGCAGCGCATTGCCCTGGACCTGCTCCTTGACTCCGAGGTAGGCATCGTGTCCGTGGGTGGACGTGCAGGCACCGGTAAGTCTGCCCTCGCCCTGTGCGCCGGGCTGGAGGCCGTTCTCGAGCGCGGTGAGCACAAGCGCATCGTCGTATTCCGCCCGCTCTACGCCGTTGGTGGCCAGGATCTCGGCTACCTCCCTGGTTCGGAATCTGAGAAGATGAACCCGTGGGCTCAGGCAGTGTTCGACACCCTCGAGGGTCTGGTCAGCGATAATGTCATGGATGAGATCATGGCGCGTGACCTTATCGAGGTCCTGCCACTGACGCATATCCGTGGCCGTTCCCTCCATGATTCCTTTGTCATTGTCGACGAAGCACAGTCGCTCGAGCGCAACGTGTTGCTCACCGTCCTGTCCCGCTTAGGCAAGAACTCTCGCGTTATCCTCACCCATGACGTCGCCCAGCGCGACAACCTGCGCGTGGGACGCCACGACGGTGTTCAAGCAGTGATTGAAAAGCTCAAGGGCAATGAGTTGTTTGCGCACATCACGCTGCAGCGCTCCGAACGCTCCCGCATCGCAGAGTTGGTCACGAGCTTGTTGGAAGCAAACTAGTTTCGTTGACAGCTAGCCCTCGATGCGGACGTTCACGTCACAAAAGGTATCGAGGGCTAAATGCGAGCGTCAGTTTCAGGGTTCACCCTGACCCCGGTTGGGGTCGAAACCCTTAATGGGACTTACATTCGTTTTTAGGGATTGTGTAAGTTTCATGACAGGAGCTTATAAAACGACGGGATTGTTAATATGACTGGCTTTGCTCGCCCCAGGAAAAAAACTTTAGCTATTGCGGCTGCCGCTGTAGTGGGTCTCTCCCTGGCAGGAGGCGGGGCCTACGCTGCTTTCTCGCCTCGAAACACCGATGATGTTGTGGTTGCCTCTGACGTGATCGATATTGCGAAGGGGGATGTGGAGGAGAAGGTCCTTGCTGACGGTGAAGTAGCAGCCAACAAGTACACTTCGCTGACTACCTCTCTCCTAGGTCCGGTTAAGGACCTGAAGGTGCAGCTAGGAGACCATGTCAATGGCGAGCAGTTGCTTGCGGTCATGGATACCGTGGCCATTGAACGTCAAATCGAGCTAGAACAAGCCAGTAAGGCAGCAGCTGCGACAGCGAACCAGAACCAGCTTGAGTCCGCGCAACAGCAGTACAGCCAGTTGCGGGAGCAGTATCAGCAAGGGGCAACCCCGGAGATTAATGCGGCGGTCGCGGCAGAACGCCAGGCAGCCTCAAGTCTCGAATCTGCCGAGACTGCGTTCCAACATCGACAAACAGATACCGTCGCAGGTACGGACCCGGCGTTGCGCGAGCAACACCTTACGTTGCAGGCAGCGCGTGACGAGCAGCGCGATGCCGCGCTCAATCTCGTTCGGGTCAATGCTGACACCATTTATGGCGTGGTCATGACCGAGGCCGGACAGCCGGGCATGCTTGCCGACGCCGTCGCCACGCAAGACCGCGTGAACCGTGCTGATCGGGATCTAGCGGAAAAACAAAAAGCCTACGAACAACGCCTGCTCGAGGTCGATCGTGAACTCGCCGAGCTGCAGACAAAGGTGAGGGATGCGAGTGCTGCGCACTCAGAAGCCGTCGTCGCAGTGGAAAGCGCTCGCCTCGCCGCCCTTCATGCCATTGACACACAGCGACTGGCCGTGGAGCAGGCCCAGGAAACGGCGGCTACCGGCACTTTGGCATCAGATGTAACCACCAAGCACCTGTCCTTGGATATCGCCCAGGCGGAAGTGCGCAGCCCACACGGCGGCATCATCACGGAACTCGCAGCCACAGTCGGGGCCCCAGTGGAAGGCGTCCTCATGACGGTCGCCGACGATTCCACGCTGAAGGTCACCACGACCGTCAAAGAATCAGAGGTTGGAAAGATCAAGCCTGGCGCCGAAGTCACCTTCACCACGCCTGCTGCGAAGGACAAGACGTACCAAGGCACCGTGACACACGTGGCTCCGGTGGCCCAGAAAAACGAGACGCCGGCCGAGTCCGGCAAGGCCAAGCGTGAATTTCCCGTCGAGATTAAGGTCACTGGGGAAAAAGAAGGTTTGCACCTCGGTGCGAGCACCAAGATCAATATCGTGACCAAGAAAGAAATCGGAGCTTTGACTGTGCCTCGCGAGGCCGTGCTCAAATCCCCGGAAGGACACCACGTGATCATCCTGGTGCCCGAAGGTGAAAAGCATCGGGTGAAGAAAATTCCGGTGGGTGTTGGTGTCCAAACCGAATTTGATGTGGCCATCACTTCCTTGGACCTCAAGGCGGGGGACAAGGTGGTGAGCGATCCGGGTAAGTATGCCGAGGACGTCGATAAGCTCGTGCGTATCCGGGAGCAGTGAGATGCCCGGACTCATTGAACTCGGTGGCATCGTGCGCACCTTCAACAGCGGCTTACCGAGCGAGTTGACCGTGCTCAAGGGCATCGACATGCGGATCGACCGGGGCGAATTCATTTCCGTCATCGGTGCGTCCGGCTCAGGTAAATCCACCCTGATGAACATCATTGGTCTGCTTGATCGCCCTACCAAGGGCACGTATCTTCTCGACGGCATCGATGTGCTCGCTAGCTCGGACGACGATCTCGCCCAGCTGCGCAGCAAACGCATCGGCTTCGTATTCCAGAACTTCAACTTGATCGCCCGCATTGACGCCCTGCGAAACGTGGAAATGCCCATGATGTACGCCGGCGTCTCGCCACGCGAGCGGCGCGAGCGAGCTGCAGAGCTGCTGAATTTGGTCGGGATGGGGGATCGTCTCCACCACCAACCCAATGAGCTTTCCGGCGGCCAAAAACAGCGCGTGGCCATCGCCCGAGCCCTGGCCAACGAGCCTGACCTGCTGCTCGCCGACGAACCCACCGGCGCACTGGATACCGAAACTGGTCGCATGGTGATGGACCTATTCCACGACCTCAACCGGGAGCACGGCGCCACGATCGCCCTCATCACGCACAACCCTGAGCTTGCTGCAGAAACCGATCGGATTGTGACCATGCGGGACGGCCTGATTACGGAGGGAGGACAGCTATGAACCTGGCAGAGGCAATGAAGCTGGCGCTGAGCAGCATGAAGACTGGAAAAATGCGTTCGATGCTCACCCTCCTCGGCATCATCATCGGCATCGCCTCCGTGATCACGATTCTCACGCTCGGGCACGCGCTGAAAACCCAGACCATGGGCAGCCTAGATTCGATGGGCATCAATAACCTCAACGTGCAGGTCCAAGACCGAAAAACCGCTGAAGAATCCAAATCGGATTACATGTATTCCAGCCCGACGATCACCGACGACTCCGCCCTGATCACTACCAACCAGCTGGAACAGCTGAAACAGCGCTACGCCGACAGCGTCGAGGCCATCAGCTACTCTGGCACGGCTGGCGGCCAGGGCGACGTCACAGTGGTGGGCCAAACCTATGGCACCCTCGCTAGCCACGAGACCAAAAGTGGTATTTCACCCGTCAATGCTGATTTCATGACTGTCAACGGCGTGGATATCGAGGCCGGGCGTGCGCTGTTACCGCAAGACATAACCGATGCACGACACGTCGCGGTCATCTCTCCAGAGCTGGTCAAAGAGCTTTTCGACGACGATCCCGCGCGCGCACTCGAGTCCGAAATTCAATTCAGTAGTGATGCTGGCACCGCCTCATTCATGGTGGTGGGAGTTTTCAGCCCGCCGAAAGGCAGTCTGCTGGTGGGTACCATGTCCCAGCCTGAAATGTATGTTCCTTATCCGCTTCAGGATCTGTTCTCCACGGAGTATGACAAGAACAAGCACTCCGATGCCTTTTCCGAGGTCAGTGTGAAGATCGCTCAGGGCGTAGACAAAACCAAGTTCAAGGACGAGCTACAGCGGTTTTTCGATGCCACTTACCAGGGCAGCGATTCCTACCTGGTCAAAGTTAGCGACAACAGCGAAGCGCTGGATCAGATCAATACGATCCTTGGTTCGATCAGCGCCGTTGTTGCCGCGATCGGTGGGATTTCGCTGCTGGTGGGCGGCATCGGGGTCATGAACGTCATGCTCATTACTGTCACTGAGCGCACCCGAGAAATTGGCGTCCGCAAAGCACTTGGTGCACGCAGCCGGGATATCAAGTTGCAGTTTGTCATCGAGGCGATGATCGTCTGCCTCATTGGTGGACTCATCGGAGTAGGCCTTGGGTCCGCCTTCGGCATGATCGGTTCATCCCTGCTCGGTACCTTCGTCGTGCCGCCACTGTCCGCGATCCTCGTCTCGCTGCTGTTCTCCATGGGAATCGGGCTCTTCTTTGGCTACTATCCTGCGGCGAAAGCGGCGAAGATGAATCCGATCGAGGCTCTTCGTTACGAGTAGTCGGTAAAAGGAAAATGGCCTGTCACCTGTAATTTTTACGGGTGGCAGGCCAGATTCGGTTAGTTAGCCTTCTACTTCTACGGTCGTTCTGAGTGGCTCATGCTTGACGAAGAGCAGGAGGAAGAACGAAAACACGATAAGTGGCAGGACATAGAGGAAGACTGGAGTCAGAGCGTCGTTGTAGGCGCCCATGAAGGCTTCACGGAGCGGGGCAGGGAGCTGATGGATGAGCGCCGGGGTGATGGAATTGGAATCCATCTGGGCACCAGCCGCAGCCTCTGGTGGCAGCGATGCCATTGCTGGCGGAATACGCTCAGCCATCAGGTCTTCGAGATTGCCAACGAACAAGCCACCGACCAGCGCGGAGCCGAGAGAGGCGCCGATCTGACGGAAGTAGTTATTGACGGCGGTGGCGGAGCCGACTACAGCCAGTGGAAGAGTGTTTTGCACGATCAGGATCAGTACCTGCATGGCAAGGCCGAGACCTGAGCCGAGCAGGAAGAGGAACAGACCGATCTCCCAGAGAGTGGTGTCAACGGACAGGCTGTGGAACAAGATCAGTGCGACCACGGTGACAACCATGCCGACCAGTGGGTACATCCGGTAAGTGCCGGTAGAGGAGATCCGGTTACCGGACCAGATGGAAAAGCCCATCATGCCGACCATCATCGGGATCATCATGTAGCCGGCTTCGGTGGCATTAATCTCGTGGACCATTTGGAGATAGGTAGGGAGGTAACCCAGGACGCCGAACATTGTCACGCCGAGAACCATGCCGACGGCCGTCGTCAAGGCAAAGTTGCGGTTGGCGAAGAAGCCCATCGGGATCAGCGGATCTTCTGCGCGGAGCTCAACAAATACCAGCAGCACACCGGCTACAACGAAGGCGGCGATGAGACCCAGGATAATTGGGTCGGACCATTCGTAGCGGGAACCGCCCCAGGTAGTAAAGAGCACGAGCGCGGTGGTAGCGATGATGGCCAGGAACGTACCAGCATAGTCCCACTTGAATGGAACACGCTTGGCCGGAATGCGCAGCATCCACAAGGTGATGCCAATGGCGATGGCGCCCAACGGCAGGTTCATCCAGAATGCCCAGCGCCAGCCAGGACCCTCAGTAAACCAACCGCCGAGCAGTGGGCCGAGCACGGCGGACAGGCCGAACACGCCACCCATGACACCCATGTAGCGACCACGTTCGCGCGCCGGGATGACGTCGGCGATGATCGCCTGGGAAAGGATCATCAGGCCACCGCCGCCAATACCTTGGACTGCGCGGCCGATGATCAGCAGCAACATCGAGTTGGCTAGACCACCGAGCACTGAGCCGACCAGGAAGATAGCGAGGGCGCCGATCATGAGGCCTTTGCGGCCGATGAGGTCGCCGAGCTTGCCGTAGATCGGCAGCATGATGGTTTCAGCGAGCAGGTAGGCAGTGATAACCCACATCATGTGGTCGACGCCGCCGAGCTCGCCGACGATGGTCGGCAGAGCGGTGGAGAAGATCATTTGATCCAGCGATGCCAGCAGCATCGAGACCATCAGGGCTGTCATGACCCACCGGGCAGTCTTTTGCTGCTCCGGGGTCATCGTAGAGGGGATTTTTTCGCGCTTTTTCATGAGATGGTTTCTTTCAGCTTCTCTTCGCGGACGGCCATGACAATGAGTGCGGAGAAGACCGCCAACGGCATGAGCAGGAAGAAGATTGGGGTGAGGG
Source organism: Corynebacterium kalinowskii (assembly GCF_009734385.1). Lineage (NCBI taxonomy): Bacteria > Bacillati > Actinomycetota > Actinomycetes > Mycobacteriales > Corynebacteriaceae > Corynebacterium > Corynebacterium kalinowskii. The sequence continues at coordinate 1,655,942 of NZ_CP046452.1, read as the reverse complement.
CGTCGTTGTAGGCGACTTGGATAGCAGTTTTGAGCGCCTCGGGCAGGTGAGTGACGGCAGCCGGAGTCAAGTCTTGACTACCACTTCCACCAGAGAATTGCTCGGCATAAGGCGCGGCAGCGGAGCCCATGGAGCGTAGCGCCTCGGGGATGGCGGTGTGCAGGCTGTCGCTAAGCTTGCCCACAAACAAACCACCCACGAGCGCGGCACCCAGAGAACCACCGATTTGACGGAAGAAGTTGGTAGCGCCGGTGGCGGTGCCAACGAGGGAGACTGGGAAGGAGTTTTGGACGATCAACACGAGGATTTGCATTGCTGCACCGAGCCCCACGCCGAATACGAAGAAGTAGCCGCCGACGGTGACCAATGAGGAATCGGCATGCAGGGTGGACAGCAAGTACAGGCCGAGCGCCACTATGAATAGACCGACTACCGGGTACATCTTGTACTTACCGGTGCGAGAGACCCAATTGCCGACGGTGATGGAGGTACCCATGAGGCCGACCATCATCGGGATCATCATTAGGCCTGCGTTGGTTGGGGTGAGCTCGTGGACCATTTGCAGGTAGGTCGGAAGGTATCCCAGCGCACCGAACATGAACACGCCCACTGCGAGGCCTGCCACGGTAGTGAGCACAAAGTTGCGACTGCGGAACAGTGACATGGGCACGATTGGCTCTGCCACCTTGAGTTCAGTCCAGACAAAAAGAGCGCCGAAGATGAAGGTGCCTGCGATGAGCGACAGAATCATCGGGGAGTCCCACTCGTATTCGTTGCCACCCCACGTGACAAAGAGAATCAAGCAGGTAGTGGCGATAATCATAACGATTGAGCCGATGATATCGAAGCGGCCGGAGCGTGCTCGCTTTGGCAAGTGCAAGTAGAAAAGAGCGCCAAAGAGCGCAAACAGGCCGAGCGGGATGTTCAGCCAAAGGCCCCAACGCCAGCCCGGGCCGTCAGTGAACCAGCCGCCGAGTACAGGGCCGAGTACGGAAGACACGCCGAACACCGAGCCCATCAGGCCCATGTACTTGCCGCGTTCACGGGCGCTGACGATCTCCGCGGTGATTGCCTGAGTCAGGATCATCAGGCCACCACCGGCGATGCCCTGCAGGGCACGAGCGAAAATGAGGATGCCCATGGAGGTGGCCAGGCCACCAATGAGCGAGCCGACCATGAACAGCACCACGACGAACAGGTAGAGGCCCTTGCGTCCGATCTGATCGCCGAGTTTGCCGAAGATCGGCAGAGCAACGGTTTGCCCCAGCAGGAAGGCGGTGATGACCCAGGACATGTGATTGACGCCGCCGAGGTCGCCGACGATAGTCGGCAAGGCAGTGGCGAAGATCATTTGCCCTAGCGAGCTCATGAGCATGGACACCATGAGGGCGCCCATGATCAAGCCGACTCTTGGCTTAGTTTCGTTCACTTCTTTTCTCCAGTCGATCGGGCGAGCGATCTAAAATTTTCTAGTGCGGTTATGCAGTTTTCGTGTAGGTTGGATATCCGCGCCGTTGGATCTGACATCCATTGTTTGACACCAATTTGAATGACGGCATGCACGGTGCTGACGTGGATGCGCGCTTCGTCGATGGGCGCGAGGTGGGGAAGCCGCCGCGCTTCTTCGTGCTGTTCCAGGTAGCAGGCTGCGATGCGGACGAGGCCGTCGTGGATGAGCGTGAAAGCAGCCATCCGGCTTGCGGAAAATTCCGGGTGAGAGCGCATGATTGCTTTGCGACGCCGCAGAATGGTCGCCGATTCGTCGCTGCGCGCCATCCGGCCGAGGAAGGTGTGGTAGCTGAGTTCGAGGAGTTCCGCCGTCAAGTCGTCATAAGTGTGCTCGAGGAAGGCTGCTGCTGCGGCGTCGTCCAGGACAGGAAAACTGCCAAAGACTGCTTCTTCTTTCGACTCGATGTAGTTGAAGAATGTCCGACGCGAGATGTTCGCGGCGGCGCAGATATCTTCCACTGTGACATGTTGGTAGCCGCGCTCGGCGACCAACTTGGTGGCGTGCTCTTCGATAGCGGCGAGCGTTGCCCGTCGCTTTTGTTCTCGAAGATTAGGTGTCATGGCTACAACCTACTCCCATGAATGCACTGAGTGCACATTTGCATTCAGTGAAATTTGGAGCGATCTGGAATGGTTGTAGCGCGAGTCACATTTAGTGTGCTCGGACGAAGCGCACCTTGTCTCCCGGAGCACACTGAGCCGAATAATCAGAGGAGCGTCGGGTAAGCACGCCGATAACCGGATAACCGCCGGTCACGGGATAATCTGGGCCGAAAACTACGGGCATGCCGTTCGGCGGAATCTGAATAGATCCGCGGACCATGCCCTCACTCGGCAGTTCGTTTTCGACAGCACGCTCCAGTGCAATTTCTGCAGTGAGACGAAGCCCAATTCGGTTCGACCTGTCGCTAACTTCATAGGTCTGCCCGAAAAACGCCTCCAACGAATCTTCGGCAAACCAGTCCGCACGTGGACCGAGTACCACTGCCAGCGTGCGGACGCCCTCTCGGGGCCACAGCGCCGGAAGCTCGCGCAGTCGCGGCCACCAGGCAGGTTCGGCGATCTCATCGCCAATGTTCAAGAGATCGCCAGTGATGATCGGGGCCGGGCCGATTCCCGACATGACATCGGTCGAACTTGATCCGAGCACATGTGCAGGCCGGAAACCTCCTCGAACCGCCAGATAGCCCCGCATCCCATCCTGGGCCAATGCGATCCGAACGCGATCACCTGGGCCGAGGTCGATGATGACGTTTGAGTAAGTGGCAGTCACCCCGCCACCCGCATGCACCAGTTCAATCTGGCAACGCATACCGGTTAGAACCAATTGAGTGGCGGTGAGCGCCTCCAGCTCCACCCCGCCCAGCAGAATTTCTACTACCGGAGCGGTCGGGGCATTGCCCATCGCGTGATTCGCGCGTGCCGCACTCATCCGGTCGAACGTTCCAGAAGGCGCGACTCCGCTGCCCGCCATGCCAAACCGTCCGAGATCCTGAAACAGCATCTGCGGACCCGACTGAACCACCTTGAGCATCAGTACACCGCCTTGAATCGCACACGGTCACCAGGCTTGATCAGCGCCGGGCGTTCCGATCTTTCGGGCGCCCACATCTGGGCAGTTGTTGACCCAATCAGCTGCCAACCACCCGGTGAGCTCTGCGGGTACACACCGGAAAACTCGCCAGCAAGCCCCACGGAGCCAGCAGGAATGGATGGGCGAGGAGAGCCCAACCGTGGAATTGGGGGTAGCGGATCCTCCGCCACCAAATAAGTGAAACCTGGGGCAAAACCGCCGAACGCAGCCTGCCAGTGGGTAGAGCAATGCCGTCGCACGAGCTCTTCAGGCGACCAGTCGAGCGCAGCGGCTAGCGAAGTAAGGTCAGGGCCGTCGTAAAGCACCGGCACCTCCACCAGTGTCGCGTTGTCATCGGTGTCCGCTGGGGCATCGCGAAGGTCGCAAGAATTCAAGCGCTTTGCGACGTCCATAGGCGTCACACGCGCGGTATCCAACATGATCAGCAGTGTGGTTGACGCCGGGACTAGATCCACAATCCCATCCACATCCCAAGATTCCACCAAGCGTCGCAGCTGCGAGACGGTACGAAGTGGAAACTCCGCATCAACCTCGGTGACATCCACGATGATTGCTTGTTCGCCACATGGCCTAACGATCATGACCGACCCCCACGCCAGCATCGCTGAGCTTCTGACGAATGTGTTCGATCAAGACCAGCGCTGCCGGGTTGTCACCGTGGACGCACAGCGATTCCGCTCGTACGTGCACTTTGCTGCCATCGATCGCCGTGATCGGCTCACCGAGTGCAAAGGCGAGTGCCTGGGCAGCGGCTACAACTGGATCGTGGAGCACCGCGCCAGGTTGTGATCGCGGTACGAGTTTTCCCTCGGGGGTATAAGCACGGTCTGCGAAGGCCTCTGAAATTGTGCCGAGTCCCGCATCAGCTGCCCATTGCAAAACCGGAGAACCGGCAAGCCCCATGAGTTTCAGGCTGGGATCGGCGGCTTTGATGCCGGCAATGACTGGCTCGGCTTGGTTCGGGTCAAATGCAATGCGGTTGTACAGCGCGCCGTGGGGTTTTACGTAAGCCACCTCCGCGCCCAGACTGCGGGCGATGGCCTGGAGCGCACCGATTTGGTAGATCGTTTCAGCCTCGAGCAGCTTTGGGTCATATTCCATGTCGCGACGGCCGAATCCAGCGATGTCCTGGTAACCGATGTGAGCGCCGATCCGAACCCCGTGCGCTATCGCAGTCTGCACAGTGCTCACCATCACCAGGGGATCGCCGGCGTGGAAGCCCGTGGCAATGTTGGCGCTCGAGACTAGTTTGAGTACCGCGCCGTCATTGCCGATTGAGAAGGCGCCAAAGCTCTCGCCCATGTCACTATTGAGATCAAACATCATCTTTCCTACTTGATCAGGGCGAAAACGCCGCCGAAGGATACCCAGGCCAGCCACCAAGCGACCACCACGCCGACGATGCCCATGGCGATCATCCAGCGAGGGTAGCGATAACCGTGAAGTAAGTCATGCTGGCGGAACGCTGCAACGAAGATGATCATGGTGAAGCCGATCGGCAGGACCAGACCGTTGAAAGCGCCAGCGAAAATCATCAGGGTTGCCGGTGCCGTGCCCATAGCGATGAACAGGCCACTGCTGATGAGAATGAAAATGACAGTGATCCAGTTCTGGATGCGCTTGGATTCCGGCTTGTTTGGCACCAGGAAGGTAGCCGATGTGTACGACGCGCCGATAATCGACGACAGCGCCGCGGCCCACAGCACCATGCCAAATATTCGCAAACCAATTTCTCCTGCGGCGGACTCGAAAGCCATAGCTGCCGGATTCTTGGCTCCCACAACGTCGACGCCGGTAGCAACTACGCCGAGGACCGCGAGGAAGAGTAGCACCCGCATTACGCCGGTCAGCAGGATGCCCGTGACTGAAGACTTGGACACCTGGGCGACGTCATCGGGGCCGTTGACGCCAGAGTCGAGCATCCGGTGCGCGCCGGCGTAGGTGATGTAACCGCCGACCGTGCCACCAACAAGCGTGGTGATGGTGACGAAGTCGACGCGATCGGGTAGCACAGAGTTTTTCAGCGCGAGGCCAACCGGCGGATTGGAAACAATCGCCACGTACAGCGTCAACACAAGCATAATGATGCCGAGCAAAGCGAGGAACCTGTCTAATGCTCCGCCGAGGCGCTGGAAAAGAAAGATGGCGATGGCAAGTACCGCAGTTACCGCGCCACCGACTTTGACATCGACCCCTAAGAGCGCGTCGAGGCCAAGGCCCGCACCGGCGATATTTCCAATGTTGAATACCACACCACCAATGGCGATCAGCGCTGCCAACAGCCAACCCAGGCCTGGAATGACTTTGTTGCCGAGTTCTTGAGCGCGCAGTCCGCTGACCCCGATCACGCGCCAGACATTCATTTGGACGGCGATGTCGATCAGAATCGAGGCGACAATGGCGAAAGCGAAGGCTGCGCCGAGTTGGCCGGTAAATTTCGCAGTCTGAGTGAGGAAGCCAGGGCCGATAGCGCTGGTAGCCATGAGGAAGATTGCGCCGACGATAGCGCTGCGCTGGGTGGCGCTGGCGGCAGCTGAACGAAGCGGAGGTGATGTCATAGGCCAGTCCCGTCACTTATGCTTGTTGAACAATATTTCTGCGATGATAGCAATAAGTGGCCTGGGGCACAATGGGTGGCGAAGGTGACGATTTATCGTGAAAAATGTGACCGAGTTCGCAAAACTCGATAACATGGCTATTATGACCGCGACTCCGATCCAGTTGGCACAGCGCATCACCGACAAAATTCTCACCGGTGAGTTCGAACCCGGCGGAAAAATCCTCGAGATTCCGTTGGCTGCTGACCTCGGCGTGTCTCGAAATACTTTGCGGGAGGCCTTCCGGCTACTTGCGCGCGATGGTCTTATCGAACAAATTCCGCACCGAGGCGTCTTCGTCCGCGCACTCGAGCCCAAGGACATCATTGAGTTGTACGCTTATCGACGATTCATAGAACTCGGCGCACTACAGTACTTCGGTCTCGATGTGCCCCGTACTGAGGCTGCGCTTCGCGGAATGAACAGAGCTATTACGGCGGCGGAGGAGGCTGCTCGGCAGCAGCAATGGGCCGAGGTTGGCACGCATAACAATGCGTTCCATGACCACTTGGTTTCCCTTGCCGGCATTCCACGTCTCAATGAAAACCTGACTTTGGTCATGGCTCATGCACGACTGGCATTCATGGCAGTGACCAGCGTTGAGGAAATGCATCGCCCGTTCATTCAGCGCAATCGTGACATTCTCACTGCGCTGATCAAGGGGGACGTAGACAAAGCCACCACGGTGTTGACTAGGTATCTCAAGGAGTCCGAGGCGAAGATTCTGGCTGAGATGACTTTCGGAGTTTCTGCCGACAAGAGATAACGCGCGAAAAGCCCCTGAGCAGGACTCTTCCACAAGGAAAAATCCGGCTCAGGGGCCTAATTTGATCGCTTAGAAGTTATCGCGGTCGGTGTTAGCCATTGCGAGGACGTCCAGACGCTTGTCCAGCTCTTCCTCGGTCAGCTTCTCGCCGTCGACAAAGCCGAGGTCGATGACGGTCTGGCGGATGGTCTTGCCTTCCTTCAGGGCCGTCTTGGCAACCTTGGCGGCAGCCTCGTAACCGATAGCAGAGTTCAGCGGGGTCACGATGGACGGGGAGGACTCAGCCAGCGTGCGCATGCGCTCGATGTTTGGCTCGATGCCGTCGACAAGGCGCTCTGCAAACACGCGGGAGGTGTTGGCCAGCAGACGTGCGGACTCGAGGACGTTGCGAGCCATCACTGGGATGAACACGTTGAGCTCGAAAGCACCCTGGGAGCCACCGAAGACCACGGCTGCGTCGTTGCCGATGACCTGAGCTGCAACCTGAGTTGCGGTCTCACAGAGCACTGGGTTGACCTTGCCCGGCATGATCGAAGAACCTGGCTGCAGGTCTGGGAGGTGGATCTCGCCCAGGCCGGTCAGCGGGCCGGAACCCATCCAACGAATGTCGTTGGCGATCTTGTTCAAAGACACGGCGATGGTGCGCATCGCGCCGGAGAACTCGACCAATGCGTCGCGGTTAGCCTGTGCCTCGAAGTGGTTCTTGGCCTCGCGCAGCTCAGCAACGCCGGTGAGCTTCTTCAGCTCTTCAGTGACCAGGCCACCGAAGTCGGCTGGGGTATTCAGACCGGTGCCGACGGCGGTGCCGCCGATTGGCAGTTCGCCGAGGCGAGGCAAAGTTGCCTCAACGCGCTCGATGCCTGCTTCGATCTGACGTGCGTAGCCGGCGAACTCCTGGCCGAGGGTCACAGGAACGGCATCCATGAGGTGGGTGCGACCGGACTTCACGACGTCCTTCCACTCCGATGCCTTCTTAGCGAGGGAAGCGTGGAGGACCTTCAGACCTGGGATGAGGTCGTTGACAGCAGCTTCGGTGGCAGCAACGTGGGTTGCGGTTGGGAAGGTGTCGTTGGAGGACTGGCCCATGTTGACGTGGTCATTTGGGTGAATCTCTACGCCGTTGTTCTTCGCGATGGAAGCGATGACCTCGTTGGTGTTCATGTTAGAGGAGGTGCCGGAGCCAGTCTGGAAGACATCGATAGGGAACTCAGCGTCGTGCTTGCCTTCGGCGATCTCCTTACCGGCGGCGATAATGGCTTCCGCGAACTCAGGAGCAAGGAGACCCTTGTCCTTGTTGACCTGTGCACAGGCTGCCTTAAGCAGGCCCATCGCGCGGATCTGCTGTGCCTCCAGGCCGCGGCCCGAGATTGGGAAGTTTTCGACAGCGCGCTGGGTCTGTGCACGCCACAGAGCGTTGACAGGTACCTTGACCTCGCCCATGGTGTCGTGTTCGATGCGGAATTCCTGCTCAGTCATATATTTTCCTTTGGTAGATACAGGGAGAATTTGGCCCCTGAAACGGATATTTCGATCACCTAATATCCTAATCGAGGGCCAAATTCGGCGGTTGGTTTTAGTGGGTGTAATCAACCACGGAGTATTCCTGCAGCTTCTGCAGCTGGTGGACAGACTCGATGAAACGGATGGTGCCCGACTTCGAACGCATAACCAGGGAACGGGTCGTTGCGCCATTTGCACGGTAAGACACGCCACGGAGCATGTCGCCGTTGGTCACGCCAGTTGCCACGAAGTAGCAGTTATCGGACGCGACCAGGTCGTTGGTGAACAGGACACGGTCCAGATCGTGGCCTGCAGCGATGGCCTTCTCACGCTCTGCGTCGTCCTTTGGCGCCAGCATGCCCTGAATTTCGCCACCCATGCACTTCATAGCGCAGGCGGTGATGATGCCCTCTGGAGTGCCGCCGGTGCCCATCATGATGTCCACGGAGTTGGTAGCTTGTGCTGCTGCAACTGCGCCAGCGACGTCGCCGTCGGAAATCAGACGAACCTTTGCGCCAGCCTCGCGAATTTCCTTGATGAGGTCAATGTGGCGCGGACGGTCCAGGACAACGACGGTAACGTCAGAGGCCGCGATGTTCTTCGCCTTGGCAACAGCCTGGATATTGTGCGCAGCTGGTGCTTGGATATCGATCTTGCCGGCAGCCTCTGGGCCCACGGCGATCTTGTTCATGTAGAAGACCGCGGAAGGATCGTACATGGAGCCACGCTCGGAGGCTGCGAGAACAGAAATGGCGTTCGGGCGACCTTCTGCCATGAGGGTGGTGCCATCCACTGGGTCGACGGCGATGTCGACCTCGGCACCAAAGCCGGTGCCGACCTCTTCACCGTTGTACAGCATCGGGGCTTCGTCTTTTTCGCCCTCACCGATAACAACGACGCCCTTCATGTTTACGGAGTTGATGAGCTGACGCATGGCATCGACTGCAGCTCCATCGCCTTCATTTTTCATACCGCGACCGACCCAGCGGCCGGATGCTAGTGCCGCGGCTTCGGTGACGCGGACAAGCTCCATGGCTAGGTTACGGTCCGGTGTTTCCTGATTCTTCATTGTTTGAGAGCCTCCAGGTGGCGATGTAGATAGATGTTTCCAAGTCTTTTGCTAAGCACCAGTTGCACCAGTTGTCATAACAAAGGGCCTGTTTCCCATTCTTCCAAATTTTGTGTGGTTTGTGTTTGCTTTTCACCACCTAAAGAGGGGAGTCAAGGATCACGTGCGTTGGGGTAGACATAGTGCGCGTCTGCGGTTAGGGATCTGACATACTGTGTTGCGTGGCTGACAAGAAACCTCGTATTTTTCAGGACTCGCGTGACATCATATTGTCCCTGCTCCTCGTAGTGGGGTTGATGATCCCTACGGTGGCATTCACCGGCATGTGTAGTTTTAACCCCGGAGCTCCAGAAAATGGACCGGTCAAGGAAGTCGATGCGCAGCAGATCCTGAGCATGGAGGCTAAGGCCATGAACTTCCCGGTGCGACTACCTGCGAACCCCGAGGGTTGGGTCACCAACTCTGCGCGCCGGACCACGGTGAATCGTCAGCCAGCTACAGTGCTGGGTTGGGTGACTAAAGAAGGCGCATATGTGCAGCTCACCCAAACTGATCAGCCACTGGACAAAGCAGTGCAGGACGTCGATGAGCACGGGCGCACCCAACAGCAGCCTGTGGAGGTAGACGGCCAGCAATTTGAGGTCTACACCTCCGCAGACAACAACGTGCGTGATGTCTGGGCGACGGATCTCGGCGATGTTCGCCTGGTATTCTCCGGCACTGCAGGGGCTGCCGAATTTGAGCAGATTGCCCGAAACACCCTGCAAGCGACACCGCTTCCGGGCAAGTCGAACTAGGCGTCGGCGCGCCCAAGGGCATCTTCGACGCGCTGCGCAGCTCCTGCAAGGTGCTGTTCGCAGCGTTTTGCTAGAGCTTCGCCCCGCTCCCAGTATTTGAGGGACTCGTCTAGTCCCATCTGCCCCAGTTCGAGGATCTTCACAATCTCCACGAGTTCATCGCGGGCCGTTTCGTAGCTGAGGGCGTCTACCGGTGGGAAAGCGTTGTCGCCGGCCTGGCCGGAGCCAATGATGTCTGAGTTCACTTCAAAGTCCTTTACTAGTTTAATTTCTGGTTGCCCATGGCAGCTGCGGTGATTGAGCCGTCGCCGACGCGGATCCTTAGCTGGCTACCAGGAGGCGATTGCTCCACGGTGGTCACAACTGCCGGTGCTGAGCCATCGCGTGGTACCACCTGGACCACTGCGTATCCCCGAGCGAGAGTTGCCGCAGGCCCTAGCGTGCTGATTTGTGCGCGTAACGCCATCGATTCTGCTTTCGCTGCGCTCAGCAGCATTTGGATCTCTCGGCGCATGTATTTGAGCGCTCGCTGCAACTCCTCGGATCGTTGCTGAATTGGCGAGTATGGATTGGCGAGCACCGGTCGGCTGCGCAATTGGGCAAGCCCACGCTGTTCCCGCTCTACCCAGCCTCGTAGTGCAGCGCGAGAGCGACTGCGCAGTTCCGAAATGAGTGCTCGTTCCGCGGCGACATCAGGCACGACCCGCTTGGCGGCGTCCGTAGGGGTCGCTGCGCGGAGATCCGCCACGTTGTCCAGCACAGGATTATCGGGCTCGTGGCCGATGGCAGAAACCACAGGGGTGCTCGCTGCTGCGACGGCGCGCTGCAGTGCCTCTTCGGAGAACGGCAACAAGTCCTCTACCGAACCACCACCACGGGCGATGATAATGACGTCAACCTCAGGGTTTGCATCGAGCTGTTCCAGAGCAGCGATGATCTCGGTAACTGCACTCGCTCCTTGCACCGCCGTGTTGATGACCTCGAACCGCACCTCCGGCCATCGGCCCTCAGCAACCGCCAGCACGTCGCGTTCCGCGGCCGACCCTCGGCCGGTGATGAGGCCAATCTTGTTAGGAAGGAAGGGGAGAGGTTTCTTGCGAGAGACATCGAAAAGCCCTTCTGATGCCAGCTGGGCGCGCAGGCGTTCGATGCGGGCCAGGAGCTCGCCCACACCCACAGCGCGGATATCCGTCACCCACAACGAGAAGGAGCCTCGGCCCGCGTAGAACGCGGGTTTGCCATAAACCACCACTCGGTCACCGTCTTTGAGCTGAGTGGGGAAGGCCTGGATGAGCGAGGTCGGGCAAGTGATCTGGACGCTGGCTTCAGCCTCCGGGTCACGCAAAGTCAGGTACGACAACTTCCACGTCGGCTTGACATTAACCTGGGTGAGCTGGCCCTCGACCCAAATGTGCCCGAGCTTTTCGATCCACGACTTAACTTTCGCGTTCACTTCGCGTACTGGCCATGGATTGTCGGGCGTCGTTGCCGCGCTCATGAGCCCCCTTCACATGTGGTCGCCGGATCAATACAAACTGCAATCTTAGGCGTTTGTGAGACTGTCTGGGTACGCTAGGCACCATGACGCAAACCCTGACGAAGAAAGTATTACTTGCAGCCCCTCGTGGCTACTGCGCCGGCGTGGACCGCGCAGTAGAAACTGTCGAGCGTGCGCTGGATAAATACGGAGCCCCTGTTTACGTCCGCAAGGAGATTGTGCACAATCGCTATGTTGTGGATACTTTGGCGGAACGCGGTGCAATTTTCGTAGATGAAACCACCGAAGTTCCAGAAGGCGCACACCTGGTGTTCTCCGCCCACGGCGTGAGCCCAGCTGTGCATGAGGAGGCTCGTCAGCTGAACCTCAACACGCTGGATGCCACCTGTCCGCTGGTGACTAAGGTGCATAACGAGGTCAAGCGATTTGCCCGCGATGGCTTCCAGATTCTGCTCATTGGGCACGAAGGCCACGAAGAGGTCGAAGGTACCGCGGGCGAGGCGCCGGACGTAGTGCACCTCGTTGACGGTGTTGCTGGCGTCGAGAAGCTCGAGTTTGGTTTGGACGAGAAGCTGGTGTGGCTGTCCCAGACCACGTTGTCGGTGGACGAGACCATGGAAATCGTGACGCTGCTGAAGGCCAAGTTCCCGAACCTCATCGACCCACCAAGTGACGATATTTGCTACGCCACCCAAAACCGCCAGGTGGCCGTGAAGGCCATCGCGCCACAGTGCGACCTGGTTATTGTGGTCGGTTCGCAGAACTCCTCGAACTCCAAGCGTCTTGTCGAGGTCGCGCTGCAAAACGGTGCGCAGGCATCCTACCTTGTTGATTTCGCATCTCAGGTGGAGGATGAATGGCTGGAGGGCGTTTCCACGATCGGTATCACCTCGGGCGCTTCCGTGCCGGAAATCCTCGTGCGTGATGTGCTCGAGAAGCTCGAAGGCTTTGGCTTTACCGATGTGGAAGAAGTGGTTACCGCTGCCGAAAAGATCGTGTTCTCGTTGCCGCGTGATCTGCGTCCAGGCAACCGGGCACAGCGCTAGCTGTAGAGGTCGTCACTGAGCGAACGGCGAGCCGGCTTCTGCTCGGGTTTTACTGCCCGGGAGGGAGCCGGCTTTTCGACGCCCGGACGTCGGGCACTGCGGTCTCGGTCGGCCCCCGGTGTGCGTGGGGTCATGCGCTGGGTTGGTCGCTGTTGTCCTCGTTCTGCCCGGCGCTGGTCAGCGCGCGAGTTGACGTCCTTGATCAGCTCGGTGAACGGAATACGCTCACCTTCGGAATCCTCGCGTCGACGGGGGCGACGAGAAATCTGGCGTACCCGCGTGGCCGTTTGTCGATTTTGACGCTCGCTCCGGGCCTCGCTCTTGCGTTGACGCTCAAGGAGCTGCAGGTCATTGAGATAGCGCTTTTTCGCACCCCGCCAGCGCCACACAGCGATCGCGATTGCCACGGCAGTAATCGCGGCGAGAGCCGGGAAGAACTGCGCGAGTGGGTACAGCGCAGAAAGGATCATGGTTTTTGACCACTGATCAGCGCCACCGGAAAGATTTGAACGGGCAATGAACCACGCCGTGATTGGGACAAATAGCCCGAAAAGAAATGGTTGAGATGCCACAGTGATGAACAGGCCACTCAATCGCACAGTGAGGGTGGTGATGAGGGCTGCCAAGCCAAAGCACAACGCAAAAATCCAGTTAATTTCACCGAAGCTGATGCTGAGGAGAAGGCCAGTGATGAGCGCCGCGACATTGATGGAAAAAGCCGTCCACAATGACAACCCTCGGGAACTTGCGTTGTGAGCAGCTCTGCGGGGGCGGTTCGTCGTCGTGGTTGGCTTCGGCACGATGAATCATGTTACCGATATCCGGGCCAGAAGTGCGAACACAACACCGGTCAGTTGCTGCCGTTCATGTCACTCTTGGTTGGGAAACAATCGCGGCTGGCGAGTCCGGGTGTCTATAACGGGTAGTTCGGTCGGGCTGTCCGAGTGTCCTGGGAGGGCATCCAGCTCGTGGAGTTTCCGGGCAGTGACGAACACGCGGGACTCCAAAGAAGCCATCGTCGAATTGAAACTCAGCACGGCTTTGTCCAGGGAGGCGCCTAGTCTGCCAAGGTGGTCGCTCATCGTGCCGAGACGCTGATAGAGCTCGCTACCGAGCTGTTGAATTTCGGTGGCTTTTTCGCTCAATGATGAGTGTTGCCACCCTAAGCCCACAGTGCGCAGTAAGGCCATCAAGGTGGTAGGAGTGGCCAGCACGACGTTTTTAGAAAAGGCGTATTCGAGGAGCTCGCTATCGGTGCCCAATGCTGCATCAAGGAAAGGGTCAGCCGGGACGAATAAAACGATGAACTCCGGTGTCGGCTGGAAGTGACGAAGATAGTCTTTCGCTGACAATTGATTAACGTGGGTGCGCAGGTGGTTAGCATGGCGGCGCAGATGCGCCTGGTGTTCCTCTGGGTCCGTGGTTTCCAAAGCATCGAGGTAGGCGAGAAACGGGGCTTTTGCGTCCACCACAATGTTGCGTCCGTCGGTTAATCGGATGATCATGTCCGGTCGCAGCGAACCTGCAGTGACCTGGGTTTCAAAATCACAATGTTTGACCATGCCGGATAGTTCGACTACTCGCTCGAGTTGCATTTCGCCCCATCTGCCGCGCACTTGGGGCGCGCGGAGAGCAGTGACGAGCTTGTCGGTGCGATCCGAAAGCATCATTGAGGTCCGGCTCATCGCTTGTACCTGAGCCGAGAGCTGTGCGAAGGTTTCCGCTCGCTCAAGTTCCATGTCCCGCACATGGCCACTGAGCTGGCCCACGGCGCGCTCTAGAGGGGTGAGGGTTTCGGAAACTTGGTTGCGCACCAATTCACTGGACCGAAGGGCTTGTTCGGCGTTCTCCTGCCGGAGGGTGGCAGTGAGTAGCTCGCGTTGTGCGGGTGAATCGCCGTTAGTTGAGCCACGTCGTGACCAGCCAAGCGCGTAGCCCAGTGCTAACCCGCAGGCAAGAAAGAGGAAAAGTGTGAGCGGTTGTGCCATGCATCCACCATGGCACATGGGAAGGACAGCTCAGCTATTTTCCACCCAATTTGGGGAACGTTTGTGCTAATTTCTTCAGTGGTGTCGCGGCCTTGTTCAGTAGTGATTCCGTGTCGCGCTCGGCGGTTTCCTCCACCAGTTCATCCTTGACTGGCCGCGCATCAGCTTTGGATTCGGACTGTCGCTGAGGCAGCATGCGCTGCAGTCCGGAATCTCGGAACAGTCGACCGAACTCTTCCGTCCACTTGACCTGCATTTCCTGGTCTTGTGTGGCGAATTCGATCTCGTCCGTAGTCTTCTCCCCGGCCCGTAGTGCGATGATGTCATTGAGGTATCGGAAGAAGACTGCGATCATTGCTGCGACTGGAACCGCCAAGAAAGCGCCCATGATTCCGAAGAGACTGCCGCCAATGGTGACAGAAACAAGCACGATCACGGGATGTAGGTTCATTGCCTTGGACTGCAACATTGGTGACAAGACGTTGCCTTCCAATTGCTGCACAGCTACTACGAGCACAAGCACGATGAGTGCCTTGGTTACGCCCAGGGAGACCAAGGCGATGAGCACGGCGAGTGCGCCAGCAACAAAGGCTCCGACGATAGGGATGAAGCCGGCAAAGAAGGTGAGGGTCGCAAGGGCGAGCGCCATCGGGACGCCAATAATGAGCAACCCAGTTCCGATGAAGACGGCGTCGACAAGCGACACCGCCGCCTGGGCGCGAATGAAGCCCGACAACGTTTGCCACATCCGCGAGAGCAGCTCGGTGAGGTGCAAGCCCGCGCGCTCGCCGGTGATTCCGCGAAGCCACGGTAGGAAACGGTCACCGTCCTTGAGGAAGAAAAAGGTGAGCACTAACACCACACCCAGCGTGACGACGACCACAGACATGGTTCCCAGTCCCGAAAACACCTCGGTCGCAATCTTGCCCGACTGGTCTTGCAACCAGGTCACAGCATTGGAGAACAAGTCATTGAGGTCCTCGTAGTCCAAGTTAAAGGGCGGGCCTTGCAAAGTCAGCTGTGCTTGCAGCAACATTTCGTAGGTCTGAAGGTACAGAGTCTGAGACTGTCGACCGATGCTCGGTGCCATCGCTGCGATGATGGCGCCGAAAACCGCAAGTGTGGAAAGAACGGTTACTAGCGCTGCGATTCCAGGTGGCAGGCCCATTCGGCGAAGCTGCTTAGTGGGCGCCCACAATACGGAGGAGACGATGATGGCAAGCGCCACTGGGAGCAGACCTTGCCATACCTGCTTGCCGATGAACCAGACGACATAGGTGGCTGCAGCGATGATCAATAAGCGAAGACACCAGCTGGCAAACTCCCGGAGGCCCTCCGCGATCACAAGGGAGCGATCGATGTGAGACTCGGCCGCGAGCTCCTCAAAAGTCCACGTCGAATCCTCAGTGGGGCTGAGCTGCGATTCGCTCACCTGAGACTCCTTTGTTCGCGTGGGACGGCTTCACACGAAACTCTAGCGGATTTGCACACGGCTGTAGCTCCCGGCTACCTCGTCAGTTGATAGGATTGACACCCGTGAGCCTTACTCTTGGAATCGTCGGTCTGCCCAATGTTGGCAAGTCCACCCTTTTTAACGCCCTTACCCGCAACGATGTGCTAGCTGCGAACTACCCGTTCGCCACGATCGAGCCAAACGTTGGCCTGGTTGAACTGCCGGATCCACGCCTGCAGCGTCTGGCCGAGATTTTCGGTTCTGAGCGCATCTTGCCGGCCACGGTGTCTTTCGTGGATATCGCCGGCATCGTGAAGGGCGCTTCGAAGGGCGAGGGTATGGGTAATGCCTTCCTTGCAAATATTCGCGAGGCGGACGCCATCTGCCAGGTCGTACGCGCATTTGCTGATGATGACGTGATTCACGTCGATGGCCGAGTCGACCCTTCTGAAGACATTTCCGTGATCAACACCGAGTTGATCCTCGCTGACCTTCAGACCATCGAAAAAGCACTGCCTCGCCTGGAGAAGGAAGCCAAGAAGGACAAGTCGCTGGCTGACAATGTTGCAGCTACCAAAAAGGCACAAGAAATCCTCGAAGACGACCGCACCTTGTTCTCTGCAGCTAAGAACGGGGAGCTTGATCTCGCCCTGGTTCGTGACCTGCACTTGATGACCGCGAAGCCGTTCTTGTACGTATTCAACTCCGACGAGGCTGTTCTCACCGACGATGCCCGTAAGGACGAGCTCCGCGCTTTGGTGGCCCCGGCTGACTGCGTGTTCCTGGATGCCAAGACCGAAACTGAGTTGCTCGAGCTTGACGAGGAAGAAGCTGCCGAGCTGTTGGAGTCCGTCGGCCAGCATGAGCCTGGTTTGCACTCCCTAGCCAAGGCCGGCTTTGCCACCCTCGGCCTGCAAACCTACCTCACGGCAGGACCGAAGGAATCTCGAGCTTGGACCATCAAGAAGGGTTCGCTTGCTCCGCAGGCAGCGGGTGTCATCCACACCGACTTTGAAAAGAAGTTCATTAAGGCGGAAATCGTCTCCTTCGATGATCTCGATGCCGTTGGATCTATGGCTGAAGCAAAAGCACAGGGCAAGATGCGCATGGAGGGCAAGGACTACGTCATGAAAGATGGCGACGTCTGCGACTTCAAGATCGGTGGCTAGGTCTTCGATCCCTGGCCATCAGCAAATGTGGCGAGATAATTCACCTTTCCGTCCACACATTTTAGCTTCATATCCTTGAAGAGCCTGCCTTCTGGGTGCGTAGCAATCTGGGAAAAAGCCTGATTTGCGAGCTCGATGGACTCCGGCGGTACTTGCGTATCGACGCCATTGACTGTCAGTTTCTCTACCGACGCGATCCGCATCGAATCGTCGAAAATCAGCTTCATGTCCACGGTTTCAGTTCCGTCGATCATGACAGCCATTAGTAACTCGCTGCCGCCGTCTTCGAATAATGGCTCAAGCGCGGGCGGTATTCCGGCGGTGACCTCTTGGGTTGTTGTTGGCGGTGAAAGTGAAGGAGAAACCTTCGTCGGGCGGGCTGTCGGGGTCGCCACCTGCGTTGAACTCATGCCGATTGAAAAGTTGACATCACATGCGCTGAGACACAACACGCTTGCTAGGGCAAGCGCAGTGGCTCGAGGCCGGGGAAACACACTATCTCCTAGGGTTGGGTTGTTCTTAATACCCAGTGTATCCAGGAAAGATTCTTGGTGTTCTTAATTGTTGCGGGGGTTAGCTCAACAAAGATTAGCCAACCCCCGAGCACTAACGGTTCGGGTACAGCGCTGTGGCTTCAATTCGCTCGTTGGCGAAATTGAACTCGAGTTCCGTGAATTGCTTTTCCTTAGGAGTCCCAGCAAGCTTCTCGAATACCTTCTCCGACTCGGCCTTTGCCGCAGCATCTACGGTGATGGCCTTTCCATTGAGCTTGAACAGGGTGAAGGATGTTGGCTTCATCTCCCTGTCGAAGCGGATCTTTCCGGACATTGTGTCTGCCACTGGATCAGTGACGTGAGCCAAAACGAGTGGTTCCAGTGCATCCATGATGATGTCTCGCTGCTCTGGAGGAATGGAGCCGGTGATTTCCTTCTCACTGGTCCGGGTGGTGGAGCTCTTGGTGGAAGAAGTCCTTGAAGTGGAAGACTTCGTAGATGAGCTCTTCGTGGACGTGCTCTTTGAGGAAGAACTTGTGGTTGGAGGAGCAGCCTCGGAGCTGGTCGTCGTCTCGTCCTTCTTGGCTACTGCGTCGACAACTGATGACAGAGCGCAACCGCTCAAAGTCAAAATAGCGACAGTGCTCATCGCTGCTAGGGCAATACGGCGCATTGTTCCTCCAAAATATGACTAGGCAGTTAGTTACCTTGAAACTACCTATCAATCAAACGATTAGCAGGACGAAGTCTGAGGCTTCGCCAGATCTGCAATAGAACTGTTATCGGATTAGTCCGGGTAGTTGAGGTTCATTTCCACGGCGCCGGCGTTGAAGGAAAAGTCGATGCCATTGAATCGCTGCTGCTCAGGGAGCTGAGCCAGTGGAGCCAGGTGTTCGTTAGCCTCCTGGATGGCACTCGGTTCGACAGCAGCCGGAGCGTCGTTGCGGACGAGGCGGTCAACACCGGTAATACGCATCGCCTCATCAAGGCGAATGAGGCCGGTAACGGTGTCAGAATCCTCGTTGTCAACAACGTTTCCGAGAACGGACAAGAGAGCTGGGTGTACATGCTCCTGCATCATTGCCATCGGATCGATTACTGCTTCGACCGGTGCCTTTTTGCCAAAACCGAGTTTATCCAAGAAACCCATAGCTTCAATCCCATCATTGTTTAGTTGGCGTGTGGAGCTAGCCTATAACGGGGGAGGTTAGTTCGCTCGCCGAAGCGTAGGATAGATGTCATGAAAACCTTGGTGCGCTGGGGATTCGGCGCTATCTTCGCCGCCGGCGTAGCAATCCACCTGTACTACGGGCAGACCCAGCCGGAGGGCTATGCAGCTTTCGGTGAAACTGCAGTTCCACCCGTCGATCAGCTATGGCGGTCCTTCGTGATGCCACACATCCGAGTACTGACGGTCGCCATGGCAGCTATCGAAGCGTTCATTGCCATCGGCTTGCTCTGGCAAGAGAAGCTGCGCAAACCCGCGGTTATTACCAGCTTGGCATTCTTTGGATGCCTCATCCCCTTGGGATTCGGCTGGCCAACAGCAACACTTACGGAAGACTTCCTCAAGAATCGGCTCGGAAGTGTGTTGATGATTCTTGCGATGGCGCCACTATTGTCAGCGTCCGGAATGGGCGGGCGTGCGACGGGTTAGCCTTCGAGGCTGCGACCCAAAACAGAGTAGACGGCATCCCGGGCGCCCTGATGCTGGTTGTATTGAGTCTTTAGGGCAGGATCTGTTTCCCACGGCAGCGACACCGGATCGTCGATAAGCTTGGTGGTATGCAGCACTACGCAATTGAGGCCCTTCGGTCGGCCCTTGGTGATGACATCGCGGAGTTCGCACTCCGCAACGAACTCCCGCTGGTGAGCATGTGGGAAGACGCTTCTCCGCTTGGCACTTCGCGGCTCGGCGGTGCGCCAGATTTGGCCGCAGGTGAGCAGTGGCCGAGCTTTGGCGAACGAGCCGTCTTTCTCGGCCAAATCGATTTCTCGGAACTCCCGGTGGAAATCCACGAGCGCCACGCGATGCCGCGCGCCGGGGTACTCCGACTTTTCACTCCGACGGAATCGGATCAAGAAACGGGGCAGTACCCGTTAGTTGCCACCCTATTTACCACCGCAGACACCATCGAAGGTGATCTGAGTGGTTCGATCCCAGTGCGGTTCGAGTACGGGATGGATCTGCCGGAAGACTCAGCGCAATGCGAGGATTGGCCGTGGGCTGAGGCATCGGAAGAGGAAGACACCTACAGCGAGATCTGCGAAAACCAGCATTCTTACCAATACCTGTTTGGCTATCCATGGCCCGCTGGCGAGCCGAATCCAGCAGGTACCGTACCCCTGCTGACGCTGTTTAGCGAGGAAGCGTACTGGCTGGAGGGCGAAGTACTGCAGCTGTTCATCACACCGGAAGATCTCGCAGCGGGCAACTTTAGCAACCTGCGCGCGGAGATTCGGCAACCGTACTAGACCGGAAGCCCCGGTTTCTGTGTCGTGTGATTTGCCCTCACTAATCGCGATCTGGTTTCATTAACTCTCATCATGACCAGCCAATTGATCCTCGCATTCGCGTTGACACTTGCCGCAGGCTTATCGACGGCCATCGGCGGTCTTGTTGTGTTGAAAAAGAAGCAACCATCGGACTTGTTTCTTGCCACAGCGCTGGGGTTTTCCGCTGGTGTGATGTTGTGGGTGTCCTTCTTGGAAATCCTTCCGTTGGCGCAGGACAATCTCGTCGAGAAGTATGGGGACCGGCTGGGGCAAGCGGGCGGGGTCACTGCGTTCTTCCTAGGTGTGCTGATCATTGGGATCATTGACCGTTTGGTGCCAGAAGCAGTGAACCCGCATGAAACTCACGACGAGGATTCCGTGCAGACTGCGAAGCTGCGCAAAATGGGTGTGTTGATGGCGCTGGCCATTGGTATTCACAACTTTCCCGAGGGCTTTGCAACGTTCCTGTCGGGGATGGAATCTTTGGAGATCGCGCTTCCGGTAGCCATTGCCATCGCGATCCACAACATCCCTGAAGGCATTTCCGTGGCCATCCCTATCTGGCAGGCCACTGGTTCTCGCAAAAAGGGATTTATGTGGGCCGCGCTGACGGGATTAGCTGAACCGCTTGGCGCGCTCGTTGGTTTTCTCGTACTGCTGCCGTTCCTTGGGCCTGTGACTCTCGGTATCGCGTTCGGAGCGGTAGCAGGCATCATGGTGTTCATCTCACTCGATGAGCTTTTACCCACGGCGGTGGCCACGGGGAAGCACCACGCCGCCATTTATGGGCTGCTCATTGGCATGGCTGTGATGGCGCTGTCTTTGGAAATCGCCTAAGCGATGCGGGGGAGCCCCGCAGGCCTAGTGGGAGCGCTTCAGTGGCGTGAAGTGGATAATTCCAGCGATAATGCCGCCCCACACTGCGCCGAGGATCAGTGAAAAGAAAGTGTTGACGCACCAGGCGAGGAAGCCCGCAGGAACCATGGTTTCGAGGTGGTGGACAAAGTCGTAGATAACCGGCCAGCCGATCTCAGCGAGGCCGACCATGACGATGTGTCCACCAACCCAGAGCATGGCGAAGGTACCGACCAC
Organism: Corynebacterium kalinowskii; assembly: GCF_009734385.1. NCBI lineage: Bacteria > Bacillati > Actinomycetota > Actinomycetes > Mycobacteriales > Corynebacteriaceae > Corynebacterium > Corynebacterium kalinowskii. Next base: position 1,634,874 of record NZ_CP046452.1, on the reverse strand, counting down.
AGCGATAACCGCCAACACCTTCGGCATCGCGTCGACGAGGGCTCGGCCGGTCCTCTGAGAAGCAGGATTGTTCTTACTTGCCATGTGCAGGCCAATGTCATCCATCTTCACCAGCAAACCAACGGCGCCATACACCAGCAACGTGATGCCGATGGCGACAACGATGAGGACGGCGGTGCGCATCGGGAAGCTGAGATGAGTCACCGCGTTGAGGGAAATCACCATGATCTCCGCAGACAGGATGAGGTCAGTGGTAATCGCACTGCGGACCAGCTTGTTCTCGTCCTGAGGCTCTTTGTCCACGATTTCTTCGGGAGTTTGCTCCTCGCCCGAAAACTTCTCGATGACCTTCTCCATGCCCTCAAAACAGAGGAACGAGCCGCCGAGCATCAGAATCGGTGTGAGCGCCCACGGCGCCCACACACTTAATGCCAGGGCCACCGGAAGAATAAACACCAGCTTATTGATGAGCGAGCCCTTGGCGATCCGCCAGATAATTGGAATCTCGCGAGCTGGGGTCACTCCACCGACGTACTGTGGGGTCACCGCAGCATCGTCGACCACCACGCCCGCAGCCTTCGCGCTGGTCTTTGCGGCTGCCGCCGCGACATCGTCAGCGTTGGCTGCGGCTACCTTGGCAATGGCAGCAACATCGTCGAGTAGAGCAGCAAGTCCGCCGGCCATGTAAAAGCCCTTTCGGTTCAGGGAAAGTTAACAAGCCCACAGCTTACCCCGGCAAAGTGGTGTTCGTCGCCTCCAAAAAGCCCATAATGTTTGGCCAATCTCCTTCCATTTGAGCCTGGCCAGCGGCAAAAGATGCCTGCAACCGGGCCAGATTGCGTTCCCGATTACCCACCGTAAGGTTTTCTGGGAAAAAGACATAGGCGCTGCCCGATTTTTCCAGCGTGAGCAGCTCTTCGCGTGTTCGGTTATATCGGTCCGGCCTTCGGATCACTGCCTCCGCTACAGCCGGATACTGGCGGAAAAGCTGCCGCACTACTGCAGGTCGGCTCGTCGGGGGTTTCGTGTATTCCCGTGGGCGGGACAGCAACACCAAGAAAGTAGTGAAGCCGTCCTTTTTTGCTGCGTCGATCGGGATACCGCCGGTGGGCCCCAGGGCTCCGTCGACGTAGCGTACGCCGTCGATAAGCGGCATCGGCATGATGAGCGGCATGGTGGAGGATGCGCGCACACGCCGGGTGAAGTCAGCCAAGTCGGTTAAATCTTCGCGTCCCCAGTAGACCATCTCGCCGGTGTCCGCCCGGACGGCGCCAATTCGAAACGGTGTGGGATTGGCGACGATAGCGTCGAAGTCGACGGCAAAGGGCTGGCCTACTGCGGTCGACGTTTCATAAATGTACTCGGCGTTAAAGTACCCCCGTCCACGAAGGAAGGAGCCCCAGCCACCGGCTTCTCGCGCGGCAGGCACCTCGACGAATGCTTCCCGGACGCTCTTGCGGGACCCCGATAGGAAATTCACGGTGTGGGAACTACCGGCGGAAATACCACCTACCCAGCCGAAACTAATTCCTTCGGCTAAGAACTTGTCTAGAACTGCGGCAGTGTACGAATTGCGGGTGCCTCCGCCTTCAATGACAAGGGCGACATGGGGAAAATGTTGTGCCATGGCTTCCACGATACAAAGTGCTACACACCCTGTTGCTATGTGAGTGAGCTAGGCCACTAGACTGTGTGGGCATGACAGGTGAAGCATTCGGAAACTCCACGGCGCGAGTAGCAACTGAGCGTCCAGCGCGATACGCGAAACAGCTGGTTTCACACTTCGGTGCCCACACAGAGGGGCATTGGAGCGCCGACGAAGGGCGTGGCGCCTTTAGTTTCATTGGTGAAGGAGCCGGGGCAGAAAACCCGAAGCGCGCTTTTGACGGCCGCGTCAATGTCAGCCTGGTAACCGCGGAAGCGATGCTCTTGATTCACGTGGAGGGGCCCGAAGCCCTTATACCGCGATTCGAGCAGGTTGTCGGATCACATTTGGTTCGCTTTGGTGCCAAAGATGGACTGACAGTTTCATGGCGACGCGGCAATGGCGAAGAGGGCAGCACCCAAACCGCTCAAGAAGAGTTGCTAGGATAAGACCTCGTACACCGCGGGTGCTTGGCTTTGACAATTGGCCAGGCTGAGATGCGCCTTGGGCGCGAACCGTAGCACCTGATCCGGGTAATGCCGGCGAGAGGGAGAAAAACATGATGAAGTCATGGCGCGTAGTCGACATTCTTGTTGCAGTAGTTCTTGGTGTGGCCTGTGGCCTCATCTTCTTTGTGTGGAACTCAGTTGGTTACGCCTGGTATGAGGCGATGAATGCGCTCACCCCAGGTTTCGGTGGCGTTGCCACCGGGGTGTGGCTGCTGGGCGGTGTCCTGGGTGGCTTGATCATCCGCAAGCCTGGTGCAGCGCTGTTCGTCGAGGTCCTTGCAGCGATCGTCTCTGCATTGATGGGTAACCAGTGGGGCATTGAGACCCTGTATTCGGGTGTTGCGCAAGGCCTTGGCGCAGAGCTCATCTTCGCGATTTTCGCTTACAAACACTACGGGTTGATCAACTCCATTTCTGCAGGCATCGGCGCCGCTTGGGGAGCTTTCATCATTGAGCTGATCGCCTTCGGCAACCTAGCCAAGGGAGCCACTTTCAACTTGATCTATTTAGGCGCTCTCACTATCTCCGGCGCAATCCTGGCTGGCGTGGTCGGCTTCGTCTTGACGCGTGCACTAGCTGCCACCGGTGCGCTCGATCGTTTCGCCGCCGGCCGGCAGCAACGCAACTTGGTATAAATGACCGGCGCTATCGTCGAAGCGCGCGGGTTTGGCTGGGGGCACGCCAGTCGGGTGAAGCCTGCGTTGCATGACATCACCTTCCGGATTGAGGCAGGAGAGAAGATCCTCCTGCTCGGTGAATCGGGGGCTGGCAAATCTACGTTGCTGAGCGGAATCGCGGGGGTTCTCGGCGGGGAAGACGAGGGCGATTTTCAAGGCACGCTAACTGTCGACGGCAAGGACGTACGTGACCTTGCAACCTTTCGTGGTTTGGTCGGCATGGTGCTGCAAGACCCAGATTCACAGGTCATTGCCTCCAAAGTCGGCGACGATGTGGCGTTTGGCTGCGAAAACTTAGGTTTGAGTCGCGAGGAGATTTGGCGGCGGGTCCCCGAGGCTTTGGACATGGTCGGCTTGGATCTGCCGTTGGATCACCCCACTGAACGGCTGTCCGGAGGGCAGAAACAGCGCCTGGCACTGGCAGGGATCATTGCGATGGGCGCTCGCGTGATCGTGCTCGATGAGCCCACTGCCAACCTTGACCCAGTCGGCGTTCAGGAGGTCACTGCTGCCATTGACCAGGTAGTCACTCGTACCGGAGCGACACTCATCGTGGTCGAGCATCGCGTGGACACGTGGGTGGACCTCGTCGACCGCGGCCTCGTGCTTTCCTCCTCCGGCGAGCTGCTTCACGACGCCCCCATCTCCGATCTCCTCATCCGCCACGGCGCCGCGTTGGCCCAGCGTGGCATTTGGATCCCCGAGGCAATGCTTCCTGAAGACATGAGGATCACGCCCGAAAAGCGCACACATTCTCTCACCGATCCAGCGCTGCTTACCAAAGAGTTGGTCAGCGGATGGTCCACACCCATCGGGTCGCCACGAAACGTCCAACTGCCACAGGGAGCAGGAACTGTCATCACGGGGCAAAATGGCGCAGGTAAAACAACCCTGGCATTGACCATGGCGGGCCTCCTCAAGCCACTGTCTGGGCAGGTCATCGTCCCGCGACACCCAGGTCATCCGCACGCCTGGAAATCCGCGGATCTGGCGCGCAGGATCGGTTTCGTCTTTCAAGACCCCGAGCATCAATTCCTGTCTTCTACCGTCGTGGATGAAATGCTGATGGCCCCCAGAGTCTTCGCAGCTGGAGGTCGGCGCCGGTGGCCGTGGTCGACGTTGCCGGAGGCGGGGGACGTCGATAAGCAGCGGGCGATGGAGTTGCTGGAACGGCTCGGCCTCGCGCACCTGGCTGCGGCGAATCCATTCACGTTGTCGGGCGGGCAAAAGCGACGACTGTCGGTGGCTACAGCGCTGAGCACGACGCCCGATGTGCTCATTCTGGATGAGCCGACCTTTGGGCAAGATCGACGCACTTTCCTCGATCTCACGCAGCTGCTCCGTGAGTTGTGTACGCAGGGGACTGCGGTAGCCGCGATCACCCATGACGAACTGTTCGGCGCCCTACTCGGCGACCATTCGATCGAGGTGTTGCCGTGAACGTGCTGCAGGGCATTAATCCGGTGACGCGCATCGTGGCGCTCATCGCCTTCACGACGCCGCTCCTGCTCAGCGTCGATTGGGTGTCCGCGACCGTGGCGTTGGTGCTGATCCTCATCTTCTCCCCGCTGTGTGGGCTTCGTTGGAGTCAGTTGATTCGGCGCTCTATTCCGATTCTCATGGTCACTCCCGTGGCCGGGGCATCGATGGCCTTGTACGGCAGGTCTGAAGGACGCGAATACTTTAGCTTTGCCTTCGCCCATGTAACCGACAATTCCTTGGCCTTGGCGCTCGCGATTATGCTGCGCATTCTGGCAGTGGCCCTTCCAGTGATCGTTTTGACCCGCGGCATAGACCCAACTGAAATGGGTGATGGGCTGGCGCAGGTGGCCAAGTTCCCAGAACGCTTCGTGATCGGCAGCGTCGCCGGGGTGCGGCTCATGACGTTGTTTCAACGCGACTGGGCAGCACTTGCCCGAGCGCGCCGGGCGCGTGGCGTGGCTGACGAGGGGCGGATTCGTAGTGCGCTAGGGATGGCTTTTTCGCTGCTGGTGCTCGCGATCAGGCGCGGGACCAAACTCGCCACAGCGATGGAAGCGCGAGGCTTCGGTGGCGATCGTCCTCGAACCTGGGCCCGGCCGTCTACGGTGACGTGGCGCGACGGCGTCGTTGTCCTCGTAGCTATCGCGTGCGGTGTCCTGGCGATCGCAATAGCGGTATGGGCGGGTGAGTTCAGATTCCTCGGCGCATGATCGACATTCCGCCCGGCACCCGCACCATTTTGATTGACGGGCGATCTGGTTCTGGGAAAACAACCCTGGCTAACAATCTAGGGGCCGAATTGGGCTGGCGCGTGGTTCATCTGGATGACTTCTATCCCGGTTGGTTCGGGCTCGTCGCAGGCGCCCGCATGGTGGCAAGGGATGTGTTGCATCCGACATCGCCAGGGTTTTGGCGTTGGGATTGGCGAGCCGATCAGCCAGGGGAGTGGGTGCCCTTGGATCCAGCTGCACCCCTCATCGTGGAAGGCGTCGGGGCTTACACACTGGAATCTTGGAATGCTGCTTCTCGACGCGGTGGTGTATTTACTATCCGCCTGGAATGTCCACTGAACGTGCGTAAAGAGCGCGCCTTGAGCCGGGATCCTGAATTCGCCGCCTGGTGGGATGTGTGGGCGCAACAGGAGTTGACGTTGTTGGATAAGGAACTTCCTGCAGACCTGACTCTTCACTGTGATTGTTGAACATAATTCAAGTGACTTGGTGCATAGTTTTCAAATTCAGTTTTGACCAGCAAACTGTGCGGAATATAGCTTTAAGCTTGCAAAAGGCTAAAAGGCTCTGGCGGTGTCGGGCGGCTGCTGTCCCTAACTGGTTGATAGTTTGCGACGATGTGAATTTATCAATGTTGCATAGCAAATGAGGCCTATGGCAAAGTTCTGTAAAGAAGTTGTGTTGCGTAGGTTAATTCGGTAAACAGATATGAACTACATCACAGTCGATGGTGTGGGAATCTGGTTTCCGGCTAACGGGTCGGCCAACTCTGATTGGCTCCACACGGAGTCGCTTTCATCCTGGAGGAGAAGTTCATGATTATGAAGAAGTCTCTGGCTGTCGTTTCTGCGGCCGCCGTAGCTTTTGGCCTTGCCGCTTGCGGTTCCGGTTCTGATTCCGCTGGTTCTGGTGACGGCATTATCCTGACCAACGGCACCGAGCCACAAAACCCACTGCTGCCTGCAAACACTAACGAAGTCGGTGGCGGCCGAGTAGTCGACATGATCTACGCAGGCCTCGTCTACTACGACACTGAGGGCAAGGTCCACAATGAGATGGCGGAGAAGATCGAAAAGGTCGACGCCTCCAACTACAAAATCACCCTCAAGGCTGACCAGAAGTTCTCCGACGGCACACCAGTAAAGGCCGAGAACTTTGTCAAGGCGTGGAACTACGCCATGGAAAACAGCCAGCAGAGCGCCTCCTTCTTCGAGCCAATCAAGGGCTACCAGGAAGGCGCGAAGGAGATGGAAGGCCTGAAGGTCGTAGATGACAAGACCTTCACCATCGAGCTCGCATATCCAATCTCTGACTTCGAGCTGCGCCTCGGTTACTCCGCTTTCTTCCCACTGCCAGACTCCGCATTCGCTGACATGTCTAACCAGGGCGAAAAGCCAGTGTCCAACGGCCCTTACAAGCTGGAGACCTGGGAGCACAACGGTTCCATCACCATCGTTCCGAACGAGAACTACGCGGGCGACCGCGAAGCAAAGAACGACGGCGTTAAGTTCACCTTCTACCCGAAGCTTGACGCTGGCTACGCCGACCTGCTCGCCGACAACCTCGACGTATTGGATGCCATCCCAGATGCAGCGTTCGCTCAGTACCAGAGCGAGCTCCAGGGCCGCTTCGTGAACGAGCCAACCGCAGTCTTCCAGTCCTTCACCATCCCAGAAAAGCTGGAGCACTTCTCGGGTGAAGAAGGCAAGTTGCGTCGTCAAGCTATCTCCCACGCTATCAACCGCGAGGAGATCACTGACAAGATCTTCCAGGGCACCCGCACCCCGGCTACCGACTTCACCTCCCCAGTTATTGACGGGCACTCTGAGGCCGTCCCAGGCAACGAGGTGTTGAAGTACGACCCGGCTAAGGCCAAGGATCTGTGGGCCAAGGCTGACGCTATTTCCCCATGGACCGGCGAATTTGCCATTGCCTACAACTCTGATGGTGGCCACCAGGCATGGGTTGACGCAACTGCAAACTCCATCAAGAACACTCTGGGCATCAACGCTGTCGGCGCACCTTACCCAGATTTCAAGTCCATGCGCGATGACGTCAAGACCCGCACCATCGCCACGGCGTTCCGTACCGGCTGGCAGGCCGACTACCCAGGTCTGGATAACTTCCTCACCCCGCTGTACACCACCAAGGCATCTGCTAACGATGGTGACTACTCCAACCCAGAGGTTGATCGTCTGCTGAAGGAAGCACAGGCTGCTGGTTCCGTCGATGAAGCTAACGCCAAGTACAACCAGGTACAGGAGATCCTGTTCAAGGACATGCCTTCCGTGCCACTGTGGTACGCCAACGTCACCGCTGGTTACGGCACCAAGGTGGACAACGTGAAGTTCACCTGGAAAGAAGTTCCTGCCTACTACGCCATCACTAAGAAGTAAGATCTACCTCTTGAGATGACTTCCGCGAGCCTCAAGCGATGCGTCTGACGCGTGGCTTGAGGCTCGTAGTGGTTAAGCAATACTCACCTCAACCCCGCCCCTTACCCAAGGAATCACAACTATGTTGCGTTACGTCGGGCGACGGCTGCTCCAGATGATCCCGGTCTTCTTCGGAGCCACCTTCCTCATCTACGCCCTCGTCTTTTTGATGCCTGGTGACCCCGTCCAGGCCCTCGGCGGTGACCGAGGCCTTACCGAGGCCGCAGCCGCCAAGATCCGTGCAGAATACAACCTCGACAAGCCCTTCCTGATCCAGTACCTGCTCTACATCAAGGGCATTTTCATGCTGGACTTTGGCACGACCTTCTCTGGCCGCCCCGTTGCCGAAGCGATGGCTCACGCCTTCCCGGTGACCATCAAACTTGCCGTGATGGCGCTGATCTTTGAGGCAGTTCTCGGTATTGGCTTCGGCGTGATCGCCGGTATGCGCCGAGGCGGAATCTTCGATTCCACGGTTCTGGTTCTCTCTCTGCTGGTCATCGCGGTCCCATCCTTCGTCATTGGTTTCGTATTCCAATATCTGGTGGGCGTGAAGTGGCAGCTGCTGCCGCCGACCGTGGGGTCAAATGAAACCTTCACATCGCTCCTCATGCCGGCCATGGTGTTGGGCGCGGTGTCTTTTGCGTATGTGTTGCGTCTGACGCGTCAGTCCGTCTCGGAGAACCTCAATGCCGACTACGTTCGCACTGCTCGAGCAAAGGGACTGCGCAGTGGCGATGTCACCCGCCGTCACGTGCTTCGCAACTCCCTGATTCCAGTCGCGACCTTCCTGGGCGCTGACCTTGGCTCCCTGATGGGCGGGGCAATTATTACCGAGGGCATCTTTGGCATCAACGGTGTTGGTGGCACGATTTATCAGGCGATCGTCAAGGGCGAGCCTGCCACGGTCGTGTCCTTCACCACGGTGTTGGTGATCGTCTACATCGTCGCCAACCTCATCGTTGACCTCATTTACGCCGTTCTTGACCCAAGGATCCGCTATGCCTAACGCCGATGCACACAAGATTATTCGACCAGGTCAAGAGCACTTCGTTGCGGAAACGGACGAGACTGGTCTCGGCGCCGTCGATGCCGTCGCCGATGAGTCCGCTCCTTCCACGGTGTGGGGCGAAGCGTGGCGCCAGCTGCGTCGCCGTCCGCTGTTCTGGATCTCGGCAGCTCTCATCTTTGTCGCCGTAGCTCTCGCGCTTGTCCCGCAGCTCTTTACGACGACCGATCCCGCGATGTGCGAGCTCGGAAACTCTCTCGGCTCCCCGCAGCCCGGCCACCCGTTTGGCTTCGACCGTCAGGGATGTGACATTTACTCCCGTATGATTTACGGCGCCCGGGCGTCGGTAAGCGTGGGTGTGCTCACAACCCTGCTTGTCGTCCTCATCGGCACCATCATCGGCGCCCTCGCTGGATTCTTCGGTGGATTCTTGGACTCGCTGCTCTCCCGCGTGACCGACATTTTCTATGCGATTCCACTGGTGCTGGCTGCCATCGTGGTCATGCAGATGTTTAAGGAACACCGCACAGTCATCACTGTGGTGTTAGTGCTGGCTCTGTTCGGCTGGACCAACATCGCCCGCATCACTCGCGGTGCAGTGATGAGTGTGAAGAATGAGGAGTTCGTCACCGCCGCCCGCGCTGTGGGCGCCTCGAAATGGAAGATCCTCACCAGCCACGTCCTGCCGAACGCCGCAGCCCCGATCATCGTGTACGCAACGGTAGCGCTGGGCACCTTCATCGTGACGGAGGCAACCCTGTCCTTCCTCGGTATTGGCCTGCCACCGTCCATCGTTTCCTGGGGTGGCGACATTTCTAAGGCGCAGACCTCGCTACGGACCGAGCCGATGGTGCTGTTCTGGCCGGCCTCAGCTTTGGCGCTGACGGTGCTCAGCTTCATCATGATGGGCGACGTCGTGCGCGATGCCCTCGATCCGAAGAACCGCAAGAAGTAGGGGAGCAGAACAATGAATCAAGAAACCCCATTGCTCGAGCTGAAGGACCTCCAGATCTCCTTCACCTCTTCCACCGGCGTGGTGGATGCGGTCCGAGGCGTCAACCTCAGCATCTACCCAGGGCAGTCCGTCGCGATCGTAGGCGAGTCCGGCTCCGGCAAGTCCACGACTGCAATGTCCATCATCGGGCTGCTCCCAGGCTCCGGTCGCGTCACAGGTGGCGAGATTCTCTGGGAAGGCGAGGACATTTCGACGCTGTCGTCCAAGCAGATGGAGAAGTACCGCGGTTCTGAGATTGGTCTGGTGCCACAGGACCCGATGTCGAACCTGAATCCAGTGTGGAAGATCGGCACGCAAGTCAAGGAAGCTCTTAAGGCAAACAACGTAGTTCCGGGCTCTGAGATGGACGAGCGCGTCACCCAGTTGCTCGAGGAAGCAGGGCTTCCCGACGCCGAGCGCCGCGCAAAGCAATACCCCCACGAATTCTCCGGTGGTATGCGCCAACGTGCGCTTATCGCAATCGGTATGGCAGCGCGTCCGAAGCTGCTCATTGCGGACGAACCAACGTCTGCGTTGGACGTGACGGTGCAAAAGCGCATCCTCGACCACCTGGACAGCCTGACTAAGGAACACGGCACCGCCGTACTGTTCATCACCCACGATCTCGGGCTTGCTGCCGAGCGCGCTGAGCACCTCGTGGTGATGCACCGCGGCCGCATCGTCGAGTCGGGTCCATCGCTGCAAATCCTCCGAGACCCGCAGCACCCTTACACCAAGCGTCTGGTGAAGGCTGCTCCATCTCTTGCGTCCGCGCGAATTCGTGCGGCCCAGGAACAAGGGCTGGAATCTGCTGAGTTGCTGGCTCCAAAGGCATCCACGGATGAAGTTGTGATTCGCGTAGAGAATTTGACTCGCGAATTCGACGTACGCGGCGCCAAGGGCGATAAGAAGGAGCTGCTTGCGGTTGATGACGTTACGTTCGACCTGCGCAAGGGCACCACCCTGGCGCTGGTGGGCGAATCAGGATCCGGTAAGTCCACGGTGGCCAACATGATCCTCAACCTCATCGACCCGACCTCTGGCAAGGTGTATTACAAGGGGACCGACCTATCGACGCTGCGAGGTCGGGAGTTGTTCGACATGCGTCGCAAGCTGCAGGTCGTGTTCCAGAATCCGTATGGCTCCTTGGACCCGATGTATTCCATCTACCGTTGCATCGAGGAACCTCTACTGGTGCACAAGGTGGGCAGCCGCAAGGAACGAGAGCAGCGGGTTGCGGAGCTTCTGGACATGGTGTCCATGCCACGTTCCACTATGCGTCGCTACCCGAACGAGCTGTCCGGTGGTCAGCGCCAACGCATCGCCGTTGCCCGTGCTCTGGCGCTGAACCCCGAGGTTATCGTCTTGGATGAGGCGGTGTCTGCACTCGACGTGTTGGTACAGAATCAGATCCTCAAGCTGTTGTCGGGTCTGCAAGAGGATTTGGGACTGAGCTATCTGTTCATTACCCATGACCTCGCAGTGGTGCGACAGACTGCCGATGATGTCGCCGTCATGCGCCAAGGCAAACTGGTGGAATTCGGTACCGCAGACGAAATCTTTGCCAACCCGCGCGAAGATTACACGCGCAACCTCATCGACTCCGTGCCTGGTCTTGGCGTCGAGCTGGGAGTTGGCACGACTTTGTAGTTCTGGGTGCGATTGATCCCCTGTGGCATTGCCGCAGGGGATCTTTTGCTCGAACGGAGGAGCCGGCTGGCCGGTGACTCAAAGTGGGGAAAGGGCTGACGAGTTGGGTGGGTAAACCTCTTTCAGATGCGCAGGTTTACCCACTATTTGGTTGGTTGGCTGCTCGGATTGATGGGTAAATTTACTCTGGCCGCGCAGGTTTACCCACTAGTTGGTTGCGTCTCACGATTCGATCGTTGTATCAATCTCATGGGGAGCACTTTCCCCGAATTAACTCCAAACCGCAGCCTACAAAATGCGGTCAATCAACTCAGTGGGGCGAGCGATGACTACGCCCTTGTCAGTGACCACGATGGGCCGCTGGATCAGTCGTGGGTGAGCGACCATGGCAGCGAGCAATTCTTCTGCGGGGGTGTCAGGGGAGAGCCCTAACTCGGAATATTCGGCTTCGTTTGTACGAATCGCCTCATGCGGGGTGACACCTGCCGTGCTCAGCAGCTCGCGCAGTTCGGTAACGCTGGGCGGATTCTCTAGGTACTTAATAACCTGAGCTTCGACGCCCTTTTCAGCAAGATAGGAACACGCTTGGCGGGACTTAGAGCAGCGGGCGTTGTGATAAATGACGGCTTTCATGTCCGTCGATGTTAGCCGACCGGGGTGAGTTCGATCTCGTCTGACCAGGTGAGAGGCATTCCCTTAGCGTTAAGCCATGCCATGGCATCGTCGCCGTTGCGGGTTATCCCGTCTACCGCCACCAAGGTGGTTTCGATGGCCTTTTCAGCTTCCTCGGCGGTGATAATGCCAGCCGAGGTTGCGGCGGCGAGCTCGTCAATATCAACCACTTCTACTGGCTCGCCAGTGACTGAAATGAGGTCTACATAGAAGTCGCGGGTGGTCCAGACTCCCTCGTCCTCGGTGATGGCGGCGACGTCAAAGTAGTAATCCTGATCGCGTTCAAAACCGTCACGGTAATGGAAGCGGTTGACGCGGAGGCTCAGCGTCGGAAGCAGCCAGCTCTCCAAATATCCGAACTCAGGGTGATTAGCGCCACGTGCCATGTACAGGCCAAAGTCAGTGGTGTGAAAGGTGTCGACTTCGCGGAGGAAACCCTTCGGATCCGTGTTCTTCAAAGCGGACACGTCGAAGGTTTCCTTCTTCACTGGGTGTAGGTCAGTCATGTCGCAGTCCTTTGGCTAGTTCACGAAAAATGAGGTGGCGGTCGGGGCGAAGTTGCAGGTATTGGTTGGGGCGCCGGTGGCGTCGGCAAGCGTGACACCGCCGTCGAGCCAGGCCAGCACCTGGCCATGGCCGGTGTCGGCGGTTCCGGAGAGGGTGGCTGGCCCCTGTGGGTTGATGCTGCCCTTGGTCAGCTGAGTCACGCCCACGCGACCATTACTGATGTTGAGCCAGTGGACGAACATGCCACGCTGCTGATCTGCAGCCGTGGAGGTTCCCAGCGCGGTGAAGACGAAAGACGTCTGGCCGGCAGGAGTGCCGGGGAGTGGCAGGCTCGCAGGCCCGGGGATGGCGATGGCGGTACCGGTGGCGGACAAGTTGCCGTTGATGCAGCTGGCGGAGACGGTTGGCCAGATGAATTGATTGATGATCGGCGCGTTCTCCGGGAGTGGTACGCCGCCTTCTCCTTCGCCTCGATAAAAGGCGACAGCAGCGAGCACTACGTTGCGGAGGTCTTCAGGAACGAATGGCTTGGCGGCAAAGTCTTCCATTTGCTGCAGAATGTGAGGCGCTGGCCGACCGAGGTAGTCGATGGAGCTTTGAGCGTGCGCAGGGGAGACAGCGGCGACGCTCAGGGCTACGGTGAGTAGCGCTGGGGCCAGTCTGCGAAGGTGTATGCGCACGAAAATAACTCTTTCCAGGTTGCGGGTGATTGATGTGACCACTCGTCCCGGCAGTCACACAAAGCACTCTAGCAACATATGTAAAGTTTTGTCACTCTAATCACAAATGTCACATTTTGATTACTTGTCCATCCACTCTTTTCTTCGTGAGACACCCTCGAGGCGTTACAATCGGCCCGGCGTGAAACAAAAGGTGCGTTAAGTGCCCGCGGAGGAGTACTCTGGAGAGCCGTCATGTGTGCACTTTAACTTCAAGCGCACGCGCCAAAGATTTGCAGGAGATTTCCCCCAGTGACCCATACTGAATTCCGTAACGTAGCCATCGTCGCTCACGTTGACCACGGCAAGACCACACTCGTCAACGCTCTGCTGGAACAATCCGGCGTTTTCGGTGACCACGGCGAAGTTACGGACCGCGTCATGGACTCCGGCGATCTCGAGCGTGAAAAGGGCATCACCATCCTGGCCAAGAACACCGCAATTCGCCGTAAGGGCGCGGGTAAGGATGGCCAGGACCTCATCATCAACGTCATCGACACGCCAGGCCACGCCGATTTCGGTGGTGAAGTCGAGCGCGCACTGTCCATGGTCGACGGCGTTGTTTTGCTTGTCGACGCCTCCGAAGGTCCCCTCCCACAGACCCGCTTCGTACTGGGCAAGGCACTTGCTGCCAAGATGCCCGTCATCATCTGTGTGAACAAGACTGACCGCCCTGACGCTCGTATTGACGAGGTAGTGGAAGAATCTCAGGACCTGCTCCTGGAACTGGCATCCACCCTGGAAGACGAAGAAGCTGCAGCAGCTGCCGAGCAGCTCCTGGATCTGCCAGTGCTCTACACTTCCGGCCGTGAGGGCAAGGCTTCGACCGAAAACCCAGGTAATGGCGTTGCGCCGGATGCAGAGAACATGGACGCACTCGTCGACGTTATCTACAACGTCCTGCCAGAGCCTTCCGCAGAACTGGATGCGCCACTGCAGGCGCACGTCACCAACTTGGACTCCTCGTCCTTCTTGGGTCGTATTGGCCTGATCCGAATCTTCAAGGGCAAGATGCGCAAGGGCCAGCAGGTGGCGTGGATTCACTACGATTCCGACGGCAACCAGCACGTCAAGACCGCAAAGATCGCTGAACTCATGCGCACCGTTGGTGTGACTCGTGTTCCTGCAGACGAGGTCATCGCAGGTGACATCGCCGCAATCTCCGGTATTGATGAAATCATGATTGGCGACACTCTGGCTGATCCAGAGCACCCAGAGGCGCTGCCTCGCATCACCGTCGATGAGCCTGCTATTTCCATGACCATCGGTGTCAATACCTCGCCAATGGCTGGCCGTGGCGGCGGAGACAAGCTGACCGCGCGTGTGGTGAAGGCCCGGCTGGATCAGGAACTCATCGGTAACGTTTCCCTGCGCGTTCTTCCTACTGAGCGTCCGGATGCCTGGGAAGTGCAGGGTCGTGGCGAAATGGCACTGTCCATTCTGGTTGAGCAGATGCGACGCGAGGGCTTCGAGCTCACCGTCGGTAAGCCACAGGTCGTGCCAAAGGTTATCGACGGCAAGACCTACGAGCCATACGAGCACATGGTCATCGACACCCCATCCGAGTACCAGGGCGCAATCACCCAGCTCATGGCAGCTCGCAAGGGCCAGATGCTGACCCTGGACAACACCAGCAGCGACTGGGTACGTATGGAGTACAAGGTTCCGGCACGTGGCTTGATCGGCTTCCGCACGACCTTCATGACGGAGACTCGCGGCACAGGTATCGCTAACCACTACTCCGAGGGCTACGAACCATGGGCGGGCGAAATCAAGGGCCGTGCAACCGGATCCCTCGTGGCTGACCGCACGGGCCAGATCACCGCATACGCACTGACCCAGCTCGCAGATCGTGGCCAGTTCTTCGTCGAACCTGGCACCGAGGCTTACGAAGGCATGGTCGTGGGCGCCAACAACCGCGATGAAGACATGGACATCAACATCACGCGTGAAAAGAAGCTCACCAACATGCGCTCTGCGAACGCAGATGCCACGGTGACCCTTGCCAAGGCTCGCAACCTGTCTCTCGAAGAAGCCATGGAATTCTGTGGTGGCGATGAGTGCGTCGAGGTTACTCCGGAGATCATCCGCGTACGCAAGGTCATCTTGAACGCTACCGAGCGCAACCGCGCACGTTCCCGCTCGAAGCAGCTGAACAAGTAGTTTTCACACGAAATCCCCGTCACTTTCTATTGTGTGGCGGGGATTTCGCCTACTCTAGGTGCAGTGAAGCGATCCCACCTTGCCCCGATCATCGGCACCGGACTGCTCTTTGCCAGTAATGGTGCGATGTTCGCTAGCCTGTTGCCGTGGTACCCGACTCTGATGCGCGAATGGGGACTTACTGAATCGGTCTTCGGTTTCATTGTTGCTTGTTTCGCTCTTGGATCGATCCTGTCCTCAGCAGCCCCAGCTCCCATCGTCCGCCACTTTGGGCCTCTCAAGACCGTGGCCATCGGCACGATATTGATGGCGGTGGTGCTGAGCCTCGGCGGAGCCACCCTCACTGGTGGGCTCACGTTGGCCCTCCTCTTGTTTGTGATCGGGTTTGTGGATCCCATCGTGGATGTCGCCCAAAATGTGGTGGCAGTGCGCGTGCAGGACAATGTTGGTTTTTCCATCATGTCGAGCGTGCATGCTTCCTGGAGCCTCGGCGCCGCGGCCGGAGGCGCGGTGGCGACACTCGCCGTCGGACACCTAGATATGGCGTGGTACCTGCTCATCGCCAGTGTCGTGGCCACGATTGTCGCAGGCATCGGATGCATACTCGTCGGGGAAGTACCAGATCAGAAGACTCAGGAAGAATCCGAGTCTCGTGGCAACTGGGCAATCTTGTGGCTGGTGTTGCCCATCGTCGTAGTTGCTATCAGCGGCACAGCCGTGGAGGAAGTCGCCAACAACTGGGCGGCGCTCATGGCAGCCCAAATCGCCGGAGTGCCGGTGGCGGAGTCGGGTGTGGCTTTGACCCTCATGTTGGCGGCACAGTGCGTCGGTCGTTTCCTCGGGGACCCAATGATCAACCGGTGGGGGCGAGACACCGTCGCACGTTTCGGTGGCGTTCTCATCGCTGGCGGAACAGTAGCGGCCATGCTCAGTACTGGCGAGTTGGGATTATTTGCAGGGCTTGCGGCGGCGGGCTTTGGCTGCGCGACGATTGTGCCGAGTGCCTTTACCGCGGCCAGCAAGCTCCCTGGGATTTCCGAAGGAGCGGGTCTTACCGTGGTGTCCTGGCTCATGCGTATTGGTTTCCTGGCCACGAGTCCCATCATCGGGCTGCTGGCTACGGCCACCTCCCTCCGTCTCGCCCTCGGCATTCTAGTGGTCGCCGGGCTGACTATCGTATTGCTGGGCGGACGACTCGACGCGAGCCGGGACTAACCTGAAGCGGTCGGCAGTGGTAAACATAGACGGGTGAAGATGCAACGGTTTCGAGTGGTTTCTGGGGCAGTTCTGGTGGCAGCAACTCTCGGTGGCTGCATGGCGCAACCAGGGCCAGCTCCGGTAGAACCGTCGGCGGGGGCGGGGCAGACCACAGTGGTGCCCGAGGTACCCGTGGACAAAAAGAACCGGAACGAAATCACTGTCGGCATCGATCCGATCCGCACCGGATTCAACCCGCACCGCGTCTCCGATGACACTGCATTCGTCCAATCTCTAGCGCGGTTAGTGCTGCCGAGCTCCTTTGTAGATGGCCACATGAACAAAGATCTCCTGGTTTCTGCTGCGGAAATAGCTCCGACCGATGGCGCCGCCCAGGTGGTGCAATACCGGATTAACTCCGCGGCACAGTGGTCGGATGGCTCTCCCATTACCGGCGCAGATTTTCGCTACCTGTGGGAACAATTGAGCTCACAGCCGGGTGTTATCAACTCGGCGGGTTATCAGTCGATCTCAGATGTTCGGACATCTGAGGGCGGCAAGTTAGTCACGGTGGTATTCCATCGCAAGGTGGCTGATTGGCACGAGCTTTTCAACAACTTGTTGCCCAGCCACTTGTTGTCCGTGGGGGCAGAGGACTTCTCACAAGCTCTGGGCACCCAAGTGCCGGCTTCGGCTGGGCGGTACATGGTGCGGGGCATCGATCGAAAGCGTGGAGTGGTTGAGCTGGCGCGCAATGATCGATTTTGGGGAGCTGACCCAGCAGATGTGGAACTCCTCACTTTCCAGGAAGTAGCGACAGTCTCGCGGTCGATCGAGATGCTGCGCAGTGGCCAACTCAGCTTTGCACACGTCACTCCGTCGGAGACCAGCCGTGATGCATTGGTGCTCGCGGAGGGATTACAGCATCGATTTGTAGACCGAAATGTGCAGCTTACGGCCACGTTTAACACTCAAACCGTGTCGGATGCGGGCACGAGGGCAGCAATCGCTTCGGCTCTGGACATTCCGCTGCTAGCGCGACTAGCTAGTGGCCGTTCGGCAGATCTTGCCATTGCGGAGGTGCCGGGGCGCACGGTGGTAGACGAGGGAGTGCGTCGAGAAGCGGCACACTCGCTGTCGAGCCCGCTGAAGGTCGCGGCTGACCCTGCCGATGAAACGGCACGGGCCGCAGCGATGGCCATCGTTGACATGCTGCACAAAGCAGGGTTTTCGGCGCAGATCGTGCAAAGCGACCTTGCAGACATTACAGGCAAGCGAATGGCCGCTGGCGAGGTTGACATGGTGGTTACGTGGCAGCGAAGCGCCGAAGATACGTTGACCGCGGCGAGTAGGTATTCTTGCCCGCCTGATCAAACGAAGAAGCCGGCTAACCTAGCGGGCTGGTGCGATACTGACGCAACAGACTTTTTGGCCGCTGCGTTGGCAGGGCACCACGAGGAAACTGCGGCGGTGGACCTTGTGCGCACCATCGAGGCGAAGCAGACACTGAGTGTTCCGATCATGACCGATCGACGAATCGATATCTTGGGCGCAGGTATTGTGACAGGGGAGTCCTCCTTGGAAAAGTGGCCGGTTGTGGCCGACGCATCAGTCCTGGCCACGGCATACGAATGGAAAGATGAATAAATGCTGCGAGATCTAGTGGGGCTGCGAGTTGTAGCTGTCCACGCACACCCCGACGATGAGACAATCTGGACCGGTGGTGCGCTTGCGGATTTCAGCCAGCGCGGTGCGGACGTCACAGTTATCACCTGCACCCTCGGTGAACAGGGTGAAGTGATTGGGGAGCCGTTTGCTCAGTTGGTGGCCGACGGGGCTGACCAGCTGGGAGGTTTCCGGATCGGTGAACTTGCTGCGTCCCTCGCTGCCCTTGGTGTGCGCGGGGAGTTTCTCGGCGGCGCAGGCCAGTGGCGCGATTCCGGCATGATCGGGGACGCGGCCAATGACAACCCGCGCTCCTTCATCCACTCAGGGCCCGCAGCTGAAGCCCAGCTCACTGAGGTGTTCAACCGGTTGCAGCCGCACCTCGTGATCACTTATGGCCCCGATGGTGGCTACGGGCACCCTGACCACATCCGCGCCCACGAGATCACGCACCGCGCTGCATCTCAGGCGCAGCAGCCACCACAGCGCATCCTGTGGGCGGTCACCTCGGCGCCAGCACTGGCCGAAGGGCTCGCGGACATCGCCACCATTCCGCATGCTTGGCGACGCCCACAGGAAGGCGAACTCGCTGCCGTCGACAAGCATGATGCCACGCTGCACCTGAGCGACGCTGCGGCTGCCGCCAAACTCCGGGCGATGAAAGCGCACCCTACGCAGTTGTGGATCGCTGATGGTGATGTGAACGCGGTGAATCCGGAGGCTGCGCTAGCAACACTGAGCTCGACTGAGGTAGCTTTCGCTGTCTTTGCGCTGAGCAATCTGATCGCTCAGCCACTGCTGCGCACGGAGCACTATCAGCTCGGTGCGGGAACTGCGATTGCCGATGTGAACTCTTTGACGGCGGGTTTGTCGTGGTAGAAGAGCAAAGAGGCTTCGTTTACACCGATCACAGCGTTGGCGAAATCGCTTTCGGTTTTCTGTGGCTCGGCCTCGGCGCATTGATGAGCGTGTTGCTGGAGGTCGTGTATCTAGGCACGTGGATCACGTTGCCCGGCGGCGGACGCGTGGCTTTTCCGTACCCGATCCTGATCGCATTACTGTTCAACATGGTGCTCACTAAGACGGCGCGACTCTGGACCGACCGGGTGGGAGTAGTACTCATCCCGCTTGCGGTGTGGCTCCTGGGCTTTTGCGCGTTGACTTTTTGGGTGGGCTTTACTGGGGATATCCTGGTTGGGTCCAATCCGCGCAGCCTTGTGCTGCTCGCCGCTGGGCTTGCCGGGGGTCTGTGGCCCTTGACAAAGCCGAAAGTGGCACAATAGAACACATTGATTTCTAGAACTTTGTCGAAAGACTAAAAGGAACCCGATGACTTACACCATTGCGCAACCTTGCGTCGACGTTATGGACAGGGCCTGCGTCGAAGAATGCCCTGTTGACTGCATTTACGAAGGCAAGCGTTCCCTGTACATTCACCCAGACGAGTGCGTGGACTGCGGTGCCTGCGAGCCAGTCTGCCCTGTCGAGGCCATCTTCTACGAAGATGATGTCCCAGACGAGTGGATTGACTACAACGATGCCAACGCCGCCTTCTTCGACAACCTCGGCTCCCCGGGTGGTGCCGCCAAGCTCGGCCCACAGGATTTCGATGCCGAGCTCGTCGCTAAGCTGCCTCCCCAGGCTTAAGTGACCTCATGCCTGCTCGCCTACGTAACGTCCTCGGCAGCCGTCTGCCTGAATTCCCGTGGGATACGCTGGCTGGCGCCAAAGAGCGCGCTGCTCAGCATCCTGACGGTGTGGTCGATTTGTCCATCGGAACTCCGATTGATGAGGTAGCACCGGGAATTCAACTGGCGCTCGCCAGCAATTCCGCTTTTCCGGGTTACCCGCCGACCGAGGGGGTTGCGGGGCTTCGGGAAGACATCGTTTCGTGGCTGGAGCGCAGGTATGGGGTCACTGGTTTCGAGCCGGATTACGTTCAACCCGTGGTCGGCACGAAAGAGGCCGTATCCCTGGCGCCGCTGATGCTGGGTGTGGGCGAAGGCCACACCGTGGTCATCCCCGAGGTGGCGTACCCGACCTATGAGGTGGCAGCTCTAACGTCGGGTGCGCGTGTGCTCCGCGCCGACTCGCTCACCCAGCTTGGGCCGCTGACCCCCACTTTGATGTTCATCAACACCCCAGCTAACCCAACGGGCAAGGTCCTGGGGCTTGAGCACTTGAAAAAGGTAGTGTCCTGGGCACAGCAACGTGGTGTGATCGTCATTTCCGACGAGTGCTACATCGGCCTCGGCTGGTCGGATGCCAACCCACCGGTGTCCATCCTGGATCCGCGAGTCAACGGCGGGGACCTCACGGGCCTGCTGGCTTTGCACTCATTGTCTAAATCCTCCAATCTGGCCTCCTATCGGTTCGGCTTCTTTGCTGGGGATCCGGCGCTGATCGCGGAGCTGCGCCTCGCGCGCAAGCACCTGGGCCTTATGGTGCCGTATGCGGTGCAGCACGCTGCCCGCGCAGCGCTCAATGATGACGATCAAGAAGCGATGCAAAAGCTGCGCTACGCCACTCGACGCGCACGACTGATGCGCGCGCTGGTCGATGCCGGGTTCACCATCGAGGATTCCGAAGCGGGCTTGTACTTGTGGGCCACGCGAGGGGAAGCGGGTCGTGCGACCGTTGATTGGTTCGCCGAACGAGGCATTCTGGTGGCACCGGGTGAGTTCTATGGCCCCAAGGGCGCCAACTTTGTGCGGATCGCGCTGACCGGATCCGACGAGGCTATCGCCGCCGCCTGCGCTCGCCTTGGCTAAAGCGCCCATCCCAGCCCGCGAAGGGATTTCCCCAACGCGGGTTGTTTTGCGTGGCACCGTCCCCGGTGATCGCAGCTATTATGCGGGATCAGCGGGGGATTCCAGCTTCGAGTTCGGTCAGATAATCCCGGCAGGAACGCAGTTAGCCCGACCCACTCCGGCTTGGTTTCATGACGACCCGCCCGCAGAACCGCACATCCCCTTTGAACCGAGTCCGGTGTACGAAGGCCACGGCCTGCTGGTAGTGGACAAGCCACCGTTTCTGCCCAGCACTCCAAACGGCCGACTTGTTCGTAACACTGTTCAAACCCGCATCCGGGTGCAACGAGGAAATGATGACATCGTGGCAGCCCACCGCCTCGACAGGCTGACTTCAGGACTCCTGGCGCTGTCGACTTTGCCTGAATCCCGCGGCTTCTACCAGCAACAATTCGCGCAACGCCACGTCCGCAAACGCTATCGCGCGCAGGTGAGCGCCCCTCTCGATCTGTCCGAGAAGTGGCGCACCATCGTGCTCCCCATGCTCAAAGTGAAAGGGGAGCGGCAGGTGCGCGTCGATAAGCGTGGCAAGCCCACCGTGACCAGGGCGCGCCTTATCGACGAGCGCCTGCTCGAACTCGAACCCCACACGGGGCACACTCACCAATTGCGCGTGTTGTGCGCTCATTTGGGTGCTCCCATCGTTGGAGATGATACCTATCCGGTGGATGTTGGGCTGCAACTTGATAACTATTCGACGGAGCTGAAACTCTGTGCCACCGAGCTTGAGCTGCGGTTATGGCGTTCAGGAGAGTTGGCAATGTGGAGTTCGCCACGTCTGGCGGAAGCTGGCTTTTGGGGCAGTGCAGAGTAGGATAGTTCGAATATCATCTGTTATCCCGCTGATCTGTAAAGAGTGACCTTTGTACGAACGCTTCATGACGAACACCCGACAATTCATCAAATTCGGAATTGTTGGTGGATCTGGTGTCCCCGTGAACCTGTTGGTGGCTTTTCTGTCCCTCAAAATCTCGTTGGCACTCGGCGGGCCAGACTATGACCATGCACTCTTCGGTCTGCCAGGGACCCCGTTCAATATTCGGGGATACCACTTGTTTCAGGCGATCGCCTTCTTCGTAGCGAATATCTGGAACTATCAACTGAATCGAATGTGGACCTTCGGAAACCTGGAAAAGCGCAGTTGGCTCCGTGGCTTCTTCCCGTTTCTCACCACCGGCCTGCTCGCGCTCGTGGTGCAAATGGTGGTGTCTACGCTGCTCATCAACCCGACCTCGCCAGTCGCCTTGCCGGCCATTTTGGATGACTCTTCCGGTCTGAAGAACCGCTTCTACTGGGGTCAGGCTATTTCGATTCTCGTGGCGATGCCCGTGAACTTCATCATCAACAAGCTGTGGGCGTTCCGAACTCGGAAGCCCACGCGCGTTGTTATCGATGAGATGCCTGTTTAGTCCTCAGCTTCAGCGTTAAGACGCTTGAGGTCACGCCTGCGCTGCCAGCCACTCACCAATGGGATGGCGATAATCGCGGCCGTAGCGCCCACGAGTGCGCCGATCATAGCGCCAGCGTTGTAGCTCCAGTTATCGCCACCCTCTGCCCGGAAGAGTCCAGCGAGCCAGGCGACGATGATGGCCACCATCAATGCCCACTCCCAGCCCCACAGGTAGCGCAAGCCGTGAATCTTGGGCCTAGCTACCGACTTCTTGAGCCAGCTGTTTCCCGCAATCAGTCCGATTATTGGGCCGATCAGCACTAGGTAGGACACGTAGCTGTATTCGCGGGGTAGGAGCCACGCCAGGACTGGTGCCAGCGCGAGATTGACGTAGTTGAACCAGTACTGGGTTACTACTGCTGACCGATTCGCCTGGGCTTTCTCAAACTCGTCCGCATAAAAGTTCTCGGTGCGCTCGATGATGCGATCGTTGATGCTCATTGTTCTAGTTTCCTTCCTGTTCGCGGCCGAACACGCGCTCGACCGATTCATTGAGTACGTGGCAAATTTCCAACGCCAGGTGCACGGACGGGGAGTAGTTCCCCTTTTCGATGTTGGCAATTGTTTGGCGGGACACGCCCACCCTCTCGGCAAGCTCGGCTTGGGACAACTCGTTCCAGCGGCGGAGCTTGCGCACCATGTTGGAGTTGATTTCGGTTTCCATTCTGTTTCCTTTCCTACTTCTAGTGTAAAGAATCCTGTACAAAAAGGCAAGGAGGTTTGAAAGTGACGGGATTGACGTGAAAACACAAAACGGCCCTCCCCGGATCTGTGGGAAGGGCCGTTGTGAAGGCGGTGAGCTTGTCCTATGGGGTAGGAATCGCCTTCTTCACCCACGGTGAAACGCCCTGTGTCCGGGCATTGACTAACGACGCAACAAAGAGAGCGCTGAACATGATTCCGGCGGAAGCGAGCTGGACGCGGGCGGTGGCGTCGCTAAGCATGAGAGCAGCGAGCGAGGCAAGCGCAAGGAGCGTGAGCCACGTGAGCCACGGATATGCCCACATCCGTACCTTCAGCTCGTGGGTGCGCTCGAGCTCGGGGCGAAGGCGCAGCTGGGATACGGCGATGAACGCCCACACAATCAGCAGGGAAGCGCCCGCAGAATTGAGCATGAAGCCGAGCAACCAACCGGTGTCCAGCATGTTGAGGATAACCATCACAACACTGAGCACAATCGCCACGATAATCGCAGGGAGCGGGACATCTGACTGTGAGGTGCGCGCGAAAATAGCCGGCGCCTCGCCACGATGGGCCAGGGAGTACAACATGCGGGAGCTGGCGAAAATCTGAGCATTAAACGCCGAGAGCAGTGCCAGCACGATAACGATCTCTATCGCCATGGCCACACCCGGGATGCCAGCCAGCTCCAGCACGTGCGTGAACGGGCTGTCCGCCGCGCTTTGGGCCGCGCCTAACGACGACCATGGCAGCAAGAACGTAATGACCAGAACCGACCCCAAGTAAAACACCGAGATGCGGGTGATGGTGGACTTCACGGCGTTAATCAGCGAGTGTTCTGGATCCTCTGACTCAGCAGCGGCGATCGCCACGACCTCAATGCCACCGAAGGCAAAAGCAACCGCGAGGATTGCCGTGGCCACGCCGCCCAGACCGTTAGGCATGAAACCGTCGGCCAAGAAGACTTCGGTGCCTACGAAGGAATGGCCGGGTAGCAGGCCAAAGATGAGCAACGCGCCAACGACCAGGAAAAAGACGAGCACGGCGACTTTGACAAAGGCGAACCAGAACTCGAATTCGCCAAAGGTACGTACGCGGAGCAGATTCACCGCAGCAAAGAATGCTACGAAAATAGCTGCTGGGATCCAGGTTTCGACACCAAACCACGAGCCCACGAACGCTGACGCTCCGGTGAGCTCGGCGCCGAGCACGGCGATAGTGGCTAGCCAATAGATCCAACCTTGGACGAATCCAGCCCAGCGGCCGATACCCATCTCGGCATATTCAGAGAAGCTGCCAGAGGCTGGAACGACGGAACCGATTTCGCCTAGCATGCGCATGATCAGCACTGCCAGGGTGCCGGCGACCACGTAGGCGAGGAGCACAGCGGGGCCTGCAGCGTTGATACCGACGCCGGTACCAAGGAAAAGACCAGCGCCGATCGTGGATCCGAGACCCATCATGGTGAGATGGCGGACTTTGAGGCCGTTGCCAAGGGTGTCTGGCATAGTGGCTGTTCTCGCTTTCTTAGGGGTGTCTGCAAATGGTGTGAAAACGCGAAAAAGCAGACTATAGAATTCCTGGGAAAACTATAGTCTGCTTGAGTTGATCAGACGTTCACTACCTCTTGCGAGTGACAAAGCTCAGAGCGACGAGAGCAAGGGTGACCACGGTGACGGAGGTGATCTGGCCGCGGGCGGATTCGTCGAAAAGCATGAGGACGGTCAGGCCCAGGAGTGCAGCCACGGTGATCCATGGCAGTACTGGGAAGCCCCACATACGCACGGTCAGTTCGCCGTTTGCCTCCATCTCGCGGTGCAGACGCAGGTGGCTGAAGCAAATCATCAGCCAAATGACGATCAGGCAGCCGCCCACGGCGTTGAGGAGGAACTCCAGCAGACCTGCTGGGTTCCAGTACTGCAGCGCCACCGAGGCGAACGCGAACAACATGGACAGCAGCACGGCGTTGTTGGGTACGCGAGCAGTGTTCAACTTGGCAAAGATTGCCGGAGCATCCTGCTTCCGCGCCAGGGAGTAGACCAAACGGGAGGTGGCATAAATCTGGGCGTTGAAAGCAGACAGCAGTGCCAGGACGATAACCACTTCCATGATCATCGCAATGCCTGGAATGCCAGCTTGGTCCAGGATGATAGTAAACGGGGACTCAGCAGCAGACTTTGCGCCACCGATGCTCGAGTAAGGCAGCAGGAAAGTGATTGCCAGGACAGAACCCAGGTAGAACAGGGAAATGCGCCAGATCACGGAGCGTACCGCGGTAGCGATCGCCTCGGCAGGCTTTTCGGACTCGGCGGCGGCGATGGTCACAATTTCGATTCCACCAAAGGCAAAAGCAACGGCCAGCAGGCCGCCGGCCACGCCAGGGATGCCATTGGGCATGAAGCCGTGTTCGCCGATGAAATTCTTGGTACCCACGAATTCGGTACCTGGGAGCAAGCCGAAGACCATCAGAACGGAGATCACAAGGAAGGCGATGATCACGGCGACCTTGATGAAGGCAAACCAGAACTCAAATTCGCCAAAGCCGCGGACCTGCATCAGGTTGATAACGGCGAAGATGACTACGCAGATCAGGGCAGGAATCCACGGCGCTACACCGAACCAGCCACCCATGATGGCCGCAGCACCTGTCATTTCGGCGCCCATCACCATCACCAGCATGAACCAGTACAGCCAGCCCAAGGTGAAACCGGCCCAGTGGCCGAAGGCCATTTCGGCGTAAGTAGCAAAGGAGCCGGAGGCTGGTCGAGCCGCGGCCATTTCGCCAAGCATCTGCATGACGAAGATGACGATAATTCCGGCAGCGATGTAGGCGAGCAAAACGGCTGGTCCGGCGAGCTGAATGCCCACACCGGTTCCCAGGAAGAGACCGGCGCCGATGGCAGAACCCAGGCCCATCATGGTGAGGTGACGGGTCTTGAGGCCCGTACCCAAATCTGATTGTGTGCTGTCCACGGTTGTCATGTTTTAACTAAACAGTGTAGACCTGCAATTCACCAAGTCGAGTGCTGCATCAATCTCAAAAACGGAACAAACCGTCTCATTTTCCCCGCTTTTAGGGGTGGGGCATTAACCCGCAGGAACTACTTGACGCGCGACGGGTTCCGAGTGGTGCGGTTCGCGCTTGATCGTCCAGTTGTCTTGACCAGCGATGGTGTGCGCAGGCGCGAGGGAATCGGACTCTGGGAAGTAAAGGATCGTGTCGCGCTCGACGACCAAGTTGGTTCCGATGACGCAGTTGTCTCCCAGGTCGAGTCCGATCACGCCTCCGGAAACACCAAACTGGCAATTTTTGCCCACTCTCAGCGGGATACGTTGGCCAGTTTCAGTCTTGGTTCCCATCAAAACAGCGCTGAGCTCGACTCGGGTGCCTTCATTGATGACGACAGAAGATGTCAAGCGCCCCTCAATCTTGGCAGGCCCCAGTGATCCAGCGTCAAAGGAAACGAATCCTTCGCGAAGCACAGATGTGCCCGGTGCCAGGTAAGCGCCTAAGCGAACGCGTTCGGCCTCCGCGATACGGATTCCGGAAGGGACCACATAGTCCACCATGCGAGGCAACCGGTCGACGGCGTACACGTGAATAAGGCCACGAGAGCGCAGTGCGCCGCGCACATACTCGAAGTTGGTAGGCAGGCATGGCCCCTTATTGGTCCATACCACGGTGGAAAGCAGCTTCAGTGTCTGAGACATGTCCATGCGCCCTGGTTCGACTAGGCGGTGCGAGAGCAAATGGAGTCGAAGATAGACGTCGTGGGCGTCGATAGCCGGTTCGGTGATGTCTCGGATCGTGGTTCGTACCGCGACCTGTTCCACCATTCGGTCCTCATCCAGTCCGACCAAAGACAGCATCTGTGGCGTGAGATCCTGGGCGCCCAAACGAACAGTCTGGGATTCAGGGCCATTCGCCTCGTCCCACTCCTTCAGCTGAGGTTCCTGGTACCAGGTATCCAGCACAGTTCCGTCTGAGGCGATGTTTGCAATTCCCTGAGCTAGGGCACCCATAATCGTCATAGCTCCAGTCTAGGCCGACCTGCCAATCCTCGGCGTATTCAGCTCGTTTATTAAATACAGGGGTGGGGCTCTTGCGTGCTAGTCCAGCAGAATGTTCAGAAAACTACTAGCGTCGAATAAGTATCTATGTGACCAGTGGCCGACCATCGTCGGCGAAAGAGGTGGATTGTGGCACCAAGTAGGACTCCAAACGAAAGTAAGAAGCGTTTGCTACGTGGCCCCGTACTGCTTCGGAAATCCGGCCCGCAGGAAAGCACTACTGACCAGCGACTACTTGATCAGCAGCACAATATTGATTGGCTGCACACCGATCCGTGGCGCGTTCTGCGCATTCAGAGCGAGTTTGTTGATGGCTTCGGCGCCCTCGCTGATTTGCCACTCGCCGTTACCGTATTCGGATCTGCTCGCATTAAGGAAGGCCATCCGTACTACACCTGGGGTCAGCAGATCGGCGAGAAGCTGGTTGAGGCCGGCTACGCGGTGATTACCGGTGGCGGACCAGGCCTGATGGAAGCACCGAACCGTGGTGCCTCTGAGGCTGGCGGTCTCTCCGTAGGTCTCGGCATTGAACTGCCACACGAGCAGGAGCTCAATAACTGGGTCGATCTGGGCCTGAACTTCCGCTACTTCTTCGTGCGCAAGACCATGTTCCTCAAGTACTCCGAAGCATTCGTCTGCCTCCCAGGCGGCTTTGGCACACTCGACGAACTCTTCGAGGCCCTGTGCATGGTCCAGACCGGCAAGATCACCAACTACCCGATCGTGCTTGTGGGCAGCGAGTTCTGGGGCGGGCTTGTCGACTGGCTCCGCGACCGCCTGATCTCCGAAGGCATGATCGCAGCGAAGGACATCGACCTATTCATGGTCACCGACGACGTGGACGAGGCCATCGAGTACATCGTGAGCCGTCACGCCAGCCTGCGCAAGGACAACGACTTGGCCTATGGGGACAAGACCGATGCCTCTGAGGTAGCAGCCGGGCTTGTCGACGACTAATCCACGGTCACCCGTGGCCTCCGGCTTCGCTGATCCAGCGAACCCCGGACTGGCGGTGGTGATGGCCATTGTGAACCGAACGCCTGACTCGTTCTATGACAAGGGGGCGACCTATGCCGTCGATAAGGCGCTGGCGGCGGTAGACGCGGCGGTCGTGGCAGGGGCGCGCATCATCGATATTGGCGGGGTGAAAGCCGGTCCTGGACAAAGGGTGGACGCGGTCGAGGAATCCGAGCGCGTCGTGCCACTCATCGCTCAAGTGCGAATGGCGTACCCGGACTTGGCGATTTCGGTCGATACCTGGCGCAGTGATGTCGCCGACGCGGCGATTCGTGCCGGGGCAACCCTCGTCAATGACACGTGGGCTGGGCACGATCCTGAGTTGGTGCAGGTAGCGGGGCAGCACCGCGTGGGATATGTCTGTTCACACACCGGTGGGGCCATCCCGCGGACCCGCCCGTACCGAGTTCACTACGACGACGTGGTAGCAGACGTTATTGCCGAGACCACTGCCTTGGCAGAGCGAGCGGTGGCGTGCGGGGTTCCCGAAAACCTGGTGTTTGTTGATCCGACCCACGACTTTGGAAAGAACACCTTCCATGGTTTGGAGCTACTTCGTCGCATCGATGAGGTGGTGGCTACGGGATGGCCCGTTCTGATGGCGCTGTCGAACAAGGATTTCGTGGGAGAGACCGTCGGCCGCCCTGTTGATCAGCGGGTTCCAGGTACTTTGGCGGCGACGGCGTGGTCGGCCGCGCGGGGAGTGGCTGCCTTCCGCGCGCACCAAGTGCAGGAAACAGTGGACGTGATCCGGATGACCGGCGCCATCGCAGGAACCGCCCATCCGGTGAGTACGATTCGGGGGTTAGTATGAGCGAGCTGCTTCGACGCGCCAGCGTCGTCATCCCCGCGTTGAATGAAGGCGCCACCGTCGCCGAGGTGGTCCGGTGCGCTGTTGCGGACGGGCCGGGGGAAGTGATCGTGATTGATTCCGATTCCACCGACGCAACGGCTCGAGAAGCGGAACGGGCTGGGGCGGTAGTGCTGAATTGGCGTGAAGTGCTGCCTGATGTCGAAACTCGACCAGGCAAAGGCGAGGCGCTGTGGCGCGGGGTAGCTGCTGCGCGGGGCGAGATTGTGGTTTTCCTCGATGCTGATCTGCTGCAGCCACGATCGCACCTCGTTCGTGACCTGGTGGCTCCATTTTCGGCAACTGAAGTGCAGCTGGTGAAAGGGCATTACCAACGGGCATTCGAGGGTCATGCCACCGGCGGTGGGCGAGTGACTGAACTGACCGCAAAGCCGTTGCTGCGCCACTTCTTCCCAGAACTGAGTGGGGTGCAACAACCCTTAGGAGGCGAATACGCGATCCGCCGACCGGCCGCACGGGAGCTGCCGTTCACGGAAGGGTACGGGGTTGAGGTAGGACTGTTGCTGGACGTGGCTGAAAAATACGGGCCTGAAGCGATCGCGCAGGTGGACCTTGGCTCAAGATTTCATCGAAACCGGCCGCTTGCTGAGCTGGCGCCCATGGCGGACATTGTCTCTCGCACTGTCTTGTCTCGCGTTCCCGAATTACTGCGCACGGTGGCGAGACCGCACGAGCGTCCCCCGCTTGCTACTCTTTCTACATAAACTCATCCGCTGATCAAAGGTGAACCCATGCTTACTTGGCTCATGTATATCGTTGGCTTAGCCGTTGTCGTGGCACTGCTCACGGTGGTCTTTGGTAAGGCGTTCGGGCGGGGCGAAGTGATGCCTCCGATCGTGGATAACGTTTCGCTCCAAAAGCTGAACGCTGCTGCCTTGGCTCGTTCTGACTTCGAAGCTGTTCGCTTCGACACGGTGATTCGTGGCTATCGACAGGATCAAGTAGATGCCGTGATTGCCGAGCTGACCGATGAGATTCGTGCGCTTCGCTCCGTCCAGGGTGTAAAAAACACGCTGAAAGAAACGTCAGCCACTGAGTTGTGATCCGTCGTCTACCCGATGGTAAAAGTGCTCTTGACCTGGAGTTTTGACTTGGGTCCGTACCTTCGGTGAAGAAAGTCACCTAGAATGGGCAGTTAAGAACATTAGCTTTTAAAGTGAGGAGCTGACTGATTGTGGCAGCTATGAAGCCGAGGACCGGCAATGGGCCGATGGAAGCGGTTATCGAAGGTCGCAAGATTGTGATGCGCATCCCGACTGATGGCGGTGGCCGTCTCGTCGTAGAGCTCAACCAAGAAGAGGCGGCGGAGCTGGGAGCTCTGCTCGTAGAAGTCTCTAGCTAAACAGCAATTTTGTTTCTATCGGCACCACGACAACGCTATCGTTGTTGTGGTGCCGTTTTCCCTATTGAGAGATGAGGTACGCGCATGCTGCGTGACGTGATAGATATTCTTGCCGATCCTACTGACGGTTCAGCGCTGCAGCTTACCGACGACGATCGTCGCATTGTCTCTGATTCCGGACATTCCTTTGACATCGCCCGCCAAGGCTACGTGACCTTAGCCGGAGGCGAGGGACTTAAGCACACCGGCGACGACGCGGACATGATCGCATCCCGGGAGACTTTTCTGTCCGGTGGCTACTTCGCGCCGTTTGTGGAGGCAGTGTCTGCCACCATCAATCAGGCGTTGGATGAGGCAAATGTCGCCGACGAGGATCGCCCAGCAATCGTCGAAATTGGTGCTGGTACCGGCTACTATCTCGCGCACGCTCTAGACGATGTTGCCGAATCCCGTGGCGTTGGCATTGATATCTCAGTACCGGCTGCTAAGCACCTTGCCAAGTGTCATCCGCGCGCCGGGGCCGTCGTCGCAGACGCTTGGCAGCGGCTGCCCATTCGGGATCGTGCAGTAGATGTCATCACTGTTATCTTCGCACCTCGGAACCCTGAAGAATTCGCCCGGATCTTGAAAGAAAAGGGTCAGGTTATTGTGCTGACCGCGCACCCGGGGCACCTCGACGAACTCCGCGAGCCCTTGGGAATCATCGGCGTCGAGCCTGGAAAGATCGAGCATCTGATGGAAAAATCTGCGGGGTTCTTGGAGCGCATTGGTGAGGACGAGGTCATCGAATTCCCGATGGAGCTCGATCGGGCATCGATCGCAGCACAGATTGGCATGAGCCCGTCTGCGCGACACATTGAGGCAGAGGATCTAGAACGCCGCATTGCGGCGCTCCCGGAAAAGATGATCGTGACCGCGAAGGCTCAGATCACTCGCCTGCGCCTAGCCTAAAGCTCATCCTCGCCAGGCAGTGCTGGCTCCATACCGTGGAACTTTGGAAAGTCCAGCGGGAACGTGGAGCTTTGCTGTTCAATGACAGCAGAGCCCACGGCAGTTGTGCGGAACTCCACGATGCGTGACTGCGCATAAAGTCGGCTCGCCATCGTCATCGCGCCACCATCGGCAAAGACTTCCACCGCGGAACCGTCCACGATAATCGTGAGAGCATCAGTGTCCGCCGCGATCAGTGGGCCCTCGGCGATGTGATCGCCCTCGTGGTTTGGGTTCATCGACCGATCGAACGTCAGTAGGTCGCCCTGATGGCAGACTACGGCGGCGGTGCGGCCTTGGTCGTCGATAAGCTCCACTTGCACCTCGGCGTCGGCGGCGGAGGCGTCGATAAGCGCGGTGAGCATGCAGGCACGCTCGGAGGTGCGAATTGCGGCCGGCAGCCCTGGGGTCGGGGTTTGGTAGATCAGGCCATCCTGCAAGGTGGTAACGCGTGGCAGGGAGAGACAATTGGCCCAGCCTTCCTCTGCAAGACTGAGGTGCTGGCTTGGGTCGTCGTAGCGTCCGATGCCATTCATCAGGCCAAAGATGTTGGCGGAGCTGTAATCAGGGAGGTCGGTTTGATCCGCCAGGCTGACATTTGTGTTGCGCGGGCGGGTGAAATCGTGGCCGAAGTCCAGGCGCGTGAACGAGGTTTTCACGGTGAAGGTCGAGCCCGTCAGCTGACCGATCAGGTAGCCGGAAATGTCGATGCCTTCGTGTTCGATGGTTACCAGCAAAACGTCGTACATCTGGCCGTCGACCTCGTCCGACAGGCGGATGATGCGCGGACTCACCAAGCGTTCGACTGCTTCTAGGCCTGTGGTGCCATCGAAGGTGAGTGGGCCACGAAGGCTCCACTCACGTCGATCATAGGAATCCAGCACCATTAGTTGTGGCTTGTCCTGGTCGCCGGAAACCGCGAGCATGAGCCAGCCTTTGAGGGGCTCGCCGCTCACTTCGTCATAGTCCCAGCGCGGTACGACACAAGGGGAGCGGAAGTCGACGAAGCCGTCCCGGTTGCCGACCACCTGACCCACACGGCGCACATGCTTATCGACGGCTGACGCGTCATCAGAAACTTCTTCCAGCGAGGCATCGAT
Organism: Corynebacterium kalinowskii; assembly: GCF_009734385.1. Lineage (NCBI taxonomy): Bacteria > Bacillati > Actinomycetota > Actinomycetes > Mycobacteriales > Corynebacteriaceae > Corynebacterium > Corynebacterium kalinowskii. Next base: position 1,602,487 of record NZ_CP046452.1, on the reverse strand, counting down.
GTCCTCAACTTCGGCGACGTGGATGGACGTGCCCTCCTGGTTGATGGAGGTGAAATAGAGCTCGGTAGATCCGCTCCGCGTGCCGATGACGGCTCCCGCGCGCACTTTGATTTCGTCGCCTTCGGGGGCGATGGCGTCGTCGCAAATGTCCCAATCGAAGGGGAGCTGATCGGCGAATTGGTGCGCCCAGCGGGCAGGAGCATCGAGCTCAGGCTGGTATTGGTGGAACACGTGCCACTGGTTGCCACTGCGCAGTACTCCTGCGGGAGCGTTGAGGATGCCTCGCTCTGCGGTGATGTGGAGTTCAGGCCTGTGGGTGTAGTAGCTCATGGTCGATTCCTTCTGCTGACCTCGGGTCCATTAAGAAAATGACTTCGGTACGCTGGCTGCGCCCTGGAAGGGATACAACCAGCGTACCGATTTCGGGCCGACTGGGGAGCTTACTGGAAAAGGTTGCTAGTTAACGTCTGCCGTTGCTGCTGGTGCGACATTCGCTGCGAGATCGCCGATGGTGATAGCGCCAGGCGTTGCTGGGGTGACTGGGCCTAGTTTCTTCCAGTTTGAGACCACGACTGGGGTTGTGGTGTCGAATCCGGCTTGCTTGATGGCGTCAATATCGAAAGTGCCCAGGAGGTCTCCGCGATGGACCGCGTCTCCCTTCTTGACAGCCGGCGTAAATCCGGTGCCCTTCAGCGAAACGGTATCAAAGCCGATATGCATGAGAATCTCAACGCCATCGTCGCTGCGGACGGCGAAGGCGTGACCGGTAGGAAACGCGACTTTGACAACGCCGTCGACGGGGGAGCGAAGCTCGCCAACGGTTGGCACCACAGCAAAGCCCTTGCCCAGCTTGCCGGAGGCAAACATCTCGTCGGAGACATCTTCCAGCGGGATCAGCGCACCCGTGAGTGGGCTAGCAATTTGCCACTCGCCAGCTACCTCGGGAAGGGCTGCCGGAGCGAGATCAGTGGCAGGTGCGGCATCTGGGTCAAGCGAACCCTGGGTTTTGCGCAGGTGTAGTGCCCATGCGTAGGAGGCGACGAAGGAGATCACGAACGAGGTGGCTACACACACCAAGAACATCGGAATGTCTTGGGCGCGGATGGAAACGAAACCGATGAAGCCGGCTGCGCCCAGTGCGATGGCCTTGACCTTGAACAGTGCGATCATGGCGCCGGTGATGCCAGCAGTGCCCATGGCGATGTAGAACGGCCAGCGAAGGCGAAGGTTTACACCGAAGATGGCGGGTTCGGTGATGCCGAAGCAGGCTGACAAGCCGGATGCGGTCGCTAGACCCTTGAGCTTTTCATCTCGGGTGGTCAGGCCGACGGCGAGTGCTGCGGCGCCTTGAGCGACGTTGGCCACAGAGGCGGTGGCGAAGATAAAGGAACCGCCGGCGGCGAAGAGCTGCAGCTCAACTGGTGGGAAGGACTGGTGGAGGCCGGTGATCACGATCGGGGAGTAAATCAAGCCAAAGATCAAGCCACCGACTGGGCCGGCGAAGCTGTAGATATTTTGGAGTCCGATCGCGAGGGTGTCGCCAAGCCAGCGCATGGCGGGTCCCACAGCGATGAAGGTGAGAAAGCCTGTGATCAGCAGGGTCAGCACTGGTGTGACTAGGAAATCGACAGTGCCCTTGAGCTTGGAGTGCAAGAATTTCTCAACTGTGGCTAGGATCCAAGCGACCAGGAGGATCGGGAGAACGGTGCCTTGGTAGCCAGCTTGGGCAACCTGGAAACCGAAGAGATCCCAGTAGGTCATCGTGCCTTCTTGGATAGAGGTTGCGACCTCGTAGCCGTTGATGAGGCTTGGGAAAACCATGGCCATTGCGATGCCAGCGCCGAGGTACTCGTTACCGCCGAACCGCTTGGTTGCGGTGAACCCGACCAGGATCGGTAGGAAGGCGAATGGTGCCGCTGCCAGCAGGTTAATCATCTCGGCCATGCCTGTGATGGCTGGGAACATTTCTACCAGCGACTGAGGGCCGAACAGATCCTTCGCGGTGAGGATGTTGTTGATGGCCATCAAGAGACCGCCGCCAACCAGGATTGGGATTAGCGGAACAAAGATGTCGGCGAGCATTTTGATCGCCCGAGAGAAGGGGTTGCCTTCCTGTGCAGCAACGCTTTTGAGTTCTTCCGTAGAGACGGAACGAGTGCCGGTGAGTTTGGTTAGCTCGTCGTAGACGCTGTCTACGTCGCCAGGCCCGACGACAATCTGGTACATGCCGCCAGCCTCGAAGGTGCCCTTGAGATCGGGATCGTCGTCGAGGGCTTTCTGGTTGATGCGGGACTTATCGTCAAGAACAAGGCGAAGGCGCGTCGCGCAGTGCGCTGCTGCCTTAATATTGGACTCGCCGCCGAGCGCGGCAAGAGTTCGCTGTGCTACGGCTTTGTGATCCATAGCGCCCTCCTGGATGATGTGGTGCTGATAACAGTGGGATTCTGCCTGTTATCTTCATCCTATGGGAGGTTCCTATTTTTGAATAGCGTTATTCTATGTGACTTTGTCTACTTTTCTGTTGCAAAACCAACATTCGAACCGTGGTAGAACACCCGTGAAGAAAACGCTATGCCACCGGCGAAAATCTCCAAGCACGACCCGTCAACGATGGCGAGAACTTCCACATCTTCCGACAACTTCGGCGCTACTCGGCTCTCAGCACCCCGTGTGAGTTCAAGCTCGGTGCCACAGTGCAGAACCGCCAGCTCGCGGCTTTCGCCTTCAGTTAGTACTAGCCGGTCTCCGCTTCGGAGGGTGCCTTGCCACACCGCCACGGGGCCGTAGTCTGCAGTTGCTGGGGCAGAGCTTATCGACGCCCACGGCTGCTGCCACACATGGCCGTCGATAAGCTCGAGGCGTCGCACCATCGTGAGCGCGTGCACCCAACCTTCAGCTTTAGTCGGCTGTTCGTCCTGGGCGGGGAGACCCATCCACCCGATCAGGAGCGGTTCCGGGCTGTTGCTCGCGATTTGTGGCGCGTAAAACTCGTGGCCGAAGTCCAGGATGGTGAATCCGCGCGTGACCGTGAAACAGTTCCCGTTGAGGTGGCCGACGACGTAGCCACAGCAATCCGCAGCCGGATAGGGGTCGGACATGCCTTGGGGGAGGAATAGGAGAACATCGTAGGTGTGTCCGTCATGTGCGTCGACCATTGAGAAGAGATTTGGGCATTCCCACATATACCCACCCGGGATGAGATCTGGGGAGAAACCTGGGCGAGCGTTGCTGAGATCAAACTCGATCGGGCCGGCGAAATCCCAGTGGCGCCGATCCTGTGATGTATACAGAGCTACGTGACCCGTTTCATCTGCACGCTGGGCACCAAGTACCATGACCCATTCGCCGTCTCGGTACGTTACGTGCGGATCCCGGTAGTGCGCGGTAAACCCGTCCGCTGGACCTTCGATGAGTGGATTTTGTGGGTGTCGGATATGGGAACCACCGTCCGAGCGGTGCCGGCCGGATACAGTCACCAAATTCTGGGTCGCGCGACGCACCCCGCCAGGTTTCGCATTTCCGGTATAGAACAATTCAAGTTCGCCATCGATCATCACGGCTGATCCGGAGTAGCAACCGTCCAGGTCGTAGTCGGTCAACGGAGCAAGTGCATCCGGAAAGTGCTGCCACGTGGGATCGTCCCGGGTTGTGGTGGCATGCCCCCAGCCCGTCCGCTTCGCCCCGAAAGGCCACTGCGGATCGTGCTGGTAGTAGACGTGCAAGATGTTGCCGTCAAGGTACACACCATTCGGATCATTGAGCCTGCCCACGGCAGGAGTGAGATGGAAACGAGGACGCAGCGAACTCATGATCCCAGGTTAGCGGCGAAACAAGAAAAGGCGCGACCACTAGCTGTGGCCACGCCTTTTCCATCGGGGAAACTTACATCAAGGACTTGTAAACATCTACTGTCTGTTGCGCGATAGTTGCCCAGGAGAAGTCGTCCACCGCGCGCTGGCGACCAGCTTCGCCCATCTTCTTGGCGTTTTCGCGATCGGCAACCATCTTGTTAACGCCCTCAGCGATGCCGCGTTCGAAGCCTTCAGCGTCGCTTTCGTCGTAGTGAACGAGGGTGCCGGTAGTGCCGTCGACGACAACCTCAGGGATACCTCCCACATCGGAAGCGACAACTGCGGTGCCACAGGCCATGGCCTCCAGGTTTACGATGCCGAGTGGCTCGTAGATGGATGGGCACACGAAGGTATCGGCAGCGGTGAGGATTTCCTGAATCTTGTCCTTTGGCAGGAAGTCCTGCACCCAGAACACGCCGTCGCGCTGCGCTTGGAGTTCCTCGACCAAAGCCTTGGTCTCGGCTGCGATCTCAGGGGTATCTGGCGCGCCCGCGCAGAGGACGAGCTGGACGCCGTCGTCGAAAAGCTTGGCGGCCTTGATCAGGTGGCCCACACCCTTCTGACGGGTGATGCGACCGACGAATGCCGCGATCGGCTTCTGCGGGTCTACGCCTAGTTCGGTGAGGACAGACTCTGGATTGTCCTCGAAAGTTGGGCGTGGCTGCCAGAGCTGGGTGTCGATGCCGTTGAGTACGATGCGCACCTTGTCCGGTTCGATACGTGGGTAAGCATCGAGGATGGAATCCTTCATGCGGGCAGACACCGCGATCACCGCATCTGCGTATTCCATCGCATTCTTCTCTGACCACGAGGACACCTCGTAGCCGCCACCGAGCTGCTCGCGCTTCCATGGGCGGTGAGGCTCCAGGGAGTGTGCCGTAGCAACGTGCGGGATGTCGTACAGGCGGGCGGCCAGGTGGCCGCCCAGACCTGCGTACCAAGTGTGAGAGTGGACAACGTCGACATTGTTTGCCGCGTTGGCCATTCGCAAACCGGTGGAGAGAGTCTGAATCGACGCGTTTGCATCCTTCAGTTCTGGGTCAACGCCGTGGACATAGACGTTTGCTTCGTCACGAGGCGCGCCCATGCAATGCACGTCAACCTCAGTGATCTCACGCATGTAGCGGGTGAGCTCCGCAATATGTACGCCAGCACCACCATAGATCTCTGGTGGGTACTCCTTGGTCATCATTCCAACTCGCATACTTTCGAATGTAGCCATGATCGCTTTTTGCTGCAGAACACTTTCGCTTCACGACGTCATCCGACTCACAAACGGGGGAGGGAAACCCACACGTCACTGCTAATGAATTTAACTTTTGTGACGTTTTAGCAGGTCAGTGCGCCTGGTGAGCAAAAAGGGAAGCGGACCCACTGCGCGGTCGCGCGAATGCAGATACGTTGGAAGATGTGAGAAGCCAACCACATGTTCTAGCAATCGTTCTCGCTGGTGGCGAGGGCAAGCGTCTGTTCCCGTTGACGGCAGACCGAGCCAAGCCAGCCGTGCCATTCGGCGGTACCTACCGACTCGTCGACTTCGTACTGTCTAACTTGGTCAACGCAGGTTTTATGCAAATCTGCGTACTGACCCAGTACAAGTCCCACTCGTTGGACCGCCACATCTCCCAGTCCTGGCAGCTGTCTGGCCTGACCGGCCAGTACATCACCCCAGTTCCAGCGCAGCAGCGCCTGGGTAAGCGGTGGTACACAGGCTCCGCCGACGCAATCCTGCAGTCCCTGAACCTGATCTACGACGAGAACCCTGACTACGTCATCGTTTTCGGTGCAGACCACGTTTACCGCATGGATCCGCGCCAAATGCTTGATGACCACATCAAGTCCGGCAAGTCCGTCACCGTCGCAGGCATTCGTGTCCCACGCTCCGAAGCGCACGCATTCGGCTGCATCAAGGCTGACGATGATGGGCACATCACCGAATTCTTGGAAAAGCCATCCGATCCTCCTGGAACTCCTGATGACCCAGAGATGACCTTTGCGTCCATGGGTAACTACATCTTCACCACCGATGCACTCATCGCTGCGCTGACCGCGGATGAGGATTTGGAAGATTCCACCCATGACATGGGTGGCGACATCATCCCTTACTTTGTTGAGCAGGGTGACGCTAACGTCTACGATTTCTCTGCCAATGAAGTGCCAGGTTCTACCGGGCGCGACAAGGGCTACTGGCGCGACGTAGGTACCATCGACGCTTTCTACGAAGCTCACATGGATCTCATCTCGGTCTTGCCAATCTTCAACCTGTACAACCGAAGCTGGCCAATCCACTCCACGGAGGAAGGAAACTTCCCGCCAGCTAAGTTCGTCCAGGGCGGTATCGCGCAGTCGTCCATGGTTGCCTCCGGCTGCATCATCTCCGGCGGAACTGTGCGCAACTCCGTTCTCTCCAACAACGTCATCGTCGAAGAGGGCGCAACGGTCGAAGGTTCCGTGCTGATGCCGGGCGTGCGAATCGGTAAGGGCGCTGTCGTCCGCCATGCCATCTTGGACAAGAACGTCGTGGTTTCCGAAGGTGAATTCATCGGTGTGGATCTGGAGCGTGATGCATCACGCTTCACCATCTCCGCTGGTGGCGTTGTCTGTGTCGGAAAGAACCAGCGCGTCTAGTTTCTTCTCGCTGAAAGGGGGCCCGATGGTAATCGGGCCCCCTTTTGGATTCTTTATTTGTCATACGGATGAAATCTTGGCGTAGACAGCACATTTCATCGCTGAACCAAATAGGAAGTGACTAGCCTTGCTTAGTCACGATCGTCATGCCTGCACCGAGCGGCAGGCGCGTGACCAGTGCCTTGTCCAGATCGCGCAAGTAGGCATCAGCCTCTCGCGCCGACACGGTGTCCCGGTCGGTCCTGGTGGTGTCGGAAAGGGTGCCGTCGAGAAGCGAATCAGCCAGAACCAACACGCCACCTTCCACCAGCAGTGGCCAGGCAGCATCGATGAAGGCACGCTGATCAACAGGTGCGACATCACCGTAGACGAACTGATAAGAGTTGTTCGCCAACCGGCCCATCACTTCCAACGGGCGGGACGGGAGGAAACGGAAGGAAGAAGACTTGTAGCCTGCCTGCTGGAAGCAAGCTTTTGCCTTCTTCTGATGCTCGGACTCTGGGTCGATGCAGGTGAGGTGGCCTTTGTTGCCGAGACCTTCCAACAGGTACAGCCCGACGACGCTAGCGGCTGGAGTGACTACGATTGCGCCAGCGGCGGCTGGGGTAGCAGCGCCGGCAGCGAGGGTGCGCAACAAGGCGCCAGTGATGGCATCAGGGGTGCTCAGGTGAAACTCCTCTGCGTGTTGGTACGCAGTCTCCATTGCTGGAGTGGAGTCAGTGGTGTTCTTAATGTAGGTGCACAGGGTTTCCATCGCAGTTTCAGTCACGTTGGATAGTGTAGGTGGAAAACGGCAGGTGGTGGGCGATAAACACCGTCGAATCCCTGAATCTGTGACTGCAGTTGCTTATTGGGGCTGTCGGGAAGATGTTGTGAAGAAGTGATCGGACTTTAAGTTCGCTCACATCCAGTAGGAAACAAAAACTCACTTTCCGTTGTTATAACTAATGACAACGTCGTCAGGAACACATAGAACTGGCGCATGGACAGGAAGATCAGGCACAATACTTTTATGAGCTCTTTCGATTCCCCGGATCTGCCCATTGCAGAGGTTGCCGAGGAACTTGCCCCACTGACTGGCACTGCTGCATTTGATGCAGGACACGCAGACATGCCGACGTGGGCGGAACTCGTTGCAGAACACGCAGATAGCGTCTACCGGCTGGCTTTCCGTCTGTCCGGTAATCAGCACGATGCGGAAGACCTGACCCAGGAAACCTTCATGCGCGTGTTTCGATCGATCAAGAGTTACCAGCCGGGAACCTTTGAGGGCTGGCTGCACCGCATCACCACCAACCTGTTTTTGGACATGGTGCGCCACCGCAACAAGATTCGCATGGAAGCCTTGCCGGAAGACTACGATCGCGTCCCAGGCACGGATCTGACTCCGGAGCAAGCTTACTCGGTATCCAACCTGGATCCGGTGCTTCAGACTGCACTCGATCAGCTCAGCCCGGAGTTCCGTGTCGCCGTCGTCCTTTGTGACGTGCTGGGTCTGTCCTATGACGAGATCGCCGACACCCTGGGCGTGAAGCTCGGTACCGTGCGTTCTCGTATCCACCGTGGACGCTCCCAGATCAGGACGTATCTGGAGCAGGCCGCTATCACGGATGAGAACGCTCAGCTGCTCATCCCGGTACAAGGCTAGGATTGAAGTGTAAAAGGATCGATGCGCGAGAGAAGGAGGTTGACCACTATGCACTTTTCTCGCCCGTCAGGCCCTAACCCAGGGCATCGTGAGTTTTCCTCCGTCGAACATCTCAGCGCAGAGGCGGTCGCTGGCTTCGTAGACAATGAACTGCCAACAATTGCGATGAACCGAGCCCGGATTCACCTCGTGCACTGTCAAGAGTGTCGCGCCGAAGTGAGCGAGCAACGTCGCGCGGCTGAGCGCCTGCGCCGCATCGCCGACGAAAAGGTTGAGGTTCCGTCGACACTCATGGCCAAGCTCACCTCCATCGCGCAGTCCTGCCCAGAGGGGCCGGACGCTCAGGAAGTTGCCCACCCTCGTGGCGAAACGATCCTGGCTAAGGTCGAAGTGTTCTATCGCGCAGTGCGCAAGAACCAAGGCAAATAGCCACCAGTAGTCACGCGCGACTTTTCCGCTCCAAGAGACTAAGGTTGTAACGGTGTTTAGCGATGTTGGTTGGGGCGAAATTCTCGTCATTATTGTGGTCGGACTGATCGTTATCGGTCCGGAGCGGCTCCCGAAGGTCATCCAAGATCTGCGTGCCGCTATTTTCGCAGCTCGGACGGCCATTAATAATGCTAAGCAGGGTTTGAACGAAGAGTTCGGTTCGGAGTTCGATGACTTCCGCAAGCCAGTGGCAGAGCTTGCCACGCTCACGCGCATGGGCCCACGTGCCGCGCTGACCAAGACTCTGCTCGATGGCGATGACTCGCTCTTCGATGCGTTCGACCCGAAGAAGGTCATGGCAGAGGACACCGCTGGCGAAACCGAGCGCGCACGTGCGGCGCTCTACCAGACTGATCCGAAGCAAGAGACCACCCCGGAAACCAACAAGGTGGAGCGCCCCGATGACGACGGAAAACCTGCTGCTGGCGGATTCTCCTGGGCGGATATTACCTAAACATCAGCCATAATCGCCTGCGCAGCCGAACGGGCGTAGGGGTTTACTCCGATGATGGTATCGGCTGCCGGCCCCACCCAATCGCCGTAGCCCACCAGATGCATCCGAGGTGCGTCCACCAAGGCAGTGCCGGACAGCTCGAGCCCGTAGCCCTTCAGATGGCGCAGCGCTGGGCGAAAACCCGTGCACCACACAATGGCATCGATCGGTTGTGCGCGACCGTCGGCCCACACCGCGCTTGTCGACGTCAATCGTTGAAACATACTATTGGCCTGCAACATGCCCGCATCCAGGGCTTTCTTCACAGGCGGGACCAATACGATGTCCCCTAAGTCTGAGACCTTTGGTGCAGTGTCGCCGGCGTTGATGGCAGCGATATGCTGGGCCGCAACGGAAAAGAGCCGGGCGCCGTCGTAGTCCTCCGGAAGAAACCTAGGTGGCCGTAGGGTGCACCATGTAACCGTAGCGCTTCCGGAAAGATCGGCAGCGATCTGGGCACCAGAGTTTCCGCCACCAACAACGGCGACTCGCAGGCCTGTGAAATCTTCGGGCCCGCGATAGTGACGAGAGTGGAGCTGAGTGCCCTGGAATTGGCGTTGCCCGGGAATGCTCGGGACGAAGGGGCGGGAAGCGTTACCGGTGGCGTTGACCAGATACTCAGAGACAATGGCGTCACCGTTGGATAAGTCCGTGTGGAAAGGGCCTCGACCACTCGTGCGCAGGGCAGTTACCGGGCGACGAACGTCAAAACGATAGCGCTGCTCATAGGCAGAGAAGTAGTCGATAATCTGATCTGGCGACGGGTAGGAATCTGGTGGCAGGGTCAACTGCCAGCCGGGTAGCGATGAAATCCGGGCAGGGGAGAACAGTCGCAAATTGCCCCAGGTGTGATTCCAAGACGCTCCCGGTGAGGCTTCTGCGTCGATGAGGACTACTCGAAGCCCCGACCTGCGCAGATAATAAGCAGTAGCAAGGCCAGCCTGACCGGCTCCGATGATGAGGACATCACAGCGCTCGATCATAGCTAGCCTCCTTTGCACTACTTGGCGGAAACGCCAAGCCCCAGGGTTTTGCCCGCGATGGAATCGCGACGCTTGTGTAGCGAATCCGCAATCTTATTAATCGCTACTGCAGTAGGAGATTCCGGTGCGACGATGACCACTGGCATTCCGGAGTCGCCGCCCTGGCGCAGGGCAGGATCCAGTGGAACTTCTCCGAGGAGTGGGACATTGGTGCCGGTGAGCGTCGACAAGCGCTCAGCAACCTTCGCGCCACCGCCTTCGCCGAAGACAGCCATCGTGGAGCCGTCGGGAAGCACCATCGCACCCATGTTCTCGATGACACCGGCAACTCGCTGGTGCGTCTGCAACGAGGCGGTACCGGCCCGCTCAGCCACCTCAGCTGCAGCATCTTGCGGGGTAGTGACCACGAGGAGTTCAGCGTTTGGCAGGAGCTGGCCGACGGCAATCGCGACATCACCGGTTCCCGGGGGAAGATCCAACATGAGAATGTCGAGGTCGCCCCAGAATACGTCCGCCAGGAACTGTTGAATCGCGCGCTGGAGCATCGGTCCGCGCCACATGACAGGGGCGTTGCCCTCCGTGAAATGGGCGATCGAAATCATCTTCACGCCATGTGCCTGAACAGGCATGATCATGTCATCGACAGCGGTGGGCCGTTCGTCGGTGCCGAACAGGCCCGGGATGGAGTGGCCGTAGATATCGGCGTCGACAATGCCGACCTTCAGACCGCGTTGAGCGAGAGCGACGGCAAGGTTGGCCGTCATGGAGCTCTTACCCACGCCCCCCTTGCCGGAGGCAACCGCGAAGACGCGAGTAGTAGAGGACGCCTTGGCAAACGGAATCTCAGGGTTGTCGGCGTGGCCACGCAGGGAGGTGCGCAGCTCGCGACGCTGCTCGTCGCTCATTACGTCGGTGGAAACCGAGACGGCGCCGATGCCGGGGATCTCTTTGATAGCAGCCTCAGCGTTAGCCACGATGGTGGTCTTCATCGGGCATCCAGCAATGGTGAGATAAATCTCCACGTCGACGTTCGGGCCGTCAACTGCTACGGATTTCACCATGCCCAATTCGGTGATGGGCTTGCCGATTTCGGGGTCATCCACGCGCGAAAGCGCAGCGCGGACATCGGATTCAGAAATCATGTGAGTCACGGAAGCTAATCCTACCGCGTAGGGCTTTCGCCCTCGTCCAGCGCCTGGTGCTTTTCAGCGACATCGCCATGGCGAGGTTCTGACAGTTCGGAGGAACTGCGATCATTCTCCCGCTCGTGTTCACGCGCGATGCGTGCGGCCGACTCGTCATCCAGTTTTGCTTCGATGCGTTCGAGTAGGCCTTGGACATCCTCCAGCTCTCGACGCAGGTAGTCGCGGGTGACGGCGTCACCAAGGGACAAGCGAACGCTGGCCAGCTCTCGGGCCAGAAATTCCGTGTCGGCTTTGGTCTCCTCAGCTCGCCGGCGATCTTCCGTGATCGTCACGCGGTCGCGGTCTTCTTGGCGATTCTGCGCCAGCAAAATCAGCGGGGCCGCGTAAGCAGCCTGAGTAGAGAAAGCGAGATTAAGCAGGATGAACGGATATGGATCCCAACTCCACCACCAAGCGCCGGCATTCAGGGCGATCCAAATGATGACAAAAACCGTCTGCCAAAACAAATACTCGCCGGTGCCAAAGAATCGAGCGACTTTTTCGGCGAAGGCGCCCACAGCATCTGCGTCAACACGGAGAATGCCTTTGCGGGGACCAACAGCGGGAGTGTCCAGCTGGGAGCGTTTGTCCGCCATGGTGCCTCCTTAACGGGCTGATGAAGGGGTGTGAGAGTGAATCGGATCGGGGCGCAAGCCAAGCTCACGCCAGTCCTCCGGTAGGAGGTGATCGAGCAGGTCGTCGACGGCGACGGCCCCGAGCAAGTGATTGTCCTCGTCGAGCACTGGACCACACACCAAGTTATACATGGCAAAGTAGCGAGCGGCTGTCTCGTGCGTATCGTCCGCATACAGCGGTGGTAAGTCCGGGTCCAGAATGCCGCCAACTAGCGAACTCGGCGGTTCGCGAAGCAACTTCTGTAGGTGGACGCACCCGAGGTACTTTCCAGTAGGAGTCGCTGTCGGCGGGCGAACCACAAACACTAGCGAACTCAGTGAAGTAGGCAGATCAGGATTTCGCGCCATTGCAAGCGCCTCCGCCACCGTGGTTTGCGGAGTAAGAATGAGTGGCTCGGGGGTCATTAGAGCGCCCACGGTGCCTGGCGAAAATGTCATGAGGCGTCGGACTGGAGCGGATTCTTCTGGGTCCATCAGTTCCAGCAGGACGTCTGCCTTTGCATCGGGAAGCTCGCCCAACAAGTCAGCGGCATCATCCGGGTCCATTTCCTCCAACACGTCCGCTGCGCGCTCTATGTCGAGTGCCTCAATAAGCTCTGCCTGGTGATCGTCTGGCATCTCCTGGATGATGTCGGCGAGGCGTTCGTCGTCAAGCTCCTCGGCCACTTGTTGGCGCTGCAGCATAGACATTTCGTGCATCACAGTCGCGATATCGGCTGGGCGCATGTCATCGAAAGAGGCGATGATCTCGGTGGTGGCATCCGTCTGGCCAAAGCCACCGGAGGTTGCTCCAAGCACGTGTGCCCAAGGCACCACATGCAGGTCGGCGCGACGACCAAACTTCGGACGATCACCGAATACCGCCAAGCGGGAAATGACCCAGTCGCGTGTGCGGGTGCGTTCGAGCTCGACGTCAGCAATCTCCACGGGCTTATAGTGCAAATGAGGCAATTCTGGATCATTGACCTGGACTTTTGTGCCGACTAGATCCTGCATCACCGTGGATTCACCCGAACGAGGCTTGAAACCTCGCATGGATATCGAGCCGGACACCAGCGTGATATCTGATGGGTCGATGTTAGCAACACGAAGCAGCGGGACAAAGATGCGACGCTTATTCGTCATTTCCACCACGAGTCCCAGGGCCCGGGAGAGATGGGTGGTCGGGCGAATGCTGACTACGACATCGCGCACGCGACCGATGGGTTCTGCATCGGGCCCTCTGACGATCATTCCGTTGAGGCGGCCAGCGTATACCCGAGTTGTAGTGCTCATAACTGGCCATTGTAGTGGTGAGTGGACGATTCTTGGGCGGGGCCTAGTGCACAATCCAACCTGGGAACATTCTGGTCTGTTTATCCGTTGAACACGGTAGTAAACGTCACTAATTGCATAAGGATGTCATGGAACCGCAGCGAAAAGTCGCCACCCCAGCCCAGGTCGACCCGCGCCCGCTCCCTTCCGGGTGGCCGGTGGGCAGCTTTGCCACATATGGGGAGGCTCAGGCGGCCGTCGATATGCTTTCCGACGCTGGTGATTTCCCAGTCAACGAGCTCACAATCGTGGGTGTCAATCTCATGGAGGTTGAGCGCGTAATCGGCCGTCTGACCTGGGGGAGGGTGCTGCTCGGCGGGGCCGCCTCCGGTGCCTGGATGGGCGTATTCTTTGGCCTTCTCATGGGACTGTTCAGCAACAACTGGGTAGCACCTTTGATCGCAGGCATTCTGATGGGCGTTGTCTTTGGCATGATCTCCGCAGCCACGAGTTATGCCAGCACCCGTGGCCAGCGCGATTTTAGCTCCCAGACCCAGATTGTGGCAGGGCGTTACGACGTCCTGTGTTCGCCGGAACACGCAAGGTCGGCCCGCGACCTCATTTCCCGCGCTAACCTAGCGGGAAAGCTGAAAGTGGATTAGAGCCATTTGTTGCGTTTGAAGAACCACCACATGCCCATGATGGAAGCAAACATGATGAACAGGACGACGTAATAGCCGTACTGAGTCTTCAGCTCCGGCATGTTTTCAAAGTTCATGCCGTAAATGCCAGCGATCATCGTTGGGACCGCCGCCATACCGACGATGGCGGATAGGCGACGCATATCCGCATTCTGCTGCATGGACACCTTCGCCGAACCTGCATTGATCAGGGAGGTGAGTCGTTCATCGTGTGAGGCGATGAGATCCATGGCAGAGATTTCATGGTCGAGGACGTCGACGAAGTATTTGCTGATTTGATCTGAGAGCAAACCCTGTTGGTTTGTGGTGAGGGTGCGAAGCGCAGGAGCAAGCGGATCGATGGCGTGGCGCATTTCTAGGATCTCTCGCTTCAGGCGATAGATCTGCTCAATATCGAAGCTCGTGCCGGGGGCGAACACTTCGTTTTCCAGCTCATCCACGTCGATGGACAGCAAGCGGGCGATGCGAATGTAGTCGTCGACAAGCACGTCAGCAATCAGCCATGCGACCGCCGACGGGCCGAGCGCGCACCGCTCCGGATCGAGCTCCAGGCGCTTTTTCAAGCCGGTGATGGTTGATTGCTCGCCGTGGCGAATCGTGATGATGAAATCGGGGCCGACGATCATTTGGACCTCGCCGGTTTCGATGATCTCTTTAGCGTCGGTAACGATGGCATCATCGGTGTACTTCACCGCGCGGATGACAAAGAAGAACTGGTCGCCGTAACGATCCACTTTGGGGCGCTGTCGCGCGCCCACGGCATCCTCCACAATCAGATCGTGGACATCGTAGGCCTGGGAGATGAGCATCATTTGGCGCTCATCGGGTTCATAAAGACCGAGCCACACGTAGCCCGAACCGGAACGACGCACTTCCTCCAAGGCTTCGCGGTAGTTGTAAGATCCCCGGACTGGTACTCCGTCTCGGTAGATCACGCAACGCTCGATCGCCCGCTCTACTGGGACGCGAAGTTTTGATCCTGTCTCTTGCGAGGGAGGCTGAGGTAGGGTATCCGGCTTCGGCCGTTTGGGGAGCGGGAAAGTGTTCGCCATCGCTGAACCTCCTCAGGTGCAAGTGGGGATTAACTTCACAGACATTACAACCCTATCTACCTGCCGACCAAGTGGCAGAAGGAGTCGAAGCTCCTGCTCGAGGACTAGTCGAAGTAAAGTGGTAGCAGTTATCAGACAATGCGTTTGAGAAAGGCGGTTGTCCCGTGAGGGGAGTGGCTACTCGATGGGCAGTGGGAGCGACGCTGTGCGCTGTCGGCTTCACTGCAGGTTGTGCTAGTGAGCCACGAGGTGAGATGCGTGAATCGGAACGAGATACCATCTTAATTTCCATCAATGACGAGAGATACCAGCAGCAAGCCTTTGGCGAAGTGATTACTGGAGCTTTCGTCCGCAGCGGCCGAGAGGCATACTTGGAGACTGAAAGAAACTCCATGGACAAGCCGCGGATCAGTCGATTGGAGTCTGGTCAGGTAGATCTCGTCGTGGGTTGTACTGGCGAGTTTTTGCACTATCTTGATCCGGCGCTCGCGGAGAAACTGTCGAAGGAATATCTCGCAGACAAAGCAAAGGGGTTGGATCCAAATGACGGCACCTGGCGCGACAAGGTTTATCAGGCGATGGTCGGTTCCTTGCCGTCCACGCTGATGGCCACTGACCCCTCCAATGCCCAGGGCTGCGACAACTATGAGGGCCCGGAACTCCCACAGAACGTGGTCCCAGTCTTTCGCGAAACGGCGCTCAGCCGTGACGATCGCGGCATCCTTAACAAGGTCACCGGTGGTATCAGTACAAAGGACTTGGACACACTTTTCGACGGTGATCAGCGACGAGAGGCAACTCATTCACGGGCAGAGGCGCTGCTCAACAAACTCACATTTTAGCTGTTCGGAGCAATTGTTCTTGCTCATTCAGCTGGTTCGCCCCGACACGGATGAGCATGAAGGCGAAGGTTAGTTCGGAAACGACAGTAAGCACCATGACCTCAGGGTCATACGGTCGAATTGGCAGTCCCGCAAGATGAAGCCCGGTCTGCAGGGCACACACCACTGCATATAGGTAGAAAAAGACCGCCAACCACTTGGGGAAACGCTCATCTAGCTGCAAACAGTGGGCCATGAAAAACACTGCCACCGCCATGAGCACTTGAGCAATGTGATAGTTGGTCGTGAAACTGGTGACATTGGGTTGTACTTCGAGTAAGTGCGTAACGGCGCGAACGTAGAATCCGACGGCGACAGCGTTGAAGACGAACAGCATGAGCGCAGATTTTGGTGCGGAGCGTCGGAAAGATACAAAGATTAGTACCGTGCCGAGTAAGTACAGCATGGCAGCGCCAAGTCTAAGGAGACATCCGTGGATTGAATTAACTCCTAGCAGCACGGCGCCAGATTGTGTGAAAAGATACCCGATCCAGGCCAGGCCGCCGGTAATGAGCGCCAAACTGTTGGTTCTCGGGTAGACGGAAATCGCAGACTTGACTGTGTGGTCGATGGCGGACACTTTGACTCCAGTGCTACGAGAATTCCTATACAAGCAACAGTTAATCATAAAGCTTAAGCATTTGTACCCAGAAAAACGGTTCGGGATATGCTCGCAGCATGCAGCGCTGGGTTTTACACATCGATATGGATGCATTTTTTGCGTCGGTCGAGCAACTGACCCGACCAACGCTGCGTGGTCGCCCGGTGTTGGTCGGCGGAATGGATGGTCGGGGAGTGGTTGCTGGCGCATCCTATGAAGCCCGTGCGTATGGGGCTCGTAGTGCGATGCCGATGTATCAAGCTCGCGCACTCGTAGGGTATTCAGCGGTCACGGTTCGACCCCGTCATGTTGTGTATCAGGCCGCCTCGCGTCGGGTCTTTCAACTGGTGACGCAGCGCTCCGGGGTGGTCGAACAGCTGTCGATCGACGAGGCGTTTCTAGAGCCCGAGGAGTTGATCGGAGCTAGTGCGCCCCAGGTCAGTCAGTGGGCGGAGGACCTCCGAGCGCTCATCTGGCAGGAAACAGGGCTGCCGGCCTCGATCGGTGCTGGTGCAGGAAAGCAGTTCGCCAAGATCGGCTCCGGAGAGGCCAAGCCGGACGGTGTGTTTGTGGTGGAGCGGGACCGGCAGCATGAGCTTCTCGATCCGCTTCCGGTGCGAAAGTTGTGGGGCATCGGCCCCGTGGCTGAGGCGAAATTGGCTCAGGTCGGTGTGGAAACCATCGCTGACTTCGCGGCGCTTTCCCAGCGTGATGTTGAGATAACCCTTGGTAAGAACTACGGAGTTGGCCTGTGGGAGCTCGCTCGAGGATACGATGAGCGGCCCGTCGTACCACGGGCAGAAGCGAAGCAAGTCAGCGCCGAGCACACCTATCCACAAGATCTCACCACCACCGCGCAGGTGGACGAAGCGGTGCAGCGATCCGCTCGAGATGCGCACCGACGCTTGCTTCGCGACGGCAGAGGCGCCCGCACCATCACGGTGAAAACCAAACTCGCGAGCTTTGAAACCGAATCCCGATCGATGACGCTGCCTTATGCCACCGACGAGTTCGCCACATTGCATGCAAGTGCGCGAAAGCTGACGCGCTATCCCGACCAAGTCGGTCCCATCAGACTCATCGGAGTGTCCTATTCGGGTCTGGAGCTGGAACGACAGGATGTGATGTTTCCGGAACTTGATCAACGCGTGGTTATCGAGACCTCCGGGAACTATGAGGCTGGAGTGCGTGGCGATGTCAAGGATGCAGAGATTTCGGTGGGTAGCGAAGTAGTCCATAGTGACTCTGGCACCTCGTGGCGCAGTACCCAGGACGTGTTTCACCCAGAATTTGGCCACGGCTGGGTGCAGGGTTCGGGCCACGGCGTGGTCTCGGTTCGATTCGAAACCCGCACGACCACCCGCAGCCTTTCCCGGAGTTTCGCTGTCGATGACCCCAAACTAGTACCGGCTGATCCTTTGGACAGCCTCGACTGGGGCGACTGGCTGGCTACATCAAAGTCGCCAGATGGCGACCTGTAGCAATCGAGATCGCCAGCAACACCCGAGCCTGTGCGGAGCGGAAGTAGGTCGTTGGGAAGGCGCCCTTTGCGTGCAGTGATGCGCCACCACCTACGCCGCCATAGCTCGGTAGCACTTCGCCGCGGGGGACACGGGTGCTAAGGGCGACGGGGATCCCGGCTTCGAGGACGTCGATAAGCCCGTGCGCGAACTCTGTGCTCACATTGCCCGAACCCATGGATTCGACCACAATTCCATCGACTTTCTTGTCCTTGAGGTAGTCGAGGATATCGCGACCCGCGCCAGGGTAAGCATGGACGATACGGACGTCGAGGCCGGCGAGCTCAGCGAGATCCACGGGAACCGGGCGGGTTGGTTCCTCCGGACCATTGGTGGCGAAGGCCAACTCCTCGGTTGTGTGCCATTTGGTGGCTCCACGGGCTGGGAGTACCGCGTGGCCGAAGACGATCAAGCAGCCGATGCCGTGTGCGGAATCGTCGCTGGCGATCACGATGGATTCGAAGAGATTGTTCGGCCCGTCGGATT
Organism: Corynebacterium kalinowskii; assembly: GCF_009734385.1. Lineage (NCBI taxonomy): Bacteria > Bacillati > Actinomycetota > Actinomycetes > Mycobacteriales > Corynebacteriaceae > Corynebacterium > Corynebacterium kalinowskii. The sequence goes on along the minus strand of NZ_CP046452.1, from coordinate 1,584,081 downwards.
CAGGATGGTCGAAGGGCTTCTGGGAGCCGGTGAACACCACGGGGCGCGGATCATTGTGGAAGGTGTCCACCGCTACCGCGGTCTCCTCCATGGAGTCGGTGCCGTGTGTGACCACGACGCCGGATACCGTGGGGTCTTCGAGAACGTCGTGAACTGCCTGGACGATTTCATCGATGTCCGCAAAAGTCATCGATGATGAATCCAAGCGCGTAAGCTCACGAACTTCAATGTCCATGGTGCCCGGGGCGAATCGAGCTGCCACCGGCGCTACGAGCTGTTCCCCAGACACAGTGGGGAGCAAAATACCATTGCGGTCCGCCGTGCAGGCGATAGTTCCGCCTGTGGTGATGACAACGACTTTGTTAGGGGCAGCTGTTTCAGTCATAGAATTAACACTCTCACATGTAACGAAGCAATGGACTCTTGGGGATACCCATGGTGCGCGTGTTATTATCGCTGACGCGCCAGTTGTGAGGACGCCTGTGCAGAAATCTAACGCTAGGCCCCGGATGAAAGAGTCTTCACAAGACACCAACTCTCAAGGAGATTTCGTTGAAGTTTTCCACCAAGGCTGCGGCCGTAACCATGATCGCCGCTGCTCTGAGCCTCACCGCGTGCTCTGGTGACGAGCAGCCAACTAAGTCCCAAACCACTAGCGCGACTTCCAAGTCGGCCCCGGCAAAGGGCGCTGCACCAGCGCAGCCAACTGCAGCAGACCTCAACGCTGTGCTCGGGACTGCTACTGATCCTGCTGCGAGCGTGGAGCAAAAGACCAAGACTGTGCAAAAAGGTGAGACCGCTCCGGAGCTCTTTGAGACCATGACCAAGTCCAAGCAGGACTCTGGTGCAAACTTCCAGGTTGTGGATCCGATTCTCCCGGGCTACACCCCAGATTCCGTGCTTGCTACCGTGAATTTCACCATTCCTGGTCGTGAGCCACAGGCTGCTGAGAACGTGGAGTTCGTCCACGAGGACGGTGCCTGGAAGTTGTCTCAGTCTTGGGCCTGCACCCTGATCAAGAACACCGTGGCTCCGGAACAGGTTCCAGCCATGTGTGAAGAAAAAGCTGGCGTACCAACGCCTTAATTCCTATTTTTCCGTAAACGGGAACGAGCAATACTCGATACACGAAACCCGGTAGTCGGGGTAGATCAACTACTGAAATGGCCAGATTCGCCTGAGTAGTGGATTAGCTGCCCTGACTATCGGGTTTCGCGCGTCAGGAATCGGTCAGGGTTATTCCGGGTAGGAATGGCTCGGTGATCTTGGGCCACACCCGGGGGTGCTGTTGATGTGACATCAAACTCTAGATAGTTCATGAAACATCTAAGCGACCTAAAATAATGGGCATGAAACCAAACGAAGGATCCCTCGATCGCGGTCTTCGCGCCGTGCTTGCCATCATCGCAGCTGCTTGCGCAGCTTTTGTTACCTCTGGAACCACGTCCATCATCTTGTGGGTTGTCGCGGCCATCCTCGCGCTCACCGCAGCTGTTGGCTTCTGCCCGCTCTACCGTATTTTCGGCATCTCCACCTGCAAGGTTAAGAACTAGCCTTTTCCTCGACGGCGATCCCCTCAGTTCATGAAAAAGTGACTGAGGGGATCGTAATCGTTTTCGGGTCAGCGTGGGCTCAGATCCAGACGTCGGCCCTGCCAGCGGGATCGCAGCCACCGGTCGTGGCTGGCAATGATACAGACTCCCGGATAGCTCGCGAGAGCTGCTTCTAAGTCTTCGGCCAGGGCGAGGGCGATGTGGTTGGTTGGCTCGTCCAGAAGCAAGACTGGTGGAGGATCGCTGAGCACCATGCCAATGGCTACCCTGCGCTGCTGACCAAGGGATAGCTCCCGCATTGGGGTGTGCATGTGCCCATCATCCAACAAACCGAGCTCAACAAGGCTGGCGCAGTACTGCGCAGGCGTGGCGTCAAGCGAGGGCCATTTGACGTCCTGCGGCAGATAGCCAATCCGCGCGCCATCAAAAACGGTGCGGGTGCCCGTAAACTCGGCAATCTCGCCAGCAACGACACCCAGGAGGGTCGACTTCCCGGCGCCGTTGGGGCCCGTCACCAAGACGGATTCCCCAGCAAAGAGTTCGAAGGTCAACGGTGCGAGTCTTCCTGGCACGGCGATCTTTTCCAACCGAAGCAGTGGCTCTGAAGTCCCGAATTTCATAGTGTCAAGCTGGCGACTAAAGGAAAGTGCCGGGTGTGGCTCGGGGATTTCGAAGCGCTCCAACTCTGCCAGGCGTGCCCGGGTTGCGGACAAGCGATTGCCGACGGTTTTCGCGGCTCGATCCGAGTAGAACTTGGCGGAAATCCGAGACTCTGATTTGGACACTGTGGAGTGAAAAACATCCGACTCCGAAATACCCAACTTGTTCTCAAGTTCCAGGCGCGTTTGTTCCTGAATCGCGAAATCGTGCTCCCACCGCCGACGCGCTGCGGCGCGCCATTCGAGATAGTCACTGAACGAGCCCGTGTAGAGGGCGCCCTGGCGGGAGTCTTCGCCATAGCCGCCCTCGGCTCCCAAAGCGGGATCGAGGTCGATGATGTCAGTTGCGCAGTTGTCGAGGAACCACCGATCATGGCTGGCGGCAATCACCGGCCCAGGAAAACGCTCGAGCTCTCCGATGAGGAAATCCACAGTGTTGGCATCGAGGTGGTTCGTCGGCTCGTCCAGCAGCAGCCCGTCCGCAGGTCGGAGTAGCAGGGCAGCAAGAGCGTAACGACGCCGTTGGCCTCCCGACATGTCCCCAATAGCGGTACTGGCAGGCACGCCTTCCAGCCCGAGCCCAGCCAGGACTTCAGCCACGCGGGCATCCAGAGTCCACGCCCCAGCTTGTTCAGCGCGTGCCAACGCGAGATCGAATTCTTCGGTGACATCGCGGTGGGCCATCTCGGCGCCGAGGCGTTCAATGTCGGCTTCTAGCTGGCGGATGTCGGCGACTGCGGCGTCGATAAGCGTGCTTGCTGGCGCGTTGGGTGGCAGGGTCGTTTCTTGCTCGATGAGCCCGACGCGGGGCGGCCGGGTGATGGCGCCGACATCGGGGGCGCTGCCTGCGAGCAGCGAAAGGAGAGTGGACTTCCCAGCACCGTTTTCACCGATCAGGCCGGCGATGCGGCCTGGGGTGACGGTAAAGGAAATGTCGGTCAGGACACGGCGCGTGGGATAAGAGAAGCTGACGCGGTCGAGACGAAAGAGTGCGGGCATGGGTGATCCTTAAGTTTGTGGAGGTCGTTGGGGAGCTGCCGGTGAACTTAAGAAGATGCCATGGCCATCATTTTAGCCTATGAAAACTTGATTCCCGAACCAAAGTCCTGGAAAACGCGGGTTTGAGTCTCGTCTTGGCCGTAGACGACGCGGGTAGCCAGGAAGAACTCGCCAGCGGTCGGCAGCGGCTTGCTCAGATCAATGGTGAAGTGGCCGGTACCGTTCGAGGTGGACTGCATTACCTTCAGCTCGCCTTGGCCACCTTGGTCGCCGATGTTTAACGCGCTCACAGCTGGGCGCTCGCTGACGGCTACCTCGAGCTCGGCGAGATCGCCGTTTCGGGATACCAAACGGTAAGTCGAATTGCGCAGCATCGTGGAATCGCCCGCCACCCGGTTCTCCACCATCCAAGACGCTCCTGGGGCGATCGGCTCCTCTGGGAAAATAATGGGCTGCGCGAGCAGCTTCATCAGATAAAGCTCAGCCACCGCACGCCCCTGATCGGTGGAGTTTGCTGGCGCGCTCAGTTGTACCTGTTCCGCGCGTCCAGTAGGTTGGCCCGTCCAACTCAGTTGGAAACCAGAGGTGGAGTAGACGTCAGAGGCGTAGGCGATATTAGAGTGCTTCGGATCCTTCATCGTGAGGGTGACATCACGCGGAGACTCGCCCGACACGGTGGCATCCACGGCGGCGCTCAGAGTTTCCACATTCGGGTGGGCAGGTGGCTGCGGATCCAACGTCGCGACATCTCCCGTGCCCTGCTCGAAGCTATCCGAAAACTCCATCGCGACCTGCTGGGTGACTCCGCTATCGCGAAAGGAAACTATCTCGGCAGCGCCTTCTCCTGCGTTCAGCACAGTCACTTTCGGGGCATCAACGGTCAAAGACACCGGCTGCTGCGCCTCAGGAGCCGGTTCATGAGAACCACACGCAGATAGGACACCGAGCGAGAGAGCGACGAGCACTGGCATGAGCTTCAGTTTCATACTAAATAAAGCTACTAGCTCGGGGCCCAGTCTCGCGAAAACCAGGGGCGGAATAGAAAAACGGGTGGGTAATAGGGAATGATGGAACGCGTGAAAGGTGAAGGTAGGAGTTATGTGAAACTGATGGCGATTATTGCCATCCTGGCCGCAACGATCGACCAAGTAACAAAAGCGATCATGCTGGCCACGCTGGAACCGGGAATTCCACAGCCGGTGATCGGCGACTGGTTCCGCTTTTATCTCCTGTTTAACCCCGGCGCCGCGTTCTCCATGGGCACCAACTCCACGTGGTTGTTCACCACCATTCAATTGTGCTTCGTGCTCGGCATCGCCTGGTATTCCCGTATGGTTCCGGAAAAGTGGCAGGCTATTGGATTAGCACTCATCGCAGGTGGGGCGCTCGGCAACCTCATCGATCGCCTGTTCCGCGATCCTGGCTTCTACTTCGGTCACGTAGTGGATTTCATCTCCGTGGGTAGTTTCGCGGTATTCAACATTGCGGATTCCTGCATCACCATCGGAGTGATCTGCTTTGTGTTCGGCGTCATGCGAGAGGATCGGGCCCATGCGTGAATCACGTCAACTCCCAGTTCCTGAGGGACTCGCGGGCATGCGTGTCGACGCCGCGCTGGCCAAACTCCTAGGCCTGTCCCGCACCGTTGCCGCCGAGCTCGCCGAAGCCGGAGACGTGCTTATCGACGGCCAACAGGTCAGCAAATCCGATCGCCTGACGTCCGACACCTGGCTCGATGTCACCTTGCCGGAGCCTCCGGCGCCGTTGGTTCCGAAAGCGGAGCTCGTGCCGGGGATGAACATTTTGTACTCAGATCAGGATGTCATTGTCGTCGATAAGCCCGTGGGCGTGGCGGCGCACCCGACGGTTGGCTGGGAAGGACCCACGGTGGTCGGGGGACTGGCTGCGGCGGGGTTTCGCATTTCTACTTCCGGACCGCCGGAACGCAAGGGCATCGTGCAGCGCTTGGATGTCGGAACGTCGGGCGTGATGGTGGTGGCCGCCTCGGAGCGCGGATACACGGTGCTCAAGCGCGCTTTCCGGGACCGTACCGTGACCAAGACCTACCACGCATTGGTGCAGGGCCATCCGGATCCAACCACCGGCACTATCGAAGCCCCTATCGGTCGGCATCCGTCGGCGGGTTGGCGTTTCGCGGTCACGACGGATGGCAAGCCCTCGGTGACGCATTATGAAACCATTGAGGCTTTTCGCGAGGCGACGTTGCTCGAAGTGCACCTGGAAACCGGGCGCACCCACCAGATTCGCGTGCACTTTTCCTCGCTGCACCACCCGTGCTGTGGTGATCCGATGTACGGCTCCGATCCGAACCTCAGTAAGCGACTCGGGTTGATCCGGCAGTGGCTGCATGCGGTCAAGCTTGGGTTCCATCACCCCGCGGATGGCCGCTATCTGGAAATTGAATCGCCTTACCCGGCCGACCTGCAGCATGCCCTGGACGTTTTGCGGGCATGAGCGCGGATAAGTTGCGCAAGATCTTGGCGCTGCTAGCGACCTTGATCATCATCGTTGCGATCATCGTCGCAGGGTTCAGCGATCGCACCAACAAGCCGATGCTGATCAACGGCGACAGCCTGGGGCAGGATCATGACGAACCATTCGCCGCTTACCAAGAGCGCGCCGCCGCCTCATTGAACCAGGCCACGGGGGATTCTTGGGCGCTCCTCACGTTCACAACCCCGCAGCGCGCCGAGTCGGCAGGCGAGCTTATCGACGCCATCGGCGTGCGTCGCGCCAGCACCCTTGTGTTCGCCACGCACACGCCAGTTCCCGTCCCGCAGCCGGTAGCACCGGAGACCCACGCCGAGGTGTTTGCGCGCTGGACACCGGCCGATCAGGATCTGATCGCCCTGGTGGTATTTGACTCGGCTGATGCTCTCCGCGAGATTGCTGTGGATCCGCGGTTGGCGTCGGTGGAGGTATTGCCTGCCGATGCTGCCTACGGGCGATTCGGGATCAGGCCCGTGCTCGTGCCTGCTACTTTTCCCGGCTAACCAGCCAGATGTCGGCCAGGAAGATCGCCACCGATACCCAAATGATGATGAATCCGATCCAGCGGATCTGCTGAAGCTGTTCGTGCATGACCAGTACTGCCCACAGCATCTGCATGGTCGGGGTCATGTATTGCAGCATCCCGATGGTCGACAGCGGAACGAGCTTGGCTGCGTGGCTAAAGAGCAGCAGTGGGATCGCAGTGATGAGTCCGGAGCTGATGAGCAGCGCAGCATGGCCGACACCTTCCGACGCGAACGTCGACGTGCCCTGTACCGCCAGGTAGATCCAATAGCCAGCAGCAATGGGGAAGAGCACCAAGGTCTCGGCGGCGAGTGACGCTTCGGCGGAGAGCTGGACCCGCTTCTTGATCAAGCCGTAGATTCCGAAAGAAAATGCGAGGGTGAGGCCGAGCAAGGGTGGCTGACCCGCGAGCGCTGCCAAGATGATGACCGCGATGGCTGCGATGACCACGCTGAGCTTTTGTAGCGGTCGCAGCCGTTCCCCGAGGAATACCATTCCCAGCAGCACATTGACCAGCGGGTTGATGAAGTAACCTAGCGCAGCTTCCGCCACATGCCCCGAGTTCACCGCCACGACGTACGTCAGCCAGTTAATAGCGATGAAGAAAGACGCCACCGACACCAACAACCACGTGGCTCGGTCTGCAGCTTTTAGCTCCTTGATAGAGCCGCGCACCACGATGAGTAGCAGCATGATGCCTGCGGTCCACACGATGCGATGTGCCAGGATCTCCGGCGGGCTGGCCGGTTCCAGCAGGGGGAAGAAGGCGGCGAATCCGCCCCACATCAAGTAGGCAAGCACTGCGTACATCATGGGGATACACCTTAGCGTGCGGGCTGAGTGCCTACCCGCTTGACACTTTCAGTAGACTCTCGGCTTATGGGCAATTCTTCCTTCGTTCATCTGCATAATCACACTGAGTATTCGATGCTCGATGGAATGGCAAAGATCGACATGCTTGCCGACGAAGTCGTCCGCCAAGGCATGCCCGCCGTCGGCATCACGGACCACGGCAACATGTACGGCTCGGATGCTTTTTACCGGAAGATGACCGAGGTGGGAGTCAAACCCATCATCGGCATTGAGGCCTACCTCGCTCCAGAATCTCGCTTCAACAAACAGCGCATCCGGTGGGGCGAACCACACCAAAAGTCTGATGACGTCTCGGCATCTGGTGCGTACCTGCACCAGACCATGGTTGCTGAAAATGTCGAAGGCCTGCGCAATCTCTTCTACCTGTCGTCGATGGCTTCCTATGAAGGCCAACTGGGTAAATGGCCACGCATGGATGCCGAAATCATTGCTGAGCGTGCTTCGGGCATCATTGCGACCACTGGCTGTCCGTCCGGTGACGTGCAGACCCGCCTGCGCCTGGGCCAGTTCAATGAGGCCCTGGAAGCCGCTGCGATGTGGCAGGACATTTATGGCAAGGACAATTACTTCCTTGAGTTGATGGACCACGGCCTGGACATCGAAAACCGGGTGCGCTCCGAGCTGTTGGAGATCGGCCGCAAACTGGATCTGCCACCACTGGTCACCAATGACTGCCACTATGTGCTGGAATCTCAGGCGCAGGCTCATGAGGCAATGCTGTGTGTGCAGACGGGTAAGACGCTGCACGACGAAGACCGCTTCAAGTTCGACGGCAGCGGCTACTACATCAAGACCGCAGCCGATATGCGCGCCACCTGGGACCACACGGTGCCGAGCGCGTGTGATAACACCCTGCTCATTGCTGAGCGCGTAGAGGACTACGGGGAAATCTGGGTCGAACACACCCACGATCGCATGCCTATCGCCGACGTCCCAGAAGGGGAGACCCCGACTTCCTGGCTGTACAAGGAAGTCATGCGCGGTCTGCAGGAGCGCTTCCCTGGTAAGGAAGTGCCGCAGGAGTACATCGATCGTGCGAAGTACGAAATCGACGTCATTGATATGAAGGGCTACCCGTCCTACTTCCTCATCGTGGCCGAGCTGATCAAGCATGCCCGCTCCGTTGGCATTCGTGTGGGGCCGGGCCGTGGTTCGGCAGCTGGTGCACTCGTGGCTTATGCGCTGACCATCACCAACATCGACCCGATCGAGCACGATTTGCTGTTTGAGCGCTTTCTCAACCCGGAGCGTCCGTCCGCACCCGATATCGATATCGACTTCGAAGACCGTCGTCGCGAAGAAATGATCAACTACGCCACCGAGCGTTGGGGCGAGGACAAGATCGCCCAGGTGATTACCTTCGGCACGGTGAAGACTAAGCAGGCATTGAAGGACTCCGCCCGCGTGCAGTTCGGCCAAGCTGGCTACCAAATTGCCGACCGCATTACCAAGGCGCTACCTCCGGCCATCATGGCTAAGGACATTCCATTGTCGGGTATCACGGATCCCGATCATCCGCGATTTGGTGAGGCCGGCGAAGTACGCAGCCTTATCGAGACCGACCCTGACGTAAAGAAGATTTATGACACGGCCCGAGGCCTCGAAGGCGTCGTCAGGCAGGCAGGCGTGCACGCCTGTGCCGTGATCATGGCGTCGGTGCCTTTGCTCGACTGCATCCCAATGTGGAAACGCCAACAAGACGGCGCGCTCATCACCGGCTGGCCATACCCGGCGTGTGAGGCCATCGGCCTGCTGAAGATGGACTTCCTGGGCCTGCGCAACCTCACCGTGATCGGTGATGCGCTGGAAAACATCAAGCTCAATCGTGGTATCGACCTCGACCTCGAAGGTTTGTCCACCGAAGACGAAGAAACCTACAAACTGCTCGCTCGTGGCGACACCCTGGGCGTGTTCCAGCTTGATGGTGGCGGTATGCGCGAGCTGCTCAAGCGTATGGAGCCGACTGGGTTCGACGACATCGTCGCCGCTTTGGCCCTGTATCGCCCGGGCCCGATGGGGGTGAACGCCCACCTGGATTACGCTGACCGCAAGAATGGTCGCCAGGCCATCAAGCCGATTCACCCGGAGCTGGAAGAGCCGCTGAAGGAGATCCTCGGCGATACCTATGGTCTGATCGTGTATCAGGAGCAGATCATGCGTATCTCGCAGAAGGTCGCAAACTACACTGCTGGCCAAGCAGACGGCTTCCGTAAAGCCATGGGTAAGAAGAAGCCGGAGGTGCTCGCCAAGGAATTCGTTGCCTTCGAAGCCGGAATGAAGTCCAATGGATTTTCCTCCGAAGCTATCAAGGCGCTGTGGGACACCATTGAGCCATTCGCTGCGTACGCGTTCAATAAGTCTCACGCCGCAGGCTACGGGCTGGTGTCATTCTGGACTGGCTACCTCAAGGCCAACTACACCGCAGAATACATGGCAGCATTGCTCACCTCGGTCTCTGACAAGAAGGATAAGTCTGCCATCTACCTTGCTGACTGCCGACACCTGGGCATTAAGGTTATGCCACCAGATGTCAACGAGTCTGTGCTCGACTTCGTGGCCGTAGGCAAGGACATCCGCTTCGGCCTTGGCGCCGTGCGCAACGTAGGCGAGGACGTAGTGGAGTCCATCGTCACATCTCGAAAGGAGAAGGGACACTTCAAGGACTTCTCCGACTACCTGGACAAGATTGACACGGTGCCGTGCAACAAGCGCGTCACTGAATCCCTCATCAAAGCAGGTGCCTTCGACTCCTTGGGCCACCCGCGCAAGGGACTCATGCTGATCCACGAAGACGCCGTCGATTCCGTCATCACCACCAAGAAAGCCGCCGACAAGGGGCAGTTCGACCTCTTCGCAGGATTCGGCGGTGGCGAGGACGAAGCCGTGGAGAACTTCTTCGCCGTCCAAGTGCCCGAAGAGAACTGGGAACGCAAGCACGAACTAGCCCTCGAACGCGAAATGCTCGGACTTTACGTCTCCGGGCACCCACTCGACGGCTATGAAGAAGCGCTCGCAGAGCAAACCGACACCGCGCTCACCACGATCCTCGGCGGAGAGCTGCGACACGGGGCCGAGGTGATTATTGGTGGCATTATCTCGGCCGTCGATAAGCGCTACAGCAAGAAGGACGGCTCGCCGTGGGCGATCGTCACGGTGGAAGACCACAACGGCGCGTCCGTGGAATTGCTCGTGTTTAACAAGGTCTACGCGCTCGAGGCGACGAAGCTGGTGGAGGACAATATCATCCTCGCTAAGGCGCACATCTCGATCCGCGACGACCGCATGAGTTTGTTCTGCGATGCGTTGCAGACCCCTGAGCTGGGCATCGGCGGTGGCGCTGGGCTGCCGCTTCGCCTGGTGATGCGGACCGATCAGTGCACGATGGAAAACATCACGCGGCTGAAGGAAGTGCTCAAGTCCAATGCCGGTGAGTCTGACGTGTATCTCAAACTCGTCGATGGGGAGAACTCCACCATGATGGTGCTCGGTGAACACCTGCGTGTGAACCGCTCTGGCAACCTCATGGGTGATTTGAAGGCGACGATGGGGCCAGGGATTCTGGGGTAGTTAGCACGTGTCGAAAATGGAAAAGCAGACTGTAGGAGAAGGAGATTTCCTACAGTCTGCTTTTCCAGATTCCGCAGGGTTTACTTGCCCATTGCGCGGTGGATCATGTCGATGATCTGCTGGTGCAGGCCAGGGATGTGCTGGATGGCAGCTCCGGCCACACCCAGAACAGCGAGGATGGCTGCGAAGATACCGAAGGAAGAGCCGGTGGAGGAGCCATCAGAAGAGCTCGAGGAGGACTCTTCCTTCTGCTCGACTACTGGCGCGGTGATCTCGTAGACAGTGGTGCTGCCAGAGACCTCGTTGCCGACGGCGAGTAGTGGCTTGCCGTTTGGAGACTGCGCAGCTGGGATGAAGGTCAGGCCTTCTGGGCCGAGGTCGCCAGCAGCAGCGGTGGTTGGGTCGGCGGTGAAGTCGCGGTTGTTGATGTAGGCCTCGAACTTCGCGGCGGACGGATCGGTGATGTCGTAGATCATGACGCCGGAGACGCGCTCCAGGCCGATGAAGGCAAAGGTACGGTCGCCGATCTTGCCGATGGCCAGGCCTTCAGCCTCTGGGCCCTTGTCATCTGAGCGGTCGTCGAGCGTGTTCTCGGTGTGGTCGGAGTTGAACAGCACGCCGTCAATGCCGGAGAGGATCTCTTCGAACTGGGCATCGGAGTTGAAGACTCGGTTGCCCTCGGCATCGAAGATCGAGAAGCCGCGGCCACCGAAGGCGTAGAGCTCATCGTAGGTGCCGGCGTCGTTCTTGCCTAGGGAGGTGGTGACCTTCAGGCGGCCCAGATTCTCTTCGGCCTGGAGGGCTTCGATTTCCTCAGCGGTCAGGCCCTGGAAGCCTTCAGACAGCTTCAGCTTGGCGACGCGCTTTTCCTCAGAGTAGCCATCCCAGTCGCGAGAATCGCCCTCGTTGGCGGTGACGAAGTAGGTCTGGCCGCCAGCGGTGTAGGTGCCGATGGCGTCAGGAAGCAGCAGGGCCTTGACTGGAGCGTTGCGCAGCTCGACCTTGCCGTCCTTATCGGAGAAGTCGAACGGGACCACGGAGTGATCGACCGTGCCCAGTGGCAGGAGCTTTTCGACGGTCGCGGTAGCGATATCAATGACAGCCACGGCGTTGTTCTCCTGCAGCGTCACGTAAGCCTTGCCGTCCTTGGTGGAAATGTACTCAGGCTCCAGGTTCTGTACATCGGTGCCCTTTGGGCCAAAGACGCGCACGCCTTCTGGGAGCTTGCCTTCGAATGCGTCGAAGGTAGCGGTGTTGACCTCGGTGGCTGCTGCGAGGTTCTTTGGCAAGGTGATGACGGAGACGGAGCCGTCAGGGTCGACGGAGTAGTCTACGGCTGGCTCGCCTTCGTTGGCGACGAGAGCGTATTTGCCGTCCTCAGAAATGGTGACCATGTCTGGGAGAGCGCCCACTGGCAGGGATCCGAGGATTTCACCCTTGCCAGCAGCGTCAAAGAAAATGACGGAGCCGTTGTCGGTCTTGTTCTCAGGTTCGACGGCTGCAACGGCGAGGCCGTCGGCACGCACAGCTACGGAGTTGACAGTGGTGCCTGCGCCAGCGGAGACGGTGTGCAGCTCGGTGAGCTTCGTTGGGTCGGACGCATCCAGGACAGTGATGGAACCGGAGAGGGCGTTAACTACCATGAGGCGCTTGGAGGCGGCGTGGTAGACGACGATTTCCGCAGCAGACTTTTCGAAGACGCCAGTCTCGTGCGTGCCGATCGGCTTGATATCGGTGATGGTGGCACCTGCGGCGATTTGGGTGATAGGCGCTGCAACGATGGCCGCCTGAGCGGTAGAGGTCAGCATGAGGGTGGCACTGGCGGCCAAGGCGGTGGCGATGGCGCCGAAGCGGGTCTTCACGATTTTTCAATCTCCTGCATATAAACGGATGATAACGATTGGTAAGTATGTAGTAGGCGGTTAACGTTGATGTATCTACAGGGTGAATGGCGGGTTAATTTGCGGAATGAGACACCCATCTCACTATATGGATCGACTGGCGCGGTAGAATAAGTCCATGACTGATCACGAAAAACTGGAAAATAAAGCTCAACCAGCAGAAATCTCCGCAATCCGTGCGGCTGACATTCAACTGGCGCAGGCGCGAATTTCCACCGTGATCGCCCCCACGCCGCTGCAGTTTTGCCCCCGACTTTCCGAAGCCACCGGTGCCCAGGTGTACTTGAAGCGCGAAGACCTGCAAGACGTGCGCTCCTACAAGATTCGCGGTGCCTACAACAACATCGTCCAGCTCGACGAGCAGCAGCGCGCAGCAGGCATTGTTGCCGCTTCCGCGGGCAATCACGCGCAAGGCGTGGCCTACGCGTGCAACGCACTCGGTATCAAGGGGCGCATCTATGTGCCTGAATCCACTCCAAAGCAGAAACTCAGCCGGATCCTGGTCCACGGCAAAGAGTGGGTGGAGCTGAAGCTGGCCGGCGCCAACTTTGATGAAGCCTCCGCTGCAGCGCATGAGGACGCCGAGCGCACCGGAGCGACCATGGTGGAGCCGTTCGACGCCCGCGATACCATCATCGGCCAGGGCACGGTAGCTGCCGAGATCCTGTCGCAGCTTTCGGCTACCGGTAAACACCCGGATGCCGTCGTCGTGCCAGTAGGCGGAGGCGGGCTGCTGGCCGGTGTGCTGTCCTACCTGCACGACATGTCCCCGCGCACCGCCGTCATTGGTGCCGAGCCACTCACCGCCGCCTCCATGCAAGCGGCACTGGAAAACAACGGTCCAGTAACCCTCAAGGACATTGATCCCTTTGTCGATGGTGCTGCCGTCAAACGGGTGGGCAATTTCACCTACCAGGTGGTGGACAAACAGCGGTCCCGACTGCACATGATGGCCATTTCCGAAGGCGCCGTCTGCACCGAAATGCTGGATCTTTATCAAAACGAGGGCATCGTAGCTGAGCCCGCAGGTGCGCTCAGCGTTGCTGCTCTGAAAACCATGCCAATTGCACCCGGCCAGGTGATCGTCTGCATCATCTCAGGCGGCAACAACGATGTGTTGCGCTACAACGAGATCGTCGAGCGCTCGCTGGTGCATCAGGGGCTCAAGCACTACTTCCTCGTGAATTTCCCACAGGAGCCAGGCCAGCTGCGCCACTTCCTCAACGAGGTCCTCGGCCCAGACGATGACATCACTCGCTTCGAGTATTTGAAACGTAACAATCGCGATACTGGTGCAGCGCTCGTCGGTGTCCAACTGGGCCGTGCGAGCGACCTTGAGGCACTGCTGGAGCGCATGGCGGTGTCAAAGATCTACTGCCAGCAGCTGCGCCCCGGAACCCCGGAGTATGACTTCTTAACCTAGTTTGATCAGCGCGAAACCCCAGGCGTCGAGCACCGTCTCTTCCTCTCCGACCTGAGGCGCGGTAAAGGTGTAGACGAGCTCGCCACCGACCGGAACCGTCACAGGATCGGCTGAGAAGTTGGCCACGAATGCTACGTCTTCGTGGCTGAACATCAGCCAGTGTTCGTCGTACTGTACCTCGAGGTGTTCGAGGTACGGGCGCGCTAGGCGCAGCTCGCGGCGCAGTCGCAGCAAGATCCGATAGGCCTCAAGAATCTGCTGCTGGTCCGAGTCAAAGGACCAGTCGAGTTTCGAGGCAAGAAATGTGCTTTCCTCACCAGGGTCCGGAACCTCTTCTGGCGACCATCCGCTGCGCTTGAATTCATTCAGGCGGCCCTCACGGGTGAGTCGCAGCAGCTCCGGATCGGTGTGTGAGACGAAGAAGGCGAAGGGGGTTGTGGCGCCGAACTCTTCGCCCATGAACAGCATCGGAGTAAACGGCAAGCTGTAAATGACTGCTGCCTTCAATACTTGCTGGGCAGGGGAGAGGTTCATCGAAGGGCGGTCGCCCGTCGCGCGGTTACCCACCTGATCGTGCGTGGTGGTGTACGTGACGAACTTCGATGCTGGCACGATTGTCGTATCCAGGCGTCGGCCGTGAATCCGCCCGCGGAAGGTGGAAAAAGTCTCGGCATGGAAGAACACGTTCTTGATGGTGGTAGCAAGAACTTCCGTGGTGCCAAAATCAGAGTAGTAGGCGTGCTGTTCTCCCGATACTAGGGTGTGCAGGGCGTGGTGGATGTCATCAATCCACTGGCCGTCCAAACCGTAGCCACCTGACTGTTGGGCACCGACGAGACGAGGATCGTTCTGATCTGATTCGGCGATCAACACTCTGGGAATGCCCGTGGTCGCTTCGATTTCGTTCTTTAGATAGGTGAGCTGTTCCAACAGATGAATGGCACCGGGATCCCAGAGCGTTTGGACAGCGTCGAGCCGGATGCCGTCCACGTGAAACTCCTCAAACCACATCCGCACAGCATCATGGATATAGGCTCGCACCGCATCCGAACCGAAGCCACTGAGGTTGACAATGTCGCCCCACGGGGTGCTGCCGGCTTGGGTGTAGGGCCCAAACATGCCGTTGTAGTTTCCCTCGGGGCCGAAGTGGTTGAACACGCAGTCCATGACCACCGCGAGGCCAGCATTGTGGGCAGCGTTGACCAGCTCCTTCAGACCGTGGCGCCCGCCGTAGCCTTCGTGCACCGCGTGCCACTGAACTCCGTCGTAGCCCCAGTTCCGATCGCCGCTGAAGGGCTGCACTGGCATGAGTTCGATGGTGGTGACACCCAGTTCCTTCAAATAATCCAGCTTCTCAATGACCCCGGCGAAGGTTCCTTCCGGCGTAAACGTGCCCACATGCAGTTCATAGAGCACTTGACCAGGCAACACACGGCCGGTCCACTCATGGTCCGTCCACTTGAAGCCACGGTCACTGACCATAGACAGCCCATGAACACCGTCAGGCTGCTCAGTGGTACGAGGGTCGGGAACTAGT
Source organism: Corynebacterium kalinowskii (assembly GCF_009734385.1). Classification (NCBI taxonomy): domain Bacteria; kingdom Bacillati; phylum Actinomycetota; class Actinomycetes; order Mycobacteriales; family Corynebacteriaceae; genus Corynebacterium; species Corynebacterium kalinowskii. Next base: position 1,568,533 of record NZ_CP046452.1, on the reverse strand, counting down.
TGAGACCAGTTGTGGCCGTCGAAAAGGCTAAAACCATAGCGCTGGCCCGGGACCTGTTCGACTGCGCTCGCCCACCAGCCGCCGTCGCGCGCGGTCATCACATGGGAGGTTCCATCGACCTCAAGACGGACATCGATTGCGTTGGGAGCCCAGACTTCGAAAACAGACATAACTACCAGGCTAACCATTTTCTCGCCTGGCAGCACCCGCTCACGCGTGGGACACTGATTGCCATGAGCCCAGAATCAGAGATACTGGATCGACTCGATATCACGAAGTCAGACAAAGCCATGCTCCGCGAGCGTCTCGCACAATCCGTCACGTCTTTCGTTGCGGCCGCCACGTCTCTGCTGCAGGGGCGCGACTCGGGAAGCACCACCTCCAAACAACTGCGAACCCTGATTGGCCTGGTCATGGACCCAGCTAGCCAATGGAAACAGCGCGACACCCAGCGTCTGGCTGAGCTGGTGAAGGCATACCGCAGCGCTCCGGGAAAGCTCGCAATTTTCTGTGCGGACCCGGACACCCGTCAATGGCTTGCTCGCAGTTTGCAGGTCGCCCTCGATTTCGATCGCCGCCCGAGCCATGGCGTTTATGCGGTCCGAGCCAATCCTGCTTTGGCGGAGGCGGGGGAGATCATTGTGGTAGCTCCTGGTGATTCGGTGGCGCAGGGGTACGAGCGCTCCTTGGTATTCTTGGGGAATGATCACTGAGTTCCAGCTTCTGGATGCCCCTGCGGTACCGACGGTCGTCGTTAAGCGCGCGGAAGTTGCGGCGACGCACCTGCCTGAGCTTTTCGACGCCACCTTCGCCCGCTTCCACGCGGCCATCGCCGAGGGAGTTGTGGCGCCCTCCGGTCCGCCGTTTGGCCTGTATTTGCGCATGGAAGACACCCTGGACATCGAGATCGGCTTCCCTGGGGTTTTACAGTCTCCCGATGAGAACCTAGTGGCTTCCGAATTGCCCGCCGGCCGGATCGCTTCTGCACAGTACTGGGGTAGCTTTGATGGTTTGCCGTTGGCTTGGGCCGAGTTCGTGAGTCACGTTGCAGGTCAGGGGCTATCCGTCGCGGGACCGTGCTGGGAGAGCTATGTCACCATGCCGGAACCAAATATGGATCCCACCACCATCCGCACGGATCTTTTCTGCGCAGTGTCTTGATCGACAACATCTATCGTCGCCCAATTGCAGGCGAAATATTTACCAGCGAACTCGATATCAAGCGATCGACATTCCTGGGATTTGTCACCCGTGCCACCGACGAAGCCAGCGCACGTGAGTTCGTTGCCTCCCTAAAGCGTCAGTATCCGGATGCGCGCCACCACTGCAGCGCGTTTATCTACCACGTCGATGATGCCAACCCCATCGAGCGATCCAATGACGACGGGGAACCCTCCGGCACTGCAGGACTACCCATGCTCGACGTTCTGCGTGGTAGCGGGCTGCTGGATATCGTCGCCGTTAGTGTCCGCTATTTCGGTGGCATCAAACTGGGAACCGGCGGACTCGTACGCGCGTATTCCGAATCCGTCACGTCCGCACTCGCCTCTGTCCGGTGCGTTGACCGGGCGCGCCGGGAGTTGTATTTGGTCAGCTTGGACCATTCCATTGCCGGGCGCATCGAGGCCGATCTCCGTGGTCGCGGATTCAGCGTTGTGGATACGGCCTATGGCGCCCGGGTGGACATGACGGTCGGGCTCGAGCCCGGGCAGCGGGGCCGACTTGATGCCTTCCTTGCAGAAGCCACGCAAGGGCTTATCGACGCCAAATTGATCGGCACAGAATGGATAGAGGTCCACTGCTAAAATCGACCCTATGACGATGCAACCATACCCACGCAACCCAATTGAGCAGCGCAAGGCAGCAGTCCGTAAGTACAGCAGGAACGGTGCACTTGCCGTCGCTAGTGGTCTGCTCGGTGGCGTGGCGCTGTGGATGCTCATTGATCCAGTCTTCTTGGTCCTTGGGTTGATTGTTGCCGTGGTTGGCGGTTTCGTGAACTACCGACGCGTGCAGAGGATTGTTAATCACCGCGACGAATACTAGGCCGCGGGTGGAATCCGTTCGAATAGACGCTTGGGTGTGGGCTGTCCGCATTGTCAAGACTCGCTCCGCTGCGGCCGAAGCATGCAAAGCGGGCCACGTGAAGCTCAATGGTGTCGCAGTTAAGCCTTCTCAAAATGTCGTTCCAGGTGATCGTGTGCGGGTCTGGGTCGATCACAAACAATGGGACGTCGAGGTTGTCCAGACCTTGAAGAAGCGAGTTGGGGCCGCCATCGCGCGCACTTGTTATGTTGATCATTCGCCTCCACCGCCGCCGAAGGAATTGATTCTGTCTATGCCCCGACGCGATCGAGGAGCTGGTAGGCCAACCAAACGGGAACGCCGGGAAACTGACCGGTTGATGGGGCGGTAGTTTTCTGTTGAGGAGCCATGGGTAAACCTTCGTACTAACCCAAGGTTTACCCATGATGCGGGCACGGCACGGGTTCGTTTGGTGGGTAAACCTGTCCAACGAGCCAAGGTTTACCCACAGATGTCGGCAGAAAAACCAAAAGCCGGGTCAAAAAGACCCGGCGTAAAACTCTGTAGCAACAAGCTACATATTGAGGCCCCAGTTAGCTGGTGGGAAATCAATACCCCGCTCGCGGAAGAAATCGGCAATGGTCAGCGCCCACACGTGGATTGCGTCGGCGACCTGTGGGAAATCGTGCAGGGTGGAGCCCATAGCGGTTCTTCTCCTTAAAAGTAGCTCTGATCTGTAACGATATTAAACCTAGTCTACGGCTTCGGCAATCCCAGCATTGACCATTACCGCGAGTCGGTTCTTCAGGCGGCTCGCACGTTGGGTTGCGTGCTTGCCCAGATCTTTCGTTCGTTCGATATGGCGACGACCGTATCGGCGAAGAAGGAGGTCGTCGATAATGCGGACCTGGCCGGGCACGAACTGGTATTTGAGGGCTGCTTCGACCGCAGCGATGTCGGTGTCGTCGAGAAGATCGCGCAGCTCACGGACGGTGGTGATGCCGTTGACGGCGAGGATCTCCTCGAGCCAGGTGTAGTACTCGGACCGGGAACGGGGAAAACGATTACCGACCAACATCGCGAGCACGCCGGGGAGGGTTTCTGCGGACAGTTCGACGTCGTCGCCGGCGTTGGGTGCCTCACCCTGAATGCGGGCGATTTGGTCGAACTGCTGGTCGGCGAGCTCGATGAGCCCAGCCGCGAGAGCGAAGGCGCGGTCAATGCGCGGATCGTGCTCGTCGGTGCCTTTGTAGCGGATGTCGTGTTCGAATTCGGCCCAGGCGTGTTGCAGCACGGTACGCACCTGAACTTCAAAGGTGAAGCCACGGTAGGGGGCGAGGTCGTCGGAGTCCTCGGGCACTTGCAAGATCATGTGGTGGGAGCCGTAGCCAAAGCCGCCGGCGATGCGGGTTTCCGCGGCCTTATCGACGCTCTTGAGCACGTTAAACTGCTTCCCGAGCACGTCTAACACCACCGGAATATCCGCAGAGAAGTAGGTAGTGATGCGGATACCGATGATGTCCTTGATGTCGTGCCACGGATCTGGGTAGCGAAAATCCCCGGTGTCGGTGCGCTGCATCGCTTTGGCTTTGAGAGAGCGCCAGGTCTTGGTGCGGGCGGCGACCCGGTCGAAGGAGACACCGGCATCGACCAGTATTTCTTCGATTGTTTCCCGGAATGCCGATGCGGCATCGGGGTGCTGTCGCACCCAATCGTGATAGACCGCCCCAAGCGCGGGGATTCTCTTTGGACCCATGGGCTCAATGCTAGTGGCGCACCACCGTGAGCAACGCGGTAGGCAGGATTTCGAAGAGTTCAGACAGTGGGACTGTGCCGGAGAAGGTGCGTCCGGTGAGCGATTCGTGCCATTCGCCCTCCGGGAGAGTCAGGGTAGTGTCGCCCCAGCCACCATTGTTTTCGAGCATGATTGGCTTGCGGGTACATACTGCGATGACTTGCAGATCACGTTGCGAGGTACCACGCGCCATGCCAACCATGTGTGCCTCTGCGGGGCCCACGGCGTACACGGCTTGGTAATCGGCGCCAACGAAGCACTCTGGGTGGCTCTGTCGGGCGCTCAGTGCCGCAGAAACGACCGCGAGTTTTGCCATGTCTGGGTCGCTGACGGATTCGGCGGTCACCACGCCCTGCTCCTTCAGCACCGCTAGCTTCTGGCTGCGCGCGGTGTAGTCGATGAAGCGGCGATTATCCGGATCAACCAAAGTCTTGGTAAAGAATTCGCAGCCTTGGTAGATATCGGGGACACCTGCACCGATCAGCTGGAGCATTTTGCGACCGAGGGAAATCGTGGTGGCTGCCGGTGCAATGAGACCGACGAATTCGTTGAGGTGCGCCGTGGCGGGGCCGTCGAAAAGCGCGTCGACCCAGTGCTCGATCGAATCCTCGAAGGTGGCCACTGGCTCGGTCCAGGAAGTGTGGATGCCGGCTTCGCGGATGGCTTTCTGCGCGTAGGCCTGGAAGCGGGTGCGCAGATCGTCGGTAGGCTGTCCGTCTTCTGGCCACACGCCAATCAGGTTTTGCAGCAGGAAGTGGCCAGTGGCACCGTCAGGCGGTGGGGTGATAGCAGTGATGCTGTTGATAAATTCGGCGAACTCGCTCGGCACTTCGGAGATTTCAATGATGCGGGAGCGCGTGTCTTCGCCACGCTTCGTGTCGTGGGTCGACAGCGTGGTCATGGACTTCGGCCACAGCAGTGCACGTTCGTTTTGTAGCAAATGGAATTCGGAAGCCGAGACACCGAAGCGTCCCGGTGCGCCGCCGACCTCCTGCAACGCGACCAAGCGAGAGGCCCGGTAGAACATCTTGTCCTCCACGCCCTTGGCCATGACGGCGCCACATACCTGCGCAAAGCGCGTCGCTGCTTCACCGTCTACTAGCAAGGCCGCGGCGATGATATCGAGCGCATCGCGATGCGAGGGGAAACGCTGAACCATCTGGGCGATGACGGTGGCGGTGACACGCGAGAGCGAAATGTAGTCCGCACGGTAGACCGGCATGAAGGCGACCAGTTCCACGATGGTATCGATCAGCTGTTCATCGGAGATGTGTGGGCCGGCAGTGGAGAAATTGTCGCGTCGCATGGCGCGAGCTAGGCGACGCACCTCGGCCGCAAGCTCACTTGCGGCCACTTCGCGCTTGAGAGAATGCTCGTTGGCAACCAGTGAAGCTTCATCCCATGGGGAACCCGTGTGCTGCATAGAGAGCATAGAGAGGGTGTCCTCGCCCTCGCGGGCGACAAAGACACCGTCTAACTCGCGAAGGGCATCGTAGCCGGTAGTACCGTCCACCGTCAGGCGGGGATCGAGTGGCTCGGATACTCCGAGGATCTTTTCGACGATCAACCAGCGGTCTGGGCCCACGACATCGCGCAGGCGAGTGAGGTAACCGAATGGATCGGCCAGACCATCGGGGTGGTCGACTCGGACACCATCGATGAGGTCAAGAGCCACGAGCTCGCGCAGCACCTGGTGAGTGTGTTCAAACACGAGTGGATCTTCCTGGCGCAGGCCAGCCAGCTCGTTGACGGAGAAGAAGCGACGATAGCCGATGATGCCGTCCCGCCAGTACATCAGTTTGTAGGACTGCTGGTCGTACACTGCCAGGGGATCCTCACCCTCGGTTCCTGGCCGTACTGGGAAAATATGGTCAAAATAGCGCAGAACTGGCTCACCTTCGAATGAGTCCAGGGTGAGTTTGGCAGCGTCGTCTGGGGCGCCGAGCACCGGAAGGCCCAGCTTGCCACCCGCACCATTGTCCTCGTGCCAGTCGATGTCGAAGAAGTGCTCGTACTGCGAGTCACGACCGTTCTTGAGAACGTCCCACCACCATGGATTTAAGGCTGGTTTGGCCACGCCAACATGGTTGGGCACGATGTCGATGATGATGCCAAGACCCAACGAGTGGGCCTTTTGCGCCAACGCCTTAAAACCTTCCATGCCGCCAAACTCTGGGTTGATGGAAGTCGGATCAATCACGTCGTAGGAGTGATTAGAATCTGGCAGCGCGGTGAGAATCGGTGACAGGTAGACGTGGGAGACTCCCAGTTCCGCGAGGTACTCGAGCTGATCTGCGGCCTGGGCGAAGCCGAAGGCACGTCCGAATTCGTCAGCCTTGGGGCCGCGGAGCTGGAATCGGTAAGTTGCGGTTATCGGGCGACGCATGTCTTTATCATCCTCTTGGTTCGTCCGTCAGGTGACTTGTACTGCACCAAGTTTAGGGAGAATCCGCTCGCGGTGTCTGCTGTGACCCGGTCAGCACATGATCGGAGTCTTCAAATCTTCACCGGAAGTCGGGGGATCTATCAGCGCGGAATCAACCGGAAAGCCCTGGTAAAACCGCAAGGAGTGGAAAAAATAGTCGGCTCGAGTTGTTAGCCCAAGACGCGGCAGGTCCGTTCGGAACGCCGCGGGGGTGATATCAGCGGCGGAAGCGATCACCGTGTCAGGTCCGAGGACATGGAAGTAGGCGGTGTCACTGCCGAAGACTTTGGTGGCGCAGCGCTGGATTCGGGAAAACAACAGCGGATGTGCGATCCACTCCGATACGACTCCAGCCCTTACCCGGATTTGAATGGTGCGTGGCAAGTTAGGGGAGTGAAGATGGCGCACAAGGAAGGACGCTGCATCGGCGTCGCAGGCATCATCGACGATGCGCTCAGCGATGGACCGCCACGCGACGAGAGGGCTCAGCCCTAACGCGGCGAGCTCCGCATATCCTAAGATCCGGTCCGGCCCCTGGGAAGGTGAAAAAGCGACGCGAATGTTCTCAGACAACGCGATAGTCGCCGGTGCGGCGGCAAATCCTTCGCTGCTCAAGGCTGCCATGTCCAAGTCTGCAGTGCTGCGCAAACGCAATACCAAATCCTGGACGCCAGTAATATTTTCTAGCGACACTTCAATCCCCCTAATTAATAGAAACCCTCCTACTTACTTAGACTGCTCTAAGAATAGGAAAGGTTCCACTCGAGGAAGAAGTTTTCTAAAACGGGGGTTGTTCGTCCAATCCCAAGGCGGTGTAGAGCTGTTTTTCAGTCCAAATGGTCAACTTTTGTCCCTTTTGGATGAGCTCTTCAGCCCGCTTTTGTTTGGAAGTCACGGTAGCCCACGGGCCACACACCAGGATGGTGGTTTTCTTAGTGACGTTCTTTCCGATCGTCGCCCCCTGGGCTGCGATCCTTTCCCACAAGTCGCCCTTCTCGAATGGCGCAAAGTCACCTGTCAGGGTGACATTCTGGCCGAAAAGTGCCCCACCAGGATCAGCATTCGGGTTGGGATCGGGGACTACTTCTGGGGTAGCCACTCGCGACCAAGGAGCGGAAGAAGAGCGGGCAGGCTTGTCGGCGGGGGCAGGTACCTCAGCAGCTGCAGGCTTGTCGACGGCCAATCCTAGCTTCTTACGCTGCAACGCTACGCCCGCTCCGCTGCGATCCTTGAGCACCGGGTATACGCGACTAGGTTCCAAGATGCCCAGGGTAAAGCCTTGAGAGAAACAGAACTCGACAAAGCTGCCACTGTAGTCAGCACGCCGGGCAAGCTCCACGAGGATGCCGCCACACGCAGCCGCATCAGCGGTGGCGTCGTGATGTTGTGTGAGGTCAACACCTAACCCAGCAGCGACGGTGGGGAGCTTGTTGTTGGTAAAGCCTAACTTGGCTGCTCGGCACATCAGCAGGGTACAGCCGAAGTACATCGTGGGAGCAGCTATGCCGCTGGCGGCGCTGGCTCGGGACAAGGCCGTGAAGTCGAACTGTGCGTTGTGGGCGACCAGTGGGTCGTTGCCGACAAAGTCAATGAACGCGGCGAGGCGATCTGGAAATTCGGGGGCATCAGCGACTTGATCTGGGGTGATGCCGTGGATCGCGACGTTGTCTGGATCGAATTCATCAAGACCTTGTGGAGGCTGAACGTACCAGGACACGGAGTCGGTGGGGATACCGTCGACGAAGCGAACGGCGCCCATTTGGCAGATCGAACCCCAGTCCGCGTTTGCGGTTTCGACGTCGAACGCGACGAAGTTGAGTCCGGGAACTGGGGACACCGCAGCAGGGGATTCGCCGTGACGCGCAGCATCAATGGCTGCGGCCAGCTGCCTGGCTTGTTCGGCTTGTCCAGGGCTAAAGATAATCCTCTTATCGGCTCCCAAGAGGGAGACCGAGCCACTGAGGACTGTAGTTGGCTCGGAAACCTCAACCCTGGTGATTTCGGATAGGGCAATGGTGACGTTCTCGTAATGCAGCGCCGTCAAGAGGGGCGAGTATCGAATGTCCACACCAGAGGCATGTACGTCGATTTGGGCACCGTGCGCTGCGATCACTGCTATCACTCTTTGCTGTTTCGAAGGTGGCTCAAGTAAACGAAAGCGAGTCTACTTGGCTACTTCGGCAGCAGGGGAATCCGCTGGTACTTCTTGCACTAGTTTCCTAGCAGGTGCTTCTGGTGGGGTCATCTGCTTGAGCAGCATTGCGCTGCGCCCTGGTACAACGAGGTGCCCAGCCGCTGAGTAAATCGCCTCATCGGCTGGGATGCCGGTGTCATCAGTGGTGTCGATCTGCAGCTTCCAGCTACCACCCAGGGTGGCATCCGGGAGGGTGAAATCGATGTCCTCATGGTAGGCGTTGAAGCACAGCAGGTAGGAGTCATCAACAACGCGCTGACCGCGCTCATCAGGCTCCGCGATGGCGTTGCCGTTGAGGTAGACCATGATGGATTTACCGGCGGTAAAGCCCCAATCTTCATGCGTCATGAGGCGACCCTTGGCGTTGAGCCACGCGACATCGCGCTCCGGCATATCGTCGCCCAGTGGGCCACCGGCCAGGAAGCGACGACGACGGAACACTGGGTGGTCGCGGCGGATCTCCATCAGGCGGCGGGTGAACGCAACCAAGTCCTTGTTCTCTTCCGCGTCCTTCCAGTTAACCCAGGAGAGCTCGGAATCTTGGCAGTAGACGTTATTGTTGCCTTTTTGAGTGCGGGACATTTCGTCGCCGTGGGCAATCATCGGGGTGCCCTGGGACAGCAGCAACGTAGTGAGGAAGTTGCGCTGTTGCTGACGACGCAGCTTCTTGATTTTGGGATCGTCGGTTGGGCCTTCAACACCGCAGTTCCACGAGCGATTGTGTGACTCACCGTCGCGGCTGCCTTCGCCGTTGGCTTCATTGCGCTTTTCGTTGTAAGACACGAGGTCATTAAGAGTAAAGCCATCGTGAGCGGTGACGAAGTTGATCGAGGCGGTTGGGCGACGGCCGTTATTGGCGTAGAGGTCAGAGGAGCCGGTGAGGCGGGAAGCGAATTCGCCCAGGGTGGCAGGCTCGCCGCGCCAGAAGTCGCGCACGGTGTCGCGGTACTTTCCGTTCCATTCCGTCCACAGTGGTGGGAAGTTGCCCACCTGGTAGCCACCTTCGCCGATGTCCCACGGCTCGGCGATGAGCTTGACCTGGGAGACGATGGGATCCTGCTGGACCAGGTCGAAGAATGCGGAGAGGCGATCAACATCGTGCAGTTCGCGGGCCAGGGTGGATGCGAGGTCGAAGCGGAAGCCGTCCACATGCATTTCAGATACCCAGTAGCGCAGGGAATCCAAGATCAGCTGCAGGGAGTGCGGGTGGCGCACATTCAGGGAGTTACCGGTACCGGTGTAGTCCATGTAGTGGCGCTTGTCGGATTCCACCAGGCGGTAGTAGGCGGCGTTGTCGATGCCACGGAAGGCAATGGTTGGGCCCAGGTGGTTACCTTCAGCGGTGTGGTTGTACACCACGTCGAGAATGACTTCGATACCTGCTTCGTGGAAAGCGCGGACCATGCCCTTGAACTCGGAGACAGCGCCGCCGGGCTTGGTAGCGGCTGCGTAGTCCTGGTGTGGGGCGAAGAAGCCAAACGTGTTGTATCCCCAATAGTTGCGCAACCCGAGCTCGCGGAGGCGGTCGTCTTGCAGGAACTGGTGGACTGGCATGAGCTCGATGGCAGTGATGCCAAGGTCCTTGAGGTAGTTGATGATGGCAGGGTGTGCCAGGCCTGCGTAGGTGCCTCGAAGCTGCTCAGGAACGTCTGGGTGAGTCATGGTCATGCCCTTGACATGAGCCTCGTAGATGACCGTCTCGTGGTACGGGATCTTCGGTGCCCGGTCGTTTGCCCAGTCGAAAAACGGGTTAATGACTACCGAACGCATGGTGTGCAACAACGAATCTTCAGTGTTGCGGCCGTTCGGGTCTTCCGGGTTCGTTATGTCGTAGCTAAAAAGCGATGGGTGTCCATCGAACTCGCCGTCGAATGCCCTGGCATATGGGTCAACGAGCAGTTTGTTTGGATCGCAGCGGTGACCGTTGTCCGGATCGTAAGGGCCGTACACGCGATAGCCGTAGCGCTGGCCTGGCTGGACGCCTGGGAGGTAGCAGTGCCAGATATGCGCATCGACTTCTTCGAGCTCGATGCGCTCTTCGTTCTGGTCACGGTCGATGAGGCAGAGTTCCACCTTTTCCGCAATATCCGAGAACAAAGCGAAGTTCGTACCCGCACCGTCGTAAGTGGAACCGAGGGGATATGCCTCTCCCGGCCAAATCTGACGAGAGCTGTCTTGAGGTGTTGTCATGAGAGTTACTCTACTTAACGATCACTGAGGGCACCGGCTAAGACCAGCGTCAGCCCTTCTCTGAAGAGGTTTTCATCATCAGGCTTTTGCTCGGCTTGCCCGTCTAACGCGACTTGCAACTGGTGACGAGACTGCTCCTGTGAGGTGGCTCCCAGAGTGAAGTTGATCAATGTGGTCGCTACCAAAAGCGTACGTTCTGCTGACAGGTTTTCGCGCTCGAGGGCGTCGATAAGCCCAGCGGTAATGCGAGCGGTGATGTCACCGACAGGCAAGGCTGCCCCGACCACTTCAGCGCCATCGCGATGTGCCATCATCGCCGCGCGGAGCGTCTCGCACAGGGCGGTAGCGCTGGGCTTATCGACGTCAATGGCCTGCCACACCGGTTGCAGAATCTCCAACGCGATCGCCTCAATGAGCGATTGTTTGTTGGGGATGTGCCAATACAGTGCGCCGGGCACCACTTCGAGGTGTTTGGCAAGGCGCCGCATTGTCATATCGGCCAAGCCGTAGGTGTCGAGGATCTCGATGGCCGCGCCTACGATGTTTTCACGAGTTAACTGCACAAAGACAACAATAGAACGTCGATGTCGGGAGGGAGTGGATTGAGCTTGGAGTAGAGCTCAAGTGCATTTGGTCATAAGATGTGGTGAATTTCCAGTTTCTAAAACCTATCGAATGTGGGAGCAGTGCGGCATGAAGACGAAGAAGACGTTCAAGATCCTGGGTGCGAGCTTGATGGCAGTGTCGCTGTTGACCGTGACAGCTTGCGGTTCCAACAAGGATGGCGAGAAGGACGGATCGGTATCAGCGACTACATCCGCGGCAGTTAGTTCCGCCGCACCGGTTTCAACGAGCGCTGCGGAAAGCCCCGTGGCCACTTCTGGAACCGATGCTCCGAAGGAAACCACCTCCGCTGGCGAAAAGAAGCCAGCAACCTCGGCAGCCGGCGCACCGCAGCCAGCACCGCAGGCCCTGCCAGGGCAGGTTCCAGTGGCCACCGTCGCGCCCGCAAAGAACGGCCGACCAGGCACTCCGGCCGAGACCCAAGCGATTACTGACATGCTCAAACGCCAGGAAAGCGCAACGACTGTCAACGAGTATTTCAGCATTTTCGTGGACAGTATGTGTTCGGAAATCATCAACGAACAGGGTGGTCCAGAGGCATTTTCCACCGCGGGTGTGCCGGATATGCCACTGGCTGCGATTCCGGAATACCAGGCGACCGCTACCAAGGTGACAGGTGTGGATGACGTACTGATTGAGGGTGAACGGGCGACGGCAAAGGTCACCACCGTGACGGGCGCAGGCGAGACAGCCGCTAACACGATGGCTTTCCGCAATGAACAGGGCAACTGGAAGCTCTGTCGATAGCAAGTACCCCCGCGTTTCTTGAACAGCGTTCAATTATCGGTGTAGTGTGAGCTTGTGCACACTGTGCCGAGCAACGACCCCTGGACACATAAGGAACGTGAAACATCATGACCACCGTCGATACTGACATCCTCGAGCTGGCACGTGAAAAGGTCCTCGAGCGCGGTGAAGGACTGAACAAGGAAGAAACCCTCGCCGTCCTCAACCTGGACGAGGACCGAATTCCCGAGCTGCTGGAGCTCGCGCATGAAGTCCGCTTGAAGTGGTGTGGTGAAGAAGTGGAGATGGAAGGGATCATCTCCCTCAAGACCGGTGGCTGCCCTGAGGATTGCCACTTTTGCTCCCAGTCCGGTTTGTTCGACTCCCCAGTACGATCCGCGTGGCTGGATATCCCGGCGCTTGTCGACGCAGCCAAGCAGACCGCCAAGACCGGTGCCACCGAATTCTGCATCGTGGCCGCCGTTAAGGGCCCAGACGAGAACCTCCTGCAGCAGCTGGAAAACGCCGTGGCCGCCATCAAGTCTGAGGTCGACATCGAGGTTGCCGCTTCCATTGGCATCCTGACTCAAGAGCAGGTCGACCGCCTGGCTAAGGCTGGCGTGCACCGCTACAACCACAATCTTGAAACTGCGCGCTCCTTCTTCCCGAACGTTGTCACCACCCACAGCTGGGAGTCCCGTCGTGAGACGCTGGCTATGGTCGCCGAAGCCGGAATGGAAGTGTGTTCCGGCGGCATCCTCGGCATGGGTGAGACCCTGGAGCAGCGTGCCGAGTTCGCACAGGACCTGGCGGAGCTCAACCCGACCGAAGTTCCGATGAACTTCCTGGATCCCCGTCCGGGCACCCCGTTTGCTGACCGTGAGGTCATGCCAGCTCAAGACGCGCTCCGCGCCATTGGTGCGTTCCGTCTCGCTCTGCCACGGACCATCCTGCGCTTCGCTGGAGGTCGTGAGCTCACCCTTGGTGACCTTGGTGTGGAACAGGGACTGCTCGGTGGCATCAACGCCATCATCGTGGGCAACTACCTGACCACCCTGGGTCGCCCGCTTGAGCAGGACCTGGACATGATGGGCAAGCTGCGACTGCCTATCAAGGCTCTCAACGCCACCGTCTAACAACAATGAAGACACCCGCTAGCACCGAGTTGTTAGAGGCGCTGCTCACAGGAGCTGCGCCAATCTTCCACCCAAACACAGGTGAAAAGATTCCTGACGATGGTGAGCTGAGCATTCAGCTTTCCCCAAGCGCCCGCGCCGGGCTCGAGGCACCGCGCTACTGCCCAATTTGTGGCCGTCGCATCGTGGTTCAAGTGCGCCCCGATGGGTGGGATGCCGTGTGTTCTCGGCACGGTAGTGTCGATTCGAAATACTTGGATCGCTAAACTTCCGAAAGTATGAAGGTCACCCAGCAGGCTCCAGATTCCACTTCGACCGTGCGACGGTCCGGCCGCACGGTTCCCACTGTGGTGGGTGGTTATGCCGAACTGCTCGTCGTTTCGCTCGCCGCGTTTGGGCTCGCAGGGCTTGGTTGGGGCCTGTGGCGCCCCACCATGAGCGGCACGATAGCCGAAGGTGGCGGGGTGGAGATCACCGATCCGTCGGTAATGAACGGCAATCGCGAATTCACCACCTTCGGTGTCATGGTGTTCTGTTTTCTAGTTCTTGGCATTGCACTAGCGTTGTGGACTGCTCGCAGGGGGCGACAGTTCATGAGCCCGCTGCTGCTGGTGTGGGGCGTTGTGTGCTCGGCACTTGGATCGGCCTTGTTCTTCCTGTCTGGCACCAAGTTGGCGTTGTGGCGAGTGGGTGTGCCGAATCCGGACGAGCTGCACGTCGGCAGCGAGCTCACCTATCTTCCCGATGTTGGATTGAGCGTCGCGGGGCTCGTCGCTCCCTTCGTTTTTCTCATCTCGGCCTGGTGTTTGGCCATCTTCGGACCCGATGAGGCACCCGCACAAAACGGGGTAGGAGCCCCCGAAGTTTGATGATCACCGTGATAACGTGAGAAATCATCTTTTAGAAACTCGTTTAACTCATAGTGAAGGTTGGAACGATGTCTGCACTACAGGCCCTGGATTCACCGCTTCGCGCGTCAATAAGCCACACTGCCGCTGGCTACGGCGGGGTTGCAGCTGATGAACAGTGGCGCAGCGAGATCGAGCGCTTGAAGCGAGAGCGCGGCGCCGTTATTTTGGCTCACAACTACCAGCTGCCGGAAATCCAGGACATCGCAGACGTCACGGGCGATTCGCTCGCACTGTCGCGTATCGCGGCCGAGACAGATGCCGAGGTCATCATCTTTTGCGGTGTCCACTTCATGGCAGAGACCGCCAAGATCCTCTCCCCAGAAAAAACCGTCCTGATTCCCGACGAAGACGCAGGCTGCTCCCTCGCCGACTCCATCACCGCCGCGCAACTGCAGGAGTGGAAGGACGAGCACCCAGGAGCAGTGGTGGTGTCATATGTGAACACGACCGCGGCGGTCAAGGCGCTTACCGACGTCTGTTGCACGTCATCTAATGCTGTTGACGTTGTCGCTTCCATCGATCCGGCAAAGGAAATCCTGTTCTGCCCAGACCAGTTCCTCGGTGCTCACGTTATTCGGGAGACCGGACGCAAGAATGTGCACACCTGGGCCGGCGAATGCCACGTTCACGCGGGTATCAGCGCCAGGCAGCTGGAACAAGCGGCAATGTCGAACCCAAACGCTGAGCTATTCATTCACCCGGAATGTGGTTGTGCAAACTCCGCAATTTACTTGGCGGGAGAGGGCAAAATCGAGCGGGAACGAGTACACATGTTTTCCACTGGAGATATGTTGACGAATGCTCGGCAACTCTCTGGTGCAACGACTGTGTTGGTGGCCACGGAGCTTGGCATGCTGCACCAGCTGAAGAAAGCCGCGCCGGAAGCAAACTTCCTGCCGGTCAACGACCGCGCAGAGTGCGGCTACATGAAGCGGATTACTCCAGCCGCCCTGCTGCGATGCCTCACAGATGGAGCAGATGTTGTTGACGTTGACCCGGACGTGGCTGCGAAAGCCCGAGCCAGCGTGGAACGCATGATTCAGATCGGAAAGCCAGGTGACGGCGAATAATGCCAGATTTCGGCCTTGACCTTGCGGATGCCCGCAAGGTTATTCGAGTGGCACTCGATGAAGACCTCGCATACGGACCAGATATCACGACCTTCGCCACCGTCGGTAGCACGCAGCGCAGCCGAGCAAAGGTGGTCAGCCGGGAGCATGGAACCATCGCCGGAGGTGCGCTGATCGCTGAGGTCATCGCTTTGGTGAGCGAGAATTCGGACTTCACTGTCAACTTGCTCAAGCAGGACGGTGACACAGTCGCGCCGGGGGAGGCCGTGGCTGAGATTGAATGCCCGACGCGGGTTCTGCTCACCGCCGAACGTACTTTGCTCAACCTGCTTACCCATTTGTCCGGCATCGCCACGGCGACCTCCGCATGGGTTGAGGAAGTAGCCGGCACCAAAGCGAAAATTCGTGATTCCCGCAAAACCCTGCCGATGCTCCGGAAACTACAAAAGTACGCCGTTCGTGCCGGTGGGGGAGAAAACCATCGCATGGGACTGGGCGACCGCGCCATGATCAAGGACAATCATGTCGTTGCTGCCGGTTCAGTGGTCGAAGCGCTGCGCTGCGTCCGACTCGAATTCCCAGACGTATGGTGCGAGGTTGAAGTCGATACCCTGGCGCAACTTGATGAACTGCTCACCGAGTCCCCGGACGAGATCCTGCTGGACAACTTCGACCTCTGGGAAGTGCAGGTGGCAGTGCAGCGCCGAAACGCGTTGTCCCCAGAGACTTTGCTGGAGGTGTCGGGTGGCCTCATCCTGGAACAAGCAGCCGAATACGCCAACTGTGGCATCGACTATCTGGCTGTAGGTGCACTGACGCACTCTGTGCGAACCCTCGACCTCGGGTTGGACTTCGACTAGTCAGCGCTGGCGGTGCGCTGGCCTATTGATCTGGCCAGCGCACTGGCGACGAACCGGTGATCTCAAGGCTCAGCGCATCGATCGCTCGCAGAATTGATTGAGTGGCGGAACCGATGACTTCGCTGAGCTGGTCCGCGCTGAAACCATGAGTGATCGGGATGGCGTACTCCACCCGCAACTGCAAGTGTTCCTCTTCTTCCACCCACAACGCGCGAGTGGCTGCTGGGGCGTTGTTCCAATCGTTGGCAACGAGAAATGCTCGCAGCCAGTCAGATTCCGGAAGATCGCAATCCCAGTGCCCGCGCATCAGCAGTGACGGGCCATTGTCAATGAATACCGCCATCAAGATGTTGTTGATGCCGGTGACAATGAAGTCCTCATGCTTTTCCATCTTCTCGATGCCCTTTTCGCGCCAGGCTTCGGCGATGCCGTCGATGGTGACGGGGGTCAAGGGGTCGTCGAAAAGCGCAGGCTCCTCAGAGGAGTCCAGGAAGAGGTTGAGCGCGGTGCTTTCGTCGAGGTCGCGGGTCGGGTCGCCGTCGATATCGTATGGGCGAAATAGTGTCTGGCGGAGGGCTTTATCGTCTTCGT
Organism: Corynebacterium kalinowskii; assembly: GCF_009734385.1. Taxonomy (NCBI): domain Bacteria; kingdom Bacillati; phylum Actinomycetota; class Actinomycetes; order Mycobacteriales; family Corynebacteriaceae; genus Corynebacterium; species Corynebacterium kalinowskii. Next base: position 1,551,986 of record NZ_CP046452.1, on the reverse strand, counting down.
AGGTGCGGGCGTAGTCGTTGAGCGCAATGAGGTGGCTGCCCAGCGTGCTGGCAAGTTCGGTGACAGCCATGTCGGTGACATCGCAGGAGCGGTACATGAAGTCGCTGAGTTGCTCCCACGATGCGCCGGCACCAATGGGGAAGTGTGACACGAAGGATACGGACACGTCACCTTCGTCGGTGACGCGGAACGAGGCAGTGGGGTTGATGCGCTCAGAGTTCCAAGACTCAATGAACTCGGTGACGTCATGGAGCTTGGCCATGCTGATATCGCACCGTACCTGGGCGATGGACACGATTGCAGGATCTGGATGGGCAGTGAAGGTAAACAGCTGTCGATGCAAATCCCAAGGAACGAGGAGTCGGTCAGCTCCCTCGACAAAATTGAGCCCAATCGACTCAGCAACCGCGCTGAGCGTCGCGATTGTAGGAAACATCAGAATTTTCTTGCGCTCGGCTTCGTCGTAGTTCACCTGACACCTCCTTCCGAGTCTTACCCACCCACCGGGATTGTATAATTTGCAAAAGGGTGAAAATTATTGTCTCGGTGTTGCCTGCTACCACTCTAAGCCCCCTAAAAAGGGCGGAAAATAGGCGCTGGCCTAGCGGAGTTTAAAGTACCAGGTAGACAGACACCTAGAATAATCCATATTTCCACCATGCCAGATCGCGACCGGCCACTGGGCCAAGGAGGCTGACCACCATGCTAAGCACCATCGATGTGCGTGGACAAGTAACGAGCATGAGCGTGCTGCGACGCACGCTGCCTCGCGCACAGATGGATGTGGACGCCGTACAGTCTACGGTTCAGCCCATCGTTGAGGACATCAAACAGCGCGGTGCCGTCGCAGCCCTGGAGTACGGGGAGAAGTTCGACGGTATTGTTCCTGATTCGGTAAAAGTGCCAGCGGACGTCGTGAAGCGTGCTGCTGACGAGCTTGACCCGCAGATCAAACAAGCCCTGACTGAGGCTATCGCGCGGGTGCGCACGGTTCACGCCGCCCAGAAGCCGGAAGGCAGCACGGTCACCTTGGGCGATGGAGCTGTTGTGCGGGAGGAATTCCTGCCCGTTGAGCGCGTTGGATTGTACGTCCCGGGCGGTAACGCGGTGTACCCATCCTCTGTGATCATGAATGTGGTGCCTGCGCAGGAAGCGGGCGTTGCTTCTCTTGTCGTCGCCTCACCGCCACAGAAAGAGTTCGGCGGCTGGCCACACCCGACCATCCTCGCTGCCTGCTCGCTGCTGGGCGTGGAGGAAATTTGGGCCGTGGGGGGCGCGCAGGCCATCGCGCTTCTGGCGTACGGCGACAACGACCTGGATCCCGTGGACTTGATCACCGGCCCGGGCAACATCTTTGTCACCGCTGCTAAGCGCTGCGTGCGTGGTGTGGTCGGCATCGACGCCGAAGCTGGCCCGACCGAAATCGCGATCGTAGCCGACGAGACCGCCAATCCGGTCTACGTCGCCTACGACCTCATCTCCCAGGCAGAGCACGACGTCATGGCCGCATCCGTGCTGATCACCCCGTCAGTCGAACTGGCCGAAGCAGTGGACCGCGAGATTGAGGCCCGTTACGGTGTCACCCTCAACGCCGACCGCGTCGCCCAGGCCCTCAAGGGGGAGCAGTCGGGCATTGTGCTTGTCGACGACATCGACCACGCCATCGTGGTGGCCAACGCCTATGCCGCCGAGCACCTGGAGATTCACACCAGGGCGGCCACAGAAGTTGCCGCGAAGATCAGGAACGCTGGCGCCGTCTTTGTGGGCGAACACGCCCCGGTGCCGCTGGGAGACTATGCGGCGGGTTCCAACCACGTCCTGCCGACATCCGGCTCCGCAGCTTATGCTTCGGGCCTGTCTACCTACACCTTCCTCAAGCCCATGCACTTCGTGGAATACACGCAGCAGGGGCTGCGTGAAATCGGTTCAACCATCATCACCCTGGCAGATGCCGAGCGCCTTCCAGCGCACGGCGAAGCAATCAAAGCACGACTGGAGAAGAACTAATGGCCCTGAGCGATCTTCCGCTGCGCGAGGAGCTGCGTGGTAAGTCCGCCTACGGCGCACCTCAGCTCGACGTTGACGTTCGGCTGAACACCAACGAAAATCCCTATTCGCCGTCTCAGGCGCTCATCGACGACCTCGTCGCCGAGGTCGGCAAGCTGGCGGCGGATCTCAACCGCTACCCAGAACGCGACGCGGTAGAACTGCGTACGGCGCTGGCTGATTATGTCAGCGAGCAGACCGGGGTAACAGTCACCGTCGACAACGTGTGGGCAGCCAACGGATCGAATGAAGTGTTGCAGCAGCTGCTGCAGGCGTTCGGCGGTCCAGGGCGTACCGCCATGGGCTTTGTGCCGAGTTATTCGATGCACCCGATCCTGTCTCAGGGCACGCACACTGAGTTCATTGGAGTGCCTCGTGGCGCGGACTTCCGAATCGACATGGAACTGGCTCTGTCTGAGATCGCAGACAAGCAGCCTGACGTTGTCTTCGTGACCACGCCAAACAACCCAACTGGCGACATCACCTCGCTGGAGAACATCGAAACAATCGTGCAGGCCGCTCCCGGCCTCGTCATCATCGATGAAGCCTATGGCGAATTCTCTCCGTCGCCATCGGCCACCACACTCCTTGCTAAGTACCCGAACAAGCTGGTCGTCTCCCGCACCATGAGTAAGGCTTTCGACTTCGCGGGCGGTCGCCTCGGCTACTTCGTTGCCGACCCCGCCTTCATTGAAGCAGTCATGCTCGTCCGCCTGCCGTACCACTTGTCCACCCTGTCTCAGGCCGCCGCGATCGTGGCGCTGCGTCACCGGGAAGACACACTCGCGACCGTCGCAAAGCTAGCTCAGGAGCGTGACCGGGTAGTGGCTGGGCTCACCGAGCTGGGGTACGAGGTTATCCCGAGCGAATCGAACTTTGTGTTCTTCGGCCCGTTCGCGGACCAGAAGGTAGCCTGGCAGCAGTTCCTCGACGAGGGCGTGCTCATTCGAGACGTCGGCGTTGCCGGCCACCTCCGGGCCACCATCGGATTGCCAGCAGAAAACGACGCCCTGCTTCGGGCAGCACAGAAGGGTAAATAACATGCGCATCGGACGGGCATCTCGTACTACCAGCGAATCGGATATTCAGGTCGAGATCAATCTCGACGGCAGCGGCAACGTCGACATCGACACCGGAGTACCTTTCTTCGACCACATGCTCACCGCTTTCGGCGTGCACGGCGCTTTCGATTTGAAGGTGCATGCCAAGGGCGACACCCACATCGACGCGCACCACACCGTTGAGGACACCGCAATTGTCCTCGGCCAGGCGCTGCTTGAGGCAGTAGGGGACAAGAAGGGCATCCGCCGCTTCGGCTCGGCAATGCTGCCGATGGACGAAACCTTGTGTGAAGCCATCGTGGACATCTCCGGTCGCCCGTACTTTGTCATGAACGGCGAGCCAGAGCACATGCTGCATCAGATTATCGGCGGGCATTACGCCACCGTGATCAACGAGCACTTCTTTGAAACGCTCGCTCTCAACTCCCGCATTACGCTGCACGTGCGCTGCCACTATGGCCGCGATCCGCATCACATCACGGAAGCCGAGTACAAGGCGGTGGCTCGCGCATTGCGCGCTGCTGTCGAGGCTGATCCACGCCTCACCGGCATTCCTTCCACCAAGGGCGCTCTGTAGTCCATGGCGGAAGTTGTTACAGTGGCTAGCAGTGCAACTGGGCCGAACTACGCTTTTGTGTACATTCTGTTCATTCTCGCCGGCCTTTTGGTTGGTGGGGCATGGTCGGCGTACCAAGCGGAAAACCGCCGGGCGACGTACGGCTTGGCTGTGATCGCGGCTGTAGCTATCATCGCTGCGCTGTACATGTTGATTGGAGAAATGTCCTAAGAGGAGGATTGATGGCGAGGAACCGGCGGCTGTCACGCGAAGAACTTGATCAGCTGCCCAGCATGTGGAGCAGCCCGGGGTTTCTCGCCACAATCGTGGCAGTGGCCGCAGCCTTCGGTAGCTGGTCGCTGCTCCTGCCCGTCGTTCCTCTCGCTGTCATTTCCTCCGGAGGCTCCGATGCCTACGCCGGAGCAACAACCGGCGTATTTATGGCAGCAACCGTCCTTACCCAGATTTTTACACCGCGGCTGTGCCGGATGTTCGGCTACATCCCAGTGATGAGCGTGTCGGCATTCCTTCTGGGAGCGCCTGCACTCGGTTACCTGTTCAGCATGGATCCGCTACCTGTGCTGCTCATTTCCGCGCTGCGAGGCGTGGGTTTCGGCGCATTGACGGTGGCTGAGTCAGCCCTTATCGCGGAACTGGTCCCGCTGCGCTTTCTAGGCAAAGCTTCGGGAATGCTGGGGCTCTCGGTAGGGTTGTCTGAACTCATCTTCCTGCCCGTTGGTCTCTACCTCGCTGAACAAGTGAGCTTTGCTTCCGTGTATGTCTTGGGCGCGATAGTGGCGCTGATCGCTGCCGTCATGTGTCTGTTGATCCCACGAATCAAGCCCGAGCCGAAGGGATCCCCGGCCGCCGTCGAAACACAAGCTGCACCAGTGGCTACCTGGAAATTGGTCACCGTCCCTGCGATCGGCATCTGTGTCGCCTCCATGGGATTTGGCGTGGTGTCTACTTTCCTTCCGGCAGCGGTACGTGAAGCCGATGCCCAGAGTGGTGCCTTGTACGCAGGAATCGTATTGTCTATCGTCGGCGGCGCGCAGATGGTGTTCCGCTACCTTGCCGGCGTGGTTGCGGACCGCCGTGGCACACCGGGAGCCAGCATGGCGCCCGCGTTGCTAGCTGGGGCATTCGGCTTGGCGTTGATGGCGGTGACCGTGGCTAATGGCTGGTCCGTGTGGCTGCTGTTTTTCGCTGCCGTGTTTTACGGTGGCGGTTTTGGCGCAGCGCAAAATGAGGCCTTGCTGGAGATGTTCACCCGTTTGCCGCGCAGTCGCGTTTCTGAAGCTTCTGCCATCTGGAATATCGCTTTCGATTCCGGTACCGGCATCGGGTCCTTTGCTCTCGGTTTGGTGGCCGCCACCTACGCTTATTCGGGTGCTTTCGCGGCCGCTGCGGGCCTCATGGCCCTCGGTTTAGTGGCTACGCTTCTCGACGCTCTCCTCGGCCGTCACCGCATCAGCGAGACCGACAACAGCAAGGAACGTTTGCGTCGGGTGCGCCCGGTACGCCCCTTGCGCCCGAAGCGGAAACGCAAGTAGCTAAAATATCCGGCATGAAGAAGATCGCCCTGCTTGACTACGGCTCAGGTAACATCCGCTCGGCCCAACGCGCCCTGGAACAGGTCGGTGGTCAGGTTACTGTCACCAGCGATCCAGAGATCGTCCTCGATGCGGATGGATTGCTGGTCCCAGGCGTTGGCGCTTTCGACGCCTGCATGAAGGGGCTGCAGGCTGTTCACGGTCCTCGGCTCATTGGTGAACGACTAGCCGGAGGGCGGCCCGTACTGGGGATCTGCGTAGGCATGCAGATCTTGTTCGAAACGGGTGTCGAGCATGGTGTGACCTCCAAGGGGTGCGGGGAGTGGCCGGGGAGCGTTGAAAAGCTCGAGGCCCGAATTCTTCCGCACATGGGGTGGAACACTGTGGATGCACCCGCTGACTCGGCCATGTTTGAGGGCATCGATCCCGATGACCGGTTCTACTTCGTCCACTCCTACGGTGTGCGCACCTGGGAGTTCGAAGGAGACGGTCTGACAACTGCGCCACAGGTTGCCTGGGCCACTCATGAAAGTGACCGATTCGTGGCGGCCGTGGACAACGGCGCACTTTGGGCCACCCAGTTCCACCCAGAGAAATCTGGAGACGTGGGGCTGAAGCTCCTCCGCAATTGGGTGCAAAGCCTCTAAGAATAAAGGTTAGACTCAGTAACTATGACTTTCACTCTTCTTCCCGCAGTAGATGTTGTCGGTGGCCAGGCTGTGCGCCTGCACCAAGGCGAGGCCGGCAGCGAAACTGTGTACGGCACTCCACTCGAAGCTGCCCTCATGTGGCAGGAGCAGGGCGCGCAGTGGCTGCACTTCGTGGATCTTGATGCGGCGTTTGGCCGTGGCTCCAACCATGAAATGATGGCCGAGATCGTCGGCAAACTCGATATCAATGTCGAGCTCACGGGTGGCATTCGCGATGATGCTTCGCTTGAGCGGGCGCTCGGCACGGGTGCTCGTCGTGTGAATATCGGCACTGCTGCGCTAGAGAAGCCAGAGTGGTGCGCTGAGGTGATCGCCAAGTACGGTGACCGCGTGGCCATCGGCCTGGATGTTCGCGAGGTCGACGGCGAGTGGCGGGCCAAGGGCAATGGCTGGGTGACCGACGGCGGTGACATGTGGGAGATCCTGGAACGGCTTACCCAGCAGGGCGTCTCCAGGCTCGTCGTCACGGACGTGTCCAAGGATGGCACGTTGACTGGACCAAACATCGACCTGCTGCGTGACGTGGCAGCGGCTACCGACGCGCCCATCGTGGCCTCGGGGGGCATTTCCGTGCTTGACGACGTCATCGCCCTGTCGCAATACGTGGCAGAGGGAATCGACTCCGCGATCATCGGCAAAGCACTGTATGAAAAGCGTTTCACGCTGCCGGAAGCACTAGCAGCGGTAGCAGACAAGTAGCTCCGATGGATCCGCGCATGCTGCTTGCCATAGCCGAAGCGGTGGTGGATGACTGCGAAAAGGAATTCCTCGCTGGACTCGGCACAGCGGAGCGGGTGTCCAAAGGCAAACATGATTTTGCTACCACCGCCGATCTGAAGATCGAGCTCATGTTGCGCCGGGAGCTTACTACGCTCACCGGAATCCCGGTGTATGGGGAAGAAGGCGGCGGCAGCCTCGATGATCCAGCTGTGTGGGTGGTCGATCCCATTGACGGAACTTCCAACTATGCTGCGGGCAATCCTATGTGTGCCATCTTGGTTAGCCTCCTGTTTAAGGGGCAACCGATCGTGGCACTCTGCTCGCTCCCAACCATGGGCAAACGACTCACTGCTTTCGAGGGCTCCCCGTTGATGATCAACGGTCAGCCTCAACCCCAGCTTCAGGCCCCTGCTCCCGAGGTAGTGCAAATCGGCTTCGGATCGCTGGTGGCCAGTTCATCGCACCAGTTCCGCACCCGGCTGCGCCAAGAACTACTCGGTACCCTCGCTGCGTCACACACCCGGCTGCGGGTAACGGGCTCGGTTGGGGTGGATCTTGCGTTCACCGCCATGGGAATCTTCGCCGCATCGGTTACCTTTAGCCCCTTTGCCTGGGACAATGCTGCTGGAGTGCTTTTGGTCCAAGCGGCAGGAGGACAGGTGACGGATCTCGACGGCAACCCGTGGACGACAGAATCGGTCGGCATTGTCGCGGGGGCGAAAGAGAAGCAGGCTGACCTCTTGGCTACCATCAATCAGATCTGTGAATAAGGAGTGAGCATGGCAGTTGCAATTCGTGTTATCGCATGTTTGGACGTAGATGGTGGGCGAGTGGTCAAGGGCGTCAATTTTGACAATCTTCGCGACGCTGGGGATCCGGTCGAGCTGGCCGCCCGTTACGGCCAAGAGGGTGTGGATGAGCTTACCTTCCTGGATGTCAGTGCTTCTAAGGAAGGGCGTGGCACCATGCTCGATGTGGTACGTCGTACGGCTGAGCAGGTATTCATCCCGCTGACAGTGGGTGGTGGTGTCCGCAGCGAAAACGATGTAGATGAACTGCTTCGCGCAGGCGCTGACAAAGTCAGCATCAACACCTCCGCCATTCACCGCCCAGAACTGATCTCTGAGCTCTCCCAGCGTTTTGGGGCGCAGTGCATTGTGCTGAGTGTTGACGCGCGTCGCGCAGCGGATCAGCCATCTGGGTTTGAGGTCACCACCCACGGTGGAACCAAGTCTGCTGGTTTAGATGCCATCGAGTGGGCGCGTCGCGGTGCCGAGCTCGGCGCGGGCGAGATCCTGCTCAACTCCATGGATGGCGACGGCACTCAGGACGGCTTCGACATTGAGCTGATCGAAAAGGTGCGGGCTGTGGTGGATGTCCCCGTCATTGCCTCGGGTGGCGCGGGAACCGCTGCGCACTTCCCGCCAGCTGTGGCCGCCGGTGCGGACGCAGTGTTGGCAGCCTCGGTATTCCACTTCGGCACTGTCGCGGTCTCCGAAGTCAAGGATGCACTGGCCGACGCAGGTTATGAGGTTCGCCGATGACCAATCCCGCTGAATTCGTCCTGGACAAGGACATCGAAAGCAGCTTGAAGTTCAATGACGCAGGGCTCATCCCGGTTATTGTCCAGGCTGAGGGCACTAAGGAAGTGCTGATGATGGCATGGATGGACAGCCATGCACTGGCGCATTCCCTTGCCACTCGACAGGGAACCTATTTCTCACGCTCCCGAAATAGTTACTGGATCAAAGGGGAGACCTCTGGGCACGTTCAGGAAGTGGTGAGTGTTGCCGCCGACTGCGATGGTGACACATTGCTGATGGTCGTCCGGCAAACTGGCGCGGCCTGCCACACCGGTTCCCGTACCTGCTTCGACGGGCGGGAATTGCCATGCGCAAACTAGCCACAGCAGGTCTCGCACTTTCCGCGATCGCGATGTGGGCAGCCTCGCGCCTGACTTGGCTCGAAGTGTCCGTATTCGATGACAAATCTGGCGACGCGCACCACCAGCTCGTCGGTGCGGTGTGGTCGACCGAGACCACTGCTGTTGCCCTGCTGTTGCTGGCTGCGGTCGTCGCCATGCTTGCTTTGCGACGTCTCGGGCGGCGCATCGTTGCCGCTATCGCGGCCCTTGCCGCCGCAGCTGCGAGCTGGCAACCGCTACAGCTGTTGCTGTATGGTGCGGATCCGCTTCGTACGAAGGAACTGCTCACCAGCGGTGCGGCTTCACAACAACAGAATAAGCCGGTGACCGTCACAGAATGGGCCCAGATAACCGACATTTCCGTCAGCGCAGCCGGGCCAGTGCTCACATTGGTTGGTTGCGCTGTGGGCTTGCTGGCGGGCATCGTGCTGGTCATGAAGCCGGGCGAGGATAGTGTGCGCAAGAGCAAATATGAGCTCAAACAAGCACGGGAAGAAAAGCTCGCCGACGAGCTGAACGAGGATCCTGACTCGCCACGCCTGATGTGGGACGCACTCGATGCTGATGTTGACCCGACAGCAAATAGGCGTGATTTTTAACCACCCTAGGGGAGCGACTAGCCTTAGGAATCGTGCACCAAACTAACTCGGTTCTGCGCGGGAGGTCAGGCTAACTGATGTCCATTTTTGAGCAGATTATCCAGGGCGTCGTGGAGGATGTTGCCTACCGCGAAGCTCAGGTGCCCTTCAAAGAAATCAAAGCGCTGTCCAAATCAGTGGAGCCGCCGCGCGATGCGTTAGCTGCTTTGCTGCAGCAAGGCTGTGGTGTGATCGCGGAGATCAAGCGCGCGACACCGTGTCGTGGACAAATTGCTAGCATCGAGCATCCCGCTGATCTGGCTATTCAGTTTGAGGCCGGCGGCGCGCGCATTATTGGCTGCCAGACGGAACGTCGTCGCTTCATGGGGTCCTTAGAGGACCTGGCCGCCGTGAAAACGGCAGTGTCGGTGCCGGTGATGAGCAAGGACTTCATCATCGACCCGTACCAGATTCACGAAGCTCGCTACTACGGTGCGGACATGGTGCCGTTGGTAGTTTCTGCACTCGATCAAGCGCGTCTTGAATCACTGCTCGACCGCATCGAGTCCCTTGGCATGACCGCGTTGGTGGAGGTATATACCCCGGAAGATGCGTCCCGAGCAATCCAAGCTGGAGCCAAAGTCGTCGGTGTCAATGCCCGCAACCTTCACTCGATGACCATGAACCCGAGTGCCTTCGGCGATATCGCACCGGGTCTGCCTCGCGAAACTGTGCGCATTGCCATGTCGGGTGTGCGCGATGCCAAAGATTTGCGGTTGTATGCCAGCGCCGGCGCGGATGCCGTCGTGATCGGCGAATCCCTGGTGACAGCCCCGGAACCGATGAAACTGGTGCGGACGATGGTCGCGGTGGGGCAGCACCCTGCGACGCCAACCGCTCGTTAATTAGTGGGGTAGTGGCAGCGGATTGCTTGCCAATGGTGCACACTAGTGTGCGTGATGAACCTCGCTTACCTTCCTTCCCCTCCTCAAGGTGTGTGGCATCTCGGCCCTGTTCCGATTCGTGCCTATGCGCTGTGCATAGTAGCTGGCATCTTGGTGGCAATCTGGATCACCAAACGCCGTTACGTCGCGCGCGGTGGGAACGAGGACGTGGTCATGGATGCGGCGCTGATCGCTGTCCCTGCGGGCATCATTGGTGGCCGCATTTACCACGTCATAACAGACAACAATCAGTACTTCTGCGATACCTGTAACCCAGTCGATGCCCTGAAGATCACCAACGGTGGTTTGGGAATCTGGGGTGCAGTGGCCTTGGGCGTGGTGTGCGTGTGGATCATGATGCGCATGCGCGGGCTTAAGTTTGCACCGCTTGTCGACGCCGCTGCTCCCGGAATCATTTTGGCCCAAGCAATCGGTCGCCTGGGTAACTATTTCAACCAGGAACTGTATGGTGGGCCGACCACTGCGCCCTGGGGCCTGGAGATTTATTACCGGGTGGACGCGAACGGCGCTTTGGCGCCCCTTACTGGTCGCTCCACGGGCGAAGTGATCGACGTCGTGCACCCCACCTTCCTTTACGAACTGCTGTGGAACGTGCTGATATTCGCGCTGCTGTTGTGGGCCGATAAGCATTTCAAGCTGGATCGCGGCCGCGTGTTCTGGCTGTATGTAGCCGGATACACCGCTGGTAGATTCTGGATCGAACTGATGCGTAGTGACCCGGCGACCCTTGTTTTTGGTTTGCGAGTAAACACCATTACCTCGGCTGTGCTGTTCGTCATTTCGGTAGTGATTGTGATGTGGCTGAGTCGAAAGCGTGCTGAGGTTGATGCGTCACGACCAAAGCAGGATTTGTAGCAGCACTGCCCCAACCGGACTAGGGTGGGGATCGTGAACAGACGAACGAAGATTGTATGTACGCTTGGTCCAGCCGTAGCAAGCAAAGAGGGTCTCCTCGGTCTTGCCAAGGCTGGAATGAATGTCGCGCGAATGAACTTCTCGCACGGCGAGCACGAAGATCATGCACAAAACTACCGCTGGGTTCGCGAGGCTACTGACGAAACTGGTCAGGCCATCGGTGTCCTTGCTGACCTGCAGGGCCCAAAGATCCGACTCGGACGATTTGTCGACGGCGCTACCGTCTGGGAGACCGGCGAGACTGTCCGCATCACTGTTGAAGATGTCCCTGGCACTCACGACCGCGTGTCGACCACCTACAAGGAGCTAGCCAAGGACGCCAAGCCTGGCGACCGCCTCCTCGTTGACGACGGCAAGGTTGGGCTCGTCTGCGTAGCTATCGATGGCAATGACGTAGTCTGCGAAGTCACCGAAGGTGGCCCGGTATCCAACAACAAGGGTGTATCCCTGCCAGGCATGAACATCTCCGTCCCGGCGCTGTCCGAAAAGGACATCCGTGACCTGCGCTTCGCTTTGAATCTCGGCGTGGACTTCATCGCCTTGTCCTTCGTCCGTTCTCCGGCCGACATCGAGCTCGTGCACAAGGTTATGGACGAAGAAGGTCGCCGAGTACCAGTGATCGCCAAGCTTGAAAAGCCTGAGGCTGTCGAAGCTTTGGAGTCCATCATCCTTGCCTTTGACGCAGTCATGGTCGCTCGTGGTGACCTCGGTGTTGAGGTACCGCTGGAGGATGTTCCAGGCGTACAGAAGCGTGCCATTCAGATTGCCCGCGAGAACGCCAAGCCAGTAATCGTGGCAACTCAGATGCTGGACTCCATGATCGAAAACTCCCGCCCGACCCGTGCAGAAGCTTCGGACGTTGCCAACGCCGTGCTCGATGGCGCTGATGCCGTCATGCTCTCCGGTGAGACCTCCGTGGGCAAAGACCCACAGAACGTGGTCCGCACTATGTCTCGCATCGTCACTGCTGCGGAACGCAACGGTGAAACTCCGGCGCTGACCCACATCCCGCGGACGAAGCGTGGTGTGTTGTCTTACTCGGCACGTGACATTGCTGAGCGTTTGAATGCCAAGGCTCTGGTAGCGTTCACCACCTCTGGTGATACCGCTAAGCGCCTTGCTCGTCTGCACAGCCGCCTGCCACTGCTCGTGTTCACTCCTGAGCCTGCCGTACGTTCGCAGCTCGCTCTTACCTGGGGCGCACAGACTTTCCTGTGCCCTCGCGTGAGCACTACCGACGAGATGATGGTCGAAGTGGATAAGGCGCTGCTGGCAATGGAAGAGTACGAAGTCGGCGACGTCATGGTCGTCGTCGCCGGTACCCCTCCGGGGGAGCCTGGCAACACGAATATGATCCACGTTCACATGCTGGGCGAGGATGTCAGCGAAGTTAAGTATTAAATTCACTTCCTCCGGTCGCGGATTCCTGGCTTTGTGGCAGAGTTGGAGGGGTGAAACCTTCGAACTCTGTGAATGTAGTACAAAGCGTCCCAGCCGAGCTCACTCCGCTGTGGCGCCTGGCCATGAATCTGCGCTGGTCTTGGCGGCGCGAAACCCGCGAGCTGTTCAAGACGATCGATCCACTGAAGTGGAGCGACTTCGACGAGAATCCCCGTCGGATGCTCATGGAAGCATCCGCGGTTCGCCTTCAGGAGCTGGCCGCCGACGCGGACTACGTTGCTAAGGTCCGGGCGGAAGAGCACAACCTCAACGAATACCTCCAGTCCTCTCTCTGGTACCAAGACACCCACGCTGTCCACCAGGTCAAGGATCAGGCCACGGTAGGGGAGAGCGACCTCGGCCCAGCCGACCCAATCGCCGCCTACTTCTCCATGGAATTCGGCATTCACCCAAGCCTTCCGATCTACTCCGGTGGCCTGGGTGTTCTTTCCGGCGACCACATGAAGTCCGCCTCCGACCTCGGCGTTCCGCTGATTGGCGTCGGCCTGCTGTACTCCTACGGCTACTTCACCCAGTCCTTGTCCGGCGATGGCTGGCAAGAAGAGCACTACGAATACCACGACCCGCACAAGCTGCCTGTCGAGCCAGTCCTCGACGAAAAGGGCCAGCAACTCAAGGTCACGGTCGCATTCCCTGAAGGTCGCGACATCGTTGTCGCACTGTGGGTCGCAGCTGTCGGCCGTGTGCCACTGCTCCTGCTGGACACGAACATCCCAGATAACCCACCGGAGATGCAGAATGTCACCGACCGTCTCTACGGCGGCGACAACGAGCACCGCGTGCGCCAGGAACTCGTCCTCGGCGTCGGCGGTGTCCGCGCGGTCAACCTGTTCTGCGATACCCGTGGTCTTGCTCGTCCACGCGTCGCCCACCTCAACGAAGGCCACGCCGGCTTCCTTGGCCTGGAGCGCATCCGCGAGCGCATGAACGAAGGCTTGTCCTTCGACGCTGCTCTGACTCAGGTTCGCGCAGCGAGCATCTTCACCACTCACACCCCAGTTCCTGCTGGCATCGACCGCTTCGACATGAACCTCGTGCGTCGCTACCTCGGCGAAGGTCTGCCAGAGGATCGTCGTCTGGTCCCAGGCGTTCCGATGGATCGCTGCCTCGAACTCGGCGCCGAAGCTGATCCACACCGTTTCAACATGGCGCATATGGGTCTGCGACTGGCTCAGCACGCCAATGGCGTCGCAAAGCTGCACGGTGAGGTCTCCCGTGAGATGTTCGCTTCCCTGTACCACAACTACGAGCCAGCAGAGGTGCCAATCTACTCCGTCACCAACGGTGTGCACCTGCCAACGTGGACCAAGCCGGAAATGCGCGACATCATTGAGCGCTTTGCCGACGGCCAGGACCTCGCAGTGGCTGACACGTGGACCAACGAAGATGCAGTTTCTGACGAAGAGCTGTGGGAGACTCGCAACAAGCTGCGCGCCGACCTGGTCCGGGTTGCCCGCACCGCGGTCAAGCAGTCTGGTGTCAAGCGCGGACAGTTCGAGGCTCAGCTGAACTGGACCAACCGAGTCCTTGACCCGAACATCCTCACCGTAGGCTTCGCGCGCCGCGTGTCTACCTACAAGCGTCTCACTTTGATGCTGAAGAACCCAGAGCGTCTGCGCAAGATCCTTCTCAACGAAGATCGCCCAGTTCAGTTCGTCATCGCTGGTAAGGCGCACCCACACGACATGGGCGGCAAGAAGCTCATGCAGGAGATTGTCCGCTTCGCCGATGAAGCAGGCCTGCGCGACCGCTTCCTGTTCCTGCCTGATTACGACATCGGACTGGCTGGCTTCCTCGTATCCGGCTCCGACATCTGGCTGAACAACCCGGTCCGCCCACAGGAAGCTTCCGGCACCTCGGGTATGAAGGCCGTAATGAATGGCTGCATGACCCTGTCGATTTCCGACGGCTGGTGGGACGAAATGCCACAAGAAGGCTACGGCTGGACCATCCCTACCGTTGAGACAGACGACCTGATGTTCCGTGATGAGCTCGAAGCTGAGGCAATGTACGACCTGCTCGAGCACGAGATCGTCCCGATGTTCTACGATCGCGACGAGAAGGACATGCCGCGCGAGTGGCTGCAGATGATTCGTCGCTCCATGACCACGCTGTCTCCAATGGTCAGCTGTACCCGCATGGTGCGCGACTACACCGAGCAGTTCTACCGCCCAGCCAACCATGCATCCCGACTGGTGTTGCATGACAACGACGCTGCCCAGCAGTTCGTGAACTGGAAGGAACGCGTCTACCAGGGCTGGCCAAACCTCCGACTGTCTGATCTGCAGTTCGGCAACGCTACCAACTGGGATCGCGCGGTTACCTCCGGTGAGCCAGTGGCAATTTCTGTTGATGTCGAGCTCGGCATGCTCACTGACAGTGACGTTTCCGTACAAGCAATTGTGGGTAAGGTCAACGCCGCTGGCGACATCGTAGACCCTACGATCACCGAGATGCAGGATAACGGTGAGGGCCGCTACTGGGCACAGCTGCCAATTCACGAGCCAGGCAATCTGGGCTACACCGTACGGATCGTGCCGAAGCATCAGATCCTGCCAAACCCGGCGGAACTTGGTCTAGTTAAGTTCTATTAATTCACAGTTATAGGTATGGTGGGACATGTGAGTCCCCTCGAAGGCATTCGGATCTCCCGCCGTACCACCCAAGCCCAAGTGGCGTACAACGAACTGCGTCGTGCGATCACTTCTGGCGAGCTGCCTGGTGGAACCCACATTGTGCAGTCTGAATGGGCCGACCGGCTAGACGTGTCAATCACGCCTATCCGGGAGGCCATTCGTCGTTTAGAACAAGATGGGCTCGCGCACTCAGAAGCGCACAAGGGAACAACTGTCACCCAACTTAGTTTTGAGGCCGCAGAGGAAATCTACACACTCCGGCGGACGCTAGAGCCAGTTCAGCACCGATTGGCAGCGGGTCGACTTTCCGGGACGGTCGACGAGGCGCGCGAGTTGTGCGTAGAAATGAATGATGTGCGCGACCCGGTCGAGTTTTGTGACCTCGACCTGCGCTTTCACTGCATGATCATGGGGCTCAACGACTCCTGGACATCCCGCGTCGCACGACTGCTGGGGATTGCCGCCGGTCCGTACATCACGATCAGCCTGCATGCCGATCCCGAGTTGATGGCGGTGGCAAACGAGGAGCACTTCCAGCTCCTCGATGCCCTTGAAGATGGCGACATCGAACGCGTCATTTCGTTGAACGCACGGCACCTTGAGCACGCCGTTAGCGTGCTCAAAACGGTGCGCTTTCCTATTTCTTCAAATAAGTCAGTACAGCAGTAGCCGCAGCCAGATTCGACGCCTGAACGGTTGGCTCGAAATCGGGAAGGAAATTGCTCATGTGGTTGGACGGGATGTCCTCGGTCACTCGTCCCGCTGCCACGGCAGCATCCCATTGAGCTCTTGGTGTGGCACCGACCATCCAGTACAAGTAGGGCGCTCCGAATGCGCGCGGTACCTGCGAAAAGTCCTCGGATGCCGTCCATGGGGTTCCGTCGATGGAATCTACGCCGAATACAGCATCGAAATTGCTTCGGACCGCTGCGAACACCTCGGGTGAGTTGTCCGTCAGTGGTGCATGATCGGTGTACTCAAAAGTTGGCTCCTGCGGGCATCCTGAAGCCTGGCATTCTGCTCGGACAACTCGTTCCACAGCCGCGTACAGGTGGTGCTTGACGGCATCGTTGTAGGTGCGGCAGTTCAGCACCAAATTAGCGGTGGCCGGAATCGTATTATTGGAATTGCCCGAGGTGAGCGTACCCACGGTAATTACCGCGAACTCGGACGGAGGAATCTCCCTGCCGACGATGGCCTGGAGGCGCACCACAATCATCGCGGCCACAAACGTTGGGTCCACAGACAGATGCGGCATGGAACCGTGTGACGACCGACCAAAAATTTGGATTCGGATCGTGTCGGCAGCGGTCAAAGCAGGTCCTGGCTTCGACATGACTGTTCCAGCGGCGCCGGGTCCGATGTGTTGGCCCAGCACCACGTCCGGAACCGGCATGAGGTGCTTGAGCCCGTCGTTTACCATGGCCAGAGCGCCAGCACCGTTTTCTTCAGACGGCTGGAACAAAGCGATGAAGGTACCAGACCATTGATCGCGAAGGTCGTCGAGAAGCGCGCAGCAGCCGAGCAGCGCGGTGGTGTGCATGTCATGACCGCAGGCATGCATGAGCTTGGTGCGCACGCCTTGTGGGGTGACTCCCTCTGCGACAGAGGCGAACTCGACGCCGGTGGTCTCTTCGACGGGGAGGGCGTCGAAGTCAGCACGCATCACTGCGGTGGGGCCTTCGCCATTGCGGAAAATGGCAATGATGCCGTGGCCACCGATGCCGGAGACGACTTCACAGTCAAAGTCAGCCAGCTTGGCCTGGATCCGGCTAGCAGTGCGCTCTTCCTGCATGGACAACTCGGGGTGAGTGTGCAGGTCGCGGTAGAAATCTCGCTGCCAGGTGAGATCGGTGGTGGCTGAGTTGAGCAGCTCGGCAATATCGTTCACAACGGAATCCTCTCGTTCTTTCTCTAAACCCTAACGCAGGACCGGGTTGTACTTCAGGCAGTTGCGCTCTACATATGCCTCGGTGGCGATGCGAATCGTCGGCGCAATGCGTCCCTCATCGCGCAAGGAGAACATGGCACTGACCACACGATCGCGAATGTTCTGAGGCGACAGAGTATTGAGATAGATTTTGGTGCCGCCTTCGAATCCGGCGAGATTGGACACTCGCCATTTGATCATGACGCGCCATGGCATAGGAATGTCGAGGTCGATGGGCTTGTGGTGCCATTCTTCATTGCACGGCACATCAGGGCCGGTCGCGGCATGGCAGGCGTGCATGAGATCGCTCATGCCACCAATCTCATCGTCCGTCTGTAGCCATGGTTCCGGGGTAGCGGACTTAGAGTAAATCTCCAGGGTGGGGTAGCGGTGGCCGAAACCGGCGAAGGCGACGGCGTAGTCGTTTTCGGCGATGATGAGATTGTGGTAGTTCGCGTAGTCGACGGCCCACTCGTTGTACATGTTCGGGTTGGCCCGCAGACGCGCAATTTCTTCTTCCGCGTGCACGCCACGCTCGTCGATGGCCACCAGTTGCTTGTGTAGGTGGTCAAAGGAAGCACCCGCAGGCTTGAGCCAGTTTTGAAACACTGCCACGTATGGGGCGTAGCGATTGCGGGCGTAGAGGTCGGCAACGGCCTGGGTGGTGAAGCGAATGAGGGCGCGGTGTTCATCTACGCTGAGCGTGCCTGACGACGCCAATTGGTTGTCATGCGTCGCCCCGTCAACGTAGTGCCTGCGCCCAATGATGAGGTCGTGCCCACCGGCGAAGTAACCGCCAGCGCGTTCCAGAAGCTGTTCTTCGGTCATCGCTTCGAGCTCTTCGGCAGGTTTGCCGGCGGCCTTCAGCCTCGTACGCACGATCGACAGGACGTGGTCTCGGCCCGCTGGATCTGCCAAATAGTCCTGCATGCGTGCGTTGGTTTCCGGGTCGATCTGGAATCCGTAGTTCTCCCGCCAATAGTCAAAGGAGACAATCTCGAACAGGTTGGGTACCCGCCGGAATTCGGCGACGCTTTGGCCCAGCTGGCTGGGGAGAAGTCCTGGGCGGGTGAACCAGGTTCCATTTTCCCGCACCATGCGGGACTTCTCCGGAGGAGTCTGTAGGAGCCTGTCGGAGCAGAAAGCGCACGCAGAGGTGTGATCGGCATCTGAGAGCGGTCGGGGATCAGTTGCTGGGGTAGACAGCGGTCGGTTTCCCCGGCCGGGCACTGTCCATACCTCGGTACCCGTTAGTGGATTGACTTGCTTCAGGGTGCCGTCAGCCATGGTGATCAGGGGAGTTGGGCGATTGTGTAGCGGTGTGCTCATAACCTACAAGCGTATTCGCTACTGTGAGGTTATGCCTGAAATCGTGTTTGATGCCCTTGTTCCCGAAGCAGAAATCCCTGCGCTTTACCAGCGCTTCGAGCAACTTGCCGCAGCAATGCATGTCACCGTATCTGTCAGCGACGAGGTGACCGTCACCGAAGACGTCGAACGCCAACTTCGGGAACAACTCGAGGATGAGGCCCCAGACCGCCGAGTGGTTCGATTTTCAATCCACGCAGCCAGCAATCTCAATCAGACGGCCATGACCTTTGCCCGCTTGTTGACACCACACGCGGATTTGCCTCCGGAGCCGACGGCCCTCGAAAACGAGGAAGCCTTCGAGGTTGCTGCCGTCTATCCGTGGACTGTGGTGATCGTCCCTTAGAACTGGGCGGCGATGCGGCGACCGGCGTCGATAAGCTGCGTTCGCACATCAGCATCGATGAGCTCGGCGGTGAGCACTCCCGCGGGCGCATCGGAGATCTTTCCAGCCACGATCGCGGACCGTACCTGGGCGCGTTCAGCGAGCTCAAGCACCATACCGGTGACTTTGCCGGTGAGCGATTGGGAATCGAAGGAGCCCTCGCCCGTAATCACGAGATCGGCTTCTGCAAGCTGCTGGTCCAGGCCCATCGATTGCGCCACTACCTGCGCGCCGGGCAGCACGTGGACCGCGTCTTCGGTGCCGTGCAGCATGGTAGACAACCAGGTCAAAGCGATGGGAACGCCGCCGGCAGCACCGAAACCAGGGCGCTCGGGGTCAATGCCGCAGCGCTCGCACAGAGTGGCTAGGGCTTGATCGAGCTTATCGACGTCCGTCTCGCTCGCGCCCTTCTGCGGGCCAAACACAGCGGCAGCACCGGTTGGTCCGGTGGCTGGTGCCGTAACGTCTGCGAGTAGCACCCATTCGACTGAAGCTGCTGGAATGTTGAGTTGAGCGGTATCGAAGTGGTCGAAATCTACGAGGGCGGCGCCGCCTTGACGGAGTGGATGCCCCTCCTTATTCATCGGGGTAGCGCCGAGGGCAACGAGGATGCCCGTGCCACCGTCGACGGTCGCACTTCCGCCGAGGCCCAGGGTGATGCGGCGGGCACCACGGGATACTGCATCAGCAATCAGCACTCCGGATCCATATGTGTCGCCGGTGGTCGGTACCAGATTGTCTTGGACCGCCGGTAGCCCGGAGGCTGCGGCGATGTCAATGAAGGCCTCGCATGTTTCAGCGTTGTAGACGTAGCTGGCTTCGGTAAGACGACCTGCCGCATCGGTAGTCGGCAGCGTGATGGACGAACCGGAGAAGCAAGCGGCGGTTCCTTCCCCTCCGTCGGCGAGGGGGAGAGTGGTTATTGAGGAATCGGGGAGGACTTCGGCGACACCGGTAGCGATGTACTCGGCTGCTAGTGCCGCGGTCGCGGTGCCCTTGAAGGAATCTGGGGCGATCAGGATGTTCATGTCTGTATAATTTCCAATCGAATGCATAATCGTGCCAAGAGTTTTATTCTCACGTGGTGGAATATTGTTCAACACTACATTTGGTTATTTGAGATGGTCAGCGCTATTTTCAATGTTTTCCCATGATAATACCGTTGTGACTGACATCTCAAAAATGCCTTGAAACGGGTCTGCGATACCTTCGGGCGTGAATGGGCTAAGAATATTCTGATAGGGTTTCCATCGTCACATTGTTAGTTGAAGTAATTCACTTGCAGGTGGTCGTTTTATCCGAAAGCGCATGTCCCACAGTGCTAGACATTACCCACTGACATGGCCTTTTCGAAGGTTAGGGCTGCGCGAATGTTGAAAGGAATGCAGCATGTCAAATATTGAGGCTCAAGTCTCTGACTATTACAACAAGCTTCTGCTGCGCAATGCCGGCGAGCCAGAGTTCCACCAGGCCGTCGCTGAAGTACTCGACTCCCTCAAGATTGTGCTCGAAAAGGATCCGCACTATGCGGACTACGGGCTGATCCAGCGTCTGTGCGAGCCTGAGCGCCAGCTGATGTTCCGTGTCCCTTGGGTAGATGACCAGGGTGAAGTTCAGGTCAACCGCGGTTTCCGTGTTCAGTTCAACTCCGCAATCGGCCCGTACAAGGGTGGCTTGCGTTTCCACCCATCCGTGAACCTGGGCATCATCAAGTTCCTCGGCTTTGAGCAGATCTTCAAGAACTCCCTGACCGGCCTGCCAATCGGTGGCGGCAAGGGCGGCTCCGACTTTGACCCTAAGGGCAGGTCCGATGCTGAAATCATGCGTTTCTGCCAGTCCTTCATGACTGAGCTGCACCGCCACATCGGTGAATACCGCGACGTTCCTGCCGGTGACATTGGTGTCGGTGGCCGTGAGATCGGCTACCTCTTCGGGCAGTACCGTCGTCTGGCTAACCAGCACGAATCTGGCGTGCTCACCGGCAAGGGTCTGGCATGGGGCGGCTCCCTGGTTCGCACCGAAGCCACCGGCTACGGCCTGGCCTACTTCACCAAGGAAATGCTCACCGAGCATGGCGAGTCCTTCGAGGGCAAGAAGGTCATCGTCTCCGGCTCCGGCAACGTGGCAATCTACGCCATCGAAAAGGTCCAGGAGCTCGGCGGCACGGTCATCGCCTTCTCTGACTCCTCTGCATGGGTGGAGACCCCTAATGGTGTCGACGTGGCAAAGCTGAAAGAGGTCAAGGAAGTTCGTCGCGAGCGCGTGGCTGCGTACGTTAACGAGGTTCCAGGCTCCAAGCTGCGTCTTGAGGGGTCCATCTGGGATCTTGCGTGTGACATCGCGCTTCCTTGTGCCACTCAGAATGAGCTCAATGGTGCTCAGGCCACCACCCTGGCTGACAACGGCTGCAAGTTCGTAGCTGAAGGCGCCAACATGCCTTCTACTGCTGAGGCAATCGAGGTCTACCGCGAGCGCGGCATTCACTTCGGCCCAGGTAAGGCTGCCAATGCCGGTGGCGTGGCTACCTCTGCACTCGAGATGCAGCAGAACGCATCCCGTGACGCATGGAGCTTTGAATACACCGACCAGCGTCTGCACGACATCATGGCCAACATCTTCCGCAACGTCGCCAAGACGGCTAAGGAATACGGCCACGAGGGTGACTACGTAATTGGTGCAAACATCGCCGGCTTCAAGAAGGTCGCCGACGCCATGCTTGCCCAGGGCGTTATCTAATCACAGCTCTTAAAGGCCATCCCGCATCGTGTGGGATGGCCTTTTTGCGTTTCTGCCACAGTCGCGCGAGAACCGTTCCCGTTTGGATATCGGGTAGGACGAGAAACTCATTGGCGCTCTTCTGCGTTGTCCTCCCAGCCCAGTGGAGCAGTCTAGGTAAGCTGGGCACCATGTACCGCGTTTTTGAAGCTTTGGATGAAATGGTTCAGACCGTCGAGCAGGCCTATGGCGTGCCGATGACCGCCAACTGCATGGTGCCCCGCAATGACATGCTGGCGCTTCTCGACGACCTCCGCAACGCCCTACCTGTCGAGCTTGATGACGCTCAGGACGTCCTCGATCAGCGCGAAGAGATCATTCGCGGTGCCGAGGATAAGGCCGCAGATATTGTTGAGGATGCCGACCGCGAGGCCAATGATCTCGTGACGACCGCTCGTCACGATGCTGACGTGATGGTCTCGGATGCAGAGAACCGCGCTCACGCCACCGTGTCCAAGGCGCAGGATGATGCCGGCCGTATGGTCGACGATGCGCGTCGAGAAGCCGATGCGCTGGTCGACCGCGCTACCGCCGAGTCCGAGCGCTTGGAGAAGCAAGCCCGCGACTCTTACGATCGTGCGGTCCAGGAGGGCCTCGCCGAGCAGCAGCGCTTGGTCTCTGAGTCCGAGGTTGTTCGCCGCGCTAATGAAGAAGCACACCGCGTCGTCGATGCTGCTCACACCGATTCCAATCGCCTGCGCATGGAATGCGACACGTACGTGGATGGCAAGCTCGCCGAGTTCGAGGAGTCTCTGTCCGCCACGCTGCGCACCATCTCCCGAGACCGTGCTGCTATCCGTCGTGGCGCAGGCGCTTCCGGCGCTCGAGAGGAAATCTAAATGGCCTCGCCACTCGTCTTTAACGTCACCGCGTTGCTCCGCGGCTCCGGCATGCCAGAACAGCGCACCCAAACCGGCGTGTCCGAGGAACGTATCGGCGTTGCGATGATCGCTATTGAGCCGGGTACCGAACTCACCGTCGATGCGACTCTCACCCCGCTAGGGGAGGGCATCATGGTCGACGCCACCGTTTCTTCCACGTTGACCGGGCAGTGCTCGCGCTGTCTAACTGAACTTCATCCTGCGTATGAGGTCACCGTCAACGAGGTTTTCGCTGCATCCGAGGACTTTATCCAGGGCGATGCGGGCGATGACGAGGATGAAATCCCGCAGGTCGTCGGAGATGACATTAACCTCACCCAGAGCGTGATCGATGCGGCCGGACTTGACTTGCCATTCAACCCCACATGCGAGTACTTTGGCCTCGACTGCGGGGACGATGAGGTGCCCGCCCCGGACGGAGTTTCCGGTGAAGAGGACGACCGCCCAGACCCTCGCTGGGCTGGACTGGAGAAATTTAAGTGAGTCGAAAGAAGGCCCGCATCACCGGCGCTGAAGCTCTTGATGAGGCATTTGCCGCAGTCGATCACGCGCCCTTGCGTGCTTCGCTCGGCGTAGACATTGACGACGAGCACCTGCGCCTGGCCCTCACACACCGCTCCTTTGCCAACGAAAATGGCATGCTCCCGAACAATGAGCGCCTCGAGTTTCTCGGCGACGCAGTCCTTGG
Source organism: Corynebacterium kalinowskii (assembly GCF_009734385.1). Classification (NCBI taxonomy): domain Bacteria; kingdom Bacillati; phylum Actinomycetota; class Actinomycetes; order Mycobacteriales; family Corynebacteriaceae; genus Corynebacterium; species Corynebacterium kalinowskii. Next base: position 1,528,834 of record NZ_CP046452.1, on the reverse strand, counting down.
CCTGTCGGTAGCAACGCAGCTATACGTGCAGTACCCGGACCGTCCTGAGTCGGATATTTCCAAGATGCGCGCCTCCATCGTGAGCCGCTATGGCCTTGCCGATATCGCTCGCGAAATCAACCTTGGCCAGCACATTCTGTTGGGTAAGGGCGAGGAAGGCACCGACGGTCGCAGCAAGGATTCGATTCTCGCGGACACCATGGAGGCAATCCTCGGCTCCATTTACCGCCAGTTCGATTTCGAAACTGCCCGCGACGTGGTACTGCGTCTCTTCAAAGCCAAGATCGACACCGCCTCCGCCCGCGGCTTGCACCAGGACTGGAAGACGACCCTTCAGGAAAAGGTGGCGGAGAAGAAGCTGCCAGCTCCGGTCTATGAATCAGTAGTGGCCGGTCCTGACCACGATCAACTGTTCACCTCAAACGTGCTCATCGACGGCACTGTCCGCGGCACCGGCACCGGCCCGAACAAGAAGCTCGCCGAACAGCAAGCCGCTCACGAAGCGTTCCTCGCCATTCGCTAATGCCGGAGCTGCCAGAAGTCGAGGTGGTGCGACGTGGGTTGGCCGCCCATGTCGTCGGCAAGCGCTTTGCGACGGCGGAGGTTTTGCATCCACGCGTTGCACGCCGCCAGCCCGGTGGCGCTGCCGAAATTGAGGCTCGCATGGCAGGTGCCCTCGTCGAGGGCATTGACCGCCGGGGCAAGTATCTATGGCTTGATACGTCGCAGGGGGCGCTGCTCGTCCACCTTGGCATGAGTGGGCAGATGCTCATCAAAGATTCTTCCGCCGAGCCTCACAAGCACCTCCGGGCGCGCGCAGTTCTCGACGACGGCCACGAAGTTTGGTTCGTGGACCAGCGCACCTTCGGGTACTGGCACGTCGGGGAGCTAGTCGATGGGGTTCCTGAACTAGTGTCCCATGTCGCTTCCGATCTCTTAGATCCTGCGCTGGACCTGGGCTTTTTGGGTGAGCGGATCCGTTCGCGACGCTCAGCAATTAAGCGGGTGCTGCTTGATCAAACCGTAGTGTCCGGGATCGGCAACATTTACGCAGACGAGATGCTGTGGCAGGCGAGGATCCATGGGGAGCGCCTTGCTTCTTCTCTTTCGGCTTCTGAGGTCGCTGAATTGTTGACCTCCGGTATTGAAGTGATGCAACGGGCCCTGTCCCAGGGCGGAACTTCTTTTGACGCGCTGTACGTGAATGTCAATGGAGAATCTGGTTATTTTTCTCGGTCGCTGAATGCTTACGGACAGCTAGGACGGCCGTGCCCGCGCTGCGGCACGCTCATCGTTCGGCAGCAATTTGCGAACCGCGGATCGCACTTTTGTCCGCGGTGTCAGGCCTTGTAGTCATCGCTAAAAAGACGCAGCGTGGCGGCAGTCATGAAAGTCCAACTATGTGTCATAGGGTACAAGCGTTTACGCTACCCCTATGGAAAACCTCCAAACATACGTAGAGACATTCAATGAGCACTACTGGAAGTTCATGATCGTGCTTCTGGTCGGTGCGGGCCTCTGGTTCTGTATCACCACCATCGTCGTACAGATCCGCTACATCCCCGACATGTTCAAGGCGGTCGTCGAAAAGCCATCCGACATCTCGGAAGGGCAAAAGGGCATATCGGCCTTCAAAGCTTTCACCATTTCGGCTGCCTCCCGCGTGGGCACCGGCAACGTGGCCGGCGTAGCCATCGCCATCGCCACCGGTGGCCCGGGTGCGGTGTTCTGGATGTGGATGCTTGCCATCATCGGCGGTGCCACGTCATTCATCGAGTCCACGCTGGCGCAGGCATTCAAGGTGCGCGATTCACAGTCGTACCGAGGTGGCCCGGCGTACTACATCACCAAGGTCTGGAAGCTGAAGTGGGCAGCCGCCCTATTCGTCGTGCTCATCACCGTCACCTATGGTTTTGTGTTCAACGCCGTGCAGTCCAACTCCATCTCGGAGGCCATGGCTCAGTCCTTCGACGGCGATCCCATGCGCACGAAGATCATCGTTGGTGCCGTGTTGTCCCTGCTGACGGCGATCATCATTTTCGGTGGCGTGCAGCGCATTGCCAACTTCACACAGGTCATCGTGCCTGTCATGGCCACCATGTACATCGTGATCGGCATAATCGTGTTGGCCCTGAATGCCGACAAGATCCCCGGAATGGTGTGGTCCATCTGGACTCACGCGTTCGGCATCCGTGAATTCGCGGGCGCCACATTGGGAACAGTGATCATGAAGGGCGTACAGCGTGGCCTGTTCTCCAACGAGGCCGGTATGGGTTCCGTCCCCAACGCTGCCGCTACCGCTTCGGTATCTCACCCGGTTAAGCAGGGTCTGATCCAAACCCTCGGCGTGTATTTCGACACCATCGTTGTCTGCTCCATCACGGCCTTCATCATCCTGCTGGCCCGTGGCGACATGGACCCTGAACTCACTGGTATGCAGATGACGCAGAACGCGCTGGCTTCCAACGTCGGCGAGTGGGGCATTCACTTCCTCACCGTGGTCATCATCTTCCTGGCGTTCTCTTCCGTCATCGGTAATTACTACTACGGCGAAAGCAACATCGAATTCTTGACCCAGTCCAAGGGCGTGCTCAACGGCTTCCGCGCCCTGGTTGTTGTCTGCGTGTTCGCCGGTGCTCTCGGCTCTGTGCCGCTCGTCTGGGCGCTTGCCGACACCTTCTCCGGCCTCATGGCCACCGTTAACCTGCTTGCGATCCTCCCAATGGGTGGCATTGCCGTCGCACTGCTGAAGCACTTTGCCGAGCAGCGCTCCCAGGGCCTCAACCCGGTGTTCCACCGCGACGATGTCAAGGGCATTCGCGGCTGGGACGGCATGGAATGTTGGGATGGCTCGGACCCGCTCACCCAGCGATGACCCGCCTCACTGCATTTGTGCTTGGCGACGTCCAAGGCGTCGGATTCCGTTGGCACACCCGCTCACGAGCTCTCGAACTAGGGCTAGCGGGTAGCGCCACGAATCTGGTCGATGGCCGTGTGTGCGTCGTCGCAGAAGGACCGCGCGCACACTGCGATGAACTTCTCTCGTGGCTGCGCAGTGGGAACACCCCAGGCCACGTTCAGACCGTAGTCGAGCAGTGGTCGGAGCCGAAAGGCGTAACAGGGTTCGACATCCGCTAGGCGAGGGAGCTTAATTGCTCCGACTCTCCTTTGTGGGTCTCCCTAATCAAATCCGCCCGGTGTTATTATCTACCAGTGCATTTGAAATCGTTGACGCTGAAGGGATTTAAGTCCTTTGCGTCAGCGACGACCCTAAAATTTGAACCCGGCATCTGCGCCGTGGTCGGCCCGAATGGTTCGGGCAAATCCAACGTGGTGGACGCATTGGCGTGGGTGATGGGCGAGCACTCCGCGAAAACGCTGCGTGGCGGCAAGATGGAAGATGTCATCTTCGCCGGCGCCGGAGACCGCCAGGCGCTTGGCCGCGCCGAAGTGACACTCACCATCGACAACTCTGACGGCGTGCTACCGATCGAGTACTCGGAAGTGTCCATTACCCGCCGCATGTTCCGCGACGGCGCCAGTGAGTATGAGATCAACGGCTCCAAAGCCCGTCTGATGGATGTGCAGGAGCTGCTCTCAGATTCCGGAATCGGCCGCGAGATGCACGTGATCGTGGGGCAGGGGCGCCTAGCTCAGATCCTGGAGTCGCGCCCTGAGGAGCGCCGCGCGTTCATCGAAGAGGCAGCGGGTGTGCTCAAGCACCGGCGTCGTAAAGAAAAAGCCCAGCGCAAGTTGGTGAACATGCAGGCCAACCTGGACCGACTGGAAGATCTGACCGACGAGTTGAAGCGGCAGCTCAAGCCGCTAGCTCGCCAGGCAGAGACCGCCCAGAAAGCCGCCACTGTGCAAGCTGATGTGCGAGACGCACGCCTGCGCATTGCGGGCGCTAACCTGGTGGAATTGCAAGACAATCTCAGCAATGTCGAGCAGCAAGCCCGCATGTTGAAGGAACAGGTAGAGGCCCTCAGCGATCAGCTGGAGGAAGCTACCGGCGAAAGCATGGAGCTCGAGGCGCTGGTGGAGCAGGCGACCAAAGAATCCGACGACGCGCAGCAGTTGTGGTTTCAGCTCTCGGCCCTGGCAGAGCGCGTATCAGCTACCGTGCGCATCGCAGCCGACCGTGCCAAAGCAGCTCCAGAGGTCCCATACTCCGGACCTGACCCAGATGACCTTGAACGCAGAGCTGAGCAGGCGGAGCGCCAACAACAAGAGCTCGACCAGGCCGTTGAAATCGCCCGAGAACGCCTCGAATCTATCCGCGAAGAGGTAGAAACCCACGAAGACTCCTTGAAGCGAGCCGATAAAGAACACTTAGCCCGAGTGCGCGCGATCGCCGACCGCCGCGAAGGCGTAGTTCGCCTGCTCGCAGCGGAGGAAACCCACCGAGCCCAGGTGGGCACGAGCCAAGCCGAGGCCGAGCGACTCACAGAAGAACTCGAATTGACCTTGGAGCGTGCGCAAAAAGCCACGTCCGAGCAAACTGGCCTCGCCGAGGAAATGGCCGAGCTGCGCAAGGCGCGACAACCCCTGGAGGAGGCGCATACCCGTGCCGCCGCCGAGGCGGGCGCGGCGGAGTCTCGCCTGGAACAGTTGCGCACGCAGCAGCGCGACCTAGAGCGCGCCGTGTCCAAATGGGAATCACGCATCGAAACGCTGCAGCAAACCGCGCCCAAGCACGAGGTCAACCTCGAGGGTTGGGCACCAATCACCGAGATCATCACCCCACACAAGGGCCGCGAGACCGCGCTGTCAGCAGCGCTTGGCCCGATCGCGGAGGCCCTCAGCGGCAGCGATATTGGCGCGGCCCTCCAAGAAATTGGCAGCACCGACATCACCCGCACCGTGCTCATCGAGGTGTCTGACAAAACCGAGTGGCGCATGGACACCACGCTGCCGAAGGGTGCCACGTGGCTGTTGGACGAGGTGGACGTCGATAAGCGCTTTGCCCGCCCGCTCACGCGCTTGCTTGCCGACGTCGTGCTGGTCACCGACGCAGCCCTGGCTCAGACCGTGGTCGAGCAGGACCCTCGTCTGCGCGCAGTCACTCTTGACGGCACGCTCAGGGGAGAAGGCTGGGTCGCAGTCGGCTCGGGGACGAATGCCGTGGAGACTGCGGCGCACATCGCCGAGGCTAAGGCGGAACTCAAACAAGCTAAGGCGGAGCTCGCGGACATCGCTGGTACCTTCGAAGGCGCAGTCCAGGCCGCAGAGGAAGCCCGCGTAGCCGCAGCAGGAGCCAAGTCCGCGCTACGGGAGCATGACACCAACCTGGGAGCGTTGGAACGCGACGTTCTCCGATTGGAAAAGCAGGCTGGGGCCAGCAAGAACGAACACGAACGCATGGCTGCCCGCGTGCAGCAGGCAGAACTGCGTGCAATCGAGGCACAGCAGAAGCTGGATGAGACACTCGACCGCCTCGCACGCGTGGAGGACCAAGACGAAGAAGAACCCTCCACCGAGGAGCGCGACGCCGCCCAGGCAGCCCTGGCCCAAGTCAAGGCCATGGACATGGAAGCACGCCTATCCCTGCGCACTGCAGAAGAGCGGGCCGGACAATCCCGCGGGCGCGCTGACCAACTGCGGCGCCAGGCCCAGCACGAACGTCAGGCGAAGGCGCGACATGAAGCCGCGATGGCATCGCGCCGGGCTGCCGCTGAGCTGGCCCGGGCCGTCGAACGTAATGCGTCCCTCATTAAGGACCGTGTCTCGGAGGCGCTCGCTCAGGCAGAGCAGCAGCGCGTACGTACCGCGGAAAACAAGAACCTGTTGAACTCCAAGCTGCACACGGTGAAGGAACAGACTCGTCAGCTGCAGCAACAGCTCAATAAGTTCAGCGATTCCAAGCACGCCTCAGATATCGCTCGTTCGCAAGCTCAGGTCCGCATCGAGGAAGCGCAGGCACAGGCCGAGGAACAATTAGGCGTGCCGGTGGAGGTTCTGCTCAGCGATTACGCGCCTGCAGAAGACTTTGACAAGGGAGCCGAGCTTGCCCGGCTGAAGAAGGCGGAGAAGGCCTTGGCCTCGCTCGGCAAGGTGAACCCACTCGCGCTGGAGGAGTTCAAAGCGCTGGAGGAGCGCTACGAATACCTCGCCGGTCAGCTCAATGACGTGCAGCAGGCCCGGAAGGACCTGTCGGAGGTGATCGAGGACGTCGATAAGCAAATCCTGCAGCTGTTCACCGATGCCTGGCACGACGTGGAGCGCGAATTCCCTGCCGTCTTTGCCACCTTGTTCCCGGGCGGTGAGGGCAGGCTAGTGCTCACCGACCCAGACGACATGCTGACCACCGGCATCGAAGTTGAGGCGCGCCCGCCAGGCAAGCGAGTCAAGCGCCTCACGCTGCTGTCCGGTGGCGAGAAGTCCCTCACGGCGCTCGCCATGCTGGTGGCCATTTTCCAGGCACGCCCGAGCCCGTTCTACGTCATGGACGAGGTGGAAGCGGCGCTCGATGATACCAACCTGCGCCGCCTCATCGCCCTGTTTGAAAAGCTGCGGGAAAGCTCTCAGCTCATCGTGATTACGCACCAAAAGCCTACGATGGACGTGGCAAACGTTCTCTACGGCGTGACCATGCGAGGCGATGGCGTCACCCGCGTTATCAGCCAGCGCATGAGTCCTGCTACAACTTAAGGGTTAGCTACGAAAGGAAGAACATTGAGCGGCGGCCAGCCTATTGCGGATTTGCAGGACTCTCTCCTCGGATGGGCATCACAAACCGAGCTTCAACTGAGTCAAACCCTCGCCGACATCGACTTCTTTCCCCACTCCGGACTCGGACGTGACGAGCTCCAGCGCATCGAGCGTTTCTTCGGTACCTTCGTGCGCCGTCAGCTCTCCGCCGGTGCGGATTTCGCCGCGCTTATCGACGTCATGCCCGCGCTCACTTCAGCCACGCTGATTAAGCGTGCTTCGCGCATGGTGGAGAAAGAACAGTTCTTTACTGAGTACTGTGCCGGACTGGAAATCGATGCCTCTCTCGCCTCGGTGGTGGCTGGGAAAGTCTTCGAGCTGTTGGAAAAGACCGGGCTGTACGTCGGCTCGGAGGATCCGGTGCTGGCCTTGGAACTTCACACCGGCGTGACCAGCGCGAAGATCCCCGATGTGTTGGAAGCCATGGATGGCGATTTCGATCCCGCTGAGCTGGGCATCCCACTCAGCCCCTTCCATGAGCAGCTGTTCGCAGACATCGCTGAGGTGCGCGCTTTCTCCCTGGAACATCCGAATTCCTGGTTGGATCGGGATCGCTCCCACCTGGCGCTGGCTCCATTGGTCAGCGATTCCGTGGTGGAGGAGTTGAAAGAACGTCCTGCCGGAACGGAGAATCGTCGCACGGCGGTGGGAGTTGCCACCCGAGAGCTGCGTCCACGCATCATTTTGGATGCTAACCGCCGCAAGGTCTGCCTGCGACTGCCCGAGCAGCGAGTAGCTGAAGACCATGAGATCGTGTGGCGGGTCAGCATGGAGGGCACCACCCGGATCTACCGAACCGGGCGCCCGTGGGGCGATACCTCGCCGTTTTCCGAGGCTCTGGACATCACGCTGGATCGGCCAATTCGCGAACTGACCGTTGTTGACTCAACGAACAACATCACCTGGAATGTGCCTGTCATTGACTCCGAAGACCCGGTATTGGTCTTTAGTCCTAAGGGACACGACATGTCCTCGAAGATGACGCTGCACTATGCCTCGTTGTCGGTCATCGCTCCCGAGGACGCCACGCTCGTAGATGTAGTGACCTCTAAGCCACTGCCCGAGGTTGAGCAATTTGCCATCGAGGGCTGGGATGCATGGATTTGTCATATTTTGGATACCACAGCGGCAGATTCGATCCAGCTCGTTCGCCCCGGCCAACAGATCTCACCAGTTCGTCCTGTTCGTGCCATCAGCCCGCGTCAGCGCGTGACATTCCGCGATCCGGCTCCCGCCATCGACAACATCCGCACGACCTCTGGTCTCAAGGTTCATAGCGTCAGCCTGATTGCGGATTTCCCGCCCACTCTGTCAGGCGCCGATGAGACCTGGTATTTGTCTATTTCCTCCTTCGTTGGTGCCGGCGCGTCCGGCGAGGAAGTATCCCAAGAGGAGCCGCTGGAGGTTCCCGCCGAGGGCGGCAGCTTCGAGATCTTCGACCCCGAGGCCTACGACGATCCGTGGGTTGGTGAATACCTCGTCCGCATCCGCGGCCCGCGCAACGAGTCTTTCCGTCACGAGTTCGCCATTGTCGAGGGCATGGCTGCCTCCACCGATTTCGCAGGTTTGGTGCGTTCAGTGCGCATCCCGGCAGCTGGTGGGCTTTCCGAGGCCGTGCTCCTGGTCAAGCCGACATTTAAGGAATCCGACGTCACCCCAGCGGAGATTTCCGTGGCGCCAGATGCCGCAGAAGCGACATTCGCGATCACCACTGAGGTCGGTGATCAACTGCCACTAAGGTTTACGCCGCCGCGTCTACAGTTTGAACTCCCGCTCGTCGGCAAGCCTGCGGTGTGGCGCACCGCCCGCATCTCGTGCCGTGCGTCGGACATCGACCCCGCCCGCCCGATCCGGATCCGTGCCGGTCAAGGACTTGGTCGCCCACAGGTTTCGCTGCGCAACCAGCACGGCGCACCAGTGCGCACCGTCAAGCTGACCACCGAGGACGACTACACCTACGAGGCGCTGCTTCCAGCCACGACCATGATGGGGGGCCGCCTCGAACTTGAATGGACGGACCCGCGCAGCAAGAAACGCGCTTCGGTCAACCTTGCCGACATCACCTCGCAGCCTGCGTTTACCTCGCTCGAGCTCGCCGAGGACCGCCTGCTTATCGACGGCGATGGCCTCGCAGCCTGGATCTGGCTCGCCGCTGCGCCATGGGTACCGGCTCGCTCTTTGGCCCTGACTCGCGACACTGCGTTGCCAGCCGACCTGGTGGGCGCCGGCGACCTTATCGTGGACGTGCACTCTGATGATCCTTTCAACATCCTGCGCGCCCCGTATGCACCGACGGAAGCTGCTATTCGCCTGCCACAAGCTGGCTGCTACCAGGATCCAGAACCTGCCTTCGCGCAGCTCTCCGCGTTTTTAGCTGGTGAGGAAGACACCGCTCCGAACGATCCTCGTCTCATGCCCGTGCTGTGGGACTACCTGGCGTCTTGGAAGGGCGAGCTTGGCGATAGGGAAGCGGTGCTCACTGCACTGCGCTCGAACCCAAGCGCCGCGTTGGACGCATTGTCAAGCTCCCTGGTTCCGGCAGAACTGCAGCCGGGCAGGATTATTTCTTCCGGCCTCATCCTGGGACCGTTCTCCGCTGCAGACGGATCGTCGAAGCATCGCAGTCCTTGGATTGGTGCTTTGGAGCTACTCGGTCAGTTGCCTGGTCTGATCGAAGGTGAACAGCCGGTGCGTCCGGTGGTGAAAGAACTGGAAGCGCTCGCTGGAAAGCGCCTGGTTGAAGCGCTGTCCACTGGACGTGACAATACGCTCGATACCGCCTGCATCGATCGCAGTACTGTCCAGCTCGCGATGATGGACGAAGCACAGCAGCAGGCGCTGCTCGGTGTGCTTTTCGCCCAAGGCGATATGGTTCCTGGAGCAATCATGGATGACACCTCGCGTCTACTTGCCGTGATGGAGACCTTCCACAAGCGCGCCGAGTTGACCTCTCTGATTGACGAGGAACTGATTCAAGCAGCCGTCAGCACCCTGCGCGCGCTCAAGGGCGCAAACAAAGCTGTGTACGCATCCGCTCGTGTGCGCTTCGACAAGCTTGATGGCGTGGACACCAATGCACGAGAGAACCATTGGGCGCTGGTCCCCGTGGTGTCCATGGTCTTCGCGTTGGCAGCTCGTATGCACGCCCATGGACTCATGGGCAAACCTAAATTGCTGCTCAAAGCAGCGGGAGAGTGGGCAGAGCTAGCTGAGATTGTGCCGGATCTGGTCACCGCAGATTTGGTCGCAGCAGAAGCTATGGTCTTGGCGGTCAAGTATCCGGGAATGTAGCCAGGTAGGCTGCGTGGGTCCTCGTTGGGAAGATCTGGGGCGTCGAGAAGCCAGCAACGGGTGGTAGCAGTTTGAGGGAAAAGTGGCAGCCTAGTAGGCACTACTGCCAAGATGGAAGCCATGACTATGACTTACCTGATTATCGGCGCCGTTGTCCTTCTTCTGCTCCTCCTCATTGTTGTCATTGCGCTTGGCAACAAGCGCAAAAAGGAAAAGACGGTCTCTTTTACCAAGGAAGAAGCGCCAAAGGAACTGACCCGCGAAGAAAAGAGTGGCAATTACACTGCTACCGGCGGGTTCAATTTTGCTCCAGCGAAGGAAACAGAACCAGTTCTTCTTGATAATCAGAAGCTCGATGCTCCGCAGCCAGCCGCTGCGCAACCACTCAAAATGCAAGAACCTGAGGTCAAAGCTCCAGCGGCACCCGCAGCAGCGCCAGTGGTTCCGGTGGTCCCGGAGATCCCAGAAGAGCCACAGGTGGACGTCCCAGTCGAGGCACCGGTTTCTGCCGCCACGCCGATTGCTGCGACGCCGATTGCACAGGAAGTTGCTGAAGAGGTAGCTCCTGAGCCGGTAGTTGACCCTGATGCCGACCCGGAAGAAGAGCCAACGGTCGAGCCAGCTGGTCAACCGGATATCGAGCAAGAAGATGAAGTCCTCAAGGAAATCCCTGAGCTCGATGAACTTGATGAAGAAACCGAATCCCCAGTAGTGGAAGAACCGGTTGAAGCCCCGACCGAGGACAAGGCACAAGAGTCCCCAGTTGCCGCCGAGCAGGAAACCACACAGGAAGCGGAAGAAGCCGCCGAGGCTGCAGCTGTTACCGTCGATGCCGCCGAGCGTGCGCTGGAGGAAACCCCAGTTCCGAGCACCGCGCCGGCTCCAGCACCTGCCCCGCTCGACGACATCGAACCAGCGGCAGGACGCCTGGGCAAGCTGCGTGGCAAGCTGGTCAAGTCCAACAACTTCCTTGGCCAATCCGTACTTGGCATGCTCACCGCGGGCGACCTTGATGAGGATGCCTGGGAAGAGATCGAAGACCAGCTGATTATGGCTGACCTTGGTACCGCCACCACCGTGAAGGTTGTGGAGTCGCTCCGGGCCAAGATTGCCGAGCGAGGCGTGGAAAGTGAAGCACAAGCCAAGGCGATGCTGCGGGAGACGCTGATCGAGGCAGGAAAGCCGGAGCTTGACCGTTCCATTAAGGCCATGCCTTACGAGGGCAAGCCAGCCGTCGTCCTCATCGTCGGTGTGAACGGCACCGGCAAGACCACCACGACCGGAAAGCTCGCCCGCGTCCTTGTCTCCATGGGACACAAGGTACTGCTCGGCGCAGCCGATACTTTCCGTGCCGCTGCTGCCGACCAGCTCGAAACCTGGGGTCGCCGCGTCGGAGCTGAGACCGTCCGTGGCGCCGAAGGCGCAGACCCGGCATCGGTTGCTTTCGATGCCGTGGCCAAGGGCGTCGAGACGCAAGCAGATGTGGTGCTTATCGATACCGCCGGTCGTCTCCACACCTCAGTCGGTCTGATGGATCAGCTGGGTAAGGTCAAGCGCGTGGTGGAGAAGAAGGCCAAGGTCGACGAGGTTCTCTTGGTGCTGGACGCCACTGTGGGACAAAATGGCCTCATGCAGGCGCGCACCTTCCGTGACGTTGTGGACATCACCGGCGTGGTTCTCACCAAGCTGGACGGCACCGCCAAGGGCGGCATTGTCTTCCAGGTACAGGAGGAACTCGGTGTGCCAGTCAAGCTCGTTGGCCTGGGCGAAGGCGCCGATCATCTGGCCCCATTCGAGGTGGAGAGCTTCGTCGATGCGTTGCTGGCCTAAGTGCTGGCGGGCAATTTCTCCGCCTGAATTTATTTCTCTACAGCATCCTTAGTAAGCCTTATGCTTTTCTGCATTGGGCTACTGATGGGCCCCTGATTGTGAAAGAAGGCCCGTCATGACTACGGAAGTCTTTGCCAACGAAAGTTGGATGCTTATCTCGACAGCGCTGGTGCTCCTCATGACACCAGCGCTTGCGCTCTTCTACGGCGGTATGTCTCGCCAGAAGTCCGTGCTGAACATGATGATGATGTCCTTCGGCTCTCTCGGAGTTGTCGCCGTCGTCTACGTGCTCTGGGGCTGGTCGATGTCTTATGGAACCCAAGACATTGCGGGAATCTTCTCCAACCCATTCGAGTTCTTCGGTCTTCGCGACTCGATCGGAAGTTCGGAGGCTCCAGTCATTTCCAAGTACGGATACCCGACCGTCATCGAAGTCGGCTACCAACTCACCTTTGCCGTCATCGCCTGTGCACTAATCTCTGGTGCGCTCGCCGACCGCGTGAAGTTCGGCACCTGGATGGTCTTCACCGCACTCTGGTCGACCTTCGTGTACTTCCCGCTCGCGCACATGATTTGGGGCGGTGGCATCCTTTCCGAGCATGCGCATTCCGTCGCTGCCTGGATGTTCGGCTCCGAGGACGGGGAAGCGAAGGTTCCCCCAGTCGATTTCGCGGGCGGCACCGCCATCCACATTTCCGCCGGCACGGCTGCGCTCCTGCTGGCAATTGCCGTCGGTAAGCGACACACCTTCATGCGCACCGCGCATCGCCCGCACAACCTGCCCTTTGTGATGCTCGGCGCTGCGCTGTTGTGGTTTGGCTGGTTCGGCTTCAACGGCGGCTCGGCGCACGGCGCGGGGTGGACTGCGGGCCTGGCCACGCTCAACACCACGTGCGCTGCCGCGGCGGGAATCCTCGGGTGGCTGCTCGCCGAAAAGCTTCGCGACGGCCATGCCACCTCACTCGGCGCAGCCTCCGGCGTCGTCGCTGGACTTGTCTCGATCACCCCGGCGGCAGGAGTCCTCATGCCGGTGACCTCGATTATTTTGGGTTTTATCGGCGGATTCCTTGCGGCTTTTGGCGTGGCGCTGAAGTTCCGTTTCAAATTCGATGACTCGCTCGACGTGGTCGGCGTGCACCTCGTCGCCGGAATTTGGGGCACAATCGGCCTGGCACTTTTTGCCCATGACAAGGGCATCTTCACCGGCGACATTTCCTATGGTTTCAAGCTGCTGATCGTACAGATTGTGGTCGCAGCCTTGACGATGCTTTACGCCGGAGTAATTACCGCAATTATCGGATTTGTACTCGAAAAGACTCTCGGATGGCGCGTCGACTGCGCTGTTGAACACGGGGGCATCGATGCCCATGTCCATGGCGAAACCGCCTACGACGCACTCGGAATGGAAGGAAAGTAAATGAAACTAGTAAGCGCTGTTATTCAGCCCTTCATGCTCGACGAGGTGCGAGATGCCTTGAGGAAGCTGGGATGCCACGGCATGACCGTTACTGATGTGCAGGGCTTTGGCATGCAAAAGGCCCAACAGGAGGTGTACCGCGGTGCCAACTACAACCCGGAATACGTAGCGAAGTCGAAGATCGAGATCCTGATCCACGAGCAGTTCCAAGAACAAGTTGTCTCCGCGATTGTCGAGGCCGCACGAACGGGGAATGTCGGAGATGGCAAGATCTGGGTGACAAACGTGGAGGAAGCAGTGCGCGTCCGTACCGGCGAACGCGGAGACGCGGCGCTGTAGGTGTTTCTGGGGCGCTAACTTCGTGTAGCGAAGCAAGCCGACTAGCATGGTTACGACATAGCTAACAAAGACTAGGGAGCAATAGACGTGTTTGAATCTTTGTCCGACCGCCTGCAAACCGCCCTGACGGGGCTACGGGGTAAAGGCAAGCTTTCAGAAGCGGACATCAACGCCACTGCGCGCGAGATTCGTCTAGCTCTCCTCGAAGCCGACGTTTCCCTCACCGTCGTCCGCGGGTTTATTAAGCGCATCAAGGAACGTGCCGCCGGTGCCGAAGTTTCCGAGGCGCTGAATCCTGCGCAGCAGGTTATCAAGATTGTTAACGAGGAACTCGTTGACATCCTCGGTGGCGAGACTCGTCGCATTAACCTGTCAAAGAACCCACCGACCGTCGTCATGCTTGCCGGTTTGCAGGGTGCAGGTAAGACGACTCTCGCCGGTAAGCTGGCAAAACACCTGGTTAAGCAAGGCCACACCCCGATGTTGGTGGCCTGTGACCTTCAGCGCCCGGGCGCTGTGCAGCAGCTGCAGATTGTTGGCGAACGCGCTGGCGTGCCGACGTTCGCCCCGGATCCCGGCACTGCAGTAGACACCTTCGAGCACGAAATGGGCACCTCCCACGGTGACCCAGTTGAGGTCGCCCGTCAGGGCATCGAGGAAGCTAAGCGCCAGCAGCGCGACTTCGTGATTGTGGATACCGCAGGTCGCCTCGGTATCGACGAAACCTTGATGACGCAGGCACGCAATATTCGCGATGCCGTCAACCCAGATGAAGTTTTGTTCGTCATCGATTCGATGATTGGCCAGGATGCGGTCCACACCGCGCAGGCCTTCCGCGATGGCGTGGACTTTACCGGCGTCGTTCTGACCAAGCTGGACGGTGATGCCCGTGGTGGTGCGGCGCTGTCGATCCGTGAGGTTACCGGCAAGCCGATCATGTTTGCTTCTACAGGCGAGAAGCTGGAAGACTTTGATGTCTTCCACCCAGAGCGCATGGCGAGCCGTATTCTCGGCATGGGTGACATGCTCACCCTGATCGAGCAGGCAGAAGCCACACTTGATCACGAGCAAGCATTGGAAACTGCCCAGAAAATGGGCACCGGCGAGCTCACTCTGGAAGACTTCCTGAACCAGATGCTGATGATCCGCAAGATGGGGCCTATCGGCAACATCTTGAAGATGCTCCCCGGTGGCAAGCAGATGTCCCAAATGGCGGACATGGTGGATGAGAAGCAGCTCGACCGCATCCAGGCCATCATTCGAGGCATGACCCCAGCCGAGCGCGAAGATCCGAACATCCTCAACGCCTCCAGACGCAAGCGAATCGCCAACGGTTCCGGTGTGTCCGTCTCAGACGTGAATAATCTGGTCGAGCGCTTCTTCGAAGCCAAGAAAATGATGGGCAAGATGGCCGGCCAGATGGGCATGGGCGGCATGGGTGGTGGCTCCGCTACGAAGAAGAAGCGCACCACCCGCAAGGGCAAGGGCGGCAAGAAGAAGCCAATCAAGAACCGTGGACCAAAAATGCCGGGCGGCGGCATGCCAGGAATGCCTGGTGGAATGCCAGATATGGCCGAACTGCAGAAGATGCAGGAGCAGATGGGTGGCGCTGGGATGCCAGGCATGCCTGGGCTTCCGGGAATGCCCAAGATGCCGAAGGGCATGGAGAACATCGACTTGAGCAAGCTCAAGTTTGATAAGTAGCTAGGTCCTCGACCATTCGATACTGAATCGATAGTGGCGACGCCGTCTGATTCTGGCCCCAGGAAGAATCTTTTCAGCCTGGGACTTAATCTCGGCGTAGTCCTCCGCTGGATCCTTCATGGCCACTTCCGGGTCTGTTTTTCCGCGGATGATTGACTCGGCAGTTTCAGGCAGCCAGCTGAGGCCTGCAACGAGGTAATCCAGAGGAGTGCTGAGCCGGTGGAGTCCGAGGATGTACAGTTTCCCGCCGTCTTTAAGCTGTGTGCGCATCTTTTTCAATGCAGGCATGAGAGGCATGTGGTGCAACGACGCTACGGAGACAATGTAGTTGAACGCCGGCAGCTGTGTGGTCAGGAAGTCGCCCTGGACTGTTGTTCCGTGGTCCGCCGCCGAAACTAGGGCAGTGGGATCTGGGTCCACGCCCCACAGGTCATCGGAACGGGATTTCAGACAGCCCAGCAGCTCACCAGTGCCGCAGCCGATGTCGAGAGTGCGTGCACCATCAAACGGCATCGCGCGAACTATCTCGGGATAGAAGGCCGAGTTATGATTCCAAAATGGAGCGTTTTGGTTCCCAGCGGGCATGTGGTCTAAACTAGTCGAGTTCCTGCGTAATTTCCGTTACCGGCCCCGGCCGAGCGGAGACGTCACACGCAGAGCAAATAAGGGGTTGAACCGGTCTTGTTAAGAGAACAAGATGTCTGTACTGCCCAGTGACTAGAAGGAATCTGCATGTCTGTAAAGATTAAGCTGCAGCGTATGGGCAAGATCCGTACCCCGCACTACCGCGTTGTTATCGCTGACTCCCGCACCAAGCGCTCCGGCAAGGTTATCGAGAACATCGGTACCTACGAGCCAAAGGCTGAGCCATCCGTCATCAAGATCGACTCTGAGCGCGCTCAGTACTGGCTCGGCGTTGGCGCACAGCCAACCGAGTCCGTCATGGCACTGCTGAAGGTTACCGGCGACTGGCAGAAGCACAAGGGCCTCGAAGGTGCAGAAGGCACCCTCAAGGTTGCCGAGCCAAAGGCTTCCAAGCTTGACCTGTTCAACCAGGCTCTCGCCGAGGCTGCTGACGCTCCTACCGCTGAGGCAATCACCGAGAAGAAGCGCAAGGCAAAGGAAGAGGCTGAAGCTAAGGCTAAGGCTGAAGCTGAGAAGGAAGCTGCCGAGAAGGCTGCTGCTGAAAAGGCTGCCGCAGAAGAGGCTGAGAAGGAAGCTGCTGCTGAAGAAGCTCCAGCTGCCGAAGAAGCACCTGCTGAGGAAGCTGCTGCAGAGTAATTCCTGCTAATGCAAAACCGCGCCATGGACAATCCAGGCGCGGTTTTTTCATGCCTTGAAGCGAGTGGAATCCGTAGGCCTACCAAAACGGCACGGGCCCGGCATCTTCATTCCTTCGCAGGTAATCGCGCATCCCTGGAATAGCGAAGCGCAGCATGCCGTGGCTTGGCGAAACAACGATGTGTCTGTCCAGGAGTCGCCTACGGTACTGGCTCACGGTATCAGGAGTCTTCTCTAGGCGATCGATGAGGTCAGCGAGCTTTGAATCCCCATTATCTTCAGCCATCGCATTCAAGAAATCGCGTTCCAGGGCGGTGCAGCGTGACAGGACCGGTTCAAGCACAAGCGTGCCGAGTTCCTGCTGCGCGCGGATGATCGCATCAGTGGCATCGGTGATGGTGCCGTTCGGGGAGTTTTCCCAGGCGTGATAGCCAATGAGCTGGATGAGGAATGGGTAGCCGTGGGTCGCTTCGACAGCGGACTTCAAAGCTTCGGCAGACCAGGTACCACCGGCTTCTCGCACGGGTTCGGACAAGCCACGAGATGCGTCGGATCGTCGCACGGCGCCAAGAATCCGCCGGTCAGCGCGCCGTAGGAAGGTGATTCCTGGGTGCTCTAGCAATTTGGCAACTTCTTCAGGAAGACCCGCCACAGCGAGGGCGACATTGCGACGCTCGCGGAACAGGTGCTGAATCACTGCCATGAGCTCTGCGAGCTCGTCCACGGTTGCGCGACCGACCTCGTCAACGGTGATAAACAGCCCGTTGCTCACCAGGTCAGTTGCCGCAGTTAGCTCGCCACGCAGGCCACGTCGTGGTTCGTGTTTCTTTTCCACCTCGGAACGAATGCCTCCCAACCCTGCCGGGGCATTAAGGCCGGTGATCTTGCGTGTTACCGAGTTCGGATCTAACTCTTTCAAAAGCTCGGGCAGTTGTTCCTCGGCAAGACGGCCAACCAGGCCCGGCAGCGCCGTTTCGGACAGGATGTGCCAACCTTCGCCCCTGGCTGCATCCTCCAGCTCATTGAGGAGTACGGTTTTGCCGACGCCACGGGTGCCAACGATCAGCATCGCGCGGCTCGGCGCTCCGGGGCCCTGTCGCAGTGACCGCGTAAAGTCGGAGACGATCTCTTCTCGTCCTACGGGCAAGCTTGGCGACGTCCCAAAGGTGGGAGTAAACGGATTGGTCAACACTGCAATCAACGCCTTTCAGTTTACTCAGTTTGAGCTTTGAGACTCAGTTTACTCAGTTTTACCGCTCGGGTACACTAATCGCATGGAATTGATGATCGGTCGCGTGGTGAAATCGCACGGAATCAAAGGCGAAGTGGTGGTGGAATCTACCACTGATGAGCCGGACATTCGCTTTGCGTTGGGCGAAGTCCTGCATGGCAAGCAGAGCAAGAAGGAACACGAGTTGACCATTGATGCAGTGCGTGTCCATCAGGGCCGCTTGCTGATCAAGTTTGAGGAAATTCCAGATCGCACCGCCGCAGATTCTTTGCGTGGCACCCAGTTTTTCGCAGCTCCCCTTGAAGACGATGACGACGAGGGATTCTACGATCACGAGCTCATTGGCTTAAAAGTCATGCACAACGGCAAAGAGATCGGCGAGATCACCGGTGTCAGCCACGGCCCTGCGCAAAGTTTGCTGGAAATGGGCGATAAGCTCATCCCATTTGTCGAAGCCATTGTTCCCGAGATTGATGTGGAAGAGGGAACGGTAGCGATCACTCCGCCAGAAGGGCTGCTCGATCTCTAATGCGCCTCGACGTCATCACCATCTTCCCCGAGTACCTCGAACCGCTCCGCCACGCCTTGCTTGGCAAAGCAATCGAGAAAGGCATTCTGTCCGTAGGAGTTCACAACCTGCGTGATTGGGCCACCGACGTGCACAAATCCGTCGATGACACCCCGTATGGCGGTGGGCCGGGCATGGTGATGAAACCGACCGTATGGGGGCCAGCGCTCGACGACGTCTGCGTAGGTAAGTCTGCTGGTTGGCAGCTGGATTCCGCGGCACCGCACGTCGATAAGCCCCGGCATGATGACCTAACTGGGCGCGAATTCGAGGGGTACGTGGAGCCTGCGGAAGAGGATAAGCCGCTGCTGATCGTCCCGACACCGGCCGGAAAGCCGTTTACTCAAGAAATGGCACGCCGTTGGTCAGGCGAGCAGCACATTGTTTTCGCGTGTGGCCGCTACGAGGGCATTGACCAGCGCGTTGTAGACGATGCCGCGCATCGCTACCGCGTCGAGGAAGTGTCCATTGGCGATTATGTGCTTATCGGTGGGGAAGTTGCCGTGTTGGTGATCGTTGAGGCCACTACTCGTTTGATCCCGGGTGTGCTGGGCAATGCGTCTTCGCATGAAGATGACTCATTCTCGGACGGCTTGCTGGAGGGGCCGTCGTATACCAAACCGAGGGAATGGCGTGGTTTGGCAGTGCCTGACGTGCTCTTTTCAGGCAACCACAAGCTGGTGGAGGAATGGCGACGCGAACAGTCTGTGAAGAGGACACGGGAGCGCCGGCCGGATTTGTTGGAAGGATTGGAATGATTGTCTTAGTCTCTGAAGACTTGTTGCGGGAACGCATCGGCAAAGCACTGCGAGAAGAACGCAAAATTCAAGGCCGGACGTTGGAGGAAGTGGCTCGAAAAGCAGCGATTTCCCCCTCCCACTTATCGGATATTGAAAGAGGCGAAAAAGAGGGATCTTCTGAGATTATCCGGGGCGTTCACCGAGCGCTTGGCTTGGAGCTCGATCAACTGTTAAATCGTGCGCTGAGTGCGTCCTCGCCTCGGCTTTTTGCAGCAGCTTAGAGGCCACCGGTAACAGAAATGACCTGTCCGGTCATCCAACGGGCATCCTTGCTGGCCAGGAAAGACGCTACGCCGGCTACATCTTCGGGTTGACCATAGCGCCCCAGCGGAATCATTGTTGCTATCTGTTCTCGGATCGCCGGATCTGGATTGACAGCGCGGTTTCCAGGAGTGTCTGTTGGCCCTGGCCGAAGCGCATTGACTGTAATTCCTTGCGATGCCAACTCCTTAGCAGCAACTTGGGTGAGCGATTCCAACGCCGACTTTGCTGCGCAGTATCCTGCAATGCCTGGCTGTGGCATGGCAGTGTTGAGCGAAGATATGTTGATGATCGAGCTTCCTGTAGGCATAGCAGGGCTGAGATGTTTGATGAGGAGAAAAGGCGCAGTTACGCCAATCGTGAGGTTTTCTTGCCAGGTTGTGAGTTGAGTTTCCGTAATAGGTGCAATCTCGGTGACGCTCATAGCGTTATTGACCAGAACATCAAAACTCTCTGCCTTAACATCACTGACGAGGCGTTGGATTCCTTCGACGGAGCTGAGGTTTGCTTGGAATGCGTAACCTGAGTTGCCACACGCTGAAAGATCTTCGGCTAGGCTCTGGGTCGCCGAAGAATCGCTATGCCACGTAAAGCTGACTTGGAATCCGTCACTTGCCAAGCGCTTGACAATCGCGCGTCCGATTCCGCTAGATCCGCCTGTAACGAGGGCCTTTTTCGTTTTCATGCTTGCTATTGTGTGGGAGCCTGAAGCGAATTGGAGAGTTTTCCGCTATCAGCGAAAAATCATCATTGATGGCGACATTCAATAGCGACGTCACGTGGGAAGAATTACGGCTCCACTTCAAATTTCACTACATCTACCTCCGAATCAGCTTCTAGTCCTGGGTAGTGGAAATCGAGGGCGCCGTTAAGCTCGGCAAGGTCCCGAAACCCATCACGACGAGCAATCTCATCAGTTAGCTCGCGCCGTTTGATCGTCAGGGACGAGTGAATCGTGGCAGCAAGTTCAACAACGCTGCCGTCGCTCTTTTCAAACACGATTGTTGCAAGGCCCGGAGGGAAAGGGTCATCGACACGAATGGTTTGCTTTTTCTTGCCGGAACGAATCATCTCTTCGTATCCTTCCCACATATACATTCGTCGGGGTTCTTCTGCTGCGCGCCAGTCATATGCATGAGGAAGTAGTTCATGAATCGAAAGACTGGTGAAACCATTTGGTGTGCGGACAATTGCTTTGATGTCCCGATCCAGGTCGAAGAACACTTGGCGACATTTTCCGCAAGGAGAAATCACGTCACCCGTTGGTGCATACACGGCGACAACGGTTGTTATAGGATCGCCATTTTTCAGTTCTGCATGCTTGCTGAGCGCAGAGATTTCAGCGCATGGACCGCCGAGGAAATGGTACACGTTGACACCAAGGATGATGTCTCCTGAGGCGGTAAGCAAACCAGCCGCTACGGTAGTTTCATTGTCATTAGAGGTGGCTAATGCGTGCTTGCGAACTGCGTGGATGAGGGCTCGTTCTTCAGGTGAAATCATAAGGAAAGTATGGCAGACCCCTCGATCCCGGGATACCTTTCGGGAGCGAGGGGTCTGCTTAGCTACTTCCAGGAGGAGTTGTGCCTTCAGGAGGGGTGACACTACTTCTTAAGGAAATAGCTCCTTCACGTCGGTGCCGGTGGCGAGCGCAGCAACAACGAGAATTCTGGATTGGCCAGGGCGGAGGATGCCCGAACCAATCACGCCTTTTTCGGCAAGGGTGGCACCGCCGCCAGCACCGCCGTACGTTCCTTCGACCAGGCCCTTGTCCACGCGGGTGGACATGACTACTGGGATGCCTTTCTCGGCGACGGCGACGATGGCATCAGCTATCTCGCCACCGACGTTGCCGGAACCCATGCCCTCAATGACGAGGCCCTTGGCGCCGGAATCAACAGCAGCCTTGACCAGTTCTCCGGGAGCACCTGGGTAAGCGGCGATGATGTCGACGCGAGTACCGTCCAGCTTCTTCACCGGCAACGGCTTAGGCCGTTTCACGTCTCCGGAAGCATTCGTGTCGAAGCCGTCCTTACTGGAGGCATCCTTCTTGTACGCGCCGCGGGCGGCGAGAATCTTTCCGCCGAACGCAATGAATGCGCCCTTGCCCTTATTTTTTGGATCAGTGGCCGCGGTGACCGCGAGGGTCAGGTTGTCCGGGCCGTCTGTCTCTGGGTCGTCGAAGGGGAACATCGAACCGGTGAGCACAACCGGTTGATCGGCATCCAAAAACGTATCGATCGCGATGGCGGATTCTTCCATCGAGTCTGTGCCGTGGGAGACGATGATGCCCGTGACTCCGTCTTCCTTGAGCGTTTTATGGACCATCTCCAGAATGCCATCGGTGTCCTTGAGAGTCATGGCGCTCGAATCGAGTTGGCTGACCTGACGAACTTCGATCTTGAGCTTGTTCTTGTCGAACTTTTCGTAGACCTTTTTCAGCAGCTCCTCGCCCGTCACAGTCGGGACAAGCGCGCCGGAGGCATCTTTCTGGCTCGCAATGGTGCCGCCTGTGGCAAGCATGACGAGCTTTCCCGAGATCGACTTGTAGTCGACTTTGCTTGCGGGAGTGGCAGCAGTAGATGTTGTCTCTGCCGTCGTCGAGCTCGTGCTGCAGGCAGCCAACACACCACCAGCGGAAACGAGCGCGCTGCCAGCGAGGAAACTTCGACGAGAAAATCCGTGGGATCCCATCTTTCTTCCTTTCCTTAAATTGAACTTAACTTCGATTTAATCCCGTTCGGCGCCCTCTCCGCAGCAGTTGAGAGGTTTTTCATTTCTGGGAACTGTTTTACTTTTACTTAATTGAGCCAGGTGCTTTCGCGGGAGGACCGGCGCGTTACCATGGTCAAATGCTTTCCCTCATTGCTCAAGAACTCGGAATTTCCGAAAGCCAAGTCACTGCGGTCCACAAGCTCCTCAATGAAGGCAACACCGTCCCCTTCATCGCGCGTTACCGCAAGGAAGCCACCGGGGGTCTCGACGACACCCAGTTGCGCACCATCGAAGAACGGCTGACCTACCTGCGCGAACTCGAAGACCGCAAGTCTGCAATCCTCAAGGCAATCGAAGAGCAGGGCAAGCTTAACGACGACCTTCGCGCCCTCATCTTGGAAACGACCACGAAGGCTCGTCTCGAGGATCTCTATCTGCCGTTCAAAAAGCGCCGCAAGACCAAAGCAGACATCGCTCGCGAAGCCGGCTTGGAACCGCTGGTGGATCAGCTTCTCGAAGCCAAAGAACCAGATTTGAAGTCCTTCTACGCTGAAGGCTTCGCCGATGACAAAGCTGTCCTTGATGGCGCTCGCGCCATCTTCGTCGATCGCATGGCCTTGGACGCCGACCTCGTCGGTGAAGTTCGCGAAGAAATGTTCAAGCGGGGCACCATGGCTGCATCCGTGGTGGCAGGTAAGGAAGAAGAAGGCGCGAAGTTCAAGGACTACTTCGAATTCTCGGAGCCATTCCATACCTTGCCGAGTCACCGCATTCTCGCGCTGCTCCGCGGTGAGAACGAAGGGATCCTGCACCTCAACTTGGACGCAGATGACACCTTCTTCGAAGGGCTGATTAAGAACCGCCTAGACCTCAATGACACCCAATGGATTAACGATGCTGTTCACTGGGGATGGAAGACCAAGCTGTACATCTCTGCAGGCCTTGATACTCGCATGCGGCTGAAAGAGAAAGCAGAAGAAGGCGCGCTTGAGGTCTTCAAAAAGAACCTTCGGGACGTTCTGTTGGCCGCGCCCGCGGGGCACCGGGCAACGCTGGGCCTGGATCCTGGTTACCGTAATGGCGTCAAATGCGCGGTGGTGGACGAGACCGGCAAGGTGCTCGACACCCTCATCGTGTATCCACACCAGCCGCAAAACCAGTGGTCGCAGGCGGTCCAAGCACTCGCTTCCAAGGTTGCAGAGCATGGGGTTGACCTACTCGCCATCGGCAATGGCACGGCATCCCGCGAGACCGAGAAGCTGGCAGGGGAGATCGCTAGTTTGATCAAGGAGGCCGGTGGAAAGAAGCCGACGCCTGTCGTCGTGTCGGAGGCAGGGGCCTCCGTGTACTCCGCATCCAAGCTGGCCGCCGAGGAATTCCCGGACATGGATGTGTCCCTGCGTGGCGCTGTGTCCATTGCCCGTCGTCTGCAGGATCCGCTTGCCGAGCTGGTAAAGGTCGACCCGAAGTCTATCGGCGTGGGGCAGTACCAGCACGACGTGAATCAGACTGCGCTGGCAAAGGCACTGGACAACGTGGTGGAGGACGCCGTGAACGCTGTCGGCGTGGATCTCAATACTGCCTCCGTCCCGTTACTGACACGAGTGGCAGGCGTGAACGAAACGATCGCCAACAATATCGTGGCGTTCCGCGACGAAAACGGCATGTTTGCCTCCCGCGCAGCACTAAAGAAGGTGCCACGTCTGGGGCCTAAGGCCTTTGAGCAGTGCGCAGGCTTCCTGCGGATTCAAAACGGCAAGGATCCCCTTGATGCCTCTGCCGTGCACCCTGAGGCCTACCCGGTGGTCAAACGCATTTCGGAACAGACGGGGCTAAAAGTACAAGAGCTCATCGGAAACAGCAGCGTCTTGCAGAAACTCAAGCCCGCGGACTTCGCTGACGAAAAAGTCGGCATTCCAACAGTTACCGACATCATCTCCGAACTGGAAAAACCAGGTCGAGACCCGCGCCCAGAGTTCAAGACCGCCACCTTCAAGGAAGGCGTGGAAAAGGTCTCTCACCTCAAGCCCGGCATGATCCTCGAAGGTGCTGTGACAAACGTAGCGGCGTTTGGTGCCTTCGTGGATATCGGAGTCCACCAGGACGGCCTCGTCCACGTCTCGCAGTTGGCGAACACGTTTGTCGACGATCCACATAAGGTGGTGCGATCCGGACAGATCGTAAAGGTCAAGGTGTTGGAAGTCGATGAGCAGCGGAAACGAATCTCGCTGACCATGCGCTTGGAGGAAGAGCCACAGCAAAAACGTGATCGCGGGCCGCGAAAGTCGCAGGGAGCTCCTAAGGCTGGCAAGGGGCGTCGACAAGCGCCTGCAACAGGCGGATCCATGGCTGATGCGCTGAAGAAGGCGGGATTTGGTCGCTGAGTCCCAAGGTGGCATACTGCTTAGGTTGACTGCTTACCTAAGCAGCGGCGAACCATGTAGTGAATACGAACCGGCCGAGTGAAAACCGCTAGGTTCCTCTGTTCTGATGTAAAAGGATTGTTTCATGAACAAGATCGACAAGCTCGATGCACAGTCCCTGCGCGAGGACGTTCCTGCGTTCCGTCCAGGCGACACCCTCGACGTCCACGTGAAGGTTATCGAAGGTAACAAGACCCGTACCCAGCTGTTCAAGGGTGTTGTTATCCGTCGCCAGGGCGCTGGCGTCCGCGAGACCTTCACCATCCGTAAGGTTTCCTTCGGTATCGGCGTTGAGCGTACTTTCCCAGTACACTCTCCAAACCTTGAGAAGATCGAGGTTGTCACCCGCGGTGACGTTCGCCGTGCAAAGCTGTACTACCTGCGCAACCTGCGCGGCAAGGCAGCAAAGATCAAGGAAAAGCGCTAGTCTTCCTTGGCTTAAAGCACTCCAGTTCGCTGGGGTGCTTTTTCTTTTGGGCACCACAAGTAGAATCTTGCGTTTAGGGTCAAAATTGGGCGAATTCCGGCCGGAAATGTCGAAATTTACTTGTGCATCTCTGGAGTCCATTGATCGGACTGCTAAACTTCTCGCTTATGACTGACTCAGCTGCAAAGAAGCAAAAAAAGGACACACCTTGGTACATTGAAATACCGATGGTGATTATTACGACCTTTATCATTATCGCTTTGGTGCAGGCTTTTATTGGTCGGCTGTATGTCATTCCGAGTCAGTCCATGGAGCCAACTCTGCATGGTTGCCCTGGCTGCACGGGTGACCGCATTTACGTAGATAAGATCGCTTACAAGACCGGTGAGCCTGAACCCGGCGACGTCGTTGTCTTCCGTGCACCCGATTCTTGGACTGGTGGCCACTACACCTCCAAAGACAACAACATCTTCTCCGGCCTGCAGAATCTCGGCTCCTACATCGGCCTGACCTCCGCTGACGAGACGAACATGGTCAAGCGCATCGTGGCAACCGGTGGCCAGACGGTGCAGTGTTTGGAGGGTGACGAAGGTGTCAAGGTTAACGGCAAGGTCATTGACTCTTCCTACCAGCTGCAGCCAATGACCTATGCCGTCAACCCTGAGCGTGGTTCTGATGTCTGTGGCGGTGACTACTTCGGCCCGGTACAGGTTCCGGAGAACAATTACTTTGTTATGGGCGACAACCGCACCAACTCTGCGGATTCCCGTTTCCACCTCGGCGATGAGCACCAGGGAACGGTGCCTCACGACAACATCGTGGGTAAGGTGCAGGCGATCGTGCTGCCGTTCAACCGTATTGGCGCGGTTGAGGACTTCGACATCCAGCAGTGATCGAAGCAGCTCTCCACGCGGCCGGTTTCAGTCCCATCGTTGGGATCGATGAAGCCGGCCGTGGCTCGTGTGCGGGCCCGATCACTATCGCGGCGTGCATCCTGCCACCGGCTTTGCCCGCCGAACTTGTCGGCCTTGATGACTCCAAGAAGCTGACCCCGCTGCGTCGCGCCCGACTGTTCCCCCTCATCAAGGAACTAGCTCTGAGCTGGTCGATTGTTCACATCTCTGCCACCGACATCGATCGCTTCGGCATCCAGCACGCCAACATTTCGGGCATGCGCCGGGCGGTGGCGCAGCTGGGTCTCACCGCCAACTACGCGCTTATCGACGGCTTCGGTGTCCCCGGCCTCCGCCAGCCACAGCTGCCCATCATCGGCGGAGATGGCTTCGCGCGCTGTGTTTCCGCCGCCAGCATTTTGGCCAAGCATGCACGTGATGAGTTGATGATTGACTACGCAGCGCAGTATCCGGGTTACGCCTTTGAAAAGCACAAGGGGTATGGCACGAAGGTTCACCTCGATGCGGTGCGCCGTCAAGGAGCGAGTCCGATTCATCGTTATAGTTATGCCAATGTGGCCCTGGCACATGGTCAATGGTTGAGCGAGAAGGAGCATCGGTGAGCGCTGAAGAGCTGGAAAACTACGAGTCTGAGGTTGAACTGTCGCTGTACCGCGAGTACCGAGATGTGGTCAGTCAGTTTTCTTATGTAGTGGAGACGGAGCGTCGTTTCTACCTGGCCAACGCTGTAGAGCTCATTCCGCACACTACCGGTGGCGATGTCTACTACGAAGTACGTATGTCGGATTGCTGGGTCTGGGATATGTACCGAGCGGCGCGATTCGTGCGTTTCGTCCGTGTGATTACGTACAAGGATGTCAACATTGAGGAACTCGACAAGCCGGAGATGATCATTCCGGAATAGGCCTCCGGAGGTTTTGTCAACCCCTCTGATTTAGTACCCTTCGAAAGTTGTGGATAACTCGGGTTATCCACAACTTGTCTATTCCCATCGTGGCCCCTATCAGCTGACACTGGCATATTCCAGAGCACCAGGTCGCGAAAAGATTAGGGGGACACATGGCCAATCAACTTGGAATCTACGGGGAACAGCAGGCAGCGCAGTACTTTCTCTCGCGTGGCGGCATCATCCTCGGACGCAACGTGCGCTACAACTGCGGGGAAATTGATCTGATCGTCCAGATGGGCGGAGAAGTAGTCTTCGTGGAAGTAAAGACGCGCAGCAGTTGGGATTTTGGCGCAGCGGAATCAGTTACGCCACGAAAATTCACGAGGATGAAGCGCGCCGCAGCGGCGTGGCTTGAAGGCCAGCCGTATCGGTCGGTGCGGTTTGATGTGTGGGTCTATGTCGTCGACAAGGGCGCGGTCGAGCACTACGAGGGGATCGACGGTGGCGCTAGCTAAGACACTGTGCGTGAGCTTTGAGGGCGTGAGTGCCCTGATCGTGGGGGTCGAAGCAAACATTGGGGCGGGCTTGCCAGGGATGTACGTGGTGGGCCTGGCTGGGGCTGCCATGTCTGAGGCTAAGGATCGGCTCAAGACCGCGATGATCAATGCCGGGCTGCCATGGCCGAAGACGAAGCTGATTGTCAATCTTTCGACGGCTGACCTGCGCAAGAGCGGAAGCCACTTTGATTTGGCGATCTGCGCCGCAGTGATGTCTGCGACACTCAACGTGCGAACGGATGACACGATGTTCCTCGGCGAGGTCGGACTCGATGGTGCGATAAAGCCGGTGCCAGGTATTCTGCCAGCACTCTTGGCGGCGCGTGATCATGGAGTGCAGTGCATTGTTGTCCCCGCCGGCAATGAAGCTGAAGCCGGCGCATTGGCAGGAATCACCGTTCTGACGGCTTCCCATATCACCGAGGTAGCCGACTGGTTGCAGGGGCATGGACCGCTCGATCGAGCAGTTGGGTATCAACGAACTGCGGAACGGCACCCGGATATGGCCGATGTCGTAGGGCAGGAAGAAGCCAAGATTGCAGCTGAAGTCGCAGCAGCAGGAGGACATCACCTACTCTTGATTGGCCCACCGGGATCTGGAAAGTCGATGATCGCGGCACGTATCCCAGGAATTCTTCCGGAGCTGACGGACAATGAAGCTATCGAATCATCAGCTGTTCACTCGATGTCGGGTAGCGGACTCGACGGGCTGCTACGAAGTGCGCCGCTCGTTACACCACACCACAGCGTCAGCAGCGCAGCACTGATCGGTGGTGGCTCCGGCAGGCCGAAGCCCGGTGCGGTGAGCTTGGCACATCACGGAGTGTTGTTTTTAGACGAGATCAACGAGATTCCTGCCCACGTGCTCGACAGCCTACGAATGCCCTTGGAATCTGGGGTGGTCCGGCTTCTACGAGGTCAACGTGAAGTCATGTTTCCCGCGCAGTTTCAGCTGGTGATGGCCGCGAACCCCTGCCGATGTGGTTGCGAGGAACCGGCCGATTGTACTTGCCCCGCAACCGTGCGACGCCGCTACCTCAGCAATTTGTCGGGGCCGCTCAAAGATCGGATCGACCTCTGTGTGCGCACACATGTCCAGGGAGCACAGATTCTTGGCGATGCCGAATCGTCCGCAGCGATCGCGGCTCGCGTCGTAGCTGCCAGGGAAAGGGCGCTCCACCGGTGGGGAGTCCTTTCTGGTCGAATGGACTCCCGCACGCTGCGCCGGGATTTCGCAGCTGACGAAGCCGGTATGGCGTACCTTGGCGCACTGTTAGCAGACGGAGAACTAAGCCAGCGCGGGGTGGATCGAACCCTGCGCGTGGCTTGGACTCTGTCAGACTTGGCACAGCAACCCAAGCCTGGACTCGAGCAGATAGCGGCAGCGACTGCTCTCCACAACACGAATGTGACGGTTCCGGTATGAGCAGAACACGTGCGTGGGCTTATCTGTCTCGGTGCGTTGAAGGGCCGAATCGGCAGCTCCAGGCGCTATTGGCTAATGGTCGAGATGTCGAAGAGATTGTCCAAGGGATAAAGAGACGCGAAACGTGGGTGGGGGACCTGCTGCGTGCGACGGAGGCGAGGTACCAGTTCGACCAATCCCAGCAAGATCTGGACGCAATTTCCAGGCTCGGGGGACGCTTAGTTACGCCAGACGATGCCGAATGGCCGACGAACGAATTTGCTCAGGCCTTCGGATTTGCAGCATCAGGCCTGAGCGACTGCGCCCGAAGCGTGCAAGACGATGCTGTGGCACCCCACGTTTTGTGGGTTCGAGGCAAAAACGTGCGCGAGCTCGTGGCAAGGTCCGTCACGGTAGTGGGCACTCGAGCGCTGTCCACCTATGGACGAGATGCCACGAGGATGCTGGTCCAAGGTTTGGTGGGGCATCAGTGGACCATCGTATCCGGGGGAGCACTAGGTATCGATGCGGTGGCGCATAACACTGCGCTCGACTGCGGTGGCCGGACAATCGTGGTGGCAGCCTGCGGACTGGACCGCAACTATCCGAGTTCACACACCGGACTATTCGACAAGGTAGTTCAGCGTGGCGCCATCTTAAGTGAGTATCCACCTGGAGTAACTCCGGCGCGACATCGATTTCTCACGCGTAACCGGTTGGCCGCGGCGCTCACGGCAGGCACCGTTGTAGTCGAGGCGGCCTGGCGCTCGGGAGCTTTGAATACGCTCACCTGGGCGGAAGGCTTGGGCAAGGTCGCCATGGCCGTTCCAGGGCCGATTTCCACACCAGGGTCGCTGGGCTGCCATGACCGGATCCGCAGTGGCCGGGCTCAGCTAGTAGTGAGCGCAAACGAGATCAGGCAGCTGCTCTCTCGCGTGGGTGAGATAGACGTGGACGGGCAATACGAAATGTTGTTTGCCCCCAACACAGTTCAGTCGCTGTCGCGAAATGAGATGCGGGTGTTTGACGCACTGAATCGAGAAGGATGTACAGCGGACGAAGTTGCCGGCGCCGCAGGCCTAACAGTCAGTCTGAGTGTTCATATCTTGGTTGACCTGGTTAAACGGGGAGTAGTTGTGCGAGATGGTGGAAAGTTTAAAAGGGTGGAGAATGAGGGAAAATATTAATGAAACAAAACCCTTGCGTATTTCATGTTTTGCCGCTAACATAGGTTAGGCAAGCCTAAGTGAACGGGGTTTGCGGGGCACTTCCTCCCCGTAAGCCCCACCAAGCTTCAACTGCCTGATTGCGGTGGCGCCTCCATCAATCCGCGATCGGGTAGGCACTAAGGTTATGCATTATGGGTGAGTTCGACAGCACGGCGGTACGGCGATTCGCCGTGCCGCTTTTGCTGGTGGTGTCATGGCAGAGTTGATTCCCCTCATCGAGGACTACTGTGAATCCCTTCATTTGGTAGCAGGGAAGTCCCCGGCAACAATCAAGAGCTACCGCAGCGATTTGCAGCTCCTTGCCCAGGATGTGGCTACGACAAAGGAATTAACGCTCAGTTCGCTGCGAGCGTGGCTGGCTAAGGCGGTAGCTGAAGGTAAAAGTAAAGCTACCCTCGCGCGACGCACTGCATCAGTAAAGGGATTTTCAGCCTGGTTGGTTAAGCAAGGTGAGCTGGATCGCGATGTGGCTGCTCGCCTCGTCACTCCGAAGGCTGGTAGGCATTTGCCCAGGGTGCTAGCCCAAAAAGAAGCCGGCGAACTGGTGGGAAATGCGGTGTCGGAAGACGAAGTGCAGTTTGCACGCGACAGTGCGATTCTCGAGTTGATGTACGCGGCGGGCGTGCGTATTGGTGAGCTTGTGGGTTTGGATGTCGGGGACGTGGACGTCGCAAAGCGCACTGCCAAAGTCACAGGCAAAGGCAACAAACAGCGGATGGTGCCTTTCGGCGCAGCAGCTGCGGACGCGCTGAGTCAGTGGATCACAGTACGGGGCGAATTAGCTCAAGCCGAGGAATCCGCCTTGTTTGTCGGAGTGCGTGGCAAGCGGATAGATCCACGCCAAGTGCGCAGGGTGGTTGAACGCGCAGCTGCGGTGACCGGCGTTTCTGACCTAACACCGCATGGCCTGCGACATTCGGCTGCCACTCATATGTTGGAGGGGGGCGCTGACCTGCGTATTGTGCAGGAAATGCTGGGTCACTCATCGTTGCAGACTACGCAGATCTATACCCATGTCACTGCTTCTCGTCTCAAGGCTGCCTTCGATCAAGCCCACCCACGGGCTTAAGGCGAATTGTTGGCAATGAGAGCAGCGACAAGGGATTGATGTAGTCATCCTTGCCGATAAGCGCTCCCCAGTGGAGTCCTTCATTGCCCGCCAACCGCCCAATGACCTGTCCTTCCGCTACCTGGTCGCCCTGCTTAACTAGTGCATGCACCGGCTGGTAGGTTGTCTTAATCCCATCTGAATGCTCGATGGCAATAACCGGTGTTCCTGCGATGACTCCCACGTAGCTGACTATCCCGGCCGCTGCGGCGCGTATCGACGCCCCCGGTGCCGCAGCTAAGTCGACCCCGCGGTGCCCACGGTTCCAATTGTGGGCTGGTTTGTCGAAGGGCCGCGCCACTCCACTGGCGTAGTCCTTTCCGGTGGTGGGGGAGACATAGGCTGTGAGGAGCGGCATCATCAGGACCATCGCAATTGCTTTGGTATTCATGGCCACTGATTGTGATGGATCTTGACGCCAGTGAAAAGCTCTTTCTTATTGCTGCTGTGGATGCTGGTGCAGATGTGATGGAAATAGAACAACGTGTGGATAACCCCATTCATGCATTTGGAAAGTTCACTTGGAGCAGTTATCCTTGCCTTAGCAGTGTGTCCGCACGCTGACTACGCGCGTCCAAATTCGTTCTCACGCAACGTGGTCCCTGGGGAAACTTAGGGTGTTGCGCCACAGACTTGGTCGCTAGGAGCAGGAGAAAAACCTGCAAAATACGAAAACCGAAACTTCTACTTGAAAGGAAGCACCCATGGCAGTTGTAACCATGCGCGAGCTTCTCGACGCGGGCGTCCACTTCGGACACCAGACCCGTCGTTGGAACCCAAAGATGCGCCGTTTTATCTTCACCGATCGTAACGGCATCTACATCATCGACCTGCAGCAGACGCTGACCTTCATTGACGAGGCTTACGAGTTCGTCAAGGAGACCGTTGCTCACGGTGGCACCATCCTCTTCGTCGGCACCAAGAAGCAGGCTCAGGAAGCAGTTTCCACCGAGGCTACTCGCGTTGGCATGCCATTCGTCAACCACCGTTGGCTCGGCGGCATGCTGACCAACTTCCAGACCGTTGCCAAGCGTCTGCACCGCATGAAGGAACTGCAGGCCATGGACGCAGCCGAGAACGGCTACGAGGGTCGCACCAAGAAGGAAATCCTCATGCTCACCCGTGAGCGCACCAAGCTGGAGCGCGTCCTGGGCGGCATTGCCGACATGAACAAGCTTCCTTCCGCAATGTGGGTCATTGACACCAACAAGGAACACATCGCGATTTCCGAGGCTCACAAGCTGAACATCCCAGTTGTTGCCATTCTGGACACCAACTGCGACCCAGACGTTGTGAACTTCCCAATCCCAGGTAACGACGACGCCATCCGCGCTACCGCGCTGCTGTCCCGCGTCATCTCCACCGCTGTGGAAGAGGGCAAGAAGGCTCGCGAAGAGCGTCAGCTCGCCGCAGCCAAGGAAGCCGCTGGCGACTCCGTAAAGGAAGACGCTGAAAAGGTTGAGGTCGCTGCCAAGGTAGAGGCAACCGAAGAGGTTGCAGCTAAGGCCACCGAAGAAAAGACTGCTGAGTAACACCCAGCTCCCTTTCTCTTTACCTAAAGCCCCCGAATTTCATAAGGAAATTCGGGGGCTTTTCGGCATTCTTGGGCCCCGCTGCAAGCAAGGTCCCTGGTTGTCGACTACGCTTTCAAAAGAATACCGCTCAATTACTCAAGGAGGATCGCCCCACATGGCGAACTACACCGCTGCAGACGTCAAGAAGCTGCGTGAAATGACCGGCGCTGGCATGATGGACAGCAAGAAGGCACTCGAAGAAACCGCTGGTGACTTCGAAAAGGCTGTTGAGCTGCTCCGCATCAAGGGAGCCAAGGACGTCGGCAAGCGCGCAGAGCGTACCGCCGCTGAAGGTCTCATCGCTGTTTCTGGCAACACCATGGTCGAGATCAACTCTGAGACCGACTTCGTTGCTAAGAACGCTGAGTTCAAGGAATTCTGCGCAAAGATCGCTGACGCTGCAGCAGCAGTGAAGGCAAACTCCACTGAAGAGCTCGCCGCTGCTGAGGTTGACGGCATGACCGCAGCAGAAGCTATCCAGCAGCTCTCCGCCAAGATCGGCGAGAAGCTCGAACTGCGTCGCGCAGTTACCCTCGAAGGCGACAAGGTTGCTGTGTACCTGCACCACCGTGCAGCTGACCTGCCACCAGCAGTCGGCGTTCTCGTTGCTTACGAAGGCGACGACGAGGCTGCTGCCAAGGCTGCAGCTATGCAGGTTGCCGCTATGAAGGCTCAGTACTTGTCTCGCGAAGACGTCCCAGCTGACGTCGTCGAGAAGGAGCGCGCAACTCAGGAGAAGATCACCCGCGAAGAGGGTAAGCCAGAGGCTGCTATCGCTAAGATCGTCGAAGGTCGCATGAACGGCTTCTACAAGGACGTCACCCTGCTTGAGCAGGCTTCCGTCTCTGATAACAAGAAGTCCGTCAAGCAGCTCATGGACGAAGCAGGCGTCACCCTGACGTCCTTCGCTCGCTTCGAGGTAGGCCAGCACTAGTTTTAGTGCTCATGAAGACGCGTTCCGTGCCACAAGGTGCGGAACGTTTTTTCATGTCCGTAGGTCAAGGTAAGCTGATTTAAGAAATAACGACCCTGTAGGAAGGTGCACCGTCTATGTCAGACGACTCCGGTAACGAACGCCAAGGATTCAAGCGAGTAATGCTGAAACTGGGCGGTGAAATGTTCGGTGGCGGAAACGTTGGTATTGATCCCGATGTGGTGCAAAACGTAGCACGCCAGATCGCTGAGATCGCTAAGACAGGCACCGAAGTCTGTGTTGTCATCGGTGGTGGCAACTTCTTCCGCGGGGCACAGCTGCAGCAACGTGGCATGGATCGCTCACGCTCGGACTACATGGGCATGCTCGGTACTGTGATGAACTGCCTTGCTCTCCAGGATTTCTTGGAAAAAGCAGGCGTCGAAACGCGTGTGCAGACCGCCATCAACATGGCTCAGGTGTCAGAACCTTACCTCCCACTGCGCGCAAAGCGTCACCTGGAAAAGGGCCGCGTTGTCATCTTCGGTGCTGGTATGGGTATGCCATTCTTCTCCACTGACACGACTGCGGCCCAACGTGCCCTAGAAATCGACTGTGAAGTCCTGCTCATGGCCAAGGCCGTCGATGGTGTCTACAACGCTGACCCGCGCAGCAACCCCGATGCTGTCATGTACGACGAGATCACCCCACAGGAAGTCATTGAGAAGGGCCTGAAGGTCGCAGATTCCACCGCATTCAGCCTGTGCATGGACAACAACATGCCGATCCTCGTGTTCAACCTCCTTACGGAGGGCAACATTGCGCGCGCCGTGCGTGGTGAAAAGATCGGTACCCTGGTCCGATCCTGATAGATTTACTATTCGACAACCAAAGCTAAGCTAGAGGAACAACATGATCGACGAAATCCTGTTTGAATGCGAAGAGCGCATGGGCGCTTCCGTTGACCACACTCGCGAGGATCTCACCACCATCCGCACCGGACGCGCCAACCCAGCGATGTTCAACGGCGTCATGGCTGAGTACTACGGCACCCCGACCCCAATTACTCAGATGGCAACCATTTCAGTCCCTGAGCCTCGCATGCTGCTGATTAAGCCATACGAGATGTCAGTGATGAACGAGATCGAGAACGCCATCCGTAACTCCGATCTCGGGGTGAACCCAACCAATGACGGCCAGGTCCTCCGCGTCACCATCCCGCAGCTGACCGAGGAACGTCGTAAAGACATGGTCAAGCTAGCCAAGGGTAAGGGCGAGGACGGCAAGATTGCTATCCGCAACGTGCGCCGCAAGGGCATGGAACAGCTGAAGAAGCTGCAAAAGGACGGCGATGCCGGTGAGGACGAAGTCCAGACCGCAGAAAAGGATCTAGACAAGATCACGCAGAAGTACGTCGGCCAAATGGACGATCTCGTTGCTGCCAAGGAAAAGGAGCTCATGGAAGTCTAAGGACTTGCCATGATTCTAATAAAGCGCTGCCCACTACAGCAGCGCTTTTCGTATGTAGGAGAAAACGGTGGAGCACATTCGGCCAAAGAACTCGGCTGGTCGAGATCTAAAGCAGGCAATCGCTGTGGGCGTAAGCCTCGGTGCCCTAGTCCTGCTGGCAATTTTCGTCATCCCGTTTGGCTGGTACCCGCTTGTCGCCACAGCAGTCTTTCTAGCTACCTGGGAAGTGCACGCACGCCTCAAAGAGCACGGCTACGTGTTGCAGCGTATCGTGCTCCTGATCGGCGGACAGGCCATGGTGTGGCTGTCCCTGCCGTTCGGGACAAACGGTCTGGTATCGGGCTTTGTAGCTAGCGTCCTTCTGCTCATGTTTGGCCGACTCTTCCACCACGGCCGCAACACCGCACCCCAGAACTACTTGCGCGATATGTCCATCGGCATCTTCGTGCTCACCTGGATCCCGCTCTTTGGATCTTTCGCAGCCATGCTCTCGCAGTTGGAACAAGAAGGCGTGCGCTATGGCATGTACATTGTGACATTCATGCTGTGTGTGGTCGCCTCGGATGTCGGCGGCTATATCGCCGGAGTCATGTTTGGAACCCACCCGATGGCGCCAGCTGTTAGCCCCAAGAAATCCTGGGAAGGCTTTGGTGGTTCCATCGTGCTGGGCAGCATCGCCGGCATGCTCACCGTCACTTTGTTCCTCGGCGGAACTTGGTGGATTGGCATGCTGCTCGGCGTGGGCCTAGTCATCTGCGCGACCCTCGGGGACTTGGTAGAAAGCCAGTTCAAGCGCGAATTAGGCATCAAAGATATGTCCGCCATGCTCCCCGGACACGGCGGCATCATGGACCGGTTAGACGGCATGTTGCCGTCAGCCATGGTCACCTGGCTCGTACTGAGCCTGATCTAGCAGCTTGGTCTAGCAGCTTGGTCTGGGAACCTCACCTAGAACTGAAGAGCAGCCTTGCGGGCGCTCTTCACCTGGCGGCGCAGTTCAAGCATGCGTACGCCGCCGACAATCGCCATGATCAGGGCGCCTGTGATGGCTGCCAGCAAGAAGCCGACACCAGCCGGAACGGCGAAGGTCCAAGCAAACAGGTTTAGCTCAACCTGCTGTTGATTCTGCATGATGAAGACCAGCAGCAAAATCATCAGCAAAGTGCCAAAGATCAATGCCACCCAGGTGCCACCCGCAAGGGAACCGCGCACCTTGGGCTTAACTTCCGAAGACTGCAAAGCAGGAGTATGCGGAGTTTCGGATTCGGTGGTGTTGGGGTTGTCGTCGTAAAGCGGTGCGTCTGGTGTAGTCATATCACCCATTCAACGCGTCGCACGGACAATGTGCCAATTGGCGTATGAAAAAATTAATGGAAAGATGGGCAGTATTATGGCTGAAATTCCCCTCGTATTCAATGCCCCCAAGCGTGGCATGCCACCTACCCACTTCGCTGACCTGTCCGCGGAGGAGCGCATCACCGCCGTCACTGAGCTGGGCTTGCCGAAGTTCCGCGTCGACCAGATCGCGCGCCACTACTACGCCCGCCTCGAAGCCGACCCGATGACTATGACGGACCTGCCGGCTGCAGCACGCGAAAAGGTGCGCGACGCACTGTTTCCAACACTTATGACTCCGGTGCGGGAAATCTCAACCGATGGGGGAGAGACCACCAAAACACTGTGGCGTCTTCACGACGGAACTCTCCTCGAATCAGTGCTCATGCGCTACCGCGACCGTGCGACCCTGTGTATCTCATCGCAGGCGGGATGTGGCATGGCTTGTCCGTTCTGCGCCACCGGCCAGGGCGGTTTGGATCGCAACTTGTCGACGGCGGAAATCGTGGACCAAGTCCGAGCTGCCGCCGCAACAATGCAGCAGGAAGGCTCACGCCTGTCCAACATCGTTTTCATGGGTATGGGCGAGCCGCTAGCCAACTACAAGCGCGTTGTCTCCGCCGTCCGGCAGATCACGTCGCCGGCTCCGCAAGGTTTCGGTATTTCCCAGCGCAGTGTTGTGGTCTCTACCGTGGGTCTTGCGCCAGCTATTCGTAAATTGGCCGACGAAGAGCTTTCGGTCACCCTTGCCGTCTCGCTGCACACTCCTGACGATGAGCTTCGCGATAGCCTCGTTCCTGTGAACAACCGCTGGTCGGTAGAGGAGGTGCTGGATGCAGCCCGCTACTACGCCGACACGTCCGGTCGCCGTGTTTCTATCGAATACGCCCTCATCCGCGACATCAACGATCACGGTTGGCGCGCTGACATGTTGGGCAAGAAGTTGCACAAGGCCCTTGGCCCGCTCGTACACGTTAATCTGATTCCGCTGAATCCGACCCCGGGCTCAAAGTGGGATGCTTCTCCTAAGGAGCAGCAGGACGAATTTGTTCGCCGCGTTATTGCGCAGGGCGTGCCGTGTACTGTGCGTGACACCCGTGGCCAGGAAATCGCCGCGGCTTGTGGCCAGTTGGCCGCAGAAGAGCGGTAGCCTCCTTTTCCTGTTTTGTGGCCGACCTCAAAACAGGAAAGCACAACAAAAAACTCCCAGGAGGACAATCTTCCTGGGAGTAATTTGTTGTGTCACTAGTTCAGTTCGCGCTTGACCATCTTAGGGTCGACGTTCTGAGCACGCAGCTGGCTGTCGGTGAGGTTGGCGTGGGTGCCGGTGAGGGTGAGCTGGTCGTAAGTCCAGTGTGGCTCCTCGTGGCCGACTGGCTTGTTGTGGCCAGTGACGGTGCGAA
Organism: Corynebacterium kalinowskii; assembly: GCF_009734385.1. Lineage (NCBI taxonomy): Bacteria > Bacillati > Actinomycetota > Actinomycetes > Mycobacteriales > Corynebacteriaceae > Corynebacterium > Corynebacterium kalinowskii. The sequence continues at coordinate 1,491,039 of NZ_CP046452.1, read as the reverse complement.
CCTGGGATAGCTTTGGCTGGAACAGCTGAATCAGCAGGCCGATGGCGATGAGGGCTGCGATAGAGCAGAGCCAGATGGTCTCAACGTGGCCACGGTGGTTACCGAAGTTCATGCCGAGCAGGAAGGCGACGGAGATCCAGCCAGCGATCTGGATTGGGCCACGACCGATGTTGTGCCAGCCCCACGCTGCCGATGGCTCGTCGAGGGTAGACACGCCGTTGTGTACCTCCGGCTCAATCTTGTGAGAACCAGCCACGTTCTTAGCTCCTTCATGTAAAGAATTACTGTTCCTAAATATCTTTGCATAGTGTAGTGCCCTAAGCATCCATTCAACGCACCGGCCTGCCCCTGCCGGGTGGGAGTACACCCAAAAGTGGTGGGTGCTGCAATAATAGATTCGTGAAAAAGCGCATTCTCATCCTCGGTAGTACTGGTTCGATTGGCACCCAGGCTTTGGAGGTGATCGCAGAAAACCCGGACAAGTTCGAGGTCGTGGGTATCGCCGCGGGCGGTTCCAACCCCGATGCGGTGATCGCGCAGGCGCGAGAGCTGGGGTTGCGGGCGGGGCAAGTGTGCGTCGCAAAGCCAGCTGCGGCATCGCAGGTGTCTGAGGCGCTCGGGGGTGCGGTGCTCACCCACGCGCACGAGCTTGTCGACGCCATCGAAGCCGACACCGTCCTCAACGCGCTCGTCGGATCGATGGGTTTGCGCTCGACGCTGGCAGCATTGGCATCCGGCGCGACTCTGGCGCTCGCGAATAAGGAATCCTTGGTTGCGGGCGGGCACATCGTGTTAGAGAAGGCTAAGCCGGGGCAATTGGTGCCGGTGGATTCGGAGCATTCGGCGATGGCGCAGTGCCTGATGGCAGGGGATAGGGCAGAGGTAGCCCGGTTTGTGTTGACGGCGTCCGGTGGCCCGTTCCGCGGTTGGACGCGGGAGCAGATGTGGGAGGTGACTCCGGAGCAGGCGGCGAAGCACCCGACCTGGTCGATGGGTCAAATGAACACGCTGAATTCGGCAACGCTCATCAACAAGGGCTTGGAGCTTATTGAGGCCAGCCTGCTGTTCGGGGTTGATCCGGAGCTGATCGATGTCACGGTGCACCCGCAGTCCATCATTCACTCGATGATCACCTTCCATGACGGCGCGACGATCGCTCAGGCATCGCCACCGTCAATGAAGCTGCCGATCTCCATGGCGCTCGACTGGCCACACCGCGTAGCTGGGGCACAGCCTGCGCTTGACTTCACAGGTGCCCACGACTGGACCTTCGAGCCGGTGGACGATATCGCGTTTCCTGCGGTTCAACTGGCTCGCGATGCAGCCACCGCTGCTGGCACCACGCCTGCGGTGTACAACGCCGCTAACGAGGAAGCTGCCGAGGCCTTCTTGCAAGGACGGATTAAGTTCCCGCAGATTGTGGATACGGTGGCTGAAGTGCTGAGTTCTGCATCCGAGTTCGCCGGTGTACCGTCGAACGTCGACGATGTCATCGCTGTGGAAACTGAGGCGCGTCGCCGGGCTAACGAAATCGTGGACCGGATCGAATCCTAAAGCTGGGGAGACTAAAGCAGTGGGCTATTTCGCGGGTGTCGCACTTTTCGCGCTGGGTATCGCCCTGACCATTGGGCTGCACGAATGGGGCCACTACAGCGTGGCGCGAGCTTGTGACATGCGCGTGCGCCGCTTCTTCATTGGATTCGGCCCGACGGTGTTTCAATTCACCCGTGGCCACACCGTCTACGGCCTCAAGGCCGTGCCCTTGGGCGGGTTCTGCGACATCGCAGGAATGACGGCGATTGATGAAGTCGCCCCAGAGGAAAAGCCCTACGCCATGGTGGATAAGCCCTGGTGGGCTCGCGTAGCGACGCTCCTTGGCGGCGTTACCATGAACCTGCTCATTGGCCTGATCGTGCTGTACATCGTGGCGGTTGGCTCTGGACTTCCCAATCCGAAGGCCGACTTCACTGCCACCGTTGCGGAAACTACGTGCGTCACCCCAGATTGCACTGATGCGGGGCCAGCAGCTGCAGCTGGCATCAAGCCTGGCGACCGTATTCTGCAGGTAAATGGCCAGGACGTTCCGACGTTCATGGACATGCGCGAACTGATCATGGGCAAGCCGGGGGAGACCGTCACCCTGCAGGTCGAGCGCGACGGTGTCCGCCAAGATGTGCAAGTGGATGTCCCTGCGGTTGAGCGCCCAACCGAGGACGGTGGCATCGCAACAGTCGGCGCGATCGGCGTGGTCAATCAAAAGCCTAAGGATGCCATCAAGCAGTATGGGCTTATCGACGCTGTCCCCGCGACCTTCTCCTTCACTGGCCAAATGCTCTCTGCAACGGTCCAGGGCGTTGCCGCTATCCCAGCGCAGGTGCCTGGAGTTGTTGCTTCCATCTTCGGAGCCGAGCGCTCAGAGTCCTCTCCAATGAGCGTCGTCGGCGCTTCCCGAATCGGTGGTGAAGTTGCAGAGCGCGAGCAGTGGGCGACGTTCCTGCTCATGTTGGCCAGCCTGAATTTCTTCCTGGCTTTGTTCAACCTCATACCGCTGCCTCCACTTGATGGCGGACACATTGCGGTGGTGCTCTGGGAGAAGCTACGCGATTGGGGACGTGGCCTCCGCGGGTTGGCTCCTGCCGGGCCTGCGGACTACACCAAGCTCATGCCACTGACTATTGCGATGACGGCTGTGCTGTTGGTCTTTGGTGCCATCGTGATCGTTGCGGACATCGTCAATCCCATTAGGTTGTTCTAACCGGGCATTAGCTGTCGCACCTGGGTTGTCTGGAACTTGCTGACATCCCAGGCTGGCTCGGGCCGGTGCTAGAATGGCTACCACTGATTTCTAGTGGTTAATTCAAAGGAGCACGCACTGTGTCTAACCCCATCGGCCTCGGAATTCCGGATGCGCCACTGCCAACCCTCGCGCCTCGTCGTAAGACGCGCCAGCTCATGGTCGGCAAGGTAGGTGTCGGTTCCGATCACCCGATTTCGGTGCAGTCAATGACCACCACCAAGACGCACGATATCAACGCGACGCTCCAGCAGATCGCGCAGCTGACCGCCACTGGCTGCGACATTGTTCGTGTCGCCTGCCCAAAGACGGTGGACGCTGAGGCGCTACCGATCATCGCCAAGAAGTCTCCAATCCCAGTGATTGCGGATATTCACTTCCAGCCGAAGTACATCTTTGCCGCCATCGATGCCGGTTGCGCGGCAGTTCGAGTAAACCCAGGCAACATCAAGGAGTTCGACGGTCGTGTCAAGGAAGTAGCCAAGGCTGCTGGCGACGCAGGTATTCCGATCCGCATTGGCGTCAACGCTGGTTCTCTGGACGCTCGCATCATGGAAAAGTACGGCAAGGCCACGCCAGAAGCCCTGGTGGAGTCCGCACTGTGGGAAGCTGGCCTGTTTGAAGATCACGGTTATGGCGACATCGCCATTTCCGTGAAGCACAATGACCCAGTGGTCATGGTGGAGGCCTACCGCCAGCTGGCAGCAAAGTCCGACTACCCGCTACACCTTGGCGTGACCGAGGCCGGCCCTGCATTCCAGGGCACCATCAAGTCCTCGGTAGCTTTTGGCGCACTGCTGGCAGAGGGTATCGGCGACACCATCCGCGTCTCCCTGTCCGCTGACCCAGTAGAAGAAATCAAGGTCGGCGATCAGATCCTGCAGTCCCTGAACCTGCGCCCACGCAAGTTGGAGATTGTCTCGTGCCCATCTTGTGGTCGCGCCCAGGTGGATGTGTACAAGCTGGCCGAAGAAGTCTCCGCAGGCCTGGAGGGTATGGAGATCCCCCTTCGCGTAGCCGTCATGGGCTGCGTTGTGAACGGCCCAGGCGAGGCGCGCGATGCGGATCTTGGCGTCGCATCCGGCAATGGCAAGGGCCAGATCTTTGTTAAGGGCGAAGTAATCAAGACCGTCCCGGAATCAGAGATCGTGCAGACCTTGATCGAGGAAGCTATGAAGATCGCTGAGACCATGGAAGATACCACGATCACTGGTGCTCCAACGGTGTCTATTACCAAGTAACTGCAACAAGATTCAGCCGCACGATAACTTCTATCGTGCGGCTGAATCTTTTCCTGGGTCGAAGAAGTAGCTACGAACGCGCCTCCCCAGAATCCAGGAAAGCGCCTGTTAAAGTTGGTTTTCATGAGAGCCCTCCCCGTCGTCGCAGCTGTCACTATCTTGGCTACCGTCGCTTCGTCGTGCACTCCGAAGCCGGACTTTGCAGACCCGACGGTGACGGAGTTCGTCGAGGCGATTGAGCAAGGGGACGTCGATAAGGCAGCGTCGCTCACCGACAATCCGGACTTGGCAAAGGACCTTATTGGCCGCACTATCTCTGGCATGCAGGCGGAAGGGGTCGACGCCGCAGTTACGTCCGTTACCAATCAAGACACCCTCGCTACCGCCAACGTGCACCTCGATTGGAAGCTGCCACGGGAGCGCGCCTTCGCCTATGACTCCACGGTGACGCTCACGAAGGTCAAGAACGAGTGGAAAGTGCGATTCCTGCCCACGATCATTCACCCGACGCTGGGAAACAACCAACACCTCGAGCTGCGGCCTATTGAAGCCAAAAAATCACGGGTGGTCAGCGCCGACGGAGCGGACGTACTGCAACCAGGTAGCGTGTACCGCATCCTCGTCAATACCAGCAGTGGAGAAAACCTCACCGGTACCGCGGCTCGTGTGGCGACCGTGGTGAACGCTAACAAAGGACAGAGCTCGATTCCGGAGCTGAACTCAGCTGATTTGGCCCGAAAATTGGCGGATCATCAAGGCAACTACTCCGTGGCTGTCGTGGGCGGCCCCGAGGGGCGAGCAATCGCCGATGAGTTGCGTGGAGTTCCGGGTGTCGTGATCAATGAGGAAGCAGCAATGGTCCGCACTGACCCGACCTTCGCCCCGGAAATCATGTCTCGGGTGGAGAAAATCGTCGCTGATGAGCTCGAGGGAGCCAATGGCTGGCAAATTGCCGTAGTCAACCAGAACGGCACCGCGATCGAGTCTCTGGAACGGCACGAACCACAGTTGGCGCCGGCCGTGCGCGTCAGCCTCGACCATAAAATGCAGCAGGCAGCGCAGGAAGCAGTGGACCTGCGCAAAGATAAAAAGACGATGCTGGTGGCAGTGCGTCCGTCCACCGGTGAAATCTTGGCCGTGGCACAAACTCGAGAAGCAGACAAAGACGGCGACCCAGCTCTCATGGGCATGTACCCACCGGGTTCGACATTCAAAATGATTACCGCCTCCGCTGGCATGGCTCATCAAGGTGTCACCCCGGGTTCTACCGTCCCATGCCCGGGCACCATGGAAGTGGGACCCCGCATCGTCACCAACTACAACACATTCTCCCGTGGCAATACCTCACTTGACGATGCGTTTGCCCAGTCGTGCAACACCACCTTCGCCGACATGTCCTCCCGCCTAGCACCTGGGGAATTGCAGAACATGGCCAAAAGCTTTGGACTTGGTATCGATTACAACATTCCCGGCCTCGACACGATTACCGGATCAGTGCCCCATGGCGACGAGTTTATGCAGCGCGTGGACGAAGGATATGGCCAGGGCCTTGACCTGGCGAGCCCCTTTGGCATGGCGCTCGTGGCCGCCACCGCGGCTGCCGGAAAGACACCAGTGCCCAATCTCATCTCGGGACACCGCACCGAGGTCAGTGAAGATGTCCCGGCTCCGGATCCAATGGTCGTCGAAAATTTGCGTGGCATGATGCGTTCGGTGGTGACCTCCGGTACCGCTCGTGGCATGAGCCAAACCGGCGGTGAAATCTACGCCAAGACCGGTGAAGCAGAATTTAGTGGTGGCTCCCACGCGTGGTTCGCCGGTTACCGCAGCGACGACATCGCCTTTGCCACGCTGATCGTCGGCGGCGGTGGCTCGGAGACCTCCGTTGCAGTGACCGATCACTTTTTCAAAAAGATTGACGAGCCAGCGAAACCTTAACGCTCTTTCACCAGCCACTTCGGTCCGAATGCCATGTTTGTGCGGTGAACCTGCCATACCAACACGGCGGTGACCACGGCAAACACTAAGACGGTCAGTACGGAAGCTTCGATGCCGAACGCGCCACCGGTGACCGCTTCGTGGCCTGCCAGAGATGTGGTCCATATGCCTACTGTGGTGTTGCCAGACACCGGCATTCCCAGGATTACTCCCTGCATGGCGTTCCAGGCAGCATGTACGCCAATCACCAACCACAGCGAGCGGGTGAGCGCGTACAAGAGCCCGAAGAACACGCCAGCGGTGAGTGCGATGGCCACAGCGGACCAGGCAGTCGCGTTCTCATTTCCTAAGTGCAATGCGCCGAACACCGCGCCTGAGATTACAACGGCGAGCCATGTGCCCAGCACCGATTCCAAAAACCGGTAGATAACGCCGCGCGTGATTATCTCCTCGGCTATTCCGGCGGTGATCACGCTGCTGATGAGCCGATCGCGCCAGAGTGACCAGTCGATACTTTCGGTCCGAGTTAGGTGCACCTCGGCAAAGGGAACCGTGGTGCCTACGCAGATCAAGAACAACGCGCCACCTACGATCAGGCCCGCAAGGAGCTGCCAGCTGCGTAGGGGAGCCAGCTCAAAGGGCACACGACGACCTTCGCACAGCCAAGCCACTAACCAGTACGTGATCAACGCAGTCAGGATGGACACCACAGCAGTCTGCGCAGTGTCCGAGAGCCCGCCGGATGCTAGTGCGATCGGCATTCCCACGACACCAGACAGCAGGAAAAACGCAAGCAGTCGAAAGAACGGGTTCCGAAGAACTTTAGTGAGGGTCGACTGTTGTTCAAATGACTGAGGTTGGTCTGGGGAGCTAAGTATAGAGCGCATACCTCCATTAGATGCGCGGTTTAATAGGTTGGCAATAGGTGGGGAGCAGCGAGCGCGTTAACATAAGGGACATGACTAGAAGCGCCAAACTCGTCCCAGGAAATCCCACCCCGATTCGGAGCGTGCCAAGCAGCATCGCCCGTCCCGAGTATGCGTGGAAAGACAGCGTCCAAGAAGCCATCGGCGAACCGCTCATTCAAACCCCAGAGGTCATCGAGGCGATGCGCGAAGCTTCCCGTATCGCCGCCAACGCCTTGGTCCTTGCCGGCCGTGCAGTGCAGCCCGGTGTGACTACCGATTCCATTGACGCGATTGCGCATGAGTACATGTGCGACCATGGTGCTTACCCATCTACGCTCGGCTACCGCGGCTACACCAAGTCTTGCTGCATCTCCCTCAATGAGATCGTCTGCCACGGGATCCCGGATTCCACGGTGATCGAAGATGGCGACATCGTGAACATTGATGTCACTGCCTTCAAAAATGGTGTCCACGGCGACACCAACGCCACCTTCCTCGCCGGAAATGTTTCGGAAGAACACCGCCTGCTAGTGGAGCGCACCAAAGAAGCCACCATGCGCGGCATCAAGGCCGCCAAGCCGGGGCGTGAAATCAATGTCATTGGCCGTGTGATCGAGTCTTACGCCAAGCGCTTTGGCTACAACGTGGTCCGCGATTTCACCGGACACGGTGTGGGACCGACCTTCCACAATGGTCTCGTGGTGCTGCACTACGATTCCACCGCCTATACCGATGTGCTGGAGCCAGGAATGACGCTCACCATCGAGCCGATGATCAACCTCGGCGGCCTAGAATACGACATTTGGGACGACGATTGGACCGTCCAGAACCGAGACGGCAAGTTCACTGCTCAATTTGAGCACACGATCGTCATTACCGACGACGGAAATGAGATCTTGACGCTGCCTGACGAAAACATCTAAATGTCAGCCGTCCTCATCGCCGGTACTACTTCGGACGCCGGCAAGTCGGTCGTGGTTGCCGGGCTTTGTCGCGCACTGGCCCGGCGTGGCCTCAAGGTTGCGCCCTTCAAGGCTCAGAATATGTCGAACAACTCGGCGGTGTGCCCTGACGGTGGTGAGATCGGACGAGCTCAAGCGCTGCAAGCACTTGCTTGTGGCCTTGAGCCCAGTGTGGACTTCAATCCGGTCCTGCTCAAGCCGGGTTCGGATCGCACGAGTCAGCTCGTCGTGCGTGGACAAGCTGTCGGTTCTGTCAGCGCTCGCAACTACATTGAACACCGCTCCGAGCTTCGCGAAGTATCAGCGCAATGCCTGCGTGACCTCGAGTCTCGTTTTGACATTGTCATTTGCGAGGGAGCCGGCTCCCCGGCAGAAATCAACTTACGCGAGACCGACGTGGCCAACTTTGGCCTAGCCGAAGCTTGCGATCTCCCCGTCTACGTGGTGGGCGACATCGATCGCGGGGGAGTGCTGGCCCACCTCTACGGCACCTATTTCATCTCCGCGCCGGAAGACAGGGCGCGAATCAAGGGGTTCGTGATCAACAAATTCCGTGGCGATCAGTCCATCCTCGACCCTGGCCTGCTGCAATTGCAGCAGCTCACTGGAGTTCCGACCGTCGCCGTCCTGCCGTTCATCAATGGGCTGTGGATCGATGCCGAAGACTCCTTGCAATCCGCGGTCGGTACCAGCATCGGGCCTGCCACCAACGCACTTGGTACCCAGCGCCTCCGGGTCGCAGCCATCCGCTTGCCGCGCATCTCAAACGCCACGGATGTGGAAGCACTCGCCTGCGAACCAGGCGTAAGCGTCACCTGGTCCACCGACCCGGATTTCATCGCAGACGCCGACCTCGTCGTCCTACCAGGTTCAAAGGCAACCCTGTCTGATCTAGCCTGGCTTCGCGATTCCGGCATCGCGACTGTCCTCCAGCAGCGGACCCAGCCCACCCTCGGGATCTGCGGCGGGTTCCAGATGATGTGTACGCTTATCGACGACCCCGTGGAAGGCCACTCCACTGAAGAAGGACTCGGAATCTTCGACTCCGACATCACTTTCTTCCCGACCAAGACACTCCTTCGACACCCCGATGGTGCTTATGAGGTCCACCACGGGCAGGTCACGCGAACTGCAGAAGATCCGTGGATCGGTTCCGAAGGCGCTCAGCGTGGTGTGTTCCGGGGAACTCATCGGCACGGCCAGCTGGAGAACGACACCTTCCGTAGAGACTTTTTGCGTTGGGTGGCCCTAGCTACTGGGAAGAAGGGTTTCGTGGTCAGCGAGGACACTAGTTTTCAGCAGGAGCGCCTTCGTCAATTGGATTTGATTGCCGATGCGCTCGAGGCAGTCTGGGATGTGTCGGATTTGGTAAAGCAGACTATCGAAAACGCTGGCGATCGACAGTCTGCTTCCCCAAATTCAACAAGCTAAAACTCTAGGCCGAGCAGCGCATTCTCAATCAGCTCTGGCAGTGCAGGGTGGATCCAGTACTGCTTCGTGGCCACCTCGCGACAGTCGAGGTCGAAGGCCATTACGGTGATGAGCTGCTGAATGAGAGTAGATGCCTGCGGACCGATGATGTGGGCACCGAGCAGTTTTCCGGTGCTGCGGTCGGCGATGAGCTTAGCGAACCCGTCAGTGTCTTCCATGGCCCAGCCATAGGCCACATCACCGTACTTCTGCACCTTTACCGTGACGTCGTACTTCTCTCGTGCTTCAGTTTCAGTGAGTCCGACATAGGCAATCTGCGGGTTGCTGAAGACCGCTGCAGGTACGAAATCGTGCGGCATCGAACGGAGATCTTGTGGGTGGGCAATGTTGTGTTTAACGGCCCGCATTTCGGCGTTAGCGACATGCTTGAGCTGGTACGGGGAAGAGACATCGCCGAGTGCCCACACACCCTCAGCTGTGGTGCGACCGAATTCGTCAACCTTGACGCGATCCTCATCCATTTCGACACCTGCGGCGGCTAGGTTCATCTGATCGCCGTTAGGCGTGCGGCCTGTGGCCACCAGCAATACGTCGGTGTCCAATGTCGAGCCGTCGGACAGTGCCAAGGAAATTCCAAGGGTAGCCGAGACGACCTCGGTGTCGTACTTTACGGTCCACTGGGATTCGGCGGCCTTGGCGAAAGCGGCGGCGATGTCGTCGTCAATCCCGCGAAGCATGCGGTCGGAACGCACAAGCTGGGTGACCTCGACGCCCAAAGCGGAGAAGACGTGGGCGAACTCGCAGGCGATGAACCCGGCGCCGACGATGGTCATGCGACGCGGCAGCTCGGGCAGGCGCATGATGTCTTCGTTGGTGTAGTAGCGCACGCCTGATTCTGCGATGGCAGTGGGGATGACGGGGCGCGAGCCAGTGGCTATGATGATGGTATCGCCGGTGATTTCCTCGCTGCCGACGCTGAGCGTGCGAGGGCCGGTGAAGCTAGCGTGCTGGTCGTAGACGTCGATGTTGGGAGTTTCAGGGCCGCGTCGATAAGCCTCACCGCCAGCAGCGATGGGATCGATTCGCTTGTCAAAAACTCGCTGGACGATCGACTGCCAATCCACCCCATCAAAGGAACCCTGGATGCCATAGGTGCCCGCATGCTCGATGGTGCGAGCGACGTCAGCGGCGTAGACGTACATTTTCGTCGGGATGCATCCCACGTTCAGGCAGGTACCACCGAAAACGCCCTTTTCCACGATGGCGATGGATTTGTTGTCGAACTCTGGGCCCGGAATTGAGTTACCGGAACCCGTGCCGATAATAACGATGTCGTAGTGCTTGGCCACGGAAAACTCCAATCAGTATGTGGAGCCAATCATAGCCTTTGCTGCGCGAGCCACTGCCCGCACGTAGTCAGCGCTTGATTCCGGGGCTTTTCTCGCGAAAGGAACACATCGTGGCGAGCGTCCTGAATGGAAATCGTGGTGACATCGTCGCCCAGTTTGTTCGACCACTTGATGGATTCGTCAATGTCGAGCACGACATCGCAAATGTTTGATTCCTCTGAATAGGGTTTGTTGAGCCAGGACTTCGACGAACACAGCACCAGAATAGGAATCCGGCAGTGGACTTTCCCTGACTTCACGCGATCAATACTGCGAATTACGGCGTGAATCCAGCCCCAGTACTTGTCATGGCCGCCCACCGGTTTGTATTCGAGGGAGAAATCCCATTCGCCGTATAAATCCTTATGCAGGGATGAAACGTATGCTTCTAGCTTTTTGGTGTGTAGTTTTGCCTCTGGCCGGTGCGTGGCCATGATTGGTGCTAATCGACGCCCCATAGCCACGGTAGGGAAGGAGAACATCAAATCCAGCCATGGACTGTTCATGATAATTCCCTTAACAAAAGGAAGAATTGTATTGTCTTGTGACTTCTGTAGGTGATCGATCCACATCGCTGCTGTCAGGCACCCCATTGAATGCGCCATCATGACCATGGCCGAATGGCCCGCATTAATGATCTCGGTGGTGGCAATGGTCAGATCCTTGAAGTAAATGCCTAAGTCTGAGATGTAGTACCAGCGCTGGCCTTCTTGGTGAGAGCGCGCGCACTTCCGAAAGTCGACAGAGTAAAAGGCATAGCCCTGTTCATGAAAGTACTTCGCGACATGCTTGTGGAAGAAGTAGTCACTCGTACCAGGAATGTACAGAATGGCCTTTCGGGTGTGAAACGTACTCTCACTACCCTCGGGCAGGTAACGAACCAGAGTGACCACGACAGGTGGCTGACCATCGGGATCTATGCCTACGTCGAAGGTCCGTCTTTCGAAATCTGGACCGAGAATATCCTCGGTCCACTCTGGAGATATCGGGAGGGGTGCCATACGTGCCAATCTTCAAATCGGGGTGATTGAAATGTTCGACGATACTTAGTTGATACTAAGACAAAATTTAGTCATAAGGGAATAGGTACGTCCTGCTCGATGAGATTCAGGTTGCAAAGAGGGGTGCGTGGGCATAAACCCGAATTCGGGGGAGGCTCAAAGGGGGTTGGGAACCACGCCAAGGTTAATTACATTGCCGACATTTGCAATTGGCTGGAAACTCCAACTTTCTATCCCGCTTTTGCCACCGGGCCAAAATATCAGCGTAAGCTAGATGGGCAAAGGACTTGGTCGGTCTGCATTAGTGGAACCGACCGGTATGGGAAGTCCACCTCAGGGACTCGGTACTTCCGCTCCTCGTTGCTGCGGGGTAGGGAGCCGTGGTGTTCGAGGTTTCTATGAAACGTTGCACAGCCTATGAAAGAAGTTGAGTTACAGTGTCCGAAGCTAATGTAAGCGCAAAGGTAACTGACGAGGCGGATGTAGTCCTCATCGGCGCAGGTATCATGAGCGCCACGCTCGGGGCGATGCTCAAGCAACTCGAGCCAACGTGGTCGCAGATCATTTTCGAGCGCCTGGATGTTCCGGCAGAAGAGTCTTCTTCCCCGTGGAACAACGCCGGCACCGGCCACTCTGCGCTGTGCGAGCTGAACTACACCCCGCTGCAGCACGGTGAGGTGAACATCGCCAAGGCAGTGCGAATCAATGAGAAGTTCCAGGTCTCTCGCCAGTTCTGGTCCCACCAGGTGGACAACGGTATCCTGACCGATCCGCGCGAGTTCATCAACCCGGTTCCTCACGTCTCCTTCGGACGTGGCGATGAGCAGGTTGCCTACATTAAGCAGCGCTACGAAAAGCTGTCCAAGCACACCTTGTTTGAAGGCATGCAGTACTCCGACGATGACGCGAAGTTCGCTGAGTTCCTGCCGTTGATGGCGAAGGGGCGCGACTTCGAAGCCGAGAAGGTCAACATCTCTTGGTTCGAAGGTGGCACCGACATCAACTACGGTGCTCAGGCAAAGCAGTTCCTCGAAGCAGCTCAAAAGGGCGGTACCGAGATCCGTTACGGCCACGAGGTAGTCACCATCAAGGCTGACGGCGCCAAGTGGAAGATTGTGGCTAAGAACGTCCACACCGGTGACATCTCTACTGTCAAGGCTTCCTTTGTATTCGTCGGCGCTGGCGGCATGGCTTTGCCACTGCTGCAGAAGTCCGGAATCAAGGAGATCAAGGGCTACGGCGGATTCCCAGTTTCCGGAGCTTGGCTGCGTTGCACCAACGACGAGCTCATCGAGCAGCACGCCGCTAAGGTCTACGGCCAGGCATCTGTAGGTACCCCACCAATGTCCGTGCCTCACTTGGATACCCGCGTCATCGACGGCAAGAAGGGCCTGCTCTTCGGCCCATACGCTGGCTGGACCCCTAAGTTCCTGAAGCAGGGTTCTTTCCTGGATCTGTTTAAGTCCTTCCGTCCAACCAACTTGCCTTCTTACATGGGCGTTGGTGTGCAGGAGATGGGCCTGACCAAGTACCTGATCACTGAGGTGATGAAGGACGAGGCTGCTCGCCTGGAATCTCTGCGCGAGTACATGCCAACCGCTAAGGCTGAGGACTGGGAGCTGGTGATGGCTGGTCAGCGCGTCCAGATCATTAAGCCTTCTGGCGCTCCTCGTTTCGGTTCCCTGGAGTTCGGCACCGCCCTGATCAACAACCCTGAGGGCACGATCGCTGGTCTGCTCGGCGCTTCCCCAGGCGCTTCCATCGCACCATCCGCCATGATCGAGGTTCTGGAGCGTTGCTTCGGTAACCGCATGATCGAGTGGGGTCCAAAGCTGAAGGAAATGGTTCCTACCTACGGCGTTGCTCTGTCTGGCGACAAGCAGCTGTTCCGCGAGGTATGGGATCGTACCCAGCAGACCCTCAAGCTGGAGGACTAAAAACCGTTGACTAACGCCCCTTATCCGGGTTTTCCATTCGCTGCCGTTGTTGGGCAAGAGCAACTTAAGTTAGCGCTCATCCTTAACGCGATCGCTCCCCGGATCGGGGGCGTTGTCGTGCGCGGCGAAAAGGGAACCGCCAAGACCACCACCGTGCGGGCCTTTGCAGCGCTTATCGACGGCGCACCCCTGGTCAACCTCCCCCTCGGTGCCACCGAAGACAGAGTGGTGGGCTCACTCAACCTCGAGACCGTGCTCACCACAGGAAAGGCCGAGTACCAGCCAGGTCTGCTCGCGCAGGCCAATGGCGGCGTGCTCTATGTTGATGAAGTCAACCTGCTAGCCGATCACCTGATTGACGCGCTGCTCGATGCCGCGGCCACTGGCCAAGTCACCATCGAACGCGATGGAATTTCCCACAGTTCTCCGGCATCGTTTGTGCTGGTGGGCACGATGAATCCGGAGGAAGGGGAGCTGCGGCCGCAGCTGCTCGACCGGTTCGGTTTCGCGGTGGAGGTCGCCGGGACGAAGGACGTCGAAAAGCGCGCAGACATTATGCGCCGGCGACTTGCTTTCGAGGCTGATCCAGTTCGGTTCGCGCGGGAGTGGTCGGAACAGACGGAGGCATTGGCTGCGCAAATCGCGGTGGCGAAGGAGCTGGTTGGCCGCGTGCTGCTCAGCGATGAGGCTTTGACGGCGATCGCGAAAGTATGCGCTTCCTTTGATGTCGATGGCTTGCGCGCTGATCTCGTTATCGCTCGAGCTGCGGTGGCACATGCCGCGTGGCGAGGCGCCGAGGAAGTAGCGGAGGAAGACATCCGAGTGGCTGCAGAGCTCGCGCTGCCACACCGCAAGCGTCGCAATCCGTTCGACGAGCCGGGTGTGACGGAGGATGAGCTGGACGAGGCCTTGGATGGCGCGTTCGATGAGCCGGAACAGGAACCTCAGCCGCCTTCGGAACGGCCTGAGCGCGAACCAGACGCGCAGCCGGACTCGGATGGAAAGGCAGGTAGCGCCGACACCGGCGCCCAGTTTCGCACCTAAGCTCCTTCGCCGACGCTCCAATGCCGCAGAAGGCAGCCCGGGACGACGCTCACATGCTCTGACATCTGCAGGCTCGACGATTCGCGCAGTATCCGGTGGTCACGGACTGCACCTAGTCGGGACTTTGTTCGCGGCGGCCGAAAGAGGCGCGCATATCGATGGCGCCAGCCTCGACTTCCGTCCCGCCGATCTGCGCGGCCAAGTGCGACGCGGCAAGCGCTCTAACCTCATCGTGTTCGTGGTTGATGCTTCCGGGTCGATGGCCGCGCGGGATCGGCTCTCGTCGGTCACTGGCGCTGTGTTGTCATTGCTGTCTGACGCCTACCAGCGCCGCGACAAAGTGGCGGTGATTTCGGTGCGAGGCGCAGCTCCTGAGCTGCTGCTGCCACCGACCTCGTCGATCGATGTAGCAGTCCGGCGCTTGTCCAACGTGGCCACCGGTGGTCGGACGCCACTGGGCGAGGGCCTGCTGATGGCACACGAGCTCACGGAGCGCGAGTACCGACGCGACCCGGGCAAAGAACCCATCCTGGTGGTGTTGTCTGACGGTCGGGCCACCGGCAGTTCAGGATTGGCGGGAGCTAAACAGGCTGCTGCGCTCATCGCTTCACGCAAGATCGCCTCTTCGGTGGTGATCGACTGCGAGGCTGGATCCCGGGTGCGCCTCGGATTGGCGTCCGAGCTAGCTAAGCAACTGGAAGGCGTGTGCGTGTCGTTAGCCGAGCTTTCAGCCGACTCGGTGGCAGGGATTATCGAGGCGCTGTAGGGCGAGTACGCCGTGTTTTGGGATACGTAGAACCGCATATTGCAAGCAGCACTCGTGGTACTTGTGATGAAGATGGCCGGATAGCGTTTGTTCTACTCGCGATATGGGGTTTCACGTATGCGGTTTCCGGATCCAAGTCGCCCATAACAGCGTTCGGAAGCTTGCCTCCAACACGGGTACATTCGGAATCATGACCACAACGATCGTGCCCAACATTTGGTGCAATGGCAACGCCCGTGAGCTCGCTGAGTTCTACACCGAGGTCTTCCGCAATACTCGGGTTATCGGTTCCCAGCAGTACCCAACCGAGGGGCTGCCTGATTTCCAAAAGGACATGGCGGGCAAGGATGTGACAGTCGATATTGAGATCGATGGTCTGCCAATGACCCTGATCAACGCTGATGACACTTTCCGTCCAAACCCGGCGCTCGGCTTCATGGTGAACTTTGATCCAGCCCAGTTTGAGGACGCGGAGAAGTACCTAGATCTAGCTTATGAAAAGCTCAAAGACGGTGGCCGGGTGCTCATGGAACTGGGTGAGTATCCATTCTCCAAGAAGTACGCCTGGGTGGAAGACAAAGCAGGCGTGAATTGGCAGCTCATCATGACGCGACCGGAAAACGATCCACGCCCGCACATCATCCCGGCCTTCATGTTCTGTGGGCAAGCGCAGGGCAAGTGTGCGGAGGCAGTGGATTACTACTGCGAGGTTATCCCGAAGTCTGAAGTCGGACGTCGAGTGATGTATCCGCACAGCCCGAACGAGGTCATGTTCTCCGAATTCCAACTCGCCGGCCAGTGGTTTACCGCGATGGATTCGGGTGTGCCACAGGACTTCAGCTTTGTCGGTGGCGTCGCCATGTTGATCAATGCCAAAGACCAGGAAGAGATCGATTACCTGTGGTCCAAGCTCGCGGCACAGGAGCAGCCGTGTGGATGGTGCGTCGATAAGTTTGGTGTGGCGTGGGAGATCATTCCAGAGAACTTTGGGGAACTGATGGCAGCACCCGGTGCGTATGAGACGATGATGGGAATGACCAAGATAGAGATTGCCGAATTTGGTTAAGCAAACCGTAGAAACCACTACTGAATCGTCGCTTTGTATAACCAAATTCGGCCTGCGTTGTCTAAGGAGTAGTCATGCCCCAAGGAAAAGTAGATCCTGCCAACATCCCTGATGATGGCCTCACCACCCGCCAGCGCCGCATGCTGCCCATCACTGCGGTGCACACCGGTCCGGGCAAGGGAAAGTCCACTGCCGCTTTCGGCATGGCCATGCGCGCCTGGAATCAAGGCATGAAGGTGGGTGTCTTCCAGTTCGTGAAGTCGGCGAAGTGGAAGGTCGGTGAGGAGGCAGTATTCAAGCGCCTCGGCGAGCTGGAGCCGGGCTCCGTGGAGTGGCACAAGATGGGCGAAGGCTGGTCTTGGACCAAGAAGCAGGGCTCAGATGAGGATCACGCACAGGATGCGCGTGATGGCTGGGAAGAAGTCAAGCGTCGCCTGAACACCGAAACCCATGACTTCTACGTGCTCGACGAATTCACGTACCCCATCAAGTGGGGCTGGGTGGATGTCGATGACGTTGTGGCCACGCTAAAGAATCGACCGGGAACCCAGCACGTGGTGATCACCGGTCGCGATGCCGATCCGAAGCTCATCGAGGTCGCTGATTTGGTCACCGAAATGACCAAAATCAAGCACCCGATGGATGTGGGGCGCAAGGGGCAGAAGGGTATCGAGTGGTAACTCCCGGCATCCTCATTGCCGCTACCGGTTCGGGGACGGGTAAAACCACCATCGCCACCGGCCTCATGGCCGCGCTGAGCAAAACGCGAAAGGTCGCCCCGTTCAAGGTCGGCCCCGACTACATCGACCCGAGCTATCACAGCCTTGCTACAGGCATGCCTGGCCGCAATCTGGATGCAGTCATGTGCCCGGGCCTCATCGGTCCGCTCTACGCCCACGGATCCGCGGGCAAGGACATCGCCGTGGTCGAAGGCGTCATGGGGCTTTTCGACGGCCGCATCACCGATTCTCACCAGGCGCTTCCCGCAGGATCTTCGGCAGCGATCGCCGCTGAGCTTGGGCTGCCTGTAATCCTGGTGGTGGACGTCCGCGGGATGAGCCAATCCGTGGGCGCTTTGGTCAAGGGTTTTGCCACCGAGTCAACGGACGTTCATGTAGCGGGCGTGATCTTGAATCAGGTTGGCAGTGATCGCCACGCTGCGGTGTGCCGTGAAGCAGTAGAAGCTGCGGGCATCGCTGTAGTAGGCGCAATCCCCAGAGTGGAAAAAGTCGAGGTGCCGAGCAGACACCTGGGCCTGATCACCGCGAAGGAACATGGGGAAAAGGCACGCCAAGCCGTGGAACGCATGGCTGAGCTGGTGGAAAAACACTGCGACATGGCGGCAATAGTTGGCCTGGCTGCGGCGAATTACGCGGGCGAGGAGTGGGTGCCGGGGAGGGTCGTCGAGAAGCAAAAGGCAGTGACGGTCGCGATGGCCGCGGGTCCAGCGTTTACGTTTGCGTACGCCGAGCACCGAGAGCTGCTGGAGGCGGCTGGCGCTCGTGTGGTGGACTTTGATCCGCTGACCGAAGCTTTGCCTGAGTGTGATGGCCTGATCATCCCCGGCGGGTTCCCGGAGGAGCATGTGGAGGCGCTGGCTGCGCGGGAGGATTTGAAGCAGCAGGTGCGGGCACACGTGGCTGCGGGCAAACCCGTCCATGGTGAATGCGCGGGACTGCTTTGGCTGGTGGAGAGTCTGGACGCCCATCCGATGTTGGGCGTGATCGGCACGCATGCAGCTATGGGGCGGCGGCTGACGCTGGGGTATCGGGAGTCTGTGGCGCTGACGGACAGCGTGCTGTACCGCGCTGGCGAGCGGATCACCGGTCACGAATTCCACCACACTGCGCTGACGGACTCCGATGCTCAGGGCTTCGATAAGGCGTGGGGCTGGCGTGCCTGGGACGGAGCCCCGAAGCAGGAAGGGTTTATCCGAGGCAATGTTCATGCTTCTTACCTGCATGTTCACCCGGCGTCATGCCCGCAGGCCGTGCAAAGATTCGTGGCAGCCTGTGGCGGGTTAAACTAATAACCCATGGGAAAGCGCAGTGTAGTTTTGGTCGGTGGCGGTCCCGGCGCCTGGGACCTCATCACGGTGCGGGGCATGCATGCCTTGCAAGCCGCCGATGTCATTTTGGCCGACCACCTTGGGCCGACGTCGGAACTGGAAAAGCTGTGCGATATCACGACCAAAGAGATCATCGACTGCTCCAAGTTGCCCTACGGCCGACAGGTGGCGCAAGAGAAAATCAATGAGATGCTGGTCGAGCATGCGCTTGCCGGCAAGAATGTGGTGCGACTGAAGGGCGGTGACTCCTTCGTATTCGGACGCGGATTTGAAGAGGTCCAGGCCTGCGCCGAGCATGGCATCGAGGTGGAAGTTGTCCCCGGTGTGACCTCTGCGATCTCCGTTCCGGCAGTGTTCGGGGTGCCGGTTACACAGCGCGGCATGGTGCATTCTTTCACTGTCATTTCCGGGCACGTCCCTCCCGGACATCCCACCTCGCTCAACAATTGGTCCGCGCTTGCGCAGACTGGCGGCACCCTCGTGGTGATCATGGGTGTTAAGAACGGTCCTGCCATTGCGAGCGCGCTTATCGACGCAGGTCGCCCCGCCTCGACTCCTGTCGCCGTCATTCAGGAAGGTACAACTTCGTCCCAAGTAGGGTTCCGCTGTACACTAGAGACGTTGGGGATATCATTGCGTGGCAATGGAGTTATGCCTCCAGCGGTCATCGTTATTGGGGAAGTTGCCGGACTAGAGGTGTAGCTCACTATGCAGGCTTGGTGGCTGTATTCGCTTGGAGTACTACTCTCCGTGTCTGCGATGCTGCTTTCACTCAACCCCGGCGGTTTGCCGTTGTTTTGGCTCATGCCGTGGGTACTGCTGCTGTTGCTCTTCAGTTTGACGTGGGTTGTCACTTTGCTCCACCGACATGCTGTACGTGCGCTCTGGGGGAGCGCACTGGTGTGCGTCGTCAGCGCCGCAGTTGTGCTGGCAGGAGTGCCATTTCAGGTGCACTGGAATTTTGTAAAACCAGATCTTGAGCGAGCCCTGGAAACCGGGACGTGTCCGGATCGCGCGGGACTCAGCAAAGTTCACTACTGTTCTACTGTTGTCGGTGAGCGGGCGTTCAATTTTGGCACTGGATTCATCGACCAGAGCTATGTGTTGCGAACTACCGTTGAGCCCGTGGCGAACGGCCCGGACCAATTGGTCCGGGTGAAGAAGATAGATACCGACTGGTACGTCGTGGTACGGGAGTTCTAAGAGTCTACTTCCAGAATGTGTCGCCGAGCTTCATCACGATTGCTGGCATCACAACGGTGCGCACCAGAAGCGTATCGATCAGCACACCGATGAAAATGACCACGCCCATCTGTGCCAGCGCAATCAGCGGGAGGACACCGAGCGCGGCAAACACCGAGGCCAGCAGGATGCCCGCAGAGGTGATCACGCCGCCGGTGGAAGATAGCGCCTTGAGAATTCCTTCCCGCGTTCCCACATGGGTAGCTTCTTCCTTCGCACGAGTGATCAAGAAGATGTTGTAGTCGACACCTAAAGCCACGAGGAAGACAAAGGCGTACAGCGGAGTGGTCTCGGCGATCGCACTGAACTTGAACACGTGCTGGAACACGAGCCAGGAAAGGCCCATCGCGGAGAAGTACGTCAGGATGACGGTGGACACCATGATCAGTGGGGCTACCCACGAGCGCAGCAAGAAACCAAGTGCCAGCGTCACTAGCAGTGCGAGCAGTGGGAATACTACCAGCTGATCCCGCTTTGCGGCGGCAATGTTGTCCTGGTTCTCGGCTTCCGGGCCGCCCACAGTTGCGTTGCTCAGGCCCGCGCGAAGCTCGTCTACGGATGGGCCGGAGACAAGCAGCACGTCCTCCTTTGTGCTCATGACCCGGCCACCCAACTGCTCAATCTCCTTGGTGGTGGCGGCGACATCTTTCGCCCACACATTGGCCGGGGTAGCATCTGCTTGGAACTCGCGTTCCAGCGTCTCGGCTGCACTGATGGATTCTGGGGTGTCCATGAATTGCTCAGAGGTTTCAAGTCCCACACGGGAGCCGAACAGCAACGTTCCCGCTGCTATGAGCACCAGGATAGATGCCGTCATGACGGCGGTGGCGTGGCTACGAACCAGGTTGCCAACCTTTTCCCACACTGCTGCATGCTGAGGTTCGCCGTCCTTCGGAACACGCGGCCAGAAAATCCACCGTCCGAAAAGCACCAAGGCGCCTGGCAAGGCGAGCAGCGCAAAGGCCGCAGCGACGACGATGCCATAGGCGCATGCCAAGCCCAGGCCTCGGGTGGCAGGCACCAGGGAGAGCAGTAGACACAGCATGCCCAGCATCACGGTGGTAGCACTCGCAATGACTGACTTGGCGGTAGGCCACCACGCTGCTTGCATGGCCTCGAAGCGGTTTTCATGACGGTGGAGTTCGTCACGATAGCGGGAAATCAGCAGCAGTGCGTAGTCAGTGCCCGCGCCGAAGACGAGGACAGACAAGATTCCGGAGGTGGATTCATCCCACACCACGCCCGTTGCGGAGAGCAGGTGGGTAAACGTGACGCCCGCGAATCGGTCCGCGATGCCGATCATCAGCAGCGGAATCAGCCACAGGAAAGGGGAGCGGTAGGTGATGATCAACAAGATGGCCACAATGGCGGCGGTGACTGCCAAGAGTAGGAAGTTCGCGCCGGAAAACACCCCGGCTAGGTCAGCTTGGATGGCCGCTGGGCCGGTGACTTGGACGCTTACGCCGTCGGGAAGCCACTCCGTGGCCTTGGCTCGCAGCTCCGCGATCGTGTCCTTATCCTGCGCATTCGTGCCGTCAGGAACCTCGAGTGGGACCATTGCGGCCCTGCCGGACTGCGCCGGAATGAGTGGACCACCGAGCTTGCTAGCCACGGCTTGAAGCTGTCCAATAGCTGCGGGGTTGTCAAAACTGAAGACTGCGACTGCAGTGGAGGTTTCCTCGCCCGGCAGTTCTTGCATGTGCTTTGCGACGGCCGTTGAATCGAAGCCATCAGGCAACCGATCTGCCGGCGTGGACGCAGATTCTTTTGCTCCAAACATAATGCCGAGCAGGCCGATGATGACCGCAATGAGGAGCCAAATTCTAAAGGGATGGAGTTTGGTGGCAGATTGCATAAGGCAATCTTACGGTGCCGTAGTCAGCGGTCTATTTCTAGCGCGCGCCCTTCCCCGCTGTGGGTTAGGATGAGCTGTCATTTCTGTGCGGAAGAGCTAGGAAACTGCATTATGGCTGGGAAACACCGTAATTCCAATGCCCGTAAATTGAGTCGCCGACAGCTGCTTGCAGTTGCAGCGTTGGCTCCGGCTGCCGGGGTAGTAGGCGCGACCGATGTGCGTGGATCCGCACCAGCGCCTGTAGTGGAGGAAGCCGTTGCTGCTGATACAGCTGTGCCGGAGGTCATTGTTCCAGTCGTGGATCGGTTTCGAGGCCGTACACCGGTAGCGTGGGGCATGGACCTGCCGGGGATTGTCCACTCGGTGCCCACCGTCCCTGGCCGGCGCACCCTCGCCCTTACCTTCGACGCCTGTGGCGGTGGAGTCGGCGTTGCAGAGGAAGCAAAACTCATCGCCGTCCTGCGCGAGTTCGCCGTGCCTGCCACCTTGTTCCTCAACAGCCGCTGGATCACCGTAAACCCTCAGCTCATGCGCTCTATTATCGACGACCCCCTGTTCAGCGTTCAAAATCATGGCACCAGACATCTGCCGTTGAGCGCCTCTGGACGACCGGCCTATGGCATCCCAGGAACTGTTTCCGTAGATGATGCGCTGGCCGAAGTCACTGGCAACCGAGACAGTGTTCGCGAGCAGTTTGGGCATGAGATGACCTGGTGCCGATCAGGCACGGCGCAATACGACGATGTATGCGTAGACATGTGCAACGCTTCCGGCATCCGTATCGCCGGATTCACCACCAATACCGACCACGGTGCCACCGCATCCGCGGCGCAGATCAGCGCGACGATCCGCAACATGCCCGATGGTGCGATCGGGTTCGGACACATGAATCACCCGGGATCGGGCACCGCCGATGGGGTGCGCGATGCAGTTGGTCAACTCAAGAACCAGGGTGTTCAGTTTATGAAAATGACCTAGCAACAAAACTGGCTGTATTCAAGGAATTTAGAACGGACGATCCGCCAGTAATGCTGATTGCCAACACCGGAAGATGCTGCATACAAAAATATGTATAGGCAACAATATTTCCTAAATACCTGCTAATGCAGATTAGATGTCGAGAAGATTATGCAGTCCATTTCTTTGTACATATTGGGATTATCTTAGCTGCGAGGAGGCTTCATTGGATCGCGCTTTTCAATTCCCTTGTACGGCCCTTCAGATTTCTTGGTGTCCAGGTAGTTGCCGTCGCCGTCATATTTATCCCAGCACTCGGTTCGAGGATTCCAAGTTTGATAACGATCGCTTACTTGTCCGCGTCGAAAGCCTTCATTCGTATTTCGTGCCATATCTTTCCCAATTAGTAGAGTTAGGACGGGTAGAGATACCCCAATTTTCGAACCGTGCGATGCGAATTTCTATCTCGGGGTATCAAAATGAGAACTCCGTACCCGTACTGATGGTTGCCCAAAATGCAGCTTGGCCGTGTACCGTTATGGATTCTTCTCTGTTCACAGCGTATTCGCCGGCAAGCTATGCAGGGCTCTCAACTGGTTACAGACGGGTGACCGCTTCTTTCCCTAGTTCATGCCGAAGGAAGGCTCGAAGATTTCCATGAACTTTTGCTTTGATATTCAAGCTATCGCTTGAATAGGTTTCCTAATAGGCTCCCCAGAAATCCAGATGAGTCAGATTTGCTTGGCTTGGGAGGGTTGGGCGTAGAACGATAGTGCGTGCGAACAGAAGACTCGCCCCGGTTGTGCGAGTGAACAAACACCCGTTTCTTTCCATCATTGGTCTTTGCCATGGGAATCTCCGAATTTTAGCTTCGAATATGTAGGTTAAGCGTAAAACCACCATAAACTACTTTCGTATTCATTGCGACAAGTACAGACTATCTTTGGATTCCGAATTGTTGACACTAAAATTCATTTGAAACTGACCAAATGGTCATCTAGATTTCGAGGCACAACTGGTCGTCGCTTCTCTTCTTAAGCTCTATGCCAGCTTCTGCGAGGATTCGTATAACATCGTCGGTACTTGTGATGCCACTGGCTACGATCGCCAACTCCCGCGCCACCAGCCCGCGGTAGTGCTTATTAAAGTGACTGACCACTTTTCCGTTCTTTTCCACCCGGACTGTGACGGCTCCGGGAACAGGTCCGAGCTGCTGGTACGTGCCGCTGCGTAGGTCAACGATCAAGCCGGACTCCGCCGACAGCACGCGCGTGATGCGGGCACCCCAGCGTGCCTTCATCGTCTTCGTGGAACGAGGGAGCTTGCTGCCACCGGAAAGTCGATAGTGCGGGATCTGGTCTGTAGCTCTGACGAGACCGAAGAGCGCTGAGCCGATGACCAGCCGATCGAGGGCGGGAGCGGGGAGAGTGGGAGCGTCAAGGGCGTCGTAAAGCACGCCCGTGTAGCGCAGAATCGCCGGCATGGTGGGGGAGGTGAGCAGCTCGCGGTTGGCAGCGGCCTCGTCCAATTGCTTTTCCGACAATCCGAGGGATTTCCTAGCCTGCACGTCCGTCATGCCAGAGACGATGCGCAGCAGCTCGCGTCGCACGGGGTTCAATGAAGGAAAGCTGAGCTTTTCGACGTCCAGCGCCGGGCCATCCCCGCCCCACGCTTTCGTCTCAGAAGGTGGCAACACGATCAACATGGGTCATACTTTAGCTGGAGGTGAGAAAATTGAAGTTGACCAGCTCTCGCGAGCAACTCCCAGTTTTCGTTGACGTATTGATGGCGCTTGCTCTCGTGGTCAGCTTGGTGTGCTTGCTGTATGCGTCAAGCGTCCCCGGCGGCGCCACATCTATGTTGATCATCGTCGTGTTATGGATTCTTCCGCTGTTCGGGTTGACCTACCTGGCGGTGGTGGGAGTATCCATCGCGAGCCGTAAGCTTTTCCGTTCATTGTGGTGGCCGCCAGTTTTCATAATGGTGTCAATTGCGATTCTGGCACTTGACGTTTCGGAAAGAATCCACTGGCCATTCATCAAGTCTGATCTAGAACAGGCCGTTGCTTCTGGGCAGTGTCCTAGCTCCGCCGGCCTAACCAGAGACATCACTTGCACTGAAGTCTCTGGCAATCCCGCCTTCGATCTTGGTGGTGGCTTCATCGATTCGTATTATCTCGTCCGCGCCCCTGGCGGGCTCGATCTTGCGAAACCCATGGAAATCCAACGCGACCTGGGAGACTCTTGGTATCTCGTGTACGTGCCCTTCGAATAGGCGCGGTATATTTATCAACCATGATCACTCGCATGTCCTCACTCTTCCTTCGCACACTTCGCGAAGATCCGGCTGATGCCGAAGTCCCAAGCCACAAGCTGCTCGTTCGCGCTGGATACATCCGTCGCGTTGCCCCGGGCGTGTACTCGTGGTTGCCACTGGGCCTGCGAGTCCTCCGCAATGTGGAGACAGTGGTTCGTGAAGAGATGAACGCCATCGGCGCACAGGAGTTGTCCTTCCCAGCACTGCTGCCACGCGAGCCATACGAGACCACCAACCGCTGGACCGAATACGGCGACTCTTTGTTCCGCTTGAAAGACCGCAAGGGTGCGGACATGCTGCTCGGCCCCACCCATGAGGAAATGTTCACGGCCACGGTGAAGGACCTGTACAGCTCCTACAAGGATTTTCCAGTCACCTTGTACCAGATCCAGACCAAGTACCGCGACGAGGAGCGCCCGCGCGCTGGCATCCTGCGTGGACGCGAGTTTGTGATGAAGGATTCCTACTCCTTCGACATGTCTGACGAAGGCCTCGAAGAGTCCTACCAAAAGCACCGCGTTGCTTACCAGCGCATCTTCGACCGCCTCGGCGTGAAGTACGCCATCTGTGCCGCTACTTCCGGCGCCATGGGTGGCTCCGCCTCTGAAGAATTCCTCGCTATCTCCGAGAACGGTGAGGACACCTTCGTGTCTGCAACTGATGGTGACTACGCTGCCAACGTTGAGGCAGTGGTGACGCAGCCGGGCGTCGAAAAGCCGATCGATGGGCAACCAGCAGCAGTCGTGCACGAAACCCCAGATGCAGTGACCATCGCTGCCCTCGTTGAGTGGGCCAAGTCTGTTGGCATCCAAGCTGAGGCAAAAGACACTCTGAAGTGCTTGGCAGTGAAGGTTCGCAAGCCGGGCGAGGAGTGGGAGCTCACGGGCGTCTTGCTTCCTGGCGACCGTGAGGCTGACATGAAGCGCCTCGAGGCATCTTTCGAGCCGGCCGAAGTTGCGCTGCTTGAGCCTGAGGATTTTGCCAAGTACCCATTCCTAGTCAAGGGTTACATTGGACCAAAGGGCCTGGCAGACAATGGTGTCACGGTGCTTGCAGACCCACGTGTCGTCGCCGGCACCTCGTGGATCACCGGTGCGGATCAAGCAAATCACCACGTGGTGGGCATGGTCTGTGGCCGCGACTTCACCCCAGACGGCTTCATTGAGGTCGCCGAAGTTCGAGAAGGCGACCCAGCACCAGAAGGAATGGGCACACTCACCCTCGAGCGCGGCATCGAAATCGGCCACATCTTCCAGCTCGGCCGGAAGTACACCGAGGCCATGGACGTGCAAATCCTGGACCAAAACGGCAAGACCGCTGTCCCGACTATGGGTTCTTATGGCATCGGCGTTTCCCGCCTCGTCGCTGTGCTAGCGGAGCAGATGCACGACGACAAGGGCCTCGTCTGGCCTGCCGAGGTCGCGCCATTCCAGGTGCACGTGGCCGTCGCCAACAAGGACGAAGCTGCAGGTAAAGCGGCCGAAGAACTGGCCACCGCATTGTCTGCTGCCGGTGTTGAAGTGCTTATCGACGACCGTCCCAAGGTCTCCCCAGGCGTGAAATTCAAGGATGCCGAGCTCCTCGGTACGCCATTCGCCGTAATCCTCGGTCGCTCCTTCGCCGACGGCAAGGTTGAAATTCGCGTGCGCGGCGGCGAAACCCTGGAGATCGCCTACGACGAGGCGCTGGCGAAGATCCAAGAGCTGCTTTAGTTCTGAACCCAAAAGTTTCACCCCTACTTGGCCTCAAAAAATGATTTAGTGCCAAGTAGGGGTGAAATTTTATTTAGTTAGGACAGCTTCAGGAACGGGGCCTGCATCGGGTCCTCGCCCCGAGCGCTGACCAAGGCTGCATACCTGACGGCAGCATTGCCGGCCTGGACCAGGGCGTAGCGGCGCCATTCGTCATTGCCAGACGCGAGAGCGGAGGATTGCCAGCGCGAGACGCTGTCGGCTTCGACTGCCACCAGGAAATCGCTGGTTGCCTCGACAGGCGGATACTGGCTGAGGTCGTAAGCAGCTGGGGCTGGGGTGGAACCTGCAGGCAGGGAAGCAACCAGTTCCTGATGGCGCTTCAATGACTCTTCCACCATCGGAGTGGCCGATCCCGAAAATGCGAGGGAAACATCCAGCCCGTACACCACAGCGTTTTCCCACTCGAGCATCGCGGCATCGACGGCGGACGGAGGCGTGGCGGAAACTGGACCGGCCATCATCGCGAGCTGCGTGTAGATCGCTGCGACCCGTGGCCGAGAGGACTCGTCGAGCGAGGGGAGTGCGTCCAGCACTCCACTGGCCGCGTCCGATGGGGCCAGTGGTGCAACAGTTGGCTCGGCCTTCGGATAGCGGCACGCTTCTGGGGTGGCACCATCGGAGGTGGTGCCACAGAGGCGGGCGATTTCGTCGAAAAGCGCTTGGGCCTGGGTGGCACGCACGTCGGCGTAAGAAGCATCGGCAGACTTGGAGTCGCTGAGCGCTTGTTCGCCGAGGCCAACCAGCGCCGGATCGGGCGTGGCGACCGAACAACCGGACAACAGGAAACACAGGGCAAACAGGCGCACTTTCACAGCAGCTTAGTTTAGTGACCTGCGCCCGCTATTGTGGTAGCCATGGCTTTTCCCACCGCAGATAAAATTACCGAGCTCATCACGCCGACTCTCAGCAGCTATCAGCTGGATCTTGAAGAGTTGAAGATCACGAAGGCAGGCGCGAAGTCTGTCGTCTCGATTGCGGTGGATCGTGATCAACGACCGGACCTCGACCTCCTGGAGGTCGTGTCGAATGAACTCTCCACCCAGCTCGATGCGGCCGAGGAGCGTGGCGATGTCTCGTTTGGCCCTGGCTACAGCCTTGAGCTGTCAACCCCGGGCGTCGATACGCCGCTCACCGCGCCGCGTCATTGGCGCCGCAACCAGGGGCGCAAGGTCGCCATCACCCGCGAGGGTCAACGCGAATTTGCGCGCATCGGGGCGCTTAACGACGCCGCCGACACCGTCATTCTCGTCACACGAACCGGGAAAAAGCTGGAAGTAACCGAACTGGAATTGGCCAAGGAACACCACGCAGTGGTAGAAATTGAATTCTCAAAAGTTCCCGCCGACGAGTCTGAACTCGCGGCCAAGACATTCGACGAAGCCATAGCGTGGCGAGAGGAAAACAAGTGAATATTGACATCAAGGCTTTGGAGGCCATCGAAAAGGACAAGCAAGTTTCTGTCCAGGACCTCATCGTGACTATCGGTCAAGCCTTGCTGGACACCTACAAGGCGTCTCCGGGGAACGAAGGCACTCGCGCCCGCATTGACATTGACCAGGTCAGTGGAACAGTGTCCGTCATCGCTTCCGAGCGCGATGAGAACGGCAACGTCACCGAATACGACGACACGCCACAAGATTTCGGTCGTGTGGGAGCACTGGCCGTGCGAGATGCGATTGTAAAGAAGCTGCGTGAAGCAGAAGCATCCCAGGCTTATGACCAGTACTCCGGACTCGAGGGCACGGTTGTCTCCGGCATCGTTGAAGCCGATGCCATGGCAAACGAGCGCGGCATGGTCGTAGTCAACCTGGGCACGGAACTTGATGGTCAGGATGGCCTGTTGCTTCCTGGCGAGCAGATTCCAGGGGAGAAGCTCAAGCACGGTGACCGCGTAAAGACCTTCATTGTTGAGGTCAACCGCCAGCCACGAAATGTTCAGATCAATCTCTCCCGTACTCACCCAGAACTAGTCCGTCGTCTCTTTGAACTTGAAGTTCCCGAGGTTGCTGACGGTGCTGTAGAGATCATGGGAATTGCCCGCGAGGCTGGCCATCGCACCAAGATCGCTGTCCGCGCCACGGTGAGAGGGCTCAATGCTAAGGGAGCATGCATCGGCCCACGCGGTCAGCGTGTGAACAACATCATGACCGAGCTTGGCGGTGAGAAGATCGACATCGTCGACTATGACGACGATTCCGCCAAATATGTCGGTAACGCTCTGGCCCCGTCCAAGGTGGTACACGTGGAAGTTATCGACCACGAAGCACAGCATGCCCAGGTCACGGTACCGGATTACCAGTTGTCTCTTGCCATCGGCAAGGAAGGTCAAAATGCCCGCTTGGCTGCGCGACTGACCGGTTGGAAGATCGATATTCGTTCCGACGCTGAATAAAGAGCCGTGTCGGGTGAACCTCGGGTTAACTTTTGGCCCGAGGTGGCGTAGAGTAGTCAACGGCCCGTGCGCGGGCCGGCGATATTCTACTGCCATTTTCAGCCCAACGTTTGACCAATGAAGTGAGTTCCAGAAAGGCCGTGCATGACCCAGTCCCAGCTGCTTTCCCCAGGAAAGACTGAACGACTGAGAACCTGTATCGCCACCCGGAAAACGCTTCCTGATTTTCAGCTGCTGCGTACTGTTCTCAGCACCTCTGAACCTAACGTTGTGGTTCCTGACCTGGAACGAAAGTTTCCAGGCCGGGGCGCATGGATAACTCCAACGCTCGAGGCGTTGGATACTGCTGAACAACGTAAAGCCTTTGGGCGCGCGTTTAAGGTGTCTAGCCTGCTAGACACACGTCTCGTCCGGCAATACCTGCTGGACACGACAACGAAACAAGAAGGACTACAACACTGATGAGCACCCGATGAAGCATCAGCGATGAACGTCAATATAGACACCTAGAAGCGCCCGGCTTTTCGACGGCCTGGACGCTTCTAGAAAACCTAGAGGAGAAAAGTGCCCGGAAAGCTACGTGTACATGAGCTTGCAAAGCAACTCGGTATTACCAGCAAGGAACTACTCGCAACCCTGAAAGACCAGGGCGAGTTTGTGAAGACCGCGTCTTCCACCATTGAACCACCTGTGGTCAAGAAGATGGCCCAGTTTTACGAGAAGAAAAGCGGCTCGCCTGCGAAGGACCAGGCAAAGCCTGCTGCGCCTAAGCCAGGTGTAGCTGCAGCCAAGCCTGGTGCCGCCAAGAAGCCTGCGGCCACACCAGCACCTGCTCAACCAGGAGCTCCAAAGCCTGCT
Organism: Corynebacterium kalinowskii; assembly: GCF_009734385.1. Taxonomy (NCBI): domain Bacteria; kingdom Bacillati; phylum Actinomycetota; class Actinomycetes; order Mycobacteriales; family Corynebacteriaceae; genus Corynebacterium; species Corynebacterium kalinowskii. The sequence continues at coordinate 1,461,121 of NZ_CP046452.1, read as the reverse complement.
GCCGCGGCAGCCAAGCCTGGTGCGCCTAAGCCAGCTGTCAAGCCCGCTCCGGCACCACGTGCCGCAGCCGAGCAGACCCCTAAGTTCCAGGCTCCACAGGCGGAATCCGCCAAGCCGGGTGCTCCTAAGCCAGCTACTCCGAAGCCAAGCACGCCAAAGCCGGGTGCACCTAAGCCAGCTCAGGATCAAGCTCCAGCGATGCCACGTCCAATGGCAAAGCCAGGACCGAAGCCTGGTGCTCGCGCGCCACGAGTAGCTAACAATCCTTTCTCCACTGGTGGTTCTTCTGAGCGACCAGCACCACGTCCAGGTGGACCACGCCCAGGCGGCGGTCGTCCGGGCCAGGGTGCTCCACGTCCAGGTCAGGGCGGACCTCGTCCGGGCCAGGGTGGCCCACGTCCTGGTCAAGGTGGACCTCGCCCAGGTCAGGGTGGCCCGCAGCGTCGTGACGCTCGCCCACAGGGCGCAGCATCCGGTTCCGAGGAACGTCAGGGTGGCGGACGTCGTCCATCGCCAGCGATGATGCCTAACAACGCACCTACGCCAGGTCAGATGCCTACGCGCGCCGCCGGTGGCGGACGCGGTCGTGGCGGCTCCGGTGGCCCAGGCGCTGGCGGCGGCCAGGGTGGCGGCTTTAACCGTCCAGGTGGCGGCACCGGTGGACCTGGTGGCGCTCGCGGCGGTCGTCGCGGCGGTACTGCTGGTGCTTTCGGACGTCCTGGTGGCGCACCTCGCAAGGGTCGTAAGTCGAAGCGCCAGAAGCGTAGCGAATACGAGGCAATGCAGGCCCCTAACGTCATCGGTGGCGTACGCCTGCCTGACGGTCAGGGTGCAACCCTGCGTCTTGCTCGCGGTGCATCCCTGTCTGACTTCGCTGAGAAGATCGGCGCAGACGCAGCAGCACTCGTCCAGGCGTTGTTCAACCTTGGTGAAATGGTCACTGCAACCGCATCCGTGTCTGAAGAGACTCTGATGCTGCTCGGTGAAGAAATGAACTACAAGGTCCAGGTCGTCTCCCCAGAGGACGAAGACCGTGAGCTCCTGGAGAGCTTTGACCTGCAGTTCGGTGAAGACGAAGGCACAGAAGAAGACCTCGCGTCTCGTCCACCAGTGGTCACCGTCATGGGTCACGTTGACCACGGTAAGACTCGTTTGCTGGATACGATCCGCCAGGCAAACGTTGGTAAGGGCGAAGCCGGTGGCATCACCCAGGGCATCGGCGCCTACCAGGTCGAGGTTCACCTCGAGGAGCAAGATCGCACCATTACGTTCCTGGATACCCCAGGTCACGAAGCCTTTACGGCTATGCGTGCCCGTGGTGCCAAGTCCACTGATATCGCGATCCTCGTCGTTGCCGCCGATGATGGCGTCATGCCTCAGACCGTGGAAGCAATCAACCACGCTCAGGCTGCCGACGTCCCAATCGTCGTGGCTGTGAACAAGATCGATAAGGAAGGCGCATCCCCGGAGAAGATCCGTGGTCAGCTGACCGAATATGGCCTGGTTCCAGAAGAGTACGGCGGCGAGACCATGTTCGTGGACATCTCTGCAAAGCAGGGCACGAATATCGACGCACTGCTCGAGGCTGTCTTGCTCACCGCAGATGCTTCCCTCGACCTGCGCGCTAACCCAGACATGGATGCACAGGGTGTTGCTATCGAAGCGCACCTGGACCGTGGCCGTGGCCCAGTGGCCACCATCCTCATTCAGCGCGGTACCCTCCGTGTCGGCGAGTCCATTGTTGTGGGTGACGCCTTCGGTCGTGTTCGTCGCATGGTGGACGAATACGGCGAGGACGTTGAAGCTGCGGGTCCATCCCGTCCAGTCCAGGTCCAGGGCCTTAACTCGGTACCTGGTGCCGGCGACAACATCCTCGTGGTAGAAGACGACCGCGTGGCACGCCAGATCGCTAACCAACGCAGCGCCCGCAAGCGCAACGCGCTGGCAGCGAAGACCCGCAAGCGCGTATCCCTGGAAGATCTGGATGCAGTGCTCAAGGAAACTTCGACCCTCAACCTCATCCTCAAGGGCGACAATGCAGGTTCTGTCGAAGCTCTGGAAGAGGCTCTGCTCAAGATCGAAGTGGACGACGAAGTGCAGCTCAACATCATCGACCGTGGTGTCGGTGCTGTGACGCAGACCAACGTCTCCCTGGCAGCTGCTTCCGACGCAGTGATCATTGGCTTCAACGTTCGCGCTGAAGGCAAGGCCACTGAGGAAGCTAACGCCGAAGGTGTCGAGATTCGTTACTACTCCATCATTTACCGCGCTATCGAAGAGATTGAGCAGGCTCTCAAGGGCATGCTCAAGCCAATCTACGAAGAGCGGGAAGTGGGCAAGGCCGAGATCCGTGCGATCTTCAAGGCTTCTGCTGTCGGCCTCATTGCAGGTTGTATGGTCGAATCCGGCAAGGTGCGTCGCAACGCTCAGGCTCGACTCATCCGCGACGGCAACGTTATCGTGGAGAAGACGAACATCGATTCCCTCCGCCGCGAGAAGGACGATGCTGTCGAGGTAACCGCAGGTTACGAGTGCGGTATGGTGCTGTCCTACCCTGATATTCAGGTTGGCGACACCATTGAGGTGTACGAAATGGTCGAGATTCCTCGCGATTAAGAAAGTTGAATGTGGCCCTCAGATCGGACGAATTAAGCTAGAAACGTCCGTACAGAGGGCCACATTCGCCCCAAGGTTTAGGAGTTATCCGTGGCAGACAACGCTCGTTCCGCTAGGCTTGCCAAGCGCATCCTCCAGATCGTGGCTTCCGCAGTGGAGCTGCAGATCAAGGATCGCCGACTTGAGTTCGTGACGATTACCGACTGTACGGTGAGCGGCGATCTGCACGACGCCACGGTGTACTACACCGTGCGTGGTGCGACGATCGATGAGGCTCCGGACACGGAGGCCGCTGCAGAAGCTCTGCACCGGGCTCGTGGCCAGCTTCGAAAGATCGTTGGTGATCAGTTGGGTGTCCGCTTCACTCCAACCTTGTCCTTTAATCTGGATACCGTTCCGGAGGCTTCCGCTCACATGGAGGCGTTGCTCGCCAAGGCCCGCAAGCGCGACGAGGAGTTGCGCAAGCTGGCCGAAGGGGCAAGGCCTGCCGGTGATGAAAACCCATATAAGGACGAATAGCAGATGAATCCTCTGCCTTTTTCCGCCGCCACCGCGCTGGTTGCTCAGGCGACGTCCATCGCGGTGATCGGGCATGTTCGTCCCGACGCAGATGCTATTGGCAGTGTGAGCACATTGCTGCAGGCATTTCAGCAGTTGGGTAAGGATGCGTCCGGGTGGATTGGGCAAGAGGATGCATTCGCAAGCAATCTGTTGTCGATCCCGTTCGCGAGCGATGTCTCGTGTGCGGCCGTGCTTCCACAGGTGGACCTCCACGTGGTTGTCGACTGTGGCTCGATTGATCGCGCTGGCGCCTTTCGGGAGTACCTAGAAACCTGTGGTGTGCCACTGATCATGGTGGACCATCATGCATCTAACTCTGGGTTCGGCGATGTCAATCTTCTTGATCATTCTGCTGAATCCACCACGACGATTTTGCGCGAGTGGCTGCGTGACCTCGAAGTCTCGCTGAACACCGGCATCGCGCACAGCTTGTACGCGGGCTTGGTCACCGACACCGGCAACTTCCGGTGGGGTCGTCCCCAGATGCACACTCTGGCCGGCGAGCTGGTCGCGCATGGCCTCGACACCCGCGTCATTGCGGGCCAGCTTATCGACGACGTCAGCCTCAGCGGACTCAAGATGGTGGGCAAAGTGCTGTCCGGCATCGAGCTGCGACAGGCGGGAGACCTGCAAGTCGCAATCCTCACGGCCACCCACGACGTGATTGCAGGGCAATCAATGTCCGAGGTCGAAGGCCTCGTCGACTACGTCCGTGGTATCGACTCCGCCGATCTTAGCGTGGTCTTCAAGGAATATTCGCCTGGCTGGTTCGCAGTATCCCTGCGCACCACCAAGGACCTAGATGTTTCCGCCATTGCTGGCAAACTTGGTGGCGGGGGTCATGTCCAAGCGGCTGGGTACACCACGGAGGGCACTGTCGCTCAAGTCCATTCGGATTTGCTGCACGTGGCGGAGTCCGTCGGTAGGTAAGTGGCTGCTATGGGCGTCGATAAGGCGGTGCGCGTTGATGCGCGCACCATTTTCGGTCTTGCTTTGCCCGCGTTGGGTGTGCTGGCAGCAACCCCGCTGTACCTACTTTTGGACACAGCTGTGGTGGGTCGGCTCGGCACCACTGACTTAGCGGCTCTGGGCGCTGCGACGACGATTCAAGCCCAAGTGACCACCCAACTGACATTTCTGTCTTATGGAACGACAGCGCGTTCGGCGCGGCTGTTTGGCGCTGGTCGCAGGGCAGATGCTGTGCGGGAGGGCGTCCAAGCAACGTGGGTGGCATGTGCGGTCGGCCTAGTGCTGGCAACGTTCGTGTGGTTTTCTGCGCCAACCTTGAGTTTGTGGCTGGCAGGGGAGCAACCAGTGGCACAGGAGGCCACGCGCTGGCTTCGGGTTGCTGCACTAGGCATTCCACTAATTCTGGCCACGATGGCGGGTAATGGCTGGTTGCGTGGCATCCAAAACACGCGCTTACCTCTTGTCTTTACGCTGTGCGGAATCATTCCGAGTGCGGCGCTCGTGCCAGTGCTCGTGCATCGTTACGGGATTGTGGGTTCGGCGTGGGCGAACCTCATTGGGGAGACTATTACGTTTTGCGGGTTCCTCGTTGCGCTTCTTGTGACGCATAAGGGTTCGTGGCGACCAGACTTTGGCATCATTGGCCAGCAGCTCGCAATGGGTAAAGATCTGATTTTGCGGTCGTTGCTCATGCAAGTGTCGTTCGTGTCGGCGGCTGCGGTGGCAGGCAGGTTTGGCGCGGCATCGCTCGCGGCACACCAGGTGATGTTGCAGTTGTGGTCCTTTTTGACGCTAGTGCTGGATTCGCTGGCAATCGCCGCGCAATCGCTGGTCGGAGCTGCGCTGGGTGCGACTTCGATACCAGCGGCTCGGGAGATCGCAGTGAAGGTCGTGCGCTATTCGGTTGCGCTGGCTCTTGTGTTAGCGCTGATTCTCGCGGCAGGGTACCAAGTCATTCCCGCGCTATTCACCAATGATGCTGTCGTGCTGGATACGATGCTCACCCCGTGGTGGCTGATGTGCGCGATGGTTGTTGTGGGAGCTGTTGTCTTCGCGTTCGACGGTGTGCTCCTCGGCGCTTCCGACGCGGCCTTCCTCCGCAATGCGACGCTGCTGGCAGCCGTTCTGGGGTTCTTGCCCCTGGTGTGGCTGTCGCTCGCCTTCGACTGGGGAATTGTGGGCGTGTGGTGCGGTTTGGCAAGCTTCATTGTGCTTCGTGCTATCGCTGTCGTGGCACGTTTCTTCAGTATGAAGTGGACGCAGTCGGTCGTTGTGGCGGAAAATAGGGCATAATCAAGAAATGCAAGAGCAGGAAGGAGACCCGAGTGACGCATGTGCAAACGCTGTGGGCTGTCTCTGACCTCCACGCCGCGGTCAAAGCCAATGGTGCGGTCATCGACTCGATCCAACCTCGGCATCCATCTGACTGGCTGATCGTGGCTGGCGACGTAGCCGAGCGCACTGAGCTGGTCCTCGAACAACTCACGAGGTTGCGACAGCGTTTTGCGTGCGTCATCTGGGTGCCTGGAAACCACGAGCTATTCTCCCGCTCCGGTGACCGCGCCAAGGGACGCGACAAGTACGACGAGTTGGTGGATGGCTGCAGGCTTATCGACGTCCTCACCCCCGAAGACCCCTACCCGGTCTTCGCCGGTCGCACGATCGTCCCACTGTTCACCCTCTATGATTACTCCTTCCGTCAACCTGGTCACACCGTTGAGCAGGCGGTGCAAGCAGCTCATGACGTTCAAGTGGTGATGACCGACGAGTTTGCCATCGCCCCCTTTGTTGATATCCGTGCCTGGTGTTGGGACCGGCTCGCGTACTCGATTAAGCGCCTTGGGAGAGTGAGTGGGCCGACCATTCTCATCAACCACTGGCCGCTGGTCCAAGACCCGATCATGAAGCTGGCGTGGCCGGAGATTGGGCTGTGGTGCGGCACCCGACATACGCGTACCTGGGCGCAGCGCTATGGCGCCGAACAGGTCATTTACGGTCACCTTCACATGCCGGGAATCATCGAGGTGGGCGGCGTGCCCCACGTGGAAGTGTCGCTCGGCTACCCGCGCGAGTGGGAAAACTATCCGCAGGATCGGCCGTGGCCGTATGCCGTGCTGGAGGTTGAGCATGCTTGATGGCTCGCTTTTCCCGGCTTCCGCAAAGTTCAAGACTTTTCGCACCGGTCCTGAGCACACTGCGCTGGATCATTTTCACAAACTGCATCCACTTGAACGCGCTCTGGTTGCACACTCGCTGGACGTGCGGAAGGCCGAGTTTGGCGACGCTCGTTGGTGTGCCCATGAGGCTTTGAAAGAGCTCGGCCGTGATAGCGGTGCCCCGATTTTGCGTGGCGAGCGGGGGATGCCGCTATGGCCAGCCTCGGTCAGTGGATCCCTCACTCACACCGATGGTTTCCGTGCTGCGGTCGTAGCCCCACGGCTGCTCGTCCGTTCCATGGGGCTCGACGCGGAACCGGCAGAACCGTTGCCAAGTGGTGTGTTGTCTTCTGTCGCTCGGGAAGGCGAATTGGAACAGCTGGATCGTCTCAAAGCTCAGGGCGTCCACTGTGCGGATAGACTGCTGTTCTGCGCTAAGGAAGCTACGTACAAAGCGTGGTTCCCCCTCACACACCGCTGGCTCGGGTTCGAACAAGCTGAAATCGACCTGCGCGATGACGGCACCTTCATTTCCTACCTCTTAGTCCGCCCAACCCCGATACCATTTATTTCGGGCCGGTGGATCGTCCGAGATGGATATGTGATCGCTACGACTGCGGTGACCTAGTAAGCCCGGTCGGATTTGGTAATGCAGACTGACTTTTTCGGCAGTTTTCGTCAAGGTGCTTAACCAAATCCAGCCTGGGTGTCTACAGCGTCGAAGGGCGCGCCACGAACACCGTCGACAGCCGCTTGCCTTTCTCTTTCACCAGTGCCACAGCCTGGCCATTGGGCATGATCGCTGCGTGCACGCCCTGGAGTCCGCGCGGTTCGAGCCATTTGCCCATCGCTAGGTCGGCACCCTCAGCTTCGGTCACCTCGAGCACCGGGTATGAAAGTGCTAGCGCTTGATCAAGCGTCAAGGAAAACGAGGGAGATTCTTCAATCTCGGCGAGCGTGCGGGCATGAGCCAGTGTGAATGGTCCAACAGCCGTTCGGCGCAGCGCCGTCAGGTGGCCGCCGACTCCGGTGAGTTCGCCTAGGTCGCGGGCCAGCGAGCGGATGTAGGTTCCGGAGGAACAGTGCACTCGGACATCGAGGTCGTAGAACTCTTCGTCACGACGGCGATCCAGGACATCAAAGGCGAAGACTGTCACCGGGCGCTCCGGGATCACGACGTCTTCGCCGGCGCGGACGCGTTCATGCGCGCGCTTGCCATCGATCTTGATGGCGCTGACTGAGCTTGGCCGCTGCATGATGTCCCCGGTGAGCTGGGAGATGAAGGTATCGATGCTGGAGTCGTCGACAAGCGCTGCACTGGCGCGACTGACCTCGGTGCCCTCGGCATCGTCGGTGGTGGTGGCCATGCCGAGTCGGATGGTGGCCTCGTACGTCTTGGTTTCGGCGACCATGTGCGCGAGGAACTTGGTGCCACGCTCGATGCCTGCGACGAGCACGCCTGTCGCCATCGGATCAAGCGTGCCTGCGTGGCCAACCTTTCGGGTGCCGAAAGCTCGACGCAGCTTGGCCACCACATCGTGCGACGTCATGCCCGCAGGCTTATCGACGACCACAATTCCCGAATTCGCAAGCGCATCACACATGGCCACTAGTGTATGACGTACTCTTTATCCGTGGATATTTGGCATGGACTTGGAGACGTTGCCCCGGCGGCATCTGTCGTAACTATCGGTGTGTTCGATGGCGTGCACCGAGGACACCAGACGCTGATTGGTCGGGCCGTAACAGAGGCTACTGCGCGGGATCTGCGCAGCGTTCTCCTTACTTTCGACCCGCACCCGGTGGCCGTGATTCGTCCGGACAAAATGCCGGCGCTCCTCGGCACCATGACTGACCGTGCAGCTCGCGCCGAGGCCCTGGGCATTGATGCGATGCTCGCAGTTCCGTTCACCCGGGACCTCGCGCAGCTGTCGCCCGAGGAGTTCTTCTCCTCGGTGTTGTTGGATGTGGTGCAGGCTCGCGTCATTGTGGTGGGGGAAAACTTCACTTTTGGTCGGATGGCTGCCGGAGACGTCAATACCTTGCGCGAGCTGGGGGAGGCACACGGTGTCGAAGTTATCGTGTTGCCGCTGCTCGAAGAAGACGGCATCCGTTTTTCTTCGACCACTGTTCGTGGAATGCTGGACTCCGGGGATGTCTCTGGTGCCGCCCGTGTTCTTGGCCGCCCCTTTTCCGTATCGGCGACCGTAGTGCGCGGTGCCGGCCGCGGCGGCAAAGAGCTGGGCTTTCCGACGGCCAACATGTACTTCCCAGATGAGCGCGCCCTACCTACTGATGGCGTTTACGCCGGATGGTTCATCATTCGTTCCGCGGCGCCGATCTCTGGCGACATGGAGCCAGGACAGCGGTACCCAGCAGCCATTTCAGTGGGAACCAACCCCACATTCGGAGATACCCGCAGGTCGGTTGAGACTTTTGTCCTGGACAAGCACGCCGACCTCTACGGGCATGACTGTGAAGTCGAATTTATCGAGCACATCCGTGGCATGGAGAAGTTCACCTCCGTGGAAGAGCTGCTCTCAGCGATGAACCGCGACGTAGCTGAAATCCGCACGGTTTTGGGTATTTCTTCCTCTTAATGGTAGAGTCCCCAGGTGGTTTTACTGCGGTTCGCAGCAGTTGACCCGTCGCTTGTTTCAAGCGGTACATTTCATGCGGACTGAAATATATACAAGGAGAAAACTCCATGGCTCTTACTACTGAGCAGAAGAAGGAAATCCTGGCCGAGTACGGCCTGCACGAGACCGACACCGGTTCTCCAGAGGCTCAGGTTGCAATGCTGACCAAGCGTATCCAGGTCCTGACCGAGCACCTGAAGTTCCACAAGCACGACCACCACTCTCGTCGTGGCCTGCTGCTTCTCGTTGGTCGCCGCAAGGGCCTGCTGAAGTACCTCGCTGACAACAACGTCGAGCGCTACCGTGACCTCATCGGTCGCCTGGGTCTGCGTCGATAGTCTGCAGATAAGACTTCTTATATAGCAATTACCTCCGCCATGTTTTTGGTGGAGGTTTTTGTGTTTCTTGGGTGTTGAGGGCGCATCGCTTCCAGTTGACGTGCGGTGATGATCAAACTCTTTGCGTTACCCTGCACCGACGGATTGATGGGTAAACCTGCTCAGAGGTGGCGGGTTTACCCACCATTTGGTTGACTAGCTCGTCGGATTGATGGGTAAACCTGCACCTGGCCCGGAAGTTTACCCACCAGCTGGTGGGCTAGAAAGAGCAATCGTGCCTCTAAGCGGTGAACCGAAGGTCAGCTAGTCGGCTTTCGGTCTAAGAGGCGTCGACAAGCCAGCAAAGCTGGAATCCAGCACTTGCCCAGCTAGATGATATAATCGCAGGCAGTCTAAACACTGGACCCCAACATGGCGGCACCGATGACCGCCACGCACGATGAACGCAAAGAGGAGAACTCGCCTACATGAGCGATGTCGCTTTCTATCAAGACCCCGAATTTGGCACCTACGGTGTCACCGCAACTATCGATAACGGTGACTTTGGTACCCGTACCCTCCGGTTCGAAACCGGACAGCTGGCCCGCCAAGCAGATGGCGCAGTGACGGCTTTCCTCGATGAGGAGACCATGCTGCTGGCCACGACCACGGCTTCGAATCAGCCACGTGAAGGCTTTGATTTCTTCCCTCTGACCGTGGACGTTGAAGAGCGGATGTATGCCGCTGGCCGCATTCCGGGTTCTTTCTTCCGTCGTGAAGGCCGTCCTTCCACTGAGGCCATCCTTGCATGTCGCCTGATCGATCGCCCGCTGCGCCCGACGTTTGTCAAGGGTCTGCGTAACGAAGTACAGATCGTCATCACCGTACTGTCCATGGATCCTAAGGACATGTACGACGTCGTCGCTATCAACGCGGCATCCGCAGCTACCCAGCTTTCCGGCCTGCCAGTGTCCGGCGCTGTCGGTGGCGTGCGCATGGCACTCATCGCCGATGAAGCACACCCAAAGGGCAAGTGGATTGCATTCCCAACTCACGAACAGCACGAGCAAGCGCTGTTCGAGATCGTCGTCGCAGGCCGCATCGTGAGCAAGAACGTCGGCCGCAAGACGGTGAATGACGTCGCCATCATGATGGTTGAAGCTGGTGCGACCGAGTCCGTCATCGAGCGTGTCAAGGGTGGCGCCCCAGCGCCGACCGAAGACGTTGTTGCTGAGGGCCTGGAAGCTGCAAAGCCTTTCATCGAGGCGCTGTGCCGTGCGCAGGCCAAGCTTGCCGACGCCGCCGCCAAGGATGCTCAGGAGTTCCCACTCTTCCCGCCATACACCGACGACATTTACGCCGCGGTGGAGAAGATCGCTGCGAAGAAGCTCGAGAAGTTCATGTCCATCAAGGGCAAGCAGGAGCGCGAAGAAGCTACCAATTCCTACATGGATGAGGTCGTGGCAAAGTTTGAAGAAGACGAAGCCAAGGAAGTTCGCGCAGCCTACAACGCTGTGATGAAGGCTGTCGTTCGCCGCCGCATCCTGACCGAAGAGTTCCGCATCGACGGCCGCGGTGTCACCGACATTCGTGACCTCGGCGTAGAGGTCGACCTGATCCCACGCGCACACGGTTCCTCCCTGTTCGAGCGTGGCGAGACCCAGATCATGGGTGTGACCACCCTGGACATGCTGAAGATGGAGCAGCAGATTGACTCTCTGACCCCAGAGAAGTCCAAGCGCTACATCCACCACTACAACTTCCCGCCATACTCCACCGGTGAAACCGGTCGCGTGGGTTCGCCGAAGCGTCGCGAGATCGGCCACGGCGCCCTCGCTGAGCGCGCATTGCTTCCAGTGATCCCTTCCCGTGAAGAGTTCCCTTACGCAATCCGTCAGGTATCTGAGGCACTCGGCTCGAACGGTTCCACCTCGATGGGTTCTGTCTGTGCCTCCACGTTGTCCCTGTACAACGCCGGTGTGCCACTGAAGGCTCCAGTTGCTGGCATCGCGATGGGCCTGGTTTCCGATGAGGTTAATGGCGAGACTCGCTACGTTGCCCTCACTGACATCCTCGGCGCTGAAGATGCTTTTGGCGACATGGACTTCAAGGTTGCAGGTACCCGCGAATTGGTTACTGCATTGCAGCTGGACACCAAGCTCGACGGCATTCCTTCCGAGGTTCTGACCGCAGCACTGGCTCAGGCTCGTGACGCCCGCATCACCATCCTGGAAACGATGGCTGAAGTTATCGACGCCCCAGACGAGATGAACTCTCTGGCACCGCGCATCAGCACCGTGACCGTGCCTCAGTCCAAGATCGGCGAGCTGATCGGGCCTAAGGGCAAGACCATCAACGCCATCACCGAAGAGACCGGTGCTGACATCTCTATCGAAGAAGACGGCACCGTTTACGTTTCTGGCACCGGCGCGGCAGCCGATGCTGCGATCGAGAAGATCAACGCCATCGCTAACCCACAGCTGCCACAGGTCGGCGAGCGCTACCTCGGCACCGTGGTCAAGACCACCGCCTTCGGTGCGTTCGTATCTCTGCTGCCTGGTCGTGACGGCCTGGTGCACATCTCCAAGCTTGGCGGCGACAAGCGTGTGGAAAAGGTCGAGGACGTGGTAAGCGTCGGCGACAAGATTCAGGTTGAAATCGCGGACATTGACAACCGCGGAAAGATCTCCCTGGTTCCAGTCGAAGACTAATCACTAAGAAGTTAACCCCTTTCCGAGTCATGGAAAGGGGTTAACTTTTGCCTACATTCGAATGCCCAGCTGCTCAGCCTGCCGCTTGAGCTGCACTACCAACGGGTGTTGCGGTGCAAGACCGATAGCGGAAACAAGCGCCAGAATTGGCAACAGTGCGGCGATGAGACCACCGATGGCAGAACCCGTGGAAGAGGTTTCGGCAGAGCCTCCTGTATTGCCCGCCGTTGCGCTATCGCAAGCCGTGCCACGTGGCAGTGTGTTGCCCTTGCTATCCACGTAGATTTCCTGGATGTCGTTGTACTGGCGACGCTCGACCTGGACCAGGTTGTAGTCCTTGTCTAGCACTGGGAAGGCGTAGACCGGGGTAGTGGTGATCTTGGCGGCAACGGCATTGCTGCACTGGAGAGGAGCGAAGTCCATCTGAAGGTGGCCGTAGTGCTTACCGCCGTCGATAAGCTGGCGCGTACCGTCAATGTCCTGCCATAGCTCCGGCGCATCGGTCTGGGCCATCCACTCGGAGTGGGAGTTGAATTTCACCGGTGTGTACGTTCCGTCTTCGTTCTTGACGTTGTACTCGCCGCGGAGGCCGTCAGCTGCGACACCAACGTCGAAGTGGTGAATGCCGGTGCCGTCGCCGTCTGCATCGACAAAGGAGCGCTCGAACATTTCGTCATGGCCGGAGATGACGGTGGCCACGCCGTACTTCTCGAGCAGTGGTTCGTAGACGCGCATCGGGCTGCCCGGCTGCTCGTCTGAGGTAGCGGAAGCCATAGCGGTGCCGTGAACGCCAGAGGAGTAGGCGCTGTGGTGGAACTGGACAACGATGATCTGGCCCTTTTCGCGTGCATCGGCTAGTTGCTTTTCTGCCCAATTCCACTGCTCAGAGCCAGGATTGAAGTCCGGTTGATCTTCGCTGCCAGCAGCGCGGATCTGCTCCTCGGTGTAGGAAGTATTGGTGTCGGTGCCGAAAGCATCGGCGGCAGCAATGGCGGTGTCGTCTCCAGGGATGGCCTTGAGCTTTTCGACGTCTGCGTCTTGGTCTGGCAGGCCATTCGTGGAATCCAGCGTGATGATGGTCAGTGGGCCGTGGTCTACGCGGTGGTAGGAATCGGCGTGGTTCGGGTTATCGGAACCGAAGGTGTCGATGTAGGTCTGGTAAGCCTTGCGCCCCTTGGCTGGTCCTGCAGCAACACCTGCATCGTTGAGGTATCCGCCGTTGAGAGCACCGAAGGTTTCCCAGTTACCTAGTGCAGTAATCATGGGGACCGAGCCAGCAAGGTCGCCGTTCTCGCCGGCCATGTAGCCAAAAAACTCGTCCCATCCTGGCTGGTAGCCACCGCCCTGAACCAGGTCACCGGCAACCATCAGCAGGTCAGGGTCTTGACCTTGGATGATCTTGAGGTTCTCGCGCATCGCCTGATCCTGCGTGAGTGGGTAGCGCGGTTCCTCCTTGCCCAAGCGCTTATTGTGGCCGAACTTCTCAAACCACGCGGACCCTTCAGTCGGGCGTGGCAGGGACCCCTCAGCGTAGGACTCCGGGGCTTCCCATTCACGGGCGCCAGACACTGTTGGACGGCCTGCCGGTTCGGTCTCCGAGTCAGAGAACGCGATGACGCGGAACTCGTCCCACGTGCCACCTTGCGCGGGCGCGGTTGTGAAAGAGTCCGTGTAGGTGTGACCGTCGAGCTCGACGGTGTAAGAGTATTTTGTGTTGGGAGTCAGGCTCGTGGCGTGGGCCTGGTATTTCACATTGGTGTTGGATTTGAGCCAGGATCCTTGCTCCAGCCCCTCGATCTTTTGCGCTAGCTCGGCAGAGGTGTACGCCAGATGCGGCTGTGCTTCGCCCGTCACGGTTTCATTCACCACGACCTCGCCCTTCGGGGAGGTGACGGTGACAGTTGCAGGAGCATTTGTCTCCCCGAACCACGTCAGGGTCATTTCGTTAGCGGCTGGCTTCATGAGGTAGGGCGTGATACGAAAACCTGGTGCTGCGTCGGCAGCTACCGCGATTGGGGCGGTGATGGCTCCGTGTACTAGAGATAGGGACGCGATAAGCGCCACAAGGGGGCGGGAGGACATAGCTGGGCTCCTGATGAGGTGGGTGATGTTGCCTCATCGTTATAGCAATCCCACGTTTCCATCCAGCGGAATAGAAATTAACTCCTGGTAAACTGCCTTTAGTATCGCTTCAGATACCGGGTATTATGGCTCCGAGGTCGAGCCGTTGCGAAACTTCGGCGAATTTTCGGCCTAGACTGGATGCTTATCCGCCGATTGAAAGGCTAGAAAGATAATGAACGACATCAAAGTGGGTGTCCTTGGTGCAAAGGGGCGCGTGGGGCAGTCAATCGTGGAAGGTGTTAATACTGCCGACGGACTGACCTTGGTCGCTGAGGTTGATAAAGGCGATAGCCTTCAGCTGCTCGTCGATGCCGGCGCCCAAGTTATTGTCGATTTCACGGCTCCCCAGGTTGTCATGGACAACCTCGAGTTCTGCATCAACAATGGCATCTCCTGCGTCGTTGGTACCACCGGCTTTACCGAAGAACGGTTGAACACGGTACGGGGCTGGCTTGCCAACAATCCCGAGGTCGGCGTTCTCATTGCCCCAAACTTTGCTATCTCTGCAGTATTGACCATGCAGTTTGCTAAGCAAGCAGCGCGATTCTTCGACTCCGCCGAAGTTATCGAAATGCACCACCCGAACAAGCTTGATGCGCCTTCAGGTACCGCTATCCACACCGCTCAGGGCATTGCCGATGCGCGTCGAGAAGCAGGCATGGGGCCACAACCGGACGCAACCGAGCAGTCCCTAGACGGCGCGCGTGGCACGCTTATCGACGGCATTCCAGTCCACGCCGTTCGTATGCAGGGCACCGTTGCACATGAAGTAGTCATCTTTGGCGCCCAGGGGCAGTCCTTGTCCATTCGTCAGGACTCTTACGACCGCACCTCCTTTGTGCCGGGCGTACTGGTCGGCGTGCGTGAGGTGCAAAACCGTCCGGGTCTGACCATCGGGCTTGAGAACTACCTCGACATTTAGTTGAAAGGAAATAGGCAGTAATGGCGAAAGCCGTAACACTCAGCGTTGACCTCATCGCGTGCACCAACTTCGTGGCACCAGCGGACATTGACTGGAGTACTGAAGCAGGCGGTGGGGAAGCGCTCGTTGAATTCGCGGGTCGGGCCTGCTACGAGAGTTTTGATAAGCCCAACCCTCGGACGGCCAGCAACGCTGCCTATTTGCGCCACATTTTGGAAGTCGGCCACACCGCGCTACTCGAGCACGCGACGGCCACGTTGTACCTGCGGGGAATATCCCGCAGCGCTACTCACGAGCTGGTCCGACACCGACACTTTTCGTTTTCGCAGCTCTCGCAACGATTCGTCCACCCGGAGGAATCGAATGTCATCGTCCCGCCGCTCATTGCTGAGGACGAGGACCTGTTGCGACTCTTTCATCGCGCAGTGGACGAGTCTCGGTTCGCCTTTGATGAGCTGCTCGAAGCGCTCGAGGACAAGCTCGCCGACGAGCCGAACGCATTGCTGCGCAAAAAGCAGGCACGACAAGCCGCTCGATCCGTGCTTCCCAACGCCACAGAGTCTCGAATTGTCGTAACAGGTAATTTCCGCAGCTGGCGACACTTCATTGGTATGCGTGCGACCGAACACGCCGACGTAGAAATCCGCAAGGTTGCCGTCGAGTGTCTCAAGGTCCTCAAAGTGCAAGCTCCCACGGTATTTGGGGACTTCGACATCGCCACGCTGCGCGATGGTTCTGAAATGGCAACTAGCCCTTACGTAACGGACTTTTAAGAAAGCCACACCACAAAAGGAGACGAACAATGAACGCAAACAAGAACGGTGTCGACCTATTCGGCACCATCTCAGTAGCCATGGTGACGCCTTTCGACGCAGCTGGCGACATCGACGTTAAGAAGACCGGCGAGCTGGCGCACTACCTGGTTGACAATGGTATTGACAGCCTTGTGGTCTCCGGAACCACTGGAGAATCTCCGACCACCACTTATGAAGAGAAAGCCACCTTGATTAAGGCGGTTCGCTCCGCAATCGGCGACTCGGCGAAGATTATCGCAGGTGTCGGAACCAACAACACCGCTGCTTCCGTACGGCTCTGCCGTGAGGCTGCCGACGCAGGTGCCGACGCACTCCTAGCGGTTACTCCTTATTACTCCAAGCCGTCTCAAGAAGGCGTATACCAGCACATGATTGCTGTCGCTGATGCGACAGATCTGCCAGTGTGCCTGTATGATATTCCGGGTAGGTCCTCGATCGAGATTGCATCTGATACGATCAAGCGGTTAGCTGAACACAAGAATATCCGTGGCATGAAGGACGCAAAGGGCAACCTCTGTGCAGCCACCGAGCTAATCGACGAGACAGGACTCGCGTGGTATTCGGGAGATGACCCCCTGAACCTGCCGTGGCTGAGCCTCGGCGCATCAGGATTTATCTCGGTGATCGGCCATGCAGCTCCACGCGCATTGCGTGAGCTCTATACAAGCTTCGAGGAAGGCGACCTCGCCCGTGCGCGGAAAATCAACGCCACGCTGTTCCCGCTGTTTAATGCGCAAGCACGACTCGGCGGGGTCAGCATGAGTAAGGCTGCTCTGCGACTGCAGGGCATTGATGTAGGAGATCCTCGTCTGCCACAGGTTGCAGCTACTGCGACTGAGGTTGAGGAACTGCGAATTGACTTAGTAAAGGCTGGAGTCCTCTAAACATGACCGAACCACGTAATCGCGCTCGCAAGGTAACCCGTAAGGCTGGACCACCCGAGGCCGTTGAGGCAGTGACGTTCCAAGCACCGGAAATGCCTACTGAGAGCGATTTCGCTCCGGCAAACCAAGCGGCGGAAGCACCAGCTGCAGAGTCATCCGAAGGTGACAACCGCGGCCGCGGCCGCACGAATGGTAACCGTCGTGGTGGACGTTCCCGTGGTCGCTCAAACGGCGGCAATAACGGCAACGGTGGCAACAATAATGGTGGGGGCCGCGGTCGCCGCACCGTGGTTCAGACCATGCAGGGCGCTGATCTGACCGAGCGTCTTCCAGAGCCTCCACAACCATCCAAGGATGGTCTGCGCATCGTCGCACTCGGTGGTATCTCCGAAATCGGCCGTAACATGACGGTCTTTGAATACAAGGGCCGCCTGCTGATCGTTGACTGTGGCGTGCTGTTCCCGTCCTCCGGCGAACCAGGCGTGGACCTGATCCTTCCAGACTTTTCCTACATGGAAGATAAGTGGGACAAGGTCGAGGCTTTGGTTGTCACTCACGGCCACGAGGATCACATCGGCGCCATCCCATGGTTGCTCAAGCAGCGCCACGACATGCCAATTCTGGCCTCCCGCTTCACTTTGGCGCTCATCGCCGCTAAGACGAAGGAACACCGCCAGCGTCCGAAGCTGATCGAAGTCAACGAGCAGTCTGATGTCACTCGTGGCCCATTCAACCTGCGCTTCTTCGCCGTCAACCACTCCATCCCAGAGTGCCTGGGCATCGCCATCAAGACTGGTGCAGGCCTCGTCGTACACACCGGCGATATCAAGCTCGATCAAACGCCAACCGATGGTCGCCCAACCGACCTGCCGGCGATGTCTCGCTTTGGTGACGAGGGCGTAGACCTCTTCCTGTGTGATTCCACCAACGCGACCACACCGGGCGTTTCCGGTTCGGAGTCCGAAATCGGGCCGACCCTTAAGCGTTTGGTCATGGATGCTAAGCAGCGCGTCATCATCGCCTGCTTCGCTTCCAATGTCTACCGCGTGCAGTCCGCTATCGATGCCGCTGTCGCTTCCGGTCGCAAGGTTGCTTTCAACGGCCGCTCCATGATCCGCAACATGGAAATTGCGGAGAAGATGGGCTTGCTGAAGGCCCCTCGTGGCACCATCATCCAGATGGACGAAGCCGCGAAGATGGCTCCGCACAAGCTGCTGCTGGTCACCACTGGTACCCAGGGCGAGCCTATGGCAGCCCTGTCCCGCATGGCTCGTCGCGAACACCGCCAAATCACGGTGCGCGACGGCGATCTCATCATCCTGTCTTCTTCGCTCGTTCCGGGCAATGAAGAGGCCGTCTTTGGCGTCATCAACATGCTCTCCCAGATCGGTGCCACCGTGATCACGGGTCGCGATGCCAAGGTACACACCTCCGGCCACGGCTACGCCGGCGAGCTGCTGTTCCTGTACAACGCTGTCCGTCCTAAGAACGCCATGCCGGTGCACGGCGAGTGGCGCCACCTGCGCGCCAACAAGGAGCTGGCTATCTCCACTGGTGTCCAGCGCGATCGCGTTGTGTTGGCCCAGAACGGCGTAGTTGTGGACCTCGTAAATGGTCGCGCACAGGTCGTGGGCCAGATCCCAGTCGGTAACTTGTACGTCGATGGCACCACGATGGGCGACATCGATGAGAAGGTCCTGGAGGACCGTACGTCCATGGGCGAGGGTGGCGTCATTGACATCACCGCAGTAATCGACAACCGCACTGGCCGCTTGCTCGAGCGCCCAACCGCACGCGCAGTCGGCTTCTCTGAAGATGCCATCGCCATGATGCCGGAGATTGCCGAACTCGTTGAGACCATCATGACCGAGCAAGCTGGTGAGGGTGAGAATGATCCTTACCGTATGGCACAGCAGGTCCGCCGCAAGGTTTCTCGCTTCGTCGAGCAGAAGTGGCGTCGTAAGCCGGTTATCATGCCGACCGTCGTCCCGATGACGTCCGAGACTGAGAAGATCGAAGACTCCGAGTTGGATGCCGCGCGTCCAAGTCTGTAGTTCGAACGGTTAGCTATGCGCCCGAGAGTAGGTTGTGCCTACACTCGGGCGTATGTCTTTTTCTATTGCTGAGCGAGCCCGACTGGTCCAGTCCCTGTTGAGCGTGGGGCCCGATGCCCCGACATTGTGTGAGGGCTGGACCGCCCATCACCTCGCGGCGCATCTGCTCATTCGCGAGCGCAAACTGCTTGCCACGGCGGGAATGTTTGTGCCACCGCTGTCCGGAATCACTGATCGAGCCATGGCAAGCCAACTCGGCCGCCCGTTCGAGGATGTGGTCCAGGAGTGGGGGAGGGGACCGCGCGGTGCGTGGAAGCTCATCGACAAAAAGGTCAACGTCGCCGAGCACTTTGTCCATCACGAAGATGTGCGCCGTCCCCAGGGCATGGAAGCACGCGGCTTCTCGACGCCCGAGATTGCCGAACTCTATGCTGCGCTCCGCACCGCGAGCGCTGCCTTTGGGCAGTCATCAGCCGTGGTAGAACTGTGGCCACATGGTCAACTGCCTATTTACGCTGGCGACCGTCATGCAGCTGAGCGCGTGCAAATCCATGGCGATGTGGGCGAGTTGTTGCTCTACACGTTCGGCCGTCCAGTTTTGAAGCTTGATTTTGTTGGTAATGAAGAGCTAGTGCGACGCCGTTCGGTGTAAATTTCCCAACATAACCGGTGTGGCGCGTGTGACTAGTGTGCCTTGAGCGACTAAGGTTTGGGGCATGTCAGTCTCTGCAAAGCCAAAGTCCTCGAATCGGACCCGTCGAAAAACGGGGCCGACGACGAGTTCACGACGCAGCACATCGTCTGTTTCGCTGAACTCTCGCTCCGCAAGCCGCGCTGCCGAAACCTCTCATGAGCGTACCGGCAGCGCCTTTCGTGCGGTAGGTTCAGGACTTGGTGCAATGTTTGGGGCAACCGCACGTGGGGTCGGTGGCGCAGCGCGCAAGATTGGTCGACAAGACTTGGGGGACAAGGATGTGAAGGAAAAAGAGCTGCAGCCTGAGGAAAACTCCGGCCGGGGTCTGAACCTCGACGAACAGGCAGACGGTATCGGCCTGACCTTGATTGGCCTTGCGCTGGTCCTTGGTGGCACGGTGTGGTTCAACGTTGCTGGCCCGATCGGTCAAGGAATCGCCGATATCGCCCACCTTGCTGTTGGCGCTGGGGCGTTAATTCTTCCCATCGCATTGTTCGTGCTGGCGATGGCCTTGATGCTGGGCAAGAAGCCGAGCGCTGATCGGCAAACCGGATTGGTAATCGGAACTGCCCTCATTGTGCTCAGCATGCTCGGTTTGGTGCACATCTTCGCGGGCAATCCTGCCGATTGGCCAGCTCGCAAGACCGCCGGTGGCGCACTTGGTTACATCGTCGGAGGGCCCCTTGCTGCTGGATTTAGCTCCTACCTCGCGATTCCAATTCTTGTGCTCGTCATTGTCTATGGAGCGCTCCAGGCCACCGGCGTGGCAGTCCGAGAGTTCGTTGACTATGTCATTGGTGCTGTAGGTTTCCGTGACGGTGCTGACATGGACGAAGAGGACGATGATGACCCATACGCAGCTGCAGACCGCGAAATCGAATCGCTGTCTCGGGCACCCCGGGCCGCTCGACCGGTCAGGTCTGCCCGCCCACTAGACAACTATCCACTCGACGAGGGCGAAGACGAGGAGGACGAAGACCCGCAACCTTCTCTGTTCACTCGGGCGAAGCCAACTCCGAAGCCACGTAAGGCCGCTATTCCAAAGGCCACGGAGAATCTCTACGACGAACCAGTCGCAGCTCCAGACACCGACGAGTTCCCGGCAGTTGTAGCCGACAAGCAGCCGGCGCAGCCTACAGTTGCTTTGCCTACTGCGCCTGCCGTACCTGTGGGCGTCGATAAGGCGCCTGACGCTGTTGCAGCCAGCCGCGAGGCGATCCGTGACGCGATCATTGCCCGTTCCGGCATTGATCCAGCTGCAGTCAAAGCCTCCACGCCGAAGAGCGAGCTGAAGAAGGACACACCACCGCCTGCGCCGCGCGAGGTGGCGGGAAATTACGAACTGCCAAGTACCGAGCTGCTGATCCCCGGTGAGCCTCCAAAGACTCGTACCGCAACGAATGATCGCATGATCGAGGCGATTACTGATGTCTTCCGGGAGTTCAATATCGACGCCGTGGTGACCGGATTCTCCCGTGGTCCGACAGTCACCCGCTACGAGGTCGAGCTGGGGCCGGGTGTCAAGGTTTCCAAGATCACCAACTTGCAGTCCAACCTCGCTTACGCAGTCGCAACGGACAATGTTCGCCTGCTCGCACCAATCCCGGGCAAGTCGGCAGTGGGCATCGAGGTGCCAAACGCCGATCGTGAAATGGTACGCCTTGCCGACGTCCTCAATGCGCCGGAGACGGTATCCAACCATGATCCAATGCTGATCGGACTGGGCAAGGACATTGAAGGCGACTTCATCTCCCATTCCATGCAGAAGATGCCGCACCTGCTGGTTGCTGGTTCCACCGGCTCCGGTAAGTCTGCATTCGTCAACTCGATGCTGGTATCGCTTCTTACCCGTGCGACCCCAGACGAAGTCCGCCTAATTCTGGTGGATCCAAAGATGGTGGAGCTCACGCCTTACGAAGGTATCCCGCACCTGATCACGCCGATCATTACTCAGCCGAAGAAGGCTGCCGCGGCGCTGCAGTGGCTGGTGGAGGAGATGGAGCAGCGCTACATGGACATGAAGTCCACGCGTGTGCGCCACATCAAGGACTACAACCGCAAGGTGAAATCCGGTGAGATTACGGCTCCGCTTGCTTCGGAGCGCGAGTACCGTCCTTACCCGTACATCGTGTGTGTGGTGGACGAGTTGGCAGACCTCATGATGACCGCTCCGAAGGAAATCGAAGAGTCCATCGTGCGCATCACCCAGAAGGCGCGTGCTGCCGGTATTCACCTGGTGCTGGCAACTCAGCGTCCGTCTGTTGACGTGGTCACCGGCCTGATTAAGACCAACGTGCCATCGCGTCTGGCCTTTGCGACGTCCTCCCTCACCGACTCCCGCGTCATCCTGGACCAGGGAGGCGCCGAGAAGCTCATTGGCATGGGCGACGGCCTGTTCATCCCGCAGGGCGCGGGCAAGCCGATCCGTATGCAAGGCGCATTTGTCACCGACGAAGAAGTGCAAGCTGTGGTCGAAGCAGCTAAGGATCAGGCGGAGCCGAACTACACCGAAGGCGTCACAGAAGAAAAGGCTTCGGAAAAGAAGGAGATTGACGAGGAGATCGGCAACGACCTCGAAGATCTACTCGCAGCAGTTGAAATCGTGGTCACTTCCCAGCACGGTTCGACGTCGATGTTGCAGCGTAAGCTCCGAATCGGCTTTGCTAAGGCTGGCCGACTTATGGACTTGATGGAAAACCGGGGAGTGGTTGGCCCATCTGAAGGCTCGAAGGCGCGAGAGGTTCTGGTGAAACCAGAGGAACTCGACACCATCTTGTGGATGATCAAGGGCGCAGATCCTGCGGACGCTCCAAAGGAAGATGGTTGGGAAGAAGCAGGCGACGACGATGTGAATATCGTCCAAGCGAATCCCCAAGGCGGCGTCTTTTAGGCGTGCTTTATGACACACCACTCTAGATCCGCTAGAGTGGTGTTTCGTCTTGGAGGGGAGTACCCCACTTTTCGGCATTGATCGTCAACACGGCTACCCAACAAAACGGGTTCCCGGTCATGTCGGCCCTTGTTTCAGCAAGGGCGGGGGAGACCTCCGGTCATTTTCGTGGATCCGATTAGGCCGGAGGTCTTTAGTAGTGGAAGTAAATATGTTGACCTGGAGCATCACCGGACTGGTGATCTTGGGGCTGTTTATATTCGATTTTTATACCCACGTGCGCAATCCGCATGAGCCAACCATGAAGGAATCCGCATACTGGATGCTCTTCTACATGGCCCTTGCCACAGCGTTCGGCGTGTTCTTGTGGCTCACATGGGGTGAGCCGAATGATCCGCACCAGCATGGAATGGAGTTTTTCACGGGTTATGTCACGGAGCTAGCGCTCTCAGTGGACAACCTCTTCATGTTCGCCCTCATCATGGGCTCGTTCAAGGTCCCTCGTATGTACCAGCAAAAGGTACTGCTCATCGGCATCGTTTTGGCGCTGGTGTTCCGACTGGTATTCATTCTCCTCGGCGCGGCAGTGATCAACGCCTGGACCGACGTGTTCTACCTGTTCGGTCTGTTCATCTTGTACACCGCAGTCAAGCTCATCATCGATGAGATGTCTGACCAGCCGGAGCAGGACCCATCGGACATGTGGGTCATTCGGACGCTGCGCAAGGTCATCCACGTCACGCCGACGTATCAGGGTGACAAGCTGTGGATCCGGCACATGGGTAAGCGTGCGTTGACCCCACTGTTCGTGTGCCTGGTTGCTATCGGCATGATCGACGTGATGTTCGCACTGGACTCGATCCCGGCCATCTACGGCATTACCCAAGAGCCATACATCGTGTTCACTGCTAATGCCTTCGCACTGCTTGGCTTGCGTCAGATGTACTTCCTCCTGGACGGTCTCATCGATCGTCTCGTGTACCTGCCTTACGGCCTAGCCGTGATCCTCGGCTTCATCGGCGTCAAGCTCATCCTGCACGCATTGCACGAGAACAACCTGCCGTTCATCAACGGTGGCGAGAACCTGCATGTCATCGAAATTCCGACTTTGGTCTCTCTCTTGGTGATCGTTGGCGTGCTGGCCATCACCACTGTTGCTTCCCTCATTAAGAGCAAGCGCGACGAAGCACAGGGTGGTGTCATGCCGGAGTGGAACCCGGCGAAGAACATCGAAGACCCAAGCCTGTAAGTCCTTTCCACAGAAAACAGCCCGTACGCCTGTAATTGAAAAACAGGAGTGCGGGCTGATTCCGTTTTCAAGCGGGCTAGTTGAAAACGTTGAGGACGGGGTTCCAAGGGCGGATGCTCCGGCCATCTAAAGCACTTTCGGTGTGGAATGGATCCTTGTCCATCAGCTCGGTAGCTTCCACAACGGTTGCACCTTCCGGCAAGCGAATGACGATCAGCGCGCCACCGTCCTGGTCGAGGAATGGTCCGGAGCCGACGAGGATGCCTCGATCCTTAAGTGTGCCGAGGAATTCTCGGTGGATCGGACGAATGCTGGCGATGGCTTCAGAATCGGCAGGGTAGCTGTAAGAAACGGCAAAGTAGTTCATGGCTTCCAAGTTTAGGGGCGTAGCGTTTGTAGGCGCAGAGAAACAGGTAGGGTAGTGCCTTGTGAATGGCGTACAAAAGACCTCAAATTGGAACGTGCCGAATGTGCTCACTAGCTTGCGCATCATTGCTGTTCCACTTTTTGTGTGGCTGGTGCTCAAAGCTGACCACACAGACACCACGTGGATGTGGTGGTCTTTCGCATGTTTTGTGGCGCTCATGTTTACGGACAAGCTTGATGGCGATATCGCCCGCAAGCACAATCTGATCACCGACTTTGGCAAAATCGCCGACCCGATTGCCGACAAGGCGCTGATGATCTCGGCGTTTGTCAGCCTCAACATCGTGGGAGTGCTACCCGTGTGGGTGACCGTGGTCATTGTTGTGCGTGAGCTCGGCATAACCTTCTGGCGCATGATTCAGCTGCGACAGGGCAAGGTGGTTCCGGCGTCCAAGGGCGGCAAGATCAAGACCACCTTGCAATCCGTCGCGGTGGCGCTGTACCTTATGCCTCTGCCGGATTGGGCGTTTCTATTTGCGCAGGTAGTGATGTACGCCGCTGTTATCATCACTGTGGTTACCGGCGTGCAGTACCTCCTCGATTCTCGAAAGGAAAACCGTGCCTAGTTTTCTTGAAACTCTCTCCTCCCGAGGCCAGACCCTCGCCACCTGCGAATCTCTCACTGCGGGACTGTTGTCCGCCACTATCGCTTCCTATCCAGGCGCGAGTGCGGTCTTCCAGGGCGGGCTGGTGACCTATTCTGCCGCGCTTAAGACCCAACTTGCCGGCGTGCCTGCAGAGCTTATCGACGCCCACGGCATGGTCTCCGCCGAATGCGCGGAGGCTATGGCGACCGGCACTCGTTCGGCTCTTGGCGTTGACTATGCCTTGGCGTTGACCGGCGTCGCCGGTCCAACGGTGCAGGAAGGCAATCCGGTTGGTGTCGTGTGGCTCGCACTTGCGGGTCCGGAGGGAGTTGTGAGCACCCGGGTGCTGCCGGAAGGGCAAACCCGCTGGGCCCTGCGCACTGACGCTACCGAGCCTGAGGAAGTACTTGACGGTTCTCGTAATGAGATCAGGCAGCGCGCAGCCCTGTTCGCCTTGGACTTTTTTGAATCACACTTGAACGGGAACTAAACAGCGCGCCAACGCGTTGTACTAAATGATGGTTACAAATACAGCATTGCTAGAGAAGCCAGTGGCAGAGCCATTGCTTCGTGAGGCCCTTGGCGCGGCTCTCCGCGCATTTCGCGCTGACCGCAGCATTACGCTGCGCGAACTCGCTGAAATGTCGAGCGTGTCACCGGGCTATCTGTCAGAACTAGAACGCGGCCGCAAGGAAGTCTCCTCGGAATTGCTTGCTTCGGTATGCCATGCGCTCGGCGTCAGCGTGGCCGATGTCCTCATTGAAGCTGCAGGCTCAATGGCGATTCGTTCCGCTGATTCCGAGTTTGCGCGGATTTAGACCTGCACGTTTTCGTTTCCTAGGTACACTTGGAGCGTTAAGAATTTTTGCATTCTGGAAGGTTAAATTACATGGCTAACCCATTCGTCAAGGCATGGAAGTACTTGATGGCGCTGTTCGACTCCAAAATCGAGGAGAACGCAGATCCAAAGGTCCAGATTCAGCAGGCAATTGAGGATGCACAGCGTCAGCACCAGGAGCTTTCTCAGCAGGCAGCCGCAGTGATCGGCAACCAGCGCCAGCTGGAAATGCAGCTCAATCGTCGCCTGGCTGACATCGAGAAGCTCCAGGGCAACACCCGACAGGCTCTTCAGCTAGCCGATAACGCTCGCGCAGCCGGCGACATCGCCAAGGCTACCGAGTACGAGAACGCAGCTGAGGCATTTGCCGCACAGCTGGTCACCGCGGAGCAGTCCGTGGAAGACACCAAGCAGCTGCACGATCAGGCACTCCAGCAGGCCGCTCAGGCCAAGCAAGCTGTTGAGCGCAACTCCATGCAGCTGCAGCAGAAGGTTGCTGAGCGCACCAAGCTGCTGTCCCAGCTGGAGCAGGCCAAGATGCAGGAGAAGGTCTCCGAGTCCATCAAGTCGATGAACTCCTTGACCGCTTCCGGCAACACGCCAAACCTTGACCAGGTTCGCGAGAAGATCGAGCGTCGTTACGCTAATGCTCTTGGCCAGGCCGAGCTCGCTCAGAACTCCGTCGAAGGTCGCATGGCTGAGGTCGAACAAGCTGGCGTCCAGATGGCTGGTCACTCCCGACTGGAGCAGATTCGCGCTCAGATGAAGGGTGAGCTGCCAGGTGGCGCCGCTCAGAAGTCTATTGAAGATGCAGCAGGCGGTGCCACAGCTACTGACGATGCCGTCGCTCAGAAGATGCGTGAGCTTCGCGGCGAATAATTAATAAAGCCCGGAACCCGGTCCACTAGCTCCTGTAAAGGAGTGGTGGGCCGGGTCCTTTGTTTCTTTTCTGTGGCTAGTCGCCAACTCCACGAGCAATCAATGCGTCGCCGATGCTTTCCGCGCGTCTGATCGACCGGATGACGACTGGTGTGCCGAAAGCGCGGACGGAAAACTCGGCGCCACGTGCCTTTCGAGCATCCAAAACCTCGCGAACGGTCGCGAGCTGCAGTGGGATGAGCCTAATCGTCAGGCTGATTGCGAGGGCGATGGCATCTACCGGAACACCGAATCGGCGCAGTGGTTCCAGACCGGCAGTGACGGCGTCCATCATTTCGCTGACCCTTGTGGTGAGCGTGAGTAATGTCGCCGCGGCAATAGCTGCATAGATCACCACGATGATCACGGTGGCTTGCATCCAGCCCAACTGCCACACCTGGAAGGCAAAGAGCATGGCCAAGATCGGAAACGGGGGAGTGAGCTGGGTCCAGGCAACTTTTACTGGGATACGAGCCACGAGATAGCCAAGCAGAGGCATGACAAAGGCAGCAAGTGCCCAGGGGACTGTTTCGATGAAGACAGCCGTAATGATCACGAACGAAATGAGAACTAGGAATTTCACACCCGGCCGAGTGCGATGAATAACTGTATCTCCAGGGACGTATGCGCCCAAAGGTACCTGTAGCATCTATTCCGCCATCAACTGTTCGTACGTAGCGATGACCTCGTGTGGTTGCCCATCAGCGACAATCGTCCCGCCGTCCAGACACAGCACGCGGTCGAAATCAGCCACGAAATCCAGATCATGCGTCACCACAATCAACTGCTGCGGTAACTTGGCAAACTCCGCCTTGATCTTCATCCGGTTCTTCAGATCTAGGAGTGTGGTCGGCTCATCAGCAATCACGATGCTTGGCTCCATGATGAGAACGGCTGCGAGAGCCAGGAGTTGCTTCTGTCCACCGGACAGCGTGTGCGGTGAGTCATCACGGTGACCTGCAAGATCAAACCGCTCCAGCATCTGGTCAACGCGGGCGCTACGCTCAGCCTTCGGCAACTTCAGTCGTCGCAGCGAGAATTCGACATCCTCGGCCACCGTGGGCATCACGATTTGGTTCTCTGCGTCGGAAAAGACGAAGCCCACATTGCGACGCACCGCTCGGCCATCAGTAGACACATCGAGGCCGTCGACAAGCACGGTGCCAGACGTAGGCGACCCCAGGCCATTGATTAGCCTGATGAGCGTGGATTTGCCACCCCCATTAGCACCAATGATGCCGATGCGGGATTCGGTGAGCTCCAGGGTGATGTCGTGGAGCACGTCACGCTGGTCGTAGCTGACCGAGACATCGCGAAAAGAGATCATTGCTTAGCGACGCGTAAGGGCTGGGAATGCAGCGTGGACGCCGGAAGCGATGGCGACCATGATGCAGATCTTGACGGTATCCAGCAAGATGAATGGCAACTGGGCGGCTGCGGCAGCATTGAGAGACATGGAAGTGACGATCATGAGGCCAATCGCGCCGCAGACGTACTGCGTGATCAGGCCAAACGCGCCACCCAGAGCAAGGTTGACCAAGCGACCGCTGCGAGATGCGGCTGGTCGATAAGCAAGAAAGCCTGCGACTGCCGGGCTAATGACGTAGCCGACGATGTATCCAACTGTTGGACCTGCGAGTGCTGGCAGGAGCTGACGGCCACCTGCCATCACCGGAAGGCCGATCAAACCGACGAGGAGAAACAGCAGAGCAGCAGCGACTCCACGCTTGCCACCTAGGATGAGACCGGTGAGAATGATGATCGCGTTTTGCAAGACGATTGGCACGCCCGCGGCACCAACAGGGATAGCGACGAAAGCGAACACGATAATAAGGGCTGCAAAAACAGCGATATAGGCCAAGTCGCGGATGGCGGACGAAGACATAGTAGAGGGCTCCTTTGGAGAACAGCAAGAGACCGCTTAAACGGTGTTTAAGGGCGGTAGATGTGCATTACTTTAGCAATCATGGGACCGAGTCAAAGCAGAAAGGTGGGCGCGTCCTCGACTAGTGTTGATAGCCATGCGTTTAGCCCAGTTTCATCAGCTCGTCAATGACGAATTTGGTTCGGCATTGGGGCAGTTTCATATCGAATCCCATGTGCTGTCGGGGTACGGCCAAACCCCGCAGCGGGCAATCGAACAAGGCGTTGATGTTCGCGAGGTGTGGTGGGCGATCTGCCGTGATTTCGAAATCCCAGAAAACCGCTGGTTGGGGGAGGATTACTGAACTGAGGACACGCTAAAGGTACATGGTGGAAATTCGAACAGTTGTTTGTGTATGATCGGGGTGTGTCCGATCGGTGTTCTAGTGTGATGCTTGAAGGAATTCGCCGGCAATTGCAACCTTTTTGGTTGCTTTAGCAGTCTAACTAAGTAGACCCCAAAAATTTTCTACGCTTAAAGGATTGATGAACGTGGCAACGAAGAAATCGAAAGTTGCGCCTAGCAACGACCGTGAGAAGGCTCTCGCAGCCGCTATGGCGATGATCGAGAAGGATTTCGGCAAGGGCGCCATCATGCGGCTTGGCGACGACAATCGGCCGCCCATTCAGGTGATCTCCTCGGGCAACACCGCGATCGATATCGCGTTGGGCATTGGCGGTTTCCCCCGTGGTCGAATTGTGGAGATCTATGGTCCGGAATCTTCGGGTAAGACCACAGTGGCGCTGCATGCCATTGCGCAAGCGCAGCGAAATGGCGGCATCGCGGCATTCATCGATGCCGAGCACGCCCTTGACCCGGACTATGCCCGCAAACTGGGTGTCGATACCGACCAGCTGCTCGTTTCCCAGCCAGACACGGGCGAGCAGGCGCTGGAGATCGCCGACATGCTGGTTCGTTCCGGTGCTATTGACATCATCGTCATTGACTCTGTCGCAGCTTTGACGCCAAAGGCGGAAATCGAGGGCGAAATGGGCGATTCCCACGTCGGTCTTCAGGCTCGCCTCATGTCTCAGGCGCTGCGAAAGATGACCGGCGCACTGTACAACTCTGGTACTACGGCAATCTTCATCAACCAGCTTCGTGAGAAGATCGGTGTCATGTTCGGCTCCCCGGAAACCACCACCGGCGGTAAGGCACTGAAGTTCTACTCCTCCGTGCGTTGCGACGTCCGTCGCATTCAAACCCTCAAGGACGGCCAAGATGCAATTGGTAACCGTACCAAGCTGAAGGTTGTGAAGAACAAGGTTTCGCCACCGTTCAAGATCGCAGAATTCGACATCATCTACGGCGAGGGCATCTCCCGCGAATCCTCCATCATTGATCTCGCGGTGGAAAACGGAGTGATCAAGAAGTCCGGATCCTGGTTCACCTATGAAGGAGAGCAGCTCGGGCAGGGTAAGGAAAAGGTCCGCATCAACTTGAAAGAAAACCCGGACCTTGCCGACGAGCTGGAAGACAAGATCTACCAGAAGATCGGATTTGGCAAGTACGACACCAAGGACGACGTACTGCCCGATGAGCCGATTGATGTGCTGCCAAATGTTGACTTCGACGATCTTGACGATATCGACGAAGTGACGGCTGCTGACAAGGCCTAAAGACGGGTATGGCAACCCACGAGGACAAGTTGGCAAAGCTGGCGACCCTGCGCGAACAGCTCGCCAGCGCGACCGGAGAGCCACTGTTTGATCGTGTCCACGAGGAAGCGAAAGCGCAGGTCAGGCACCGCGCCTTATTGCTCCTCGATCAACGGGCGCGGTCTCGTGCAGAACTGGACACCAGGCTGGCCCGCCTCGAATTCGAGTCGGGTCTGATCCAGGAGGTCCTCGACGACCTCGAGCGGTCCGGTCTCATCGATGACTACGCGTTCGCCAGTGAATGGGTCAGACAGCGTCACCAGTTGCGAGGCAAATCGCGCAGAGCACTGAGCCAGGAGCTCGACGCAAAAGGCATCAGTGCTGATATCAAGGACGAGGCACTTCAACAAGTCAGTGAAGAAGACGAGTCGGAAATCGCCATCACACTCGCCGTCAAAAAGGCACGCACCATTCGCACACAGCCTACTGACCGCAAAGACTACGACAAGCACCTACGCCGCATCGTAGGAATGCTGGCCCGCCGGGGGTATGGGGAGTCGCTGAGCTATCGCGTCGCAAAGCGGGCCCTCGATGACCGGCTCACGGAAATCGGCAAGGAATGACGAAACCCGCCCCGAGCGTAAAAGACGCAGGGAGCGGGTTCATTCTTGCGTTACTCCGCGGTTGAACGCAGATCCTTGTGGTGTGGATCGTGCCAGTCGACAGTCGCTTGGTCCTTGGTCTCCAGTCCTTGGTCTGGATGTTCCGGAACCTTTGCCAGAATATTCTTACGAGCGCGGCCAGCACGCAACTGGCGTTCGATGCGCTCCGCCAAGTTGGTGAGGGCGTAGTTGATGATGATCATGACAATTGCGGTTACCACGAGCGCCGCGAGGAAGTTGCGGTAGTAGGAAGCGGACTGCATACCGCTGCGAACGACCTCGATGTAGCCGAGCTGGTAGCCAAGCGCAGAGTCCTTGATCGCGATGACCATCTGGGAGATCAGAGCAGGGAGCATTGCGGCTACAGACTGGGGGAGCAGGATTGACCACATCGTCTGGCGGTGGGTCATTCCCAGTGCGCGAGCGGCCTCGACCTGACCCTTGGGTAGCGAATTAATTCCGGATCGCAAGATTTCGGCGATCACGGAGCCGTTGTACATAGTTAGACCGAATACCACTGCTGCAAAAGCCAGCTGGCTGGACGGGAATACCGCGTACTTGGCAAAGAGCTGGTAAGCGAAGATCATGAGCAACAGCACTGGAATTGCGCGGAAGAACTCGACGATGACGCCGCAGAACCAGCGAATGAGTGCGACTTCTGAAAGGCGTCCGAGTCCCAGGGCAACACCGATGACAATGGCCAGCACCACGGAGAACACTGCTGCCTTCAAAGTTCCAATGAGGCCAGGTAGCAAGTAGGTAGTCCAGGTGGTGGACTTCAGGAATGGAGTCCACTTTTCAGCCACGAGTTGGCCGTTGTCGCCGAGGATCTTGAAGATCCACACCAATGCGGCAAGAGCGACTAGACCTGAGACGGCAGTGATGATGGTGTTGAGTCGTCGACCCTTGGGGCCGGGAGCATCGTAGAGGACTGTTGCGCGTACGGAGGAAGACATTTACTTCTTCACCGCCAATCGAGTGGAGAGCGAACCGACGGCGAGCCCCATCGGGAGGGTAAGAATGATGAATCCCAGTGCAAAGATGCCGAACACGAGGAAAAGCTGGTTGGCATGGTTTTCGATCGTCGACTTCATCAGCAGGGAAGCCTCAGCCACGCCGATAACCGACGCGATGGTCGTGTTCTTAGTTAAAGCAATGAGGGTGTTGCCCAGCGGGACGATGGCCGCACGCAATGCCTGCGGGAAAATGATCTCGCTGAAGATCTGCGGAAAACTCAAGCCCAGCGAACGTGCTGCTTCGGCCTGGCCAAAGTGGACGGTATTGATGCCTGAACGCAGCGATTCAGCGACGAAGGTGGAGGTATAGAGCACAAAACCAAGGACTGCCAGCCAGAAGTTGTTGTTCTTAATGAAGTTGTCATTTTCCGGGGCGAGGGTCAGTCCCAAGTTTTGGTATAGCCCCACAGAGCAAAACAGCACGATGAGTGTCAGCGGCGTGTTTCGCACCGTGTTGATGTAGATCGTTGACACGTTGCGCAGAAATGAGACGGGAGAGACTCGCATAGCAGTGAGAACGGTGCCCAGCGCCATCGAGCCGAGGGCTGCGAAGAAAGTGAGTTTGATTGTGACCCAGAATGCCAAGATGAGTTTGGGTTCCAGGTCGGTCCATAAGGTGTCCATGATGTATCCCTAACTACTTGGCATCCAGGAAGGAAAGGTCGCCTGGTTTGCCTTGTTCGACGACCTTGGCGTCTTCGCCGAGGTTTTCTGTCATAATCCGGTCGAAGGAACCGTCCGCGTACATCTTTTCCAGGGCTTTGTTGATCGCCTCGGTGGATGCACTGTCTCCCTTAGCGTGGCCGATGCCATAACGCTCGTTGGTAAATGGCTTGCCGTCGGCTTTGTTCATTGCCACCACGCGGAATTCGCCTTCGTACTGGGCTGCGAAGCCACCGAGAATCGTGGCATCTGTGGTCAAAGCATCGACCTTCTTCTGGTGCAGGGCCTCGACACATGAAGAATAGGAATCGTACTCCTGGAGCTGGACTTCGGGCAGTTCTGCCTTAATCTTCTGGGCAGGGGTGGAACCAGTCACGGAGCAAAGTTTGCGACCGTTGGCGAGGTCTGCGAGTTCGTCGAGCGAATGATCGTCGTTACGTACGAGGAGGGCTTGGTGAGTGACCAGGTACGGACCGCCAAAGCTGACGGCTTTCGCTCGGTTGGCGTTGATGGAGTATGTCGCAGTAATCATGTCCACCTCGCCGTTCTTGATGAGGGTCTCACGCTGCGCTGATGGGGTCTCGCGCCAGGTGATCTCGGGGTGTGCCCAACCGTGCTCGTCCGCAATGGAATTGACCACGTAGGTGGCGATGTCTACGTCGATTCCGGACATAGATTTGTCCGGGTGGCGCAGTCCGAGGCCAGGCTGGTCGTATTTGGTGCCCAAGATGACCTTTCCGGCTTCGATGCTGCTAAGTACACTGCGGGGTTCGGAGCTACCACACGCAGCGAGGGACATGAGCGTGGCGACGGCGGTGACCGTCGTTACGCAGGCTCGAAGGAGATTCATTGTTGGACTCCCTAGTGTCCGAGGATCTTGCCGAGGAAGTCCTTGGCGCGTTCAGACTGTGGGTTGGTGAAGAAGGACTCCGGGTCGGTGTCTTCCACGAGGGTGCCGTCGGCCATGAAGAGAATTCGGTGCGCAGCTTTGCGGGCGAAACCCATCTCGTGGGTTACGCACACCATCGTCATGCCTTCCTTAGCAAGGTCGGTCATTACCTCGAGGACTTCATTTACCATTTCTGGGTCAAGAGCAGAGGTCGGCTCATCGAACAGCATGATCTTTGGGTTCATTGCCAAGGCGCGGGCGATCGCCACGCGCTGCTGCTGGCCGCCGGAGAGCTGGGCTGGGTACTTGTCAGCTTGCGCTGCGATGCCTACGCGCTCCAGCAGCTTAAGTGCTTGCTTGTCTGCCTCTACTTTGTCCAGCTTGCGTACCTTGCGGGGAGCCAGCGAGACATTTTCCTTGATGGTCAGGTGTGGGAAAAGGTTGAAGGACTGGAAACACATGCCAACATCTGCGCGCAGCCGGGCCAGATCCTTGCCTTCTTCTGGCAGAAGTTTTCCGTCGATGAAGATCTTGCCTTCATCGATGGTCTCGAGGCGGTTGATGGTGCGGCAGAGCGTGGATTTACCGGAGCCGGATGGTCCGAGCACGACAACGACCTGTCCTTTTGGGATTTCCAGGTTGATGTCCTTCAATGCATGAAAGTCATCGAAGTACTTGTTCACACCCTGAATTGAGATCATCGTGTGGTTCATGTCACTAGTCATGCACACACTATAAGGTAACGAGGGTCACAAAGAAAACTTAGAATGACACAATTCGGCCAATTTGTGAAGTTGTTATGCAAATCTCGCAAACTCCGGTTCAGGAGTGCCCGATTTAGGCGCAGTGAATCCCGGCGTTAGACTGTCCAATCGTGGTGGAGCAAATAACTCAAGCAAGAACGTACGAAGTTCGCACCTTCGGGTGCCAGATGAACGTACACGATTCCGAGCGTCTCTCCGGCTTGCTCGAGGATGCCGGCTACGCTCCCGTGGCCGAAGGCAACGATCCAGACCTCATAGTGTTCAACACCTGTGCGGTGCGAGAGAATGCCGATCAGCGTCTCTACGGCACCCTAGGAAGCCTGCGGGCGCTGAAAGAAAGCCGACCGGACATGCAGATCGCCGTCGGTGGTTGCCTGGCTCAAAAGGACAAGGACACCGTGGTGAAAAAGGCGCCGTGGGTGGACGTTGTTTTTGGCACGCACAACATCGGATCGCTTCCTGCGCTGCTGGGCCGCGCTGCACATAACAATAAGGCGCAGGTTGAGATCGTTGATGCCCTGGAGCAGTTTCCTTCAGTGCTGCCAGCTAAGCGCGAGTCCGCTTATGCGGGGTGGGTCAGCGTTTCCGTCGGCTGCAATAACACGTGCACATTTTGTATCGTGCCGTCTTTGCGTGGCAAGGAGGTCGATCGCCGTCCCGGTGACATTTTGGCCGAAGTGCAAGCTTTGGTCGATCAAGGCGTGTCAGAGGTTACGTTGCTTGGCCAAAACGTCAATGCCTACGGCGTGAACTTTGTCGATCCAGATATGGAACGCGATCGCAGTGCCTTTTCTAAACTGCTGCGGGCCTGTGGTGACATTGAGGGCCTCGAACGTGTGCGATTCACCAGCCCGCACCCGGCCGAATTTACCTCCGATGTCATTGATGCCATGGCGGAAACTCCCAACATCTGCCCTCAGCTGCATATGCCACTGCAGTCCGGTTCGGACAAAGTGCTGAAGGATATGAAGCGTTCGTACCGTTCGAAAAAGTTCCTCGGAATTTTGGAGGAGGTGCGCGCGAAGATCCCGCACGCCTCGATCACCACGGACATTATTGTTGGTTTTCCAGGCGAGACCGAAGAGGATTTCCAAGCAACGCTGGATGTCGTCGAAAAGGCCCGCTTTACCAGCGCATACACCTTCCAATACAGTCCGCGTCCGGGAACGCCAGCTGCTGAGTATGATCAGCAGATTCCGAAAGAGATCGTTCAGGAACGCTACGAGCGTTTGCTTGCCCTGCAAGAGCGCATCTGCCTGGAGGAGAACACCAATCTAATTGGTACTGAGGTGGAACTGCTCGTTCAAGCGGGTGGCGGACGCAAAAACGATCGCACGCATCGCATGACGGGTCGGGCTCGCGATGGCAGGCTCGTCCACTTCACCCCGGAAGGTGAAACCGATGGGCAGATCCGCCCAGGAGACGTGGTCACTGTGGTGATTACCGAGGCAGCGCCGTATTTCATGCTTGCCGACGCCGGTGTGTTGACCCACCGCCGGACGAAAGCAGGCGACATGTCAGAAATCGGTAAGACCCCAACCACCGCGCCGATCGGCGTGACATTGGGAATGCCGAAGATTGGTTCCGTGGCCTTGCCAATCGGCGAGCCAGCCCCGAATGGGCAAGAGTGCTGTAGCTCCCACTAGATTGGTAGGCAGCAGAAGAAGCAATTACATGAAGGAATCGAGACCGTGACCGAATCAACCAAGCAGAGCGCCGAGGAACTTGCACGTCGTGAGCGGGTGGCCGCCCAGCGAATCGACATGTCTGGATACCGGGCACCGCTCTGGGGCGGAGCTGTGGCGATTGCCGCGAGTTGGTTCTTGCCGTACACCGGCCATCTCACTGGCCTCGATATCGCCTTGATTACCCAGCGCTCTATCGACTACGGCATCTCAACCCCAGAGCGAGTGTTCGTATGGCTGTGTGCCCTCGGTCCGGTGGCGTTGACTTTGATTTCGTACCTGCGCAAGTCCACTCAGCTCGCGCAGATTGCGTGGGTGCTATCCGGAATTTCGATGTTCTTCTCGATCTTCGCCATCTGGATGCGTCAAACCCGCGATCAGGGATCTGGCGTCGGAGTCGGTCTGATCTTGGCTGCTTTGGCGGTGCTCTTCGTAGTGTATGGCCTGTACAACGTGGTGACTATGCGCTCGGACGAGCAAGAGGAGATTGCCGAGCTGCGTCGCAAGGAAATCTACGTGGACCCGGTTGCTCAGGAGCAGCGCGAGAAGTTCGGAGCCAAGAATTCGCAGCTTGCCGACGACCGCGGCCCCATCGACGATCGTCGCTCCCGCCGCAAGCGCTAGCGTTCTCAGCTAGCTAATAAGTCGCTGCCAGGCGCCCACCCGGGACACCGGGATTCCGCCGAGGCTCTTGGTGAGTTCGAGCTGGGAAGTGTGGCCGTCGGTAGCGCTGGCGTAAACCCGTGACAGCTCCGGGTGCGCCTTCTTTGCGGCTGCAAGTGCCGCAGTAGCAACAGAGTTTTCGAGGCCTTCGCCTCGGCGGTCGGCCACTACGTAAGTGAGTCCCTGAACACCGACTTGAGGGTCAGCGTCTGCGTGGATCCACAGCTCAGACAGTGCGATGACGTTGTCCCTCTCATCCAGGATGAGTGCGTGGAAGTTCTCGGTACCGAGCATGCGGAAATGGGCGGTGCTTTCGGCGAGGCGTTGCGCGTCCCACTCTTCGCGCTCCACGCGTAGCGATCCCAGTGGCTGGTCTACGGACGCAGCAGAATACAAGGCTGCCACGCCGTTTAACACATGCGCCGGGAAATTCTCATTCGCAAAGACCAGGACACCGTCGGTGACGGCCTCCTCGGACACCGGGAGCACGAATTCCGTTGCTGCCAACGCATGTTCAAAGCCTGACGCGGAAAAAGCTTCCGCATAGGGCGAGTTCGAACTCAGCGGATACTGCTGCCACAGCTGAAGAATCGTACGATCCAATGCGACGGCAATCTCGCCGGCCGACTTCAGCAGGAACGCAATGGTATCGGCACTTGCTGCAGGAATCTGGCCCTCCATCGGCTGCAGATCCACATCGAGGACCAGCGACAGTTCCACCACGTCGGTGTTGTCAGCCAGGGGAGTAGTAGCGATCAGCCACCCAAGAATGTCGGGTTCCTCGTCCGTTCCGGAGGTAGGCACCAACGGATACCCAAGCTCGGAGAGCGGACCGGAGACCTGTTCTGTGGTGGCAGCGAAGATGTACGTGCACGCATCGGGAGCAGGGTGGGTGAGGGCGTCGTAAAGCTCCGCCACGCCCCGCGAGGCATCGGCGCGGCCCGTGATGTCCTGGGCTGCGAAATTGGCCATGAAGACAGCAGTGCGGAGCACATCCGCTGGCTCTTGGCCGGGAATGGGCTCCGCAAACTGGACTAGTTGCATTTACAGGTCTTCCACTGCGTTCATTGCCGCTTCGGCCCATTCCTGCCACTGCGCAGCCTGGGCGCGCAGCTCGGCAGCCTTCTTGGCCTTGCCAGCGGCCTCAGCAGCTTCGGCCTGCGCGGTGAAGTCCTTCACACGCTCAGTGAACTGGGCGGCGCGTGCCTGGGCTGCCGGGTCGGTGCGACGCCACTGCGCATCGACGGCCTCGGACACGAGCTTTTCCAGTTTGCCGATCTTGTCTTCGAACTCACGGACTCGATTCTTAGGAACAAATCCGATTGCCTCCCACTTTTCCTGCATTTCGTGCAGCTTCTTGCGGGCACCTTCGAGGTCTTTGTCGGGATCGATGAGGGGAGCGTACTGCTCGAGAAGAGCTTCCTTGGCCTCCGCATTAGCGATGAACTCGCGATCGCGTTCCTCGTTGACGGCGTTGCGAGCGTCGAAGAAGAAATCCTGGGCGGCCTTAAACGCAGCCCACAGCTTGTCATCAACTTCACGTGGCGCACGACCGGCTGCTTTCCATTCCGTCATGAGATCGCGGAATGCGTGTGCCGTGTCGGCCCATTCGGTGGAGGTCTTGAGCTCCTCCGCACGTTCGACGAGGGCTTCCTTCACCTTGCGGGCGGCAGCGCGACCACGGTCAAGGTCAGCGAAGTGAGCGCCACGACGGCGGTTGAAGGAATCACGAGCGCGGGAGTAACGCTTCCACAGGGCGTCATCGGTCTTGCGATCAATGCCACGAATGGTCTTCCACTCTTCCAAGATCACCAGCAGACGGTCACCGGCGGGCTTCCAGTCAGTGGAGTTTTCACCGATCTCTTCAGCCTCAGTGGCCAATGTCTCCTTGCGGGCGATGGCCTCTTCACGCTGCTTCGCCTTGGCTTCCTTGGCGGCCTGGCCAGCCTGCTCGGAAGAAGCAATCACGGAATCCAGGCGTTCGTCCAGGGAAATAAGGTCACCGATCACAGTGGCCTCGGGAAGCGTCTTCTTCAGCTCCGCAGCCGCAGTGCGGATGGCAGCAGCGTCATCCGGGTGTGCGATGAGGCGTGCCTCGAGCAGCTCGACCTCGGTAGCGAGGTCATCGAACCGGGTGCCGTAATGAGCCAGACCTTCCGCCGGCGTACCTGCCTGCCAGGAACCGATGAGGCGCTCGCCATCAGCAGTTTTAACGAACACATCACCGTTGTCAGCAATTCGACCCCACTTGGCGGGGTCATTGGAGGTTACCCGAGGCACCACCACAGGTACTACCTGCTTGGCTGCACCGCTGGCCACCTTAGCTCCAGGTCGTGGTCCTGGACGAGGTCCTGGGCGTGGTCCTGGCTTGGGCGTTGAAGTGGTCATGGGTCGTCCTTCGGGTTTCCTGCCGCGCGACACGGCTGCCAATAAAAACTGCTGTTCTTCCGGAGATGAACTGTAGGGTCTGATTCTACCTGGAACATGGTGTTCGCGTGGCAACTAACCCACGCTACAGTTGGTGGCGTGCCTGTAATTTTCCTACCCACCTCGCCTTCGTTGGTGCCAGAGCTCGGGCGCGGCGATTCTGACAGTGCTGACCTGCTCTCTGCTGCCCGCACGCTTATCGACGACCTTCGCGCGCAGCACCCGGTGGCGTCGATAAGCCTACTGGGAAGCGACGACTCCCGGAACTACACAGAGCACACTGGTAGTTTTCGGGCGTGGGGCGCTCCTGAAGTGACGGTGGGCGAGGGAAATTACCTCGCTGAGCTCGTACAACGCTACGTTCTTAAGGGGTGTGACCTCCCGATCCGCACGGTTCAGTGTCTCACGGATCCGACGGATTTTGTGCTGTACGGACTCGACGGCCCAGCGGCCTTGAGCGAACGCGCTCCGTTATCGCTATTGCCGTCAGCTCCGGCGCGGCATCAGTGGTGCACAGATCTGCTTGCTGGCGAAGAAGTCGATTGGCCCGCCGATGTAGCGGCGTTGGCTAAAAACGGAATCATCGAACCTGAGATGTGGTGGCTGCTGAAAGACATTCGTCCTCAAGGAGCTCGAGTGGTCCGAGCATCAGATGCCCATGGCGTGGGCAGATACGTAGCCGTGTGGGAAGGCTGGACACCGAAATGAAACCGATTGCAGTAGTGGGGCCGACGGCCTCAGGCAAATCAGCGCTAGGAGTCGCGCTTGCGCACCGCTTTGATGGGGAAGTAGTCAATGTTGACTCGATGCAGCTGTATCGAGGGATGGACATTGGCACCGCCAAATTGACCATTGAAGAGCGCAAGGGGATTCCTCATCACCAGCTGGACGTATGGGAAATCACGGAAACAGCTTCCGTGGCGAGATACCAACACGATGCCATCGCAGACGTGGAAGAGATCATGTCCCGTGGCAAGACACCGATTTTGGTGGGCGGGTCGATGCTGTATGTCCAGTCCTTGGTGGATGACTGGCAGTTCCCGCCGACAGACCCTGAAGTTCGTGCCAAGTACGAGGAGCGGTTAGCAGATATCGGTGTGGCGGCGTTGCACGCCGAGCTGGCACACGTTGACCCAGCTGCGGCCGCGATCATCGAGGACGCAGACCCAAGGCGCACGGTGCGTGCCCTGGAAGTGATCGAGTTGACCGGTAAGCCTTTCGCCGCAAGCCAGCCACCCATCAATCAGCCCCCAAGGTGGGATTTGACCTTGTTGGGTCTGAAAACGACCAGCGAGTGGCTCAATCCGCGCATCGAATTGCGCACCACCATGATGTTTGAATCAGGGCTCGTGGCCGAGGTAGAAGAGCTAGTGGATAACGGGCTGGTTGCGGATTCCACCGCTGGACGAGCCATTGGTTATGCACAAGTGCTAGCCGCGATGCGGGGCGAGTTGACGTGGGAAGAAGCCAAGGAACGCACTATTACCGGCACCCGCAGGTACGTGCGACGTCAGCGTGCGTGGTTCAACCGTGATCAGCGCATCAATTGGCTGGATGCTTCGGCGAATACCTTCGAACAAGCCCTCGCTGTGCTGGAGACCTAACTAGGGCCAATCTCGCGGGCTGCTTGTCGGGCCTGCAACCAGGACTGACGAAGCAATTCTGCTCTTTCGTCGGTGATGGTGAGCAACCGCTCTGCTTGTTTGACTGAAAGGGAGCCAGCGAGGCGAGCTGGAAGACGGTGCAGGAACCGCTGCGCGTTTGCATAGTCTTCGTGAAACTGCGCGATGGCGGGCACCGAGCTGTCCTTATCCGCAAGGGCAGGTCGAAGAAATGTGCGGTCTTCCAGATTCTTAGCATCCGGGCTACTGCAAAACTGATCGAATTCCACCAAGGTGTCGTTGATGTCCTGCGCACTTAGGGAGATGGATGATGCGAGAGCATCGATTTCGATCGCGTCCGGGCGTCGACTAGCCAGAATGACGATACCGAGCAAACCTAGGGCTAAGAATGCGCCCGCGACTTTAAACACGATGACTAACCAGAGTCCGGCAACCAGCGCCAAGGAAAGGAGCCACCACGGGGTGTGGCTGCTGTGGCGCGGCACATCCGGATTCTGATGGTTCACGACGTACTCCTTCCCCTGACTCGGGCTGTCTTCAGTAGGCGATCACTGCGCGGAGACTAATGTCCGCCGCAGCCTCCGCCACAACCGCCGGAGCCACAACCGCCATCCCCACCGCACCCTGCAGGAGGTTTGATCTCGGACGTAAGGAGGAAGGTACCGCTGACAACGTTGCCATCAGCTGGAATCGTACCGGTGTATGGCAAACAAATATCGAGGGCAATTGGGCTGGTAGCCAACGCATGCACGAACTTCGTGCCGGTGAGTTCATTGGTACGCACCGTGGCACCAGTTAGCTCAACAGTTAAGGTAGCCGAGGCATCCGGGGCAGAAGCGGCACCGGAGTTTACGATGTCAGCGCCATGGCTGACCAAGCTGCCCGGCTCAACGCCCGCCTCTTGCGCTGCGGCAGAATCCGAGTACACGCTGGTGTCCACAGCAAGCGCGCTGAGCTTGAGGTGCTGCCACTGCTGAGTTGGTTCGTCTACCAGGAGCGGTCCCTGGGCCAGATGCGCCGCCACGGTAGCAACGTGGTAGCCCTCGTCATTGACCAGGTCGCACAGTGCGAGCACGTCGTTGACCATGCTCACATGCGCATCATGAACGGTGCTGGCGTCGAAACCAGAAAAGGTGGTGAATGGTTCGGCAGCGAGAATAAACATCTGGGCCCCCGAAGGGTCGGTGTACTCGATCAACTGTCCGCCACGAACTTCGCCAATAACTTCGAGTTTCTCGGACGCGATAGCGGCTTCCACGGCATCCTGCCAGCGCTCGAAACTCATACCAATGCTTTGCAATTCTCGGGTCATGGTCCTCAAGTCTAATCTTTAGTTGTAATTCACCCTCAATCGGCAGCCCGAGGCTATTGGCTCTAGCACCTAGGTGCGTGACACAATGGCTTTCAATGACGAAAAACAACAAAGACGATGCATTCAGCGACATCCTGAACGAGGCCTTCAAAGACCACCGGACGCCTTTGCCGAAAGAAGACGCGGGCGTGGACCAGTCTGAGTCGCTGACGGCGTCGGCAAGCCAGCCGACTACCGGTGAGCTGGACCTCGAAGCCCGCGATGCGATGCGTAAGCTCTCACGCGGCTCGCAAGTGCGAGACACCGAGCACCGCGAAGGCTATGAAGTCGAGTACCGAAAACTG
The DNA here is from genome assembly GCF_009734385.1 of Corynebacterium kalinowskii. NCBI lineage: Bacteria > Bacillati > Actinomycetota > Actinomycetes > Mycobacteriales > Corynebacteriaceae > Corynebacterium > Corynebacterium kalinowskii. The sequence goes on along the minus strand of NZ_CP046452.1, from coordinate 1,419,182 downwards.
CGCCTGGAGCGAGTGGTCCTGGTCGGCGTGTGGACGGAAGGATCCACGGCGGAAATCGAGGCCAACATGGCTGAGCTTCGCGCTCTGGCGGAAACCGCCGGCTCTGAAGTAACTGATGTGCTGTATCAGAAGCGTGACAAGCCGGACCCAGGCACCTTCATCGGTTCAGGCAAGGTCAATGAGCTGCGCGAGATTATCGCCGCCACCGACTCAGACACTGTTATCTGTGATGGTGAGCTCAGCCCCAGCCAGCTGATCTCCTTGGAAGAGGCGCTGCGGGTAAAGGTCATTGACCGCACGATGCTGATTCTGGATATCTTTGCTCAGCACGCCAAATCCAAAGAAGGCAAAGCCCAGGTGGCTCTGGCTCAAATGGAGTACCTGTTCAACCGCGTCCGTGGTTGGGGTGGCAACCTGTCTCGTCAGGCTGGTGGTCGCGCCGGATCCAACGGCGGTGTGGGCCTGCGTGGCCCCGGCGAAACGCGAATCGAGGCGGATCGTCGCCGTCTGCGTGCGGACATGGCGCGGCTGCGCAAAGAGATCGCAGGCATGAAGACCACACGTGAGACGAAGCGTTCCCGCCGTCGCGCGTCCACTACGCCACAGATCGCGATTGCCGGGTATACCAATGCCGGTAAGTCATCGCTGATCAATGCACTCACGGGTGCGGGTGTGTTGGTGGAGGATGCGTTGTTCGCCACCCTTGATCCGACAACCCGGCGCGCGGAACTTGCCGACGGTCGCCTGGTCACCTTCACCGACACCGTCGGATTCGTCCGACACCTGCCAACCTCCTTCGTGGAAGCTTTCCGATCCACCTTGGAAGAAGTCGTGCAAGCAGACCTGGTGCTACACGTGGTTGATGGTTCGGATGCCTTTCCACTCAAGCAGATTGATGCCGTGAATACGGTCATCATGGACATCGTGCGTGAGACCGGGGCGGAAGCGCCGCCGGAGATCATTGTGGTTAACAAGATCGATCAGGCTGATCCTTTGACACTCGCTGAGCTGCGTCATGCGCTCGACGGCGCGGTCTTCGTATCCGCGCACACTCTGGAGGGCATCCCAGAGCTCGAAGCGCGCATTGAATTGTTCCTCAATTCCCTTGATGTGCACGTGCACATGCTCATTCCATTCACTCGCGGTGACATCGTGGCACGTTTGCACACGATGGCCACCGTCCTTTCGGAAGAGTACCTAGAGCAGGGCACGCTTATCGACGTCCGACTGCCGAGCTCACTAGCTGGGGAGCTTTCCGAGTTCGTTGTGGAGCCGGATGCCTTCGACTAGTTAGTGTGGGTTTGGCAGTAGCTGCCCGTGGGCGGATAATAGGCAACCGTGATGAAGAGCATGAGTTGGAGCGTCCATGGGGACGGCAAATCTATTAAACCTGGGGCGGTAGTCGCGCCCGAAGAGCGACTGAGCTGGGGCCGGACGATCGGCATTGGCATGCAACACGTTATTGCGATGTTTGGTGCAACGCTGTTGGTGCCAACCCTGACCGGGTTCCCGGTGAACACCACTTTGCTCTTCTCGGGTCTGGGCACGATGTTGTTCCTGCTGCTGACCCGCAACCGACTTCCGAGCTATCTCGGTTCCTCCTTCGCATTCATTGCTCCGTTGATGGCGACTCAAGGCGAGGGCATCGGAGTCCAGTTGGGTGGCATTTTTGTCGCAGGCATTGTGCTCGCCCTCATTGGTGTGGCGGTGAAGGTCGCTGGCAGGGCAGTCATCGATGCGATCATGCCTCCGACAGTCACTGGTGCCATTGTTGCGCTGATCGGCCTGAACCTATCCCCGGTGGCAGCTCAGAATTTCTCCACTCAGCCCCTCGTGGCAGCGGTCACCATGGTGGCTATCTTGCTCGCTACAGTCGCCGGTCGTGGCATGGTGGCCCGACTGGGCATCTTGATCGGTGTCATCATCGGCTGGGTGTTTGCAGCGCTGACCGGCAACTTGTCTGAGGGCGCTGCCGACACTATCGCTTCTGCAGCATGGATCGGCATGCCGACCTTCCACAGCCCAGAGTTCAAGCTGTCCGCAATCCTCGTGACCTTGCCTGTGATTATCGTGCTGGTGGCCGAGAACGTGGGGCACGTCAAAGCCGTGTCGGCAATGACCGGACGGAATCTCGATGATCTGGCCGGCGACGCATTAATCGCCGACGGCATCGCTACCACGCTGGCTGGTGGCTTCGGCGGCTCCGGCACTACGACCTACGCCGAGAACGTCGGTGTGATGGCAGCGACGAAGGTGTATTCCACGGCGGCTTATTGGGTGGCGGCTTTGACTGCGATCTCGCTGGCCTTCATCCCGAAGTTCGGCGCTCTTATCTTCACCATCCCAACTGGCGTACTGGGCGGAGCGACGATCGTGCTCTACGGCTTGATTGGTATGTTGGGCGTTCGAATTTGGCAGGACAACAACGTCAACTTCAATGATCCAGTCAACCTCACCGCGGCAGCCGTGGCGCTAGTTGCTGGTATCGGTAACCTCACGCTGACCATCTTCGGTGTCGAGTTGGAGGGTATCGCCTGGGGATCGGCCGGAATCATCATTATCTATCCGATTCTGCGTGCGCTGTACACCGTGGTCGGAGAAGGACGCCTGGCCGGGCGAGGCTAGACTTTAAGCTTCGAGGCTGCACATAAAAAGCGTCGTCGCCACCCTGAATCTACTGGGTGGCGACGACGCTTTTTATGCGGTGAAGCCCTTAGGCGTCGAGATCCTGCTCAATGAGCGCCGCAATCTTCTTCATCGCTTCCTCGTTTTCGGAGGAGACGACCACCTGGTCGTCCTTTTCAGCGCCGAGAGCCATGATCATCAGGGAAGAGGCAGCGTCGGTAGGCTCTTCGTCTTCTTCGCCGACGAGTGCGAGGTAGATGTCCTCGTCGTACTCGGAGGCTGCCTCAGCGATGATGGTAGCTGGGCGAGCGTGGAGGCCGACGGCAGAGCCAACAGTGACGGTGGTAGAGAACATAGATAAGCCTTTCGGTCGTGAGGACGTTATGTCGCCCAGTCTAGTGAAAACTTAAGCAGCCTGGAGGGCCTTGTTAGGCCAAAACTGCTTGAAGGCAATGACGGCAACAGCGGAAATCAAGGAGCCAACCACGATGGCCAGGAGCCAGGCCCAGAATGGGTTGATCGCAAAGAATACGAACAGACCGCCGTGAGGTGCACGGGAACCTGCGCCCAAAGCCATGGATATGGCACCAGTGGCGGCGCCACCAAGCATCATGGATGGAATAACACGGAACGGGTCGGCAGCGGCGAATGGGATGGCGCCTTCAGAAATGAAGGACAGGCCCAGCAGCCAGGAAGACTTGCCGTTTTCTTGCTCGGCCGGAGTAAACAGTTGCTTGCGGGCAAACGTTGCCAGGGACATAGCGATTGGCGGAACCATACCGGCTGCCATGACGGCCGCCATGACCTTCATGGAAGCTTCGTCGCCCGTGGACAGTCCGGCGGTAGCGAACAGGTAAGCAGCCTTGTTGACTGGGCCACCCAGGTCGAAGCACATCATCAGGCCGAGGATGATACCGAGCAGTACTGCGGAGGAGCCGCTCATAGAGGTCAGCCAATCCTGCAATCCGGTCATGATGGCAGCCAGTGGGCGGCCGAGCAGCAAGAACATCAGTAGGCCAACTGCCAAGCTGGTGACCAGCGGGATGATGACCACAGGCATCAGCGAGGCAATGATTCGTGGCACCTTCCAGGAGCTGATCCACATGGCGATCAGACCAGCGAGAATACCGGTGACCAGACCACCGATGAAGCCTGCGCCGAGCATGACAGCGATAGCGCCACCAGCAAAGCCTGGAGCGATACCAGGGCGACCTGCCAGTGCGTAGGCGATGTAGCCCGACAGCGCAGCGACGATGAAGCCCATGGCTGCTTGGCCAATGGCAAAGAAGACAGCACCCAGGTAGAGCATCAGTCCGGCACGTTCGAAGGTGACGTCTGCGCCTTCAACAGGGACGGTGTGCCCAGGCAGATTCGTCAATGAGTAGCCGGTGGCGATTTCTTTCCAGCCACTGGCCATATCGTAGCCACCGAAGAGGAAGCCAAGAGCCAACAGCAAACCACCGGCAGCAACGAACGGAATCATGTAGGACACGCCAGTCATGACTGCCTGCTGAATCCGCTTGCCCCAGCCGAGCTTTCCTGCTTCTTCTTCACCGGATGATGCAGCGGCTGTGCCGGAAACGCGGTGAGCGTTAGGGTTCTTGGCGGCTGCTACGGCCTCGTCAAGCATTTTCTCCGGCTCATTGATGGCCCGCTTAACACCCGACTCGATGACCGGCTTGCCCGCAAAACGTTCGCGATCCTTGACTCCCACATCGGTGGCAAAAATGACCGCGTCGGCGTTCTTGATCACTGCGGCAGCCAAAGGCGTGACCGCAGAGGATCCCTGGGTCTCAACCTCAATGTCGATGTCATCACGCTTGGCCGCTGCCTGTGTCAAGGAATCAGCAGCCATGTAGGTGTGTGCGATGCCGGTAGGGCAGGCGGTAATGGCAACGATGCGAGTCTTGCCCTCGGTCGCTTCGGCAACCGGGGTGGCCGCTGCCTTCTTGGGGCTGGATTCTAGGACTTCCGTGACAAGCGCCACTACCTCGTCCTTGGTGGATGCGCTGCGCAGGGCTGCAGAGAATTCTTCCTTCACCAATGCGCGTGCCAACGTCGACAGGATCTTCAGGTGTGCTTTGCCACTGCCTTCGGGGGCGGCGATGAGGAAAACCAAATCGGCATCGCCGTCAGGTCCTCCGAAATCAGCAGCGGGAGCGAGTCGGGCAAATGCCAGTGTTGGCTCCGTGACTGCGGTCGTGCGGCAGTGCGGGATAGCAATGCGACCGCGGAATCCGGTAGGGGATTTGTCTTCGCGGGCTTTGGCGTCGGCAAGCAGCGTGTCAGGAGTTTCGGTGCGGCCGGCACTCGCGACGAGGTTAGCGAGGTGGGAAATAACCTCATGTGATGAGTGGCCGAAGTCTTGGTCGAGACTGACCAGCTCCGGGGTAATGACGGGAGTACTCATGTGTAGTCCTTTAGAGAGAAGTGACGTTGACGAGGTCTAATTGGAGGTCTTCAGGCGTTGGGATCGTGGTACCTGGCAGAGAGGCTGCCGCGGAGCCGTAGGCCACCGCATGTGCGAGGGCTCTGTCATAGGAATGACCGGCAGTTAGCGCCATCACGAAGCCCGCGAGCGAGCTGTCTCCAGCGCCGACCGTGGATACCGCCTTGATTGGTGGGGGAGTCGCCGCCCACGAGCCATCTGCGCGGACAAGCACCGCGCCAGCAGCGCCCAGGGTGACCAGCACGTTTTCGGCGCCACGTTCGATGAGCAGCTGCGCAGCCTTAACGACGCCACTGACATCGCCTTCCTGCGCGAGCTGCTCCAGCTCGCCGCCATCCACGCCCACCGCTTGCCCAAGCTCTTCGCCGTTAGGCTTGATGAGCGTTGGTCGAGCCGTTTCCAGGTTGTCGAAAAGGGCTTTGAGCGGCGCATCGGAGGTATCGATCGCAATATTGATGGCGGGGTTTGCTTCGCGAATCTTCACCGAAAGCTGTGCGTACCAATCCATGGGGACTCCTGGAGGCAGGGATCCGGCCAGTACTGCCCATGAGCTCCCGGAAGCTTGCTCCATGAGAGCTTTTTCGCAATCGGCAATGACCGCTGGGGACAAGCGTGGCCCTGGGCCGTTGAGCTTGGTTGTGGTGCCGTCCGGTTCGGTAATAGTGACGTTGGTCCGCACGGTTTCTGTGGAGGAAACGAATTTATAACCGATGCTCGTTTCTAGCAACAACCTGATGAAGGGATCGTTGTGTGGTGCCGGGAACACGGCCAATGTTGGGCGCCCTGCTCGGTGAGCTGCGACGCTCACATTAATGCCCTTGCCGCCTGCGACGCGGGTGACCTCCTGCAAGCGGTGGACGGAGCCACGCGACAGGTCAGAGGTGAGCACCATCGTGCAGTCGATGCTTGGGTTGGCGGTGAAAGTCAAAATCATGAGATAACTACCTCAATTCCCTTGGAGACCAAGGCTTCAACGTGGTTGGGATCAACGTTTTCGTCGGTGACGATGACGTCGACGGCGTCGAGTGAAGCAAATGTGACGAGAAAATCTTTCTTGAACTTGCTGGAATCGCAGAGAACCATCACTTTTCGGGCGCTGCGGATCATCGCCGACTTCACGGCAGCTTCGGAAGGATCCGGAGTAGAACAACCATGGTTGATAGACAGTCCGTTTGTACCCATGATGGCGAAGTCAGTGCGTAGGCGCTCAAACTCCAACACCGTATGATCGCCCACGACGGCGCGGGTGATCGGGCGGATTCGGCCACCAACCAGGTGCACCCCGTTGATTCCGTAGTCCGTGGTGACGGTGGCCACTGGCAGCGAGTTGGTAATGATGGTTAGTCGCTGAGAACCAAAGATCTTGTTGTTGGATGCGAGTACCCTCGCAAATTCCACGGCAGTGGTGCCCGAATCGATGGTCAAGCTGCTGAGATCTTCCTCTTGCTTGATCCGATTCCAGGCAGCCTCAGCGATGGACCGCTTGCTATCCATGTTGACCATTGCATTGGAGTTGAACTCGGTCTCTATACCTTGAACTGCATTAACCGTGACGGCGCCACCGTGTACGCGAACGAGATGGCCTTGGAGTTCCAAAGACTTAAGGTCGCGTCGGATGGTCTCTGGCGTGACGCCAAAATGATTCGCCAACTGGGAAACACTCACGTGGCCAGTTGAGCGGGTGGATTGCGCGATCTCGGCCTGGCGTTCAGGTGCGGAAAGCATGATGGCCCTCATTTGTGTGTGCTCGTCTAAACAAAGCGAGCGTTCGAGTATGTGACTTGGATTAATATGTTTGCGACATTGTGGTGTCCATTAACAGCTTAATACCACACCGTGTTGGATTGCCAACAAGTGTGACCAGGATTCCAGACACAAAACAACATCGAGGTGTAAGATGAGTGGCAAGTACATCCAAACCTCTTAGACGGGTGATAATCGTGACAGACTCAGCACAATCTGTGACAGTTAAGGGCACTGCAGTCGTCGGTGGCGTTCGCTTCGCCCCCGCAGTTTGGGTCGCTCCGCGGCCTGAACTCCCAACCGCTGGATCGCCACTTGCTGAAGACCTCCGACCTGCCGAATTGGAGCGGTTCACGGCTGCTGCAGACATCGTCGCTGAGCGTCTCGATGCTCGCGCGCAGGAAGTTTCTGGCAACGCTGCCGGAGTGCTGAAGGCGACCGCCGGAATGGTTCGTGACCGCGGTTGGCGAAAGTCCGTTCGCAAGGCAACCAACAACGGGCACACCGCCGAATACGCAGTTGTCGATGCCACCGGCACATTCATTGCCATGTTTGAAAAAGCTGGCGGCCTAATGGCTGAGCGCGTTACCGACCTTCGTGACATTCGTGACCGTGTTATTGCTGAACTCCGCGGCGAGCCAGAGCCTGGCCTGCCACAGGTAAAACACCCGGTGGTGCTTTTTGCTGATGACCTTTCCCCGGCAGACACCGCAGTGCTCGATACCGCTGTCTTCACTGCACTGGTCACCCGCCTGGGTGGACCGACCAGCCACACGGCTATCATTGCTCGTCAGCTGGGTGTGCCCTGCATCGTGGCAGTTGGCGATGAGATTGAAGTTATTCCAGAAGGCACCGAAGTTCTCGTTGATGGTGTCGCAGGCACAGTGACCACTGGTGTCGACCCGGACGAAGCGGCCCGACTAGTCTCTGAGTCTGATGCCCGTGCGGAAAAGATCCGCCAGTGGCGCGGTCCATCTCAGACGAAGGATGGACACCGCGTGCAGTTGCTGGCCAACGTGCAGGACGGCAATGCAGCCCGAATTGCGGCGGAAACTCAAGCCGAAGGCATCGGTTTGTTCCGTACCGAGCTATGTTTCCTTTCTGCTACCTCTGAGCCCTCTGTTGAGAATCAGGCTGAGGTGTACCAAAAGGTGTTTGAAGCCTTCCCAACTTCAAAGGTAGTGGTGCGCACGCTAGACGCAGGATCTGACAAGCCGGTGCCCTTCGCCTCTATGGCGCAAGAGGACAACCCTGCTCTGGGCGTTCGTGGCCTGCGTATCGCCCGCAAGAATGAAGAGATGCTGTGTCGCCAGCTCGACGCTATCGCACTTGCTTCTAAACAAGCAGGACGCAGCGAAGACGTACCGACCTGGGTCATGGCACCGATGGTGGCAACTGCGTATGAAGCTGAGTGGTTTGCGAGACTGTGTCGCGAACGTGGCCTGACCGCTGGAGCAATGATCGAAGTTCCAGCCGCAGCGCTCATGGCAGATCACCTGTTGCCGCACCTTGACTTCGTTTCCATTGGTACAAATGACCTCACGCAGTACACCATGGCAGCCGATCGGCTGTCTCCAGAGCTCGCGTACCTGACTGATCCATGGCAGCCAGCAGTTCTCCGACTGATCCAACATACGTGCGAAGTTGCCAAGGTCACACAGACCCCGGTAGGCGTGTGTGGTGAAGCCGCAGCTGATCCATATCTAGCCTGTGTCTTGACTGGCCTAGGTGTATCTTCGCTGTCGGCAGCCTCCAGCTCCGTGGCTGCCGTTGGTGCCCACCTTGCAGAGGTCGACATCGAATTCTGTATGAAGGCAGCAGACGTAGCCATGGCTGCTTCCGGAGCGCAGGAAGCTCGCGCGGCCGTGCACGAGCTCTATGACACCGAAGTGACTAAGTAAGTCGAACCAGTTCCGGATGAACCATATCGGGCGTCGGAACTGCTCGCACACCATCACCGATCTCGGCATTGGCCCAGCCCAATGCCGAGACAAGTGCCTTTTGCGGATTCTCATCTGGGTCGGCTAGGAGCACGCCGGCCAGGGCTGAGTCGATCCAGGGCAGCCATTGCTTACCTGGAGTTCCTTCGAAGTCAGCAACCAGGGAGGTGCCCCTCGAATGCAACTCAAAATGAGTGCGCTGGTGGCACACCAGAATGTGCGGCACGTCGGCGTCGATAAGCGTGTTGACAGCGTCGGTGCGCTCAGAGTCGGATGAGAACTCAGTGGCATCCAGCACCATGAGATCCGGCTTGGTGGTGTAGACCTGTCGCAGGGCTGCGCCGAAAGCAGAGCCGGAGGTACTCACCGCGATGCGCACGTTCTGGTGATAGAGACGAAGCGCCCGCATCACATCCACGTACCATCCGGCGTTTGCCACGTTGGGTAGTACGCCGGCTAGGACGATCCAGGATGCGTGCTCAGCTTGTGCGACGCAGAGATCGCGGAGCATCGCCAACTCTGTGGTCTTGAGATCCATCGGCGGGTCGACGAACTGGAGCTGCCTGCCGTCTGGAGCGTCAATGAGGTAACGGACGGGAATAGGGCCCGGGACATCCACGAGGTCATACGGGATACCGTTCAAAGAAAGTACGCGAATGAACTGGCTGACTTCCGGCGCAGGGACCAGCAATTTGGTTTCGGCTCCGGCACAGTACAGGGCAGCGGCCATATTAGTTCCTCCGCCGGCTGGCACGACAGCGACATCTGAGAGATTATTCTCATCTGACCACGACACCGGCGCGGAGAGAACCGAGGTGCGAAACAGTTCGGGGGTAGTTGCCACCGTGATAATCATGAAGCGATCACTACCTGGATTTCGCGCTCGCGCAGGGTTTCCACGATTGCCTCCGGCGCATTTGAATCAGTGATAACGACGTCGATGTCGTCGATTCCAGCGAAGCTCACCAGGTAATCGTTACCCAGCTTGGTGGAATCGCAGAGCACGACGACCTGTTGCGCATTGGTAATCATCGCGCGCTTCACAGCGGCTTCTTGGGAATCAGCTGTAGAAAGTCCATGGTCAAGCGTCAGCGCGTTCGTACCTATGAAGGCGACTTCGGCACGCATCAGCGCCAGGGTACGCAATGCTGTGTCGCCAACAACGGCCTGGGTGATAGCGCGCACCGTGCCACCGAGTAGCTGCACTTCGTCGATACCGTGGTTGGCTAGACCCAATGCAATGGACAAGCAGTTGGTGACGATTGACCATTGGCGCGCATTGTGCTGTTCAGCGAGGAGGTCGGCGAACGCGGAAATGGTGGTACCGGCATCAAGAAAGATGCCACCGTTACGATCGGGAAGAAACTCCAAGGCTGCCCGAGCAATGGCCATCTTGGCGTCGGAGGCCGACTTATACCGGGCGTCTAGGCTGAATTCGGTGGTGAGGAAACTTTGCGTAGCAACTGCTCCGCCGTGCACTCGATGGATGATTCCATCTTGGGCAAGAACCGCGAGGTCTCGGCGAACCGTCTCTGCGGTGACATCGAACTTCTGAGCAAGGTCTGTGACGTTCACTCGGCCCTCGATGGCAGTGAGGGACGCGATTTGACGTCGTCGCTCTTCTGCGTACATGTGGACTCCTCGGTAAGCGTGGCCGAACAGCGAAATTATCGCCAGGTGACCTAATCGCATTGGTCGCGTTCGGGGCTTCGATATTCATGAAATGTATTGAATAAATCGAGTCCAGTCTCCCACATGACACCTGTCTGATCGGGCAAACCGGACATAGTGTGGCGAAGAAGGTAGTGAAACTACCCCCGAATGTGGAGCGAGATCCGTAGCTAAAGCTTGCGGAGCACGGAGACCACTTTGCCCATGATCTCTGCTTGCTCACCGGGAATAGGGGAGAAGGAATCGTTGTGGGGTAGTAGCCAAACGCCGGTGGAGTCCTTGTGGAATTCCTTTACGGTAGCTTCTCCGTCGATCATGGCGGCAACGAACTCACCTTGCTCGGCCACCGGCTGGGAACGAACAACCACCCAGTCACCATCCAAAATTCCGGCATCCTTCATTGAAAGTCCGACAACTTGAAGCATGAACAGCTCGCCATCGCCAACAATTTCTGCCGGGAGGGGGAAGTAGTCTTCGATATTTTGCTCGGCAAGAATTGGATTGCCAGCGGCGATGCTGCCTACTACTGGAATGTAATGAGCGGGCACAGCATCGTTTGGGGCATCCTTTGCCTGCTGTTCCTTCTTCCAACCAACCTTAGGTCCAGCCTTAGGTTTGTTCGCGTCCGGCATGATTCGAACGTCTACTGCGCGTGGCTTGTTTGGGTCACGGCGTAGGAACCCCTTCTCCTCGAGCTGGCGGAGTTGATAGGCGACGGACGATGTGGACTGCAGATCGACCGCGTCTCCGATCTCGCGAATGCTAGGCGGATATCCGCGCAGCACAACCGCGTCCCGAATAACTTCCAGGATGCGGCGTTGACGATCAGTGAGCTTTGGAGGTTGATTGCTGCGCTTTGCGGGAGGCATGACAAGTCCTTTGTGGCTATGAGCGAACATCTTCGAACAGATAGAGAGATGTGCTGGCAGTTGATGGCGTTGAAAGTTTCGAATACGGCCGAGTGGTAACAGCCTTGTCCCTATCGTATCAAGCGAACATGCAGGTGTCACGCGCATAAGCGGGTGTGGTGTAGTTTTCTTTCGAAAATATGGGCCAAAGGTAGACATTCGAAAACCAATGTGCTAAAAATCGAACATAGGAACTAAATTCGAACATGAGGGCGAACGAGTGTCCGGTCAGTCGGAAGCGTCTTCTACAGTTCAACTAAATCAACGAAAGGTAACTACATGACCACCATGATCTACCCACGAGGCCAGCGTATTTCTTCCACCCGAACTTCGCAGCGCGGACCACTCGTAACCCCCGTGCCTCCCGCTGCTACCTGGAACGGCGGGCTGGATCAGCGACCGGTTTCGGTACGAACTCATGTGTCCGCAACGCAGTATCGTAAACATCCGGATAAGTCCCTGAAGAGTCCTCGGATGCGCAAACAGCGCTATCGGGATGCGGTCGGACAATTTGCATTAGGTGGCGTTCTTGGACTCACTGCAGTCATAGGAATGCTTGCAGTAAACGGTACCGCCGAGGAAGATGTGGTAGGCCCTACTACGATCAGCGTCGCCACAATGGACGTGAAGTAGTACGAACGAGTGGGCGTAACCGATAGACTAGCAACGCAAGAGACGCGTTCGAATGCGTCGCGCCCACCATTCACACCTTGTACGGAGCCCGAAGACCCGTGTATTGCCCGTTTTGTCACCACACCTCGTCGCGAGTCATCGATTCTCGTGTTTTTGATGCTGGCGCAGCAATTCGCCGACGCCGAGAATGTTCTCAGTGCGAGGGGCGCTTTACAACGGTAGAAAAGGCTGTGCTCCTGGTGATAAAGCGCAATGGTGTCACCGAACCGTTCAGTCGCGAGAAGGTCATTACCGGTGTGCGTCGTGCTTGCCAAGGGCGAGATGTCTCTGACGATGCGCTAAAGCGCCTCGCTCAGGAGGTAGAAGAGACCGTACGCGCCCACGGTAGTAGTCAGATCAATGCCAATGACATCGGCCTAGCTATCCTGGAACCGCTGCGCGAACTGGATGAGGTCGCCTACCTACGATTTGCCTCAGTGTATAAGTCGTTTGAGAGCGCGGACGACTTTGAATCCGAGATTCGCTTGATGCGACGCCGAGCTCGACAACAGTAGGAAACCGTCACCGGAGCTTTGCAATTGCCTTCTCAATTCGTCGAGCTGACACCGGGTGCGCGGTACCAAGCTGTTGGGCAAACAGGCTAACTCTTAATTCCTGCAGCATCCATCTGACGTCTTTCACTGCTGTGGTTTTGTCTCGCCCGATCGGTAGCTGCTTCAATCGAGCTTCCAGCAGTACTTCGCACGCTGAGACTTCGTCTTGCAAATCAGCATCCCGATCGGGATCTCGATCCATCGCATCCAACCGAATTCTCATGGCCTTGAGGTATCGAGGTAGGTGACGAAGACGTGCACTGCCATGCACACTTAACGCATGCGGTGGCAAAAGAAACTCGAGCTGAGCCTGCATGTCATCAATCGCATCGCCGGACCAGCCGTCTAAGTCGGAGCGTATGTCCAGGTAGTCCACTAGCGCTGGTGCGAGGGAGACGACCATCTGCCGTACCGCGCCAGCTACAGCAGGTTTGATGCTTTCGGTCAGTTGCGTGAAGGCAGCTGGCGTTCGCACTGGTCCGCCGGCAGCGATGAGCAAGTCACGTACTGCCGCCACCTTTGCATCAGTGATCAGCCCTGGGAGGCCGCCGTGTGGGTAATGCTCTACGGCAACGCGCTGCTTCAACGGCAGTCCGTTAGCCATGTTCTTTCCTGGAGTTGGCAGTTCTCTAAGCAGAAGAGTCAAGGTCGAGGTCAACATAGCGGCGTCAGCTTCCGCCTGGGTAGGCATTGCATGGACGGACACGCCGTCGTTTGTCACAACTAGGGCTGGGTAGGCTACGATGTCTTGGCCATCTACCCTCGTCACAACTTCGGTTGCAATATCACCTTGAGTCTCGAAGGTCCACGTTGCTGCAGGCGCGACAACTTGTTTGCCCCGTTGAACAGCTTTGTTAACTGAGGCTCGGATCTTCCCAGAGCTACGGCTTTTCAGTGCTGCTAGTTCCTTGTCCGAATCTACAATCTTCCCGCGCTTATCGATCGCAGCGAATGTGACCCGGAGGTGTGGTGACAACTTCGTAGCATCGAAGTCAGAGGCATTGATTCCAACTGCACCGAAGCCACGAAGTACCTCCGCTAGCTGTTCGCGTAACGAGCCAAAATGTGGCTTCAACAAGGGAACAGCTCGCGCGGCGAAATCTGGAGCTGGAATAACAGTTCGTCGCAACGCCTTAGGTAAACTGCGAATCAGTTCAGTGACAAGCTCCAATCGCAAACCCGGAACCAGCCAATCGAACCCTTCCACTGATGCCCCGGCTAGCAATGGAACCGGAATGCGCACTGTGACGCCGTCATACTTGTTTCCGGGTTCGAATTGATACGTCAGTTCGAACTCAAGCGACCCCTGCCGCCACACGTCGGGAAACTGTTCCTCGGCAAACTCATTGGCACCCTCCGCCAAGAGCTTGGCGGGATCGAAGTTCAATGCGTCCGGGTTCTTGGGTTGTTCCTTCTTCCACCAAGAATCGAAGTGGCGCGCAGTGGTGATGGACTCTGGTAGACGCTGGTCGTAAAACGAGAATAGGGTGTCCTCATCGACTACTAAGTCGCGTCGACGCGCCTTATCTTCCATTCGCATGACATCGTCGAGCTTGGCAACATTGTCATGGAAAAACTGATGGTGAGTGTTCCATTGGCCGTCGATAAGCGCGCTGCGGATGAACATCTCACGTGCCGAAACTGGATCAACCTTGTGATAGGGCACTAGCTTATCGACGACCACCGTCACGCCAAACAGCGTCGACTTCTGGTACACCATTGCTGCGCCCCGCTTGGAAGACCAGTGCGGTTCGGAATGCTGGTGGCGTAGCAGGTCACCGGCGAGTTGCTCTAACCAGTTGGGGTCAATAGCGGCGACATCCCGGGCCCACAGCCTCGAGGTATCGACGAGTTCCGCAGCCATGATGAACTGAGGGGGCTTTTTCGCAAGAGCGGAGCCAGGGAAGATCATGAATCGAGTGCCACGTGCGCCGTGAAACTCCTTAGAGTCGCTCTCGCGTTGTCCGATGTGAGACAGAAGACCAGCCAGCAGTGATTGGTGCAGCGCATCGGCGCTCAGGGGAGTGGTTTCTGTTTTCCACCCTAATTCCTTAACAATGCCTCGCAGCTGACGGACGAGGTCCTGCCATTCTCTAATACGCAAATAGTGCAGGAATTCCCTCTTGACCAACTTGCGGAAGGCGTTTCCAGACAATTCGCGGGATTGCTCCATTAAGTACTCCCACAGCTTGAGATAGCTCAGGAAATCGCTAGAAGTGTCCTTGAATCGGGCATGGAGTTGGTCTGCCTGTGCTTGGTGATCAAGCGGACGCTCGCGCACATCCTGAATGGTCAGTGCAGCCACGATGATGATAACGAAGTCGAGGCAACCATTGCGGTCGGCTTCCACCAGCATGCGGGCTAGGCGGGGGTCAACCGGGATACGGGAAATCGTCCGGCCAATAGGGCTCAGCTGGGGCGCACCCTTATTCTCTTTTTGTGAAATCGCTCCAAGTTCGTGAAGCAGCAGGAGGCCGTCCCGAATTGCCTTGGAATCAGGTGCTTGCAGGAAAGGGAACTCTGCGATGTCACCCAGACCTAGCGATGCCATCTGGAGGATGACGCTCGCTAAGTTGGTGCGCAGAATTTCTGGATCGGTAAACTCTGGGCGGGAATCGAAGTCCTGCTCCGAGTACAAACGGATGGCGATACCGTCCGCTACGCGACCGCAACGACCCGAACGCTGGTTGGCGCTGGCTTGGGAAATGGGCTCGATGGGCAGGCGCTGGACTTTAGTGCGCGTCGAATAGCGGGAAATTCGGGCCAAACCAGTGTCAATGACGTAGTGAATACCAGGCACAGTCAGTGACGTCTCGGCGATGTTGGTAGCCAAGACAATTCGGCGCTTGGCATGTGGTGCAAAGACTCGGTGTTGTTCCTCATTCGACAGTCGTCCGAACAGCGGGACAACCTCAATGTTTTTGAATCGACGTTTATCAATCACCTCCATGGCATCGCGAATATCGCGTTCGCCAGAGAAGAAGCACAGGATATCGCCGTCGCCCTCGGCCATGAGCTCTTCTAAAGCGTGAACCAGGCCATCGAGTGGATCAATGTCGATGATTTTGTCTTCGTGCTCAATCTCGAGCGGGCGGTAACGAATTTCTACCGGATACGTACGCCCGGATACCTCGATGATCGGCGCCGGAGTGCCGTCCGCGGTGCAAAAATGCTCTGCGAATCGCTCCGGATCGATGGTCGCGGAAGTGATAATGATCTTGAGATCTGGCCGTTTCGGAAGCAGATTCTTGAGGTAGCCCAGTAGGAAGTCAATGTTGAGGGAACGCTCATGGGCTTCGTCGATGATGATCGTGTCATAAGCCCGCAATAGGCGGTCTCGCTGCAACTCAGCGAGCAAAATGCCGTCGGTCATCAGCTTGATGGTCGTGCTTTCGGAAACGCGGTCATCGAAGCGGATCGCATAGCCGACACTGTCACCGATCTGCTGGCCAAGCTCGTCGGAAATTCGTTCTGCCACCGAACGTGCCGCCAAACGACGTGGCTGGGTGTGTCCGATCAATCCCCGCACACCGCGCCCAAGATCCAGACACATTTTAGGAATCTGTGTGGTTTTACCCGAGCCGGTCTCGCCGGCAATGATCACCACTTGGTTGTCGCGAATAGCAGCCATGATGTCTTCGCGACGTGCACTGACGGGCAAAGACTCCGGATAGGTCACGTCAGGAAGTGACTCTCGCCGTAGCGCCAGCAGTGCTTCTGCCTCGGCGATGTCTTGGCCAATGGCGACCAAGGCGCGCGGTGATCGCGCCTTGGCGAGGCGCCGCCGGAACGAGTGGGCAGCGGCCAAAGAGACGTCGTCAAGGCGCGCGTACAAGTCTCGCTTGGAGGGCGCGGGTGCGGGAGAATGCGGGGTATTCATAGCTAACGCAACAGTTTAGCCCCGGCCACGCTCGAAGCGTTAGATCGCAGCGGCGAATGCCTTAGCCACGACTTTGCCGAACTCTTTAAACTCTTCCGCGCGGTGGGTAGAAGAACGGAAGGCCAAGCCGATGGTGCGGTGTGCTTGGACGTCGGCAGCGAAGGTAGCGGTAGCGATGCCTGGTCGGTGAGATTCCCACTCGAGAGCAGATTCTGGGATCAGGGTAGCGCCGAGCCCACCAGCCACACACTGCATGACGGTAGCGAGACTCGATGCCTGAGCTACCGCGGAGCGGGTGGTGGTTGGGTGCACAGCGACCATCCGGCAGAGGTCCACAACTTGGTCTCGCAAACAGTGGCCATCATCGAGCAGCAAAAGGTTAAGGTCCTGGAGGACAGAAAGTGGGAGATCGGTGCGGCCCGCCAGTGGATGATCAGCAGGCACAGCGATGACAAACTTCTCGGTGTACAGCGGGACCTCAATGAGGCCTTGCTTACCGGAAGGCAAGGCAATGAGAATGACATCGAGATGGCCGTCGCGAAGCTGCGAAATCAGCTGTTCGGTCTGAGCTTCCACGATGCGAGGCTCCAACTCGCCGAAATCACTGCTCATGAGGCGCAAGAACTGCGGCAGAATGTACGGGGCCACCGTAGGAATCATGCCGACGGTCAGCGGGCCAGCAAGTGAGCCCTCGGCGCCCTGTGCATGGCTGAGAAACTTGTCTGCTGCATCAAGCGTTGCTTTAGCTTCCGGCAACAGAGTCTCGCCGATAGGGGTGACAATCACGCGACGCGTGGAACGCTCGATCAATTGCACGCCTAGGCCAGTCTCTAGAGCGACCAGCGCCTGGGACAGGGAAGGCTGGGAAATCGCCAGTTTTGCGGCAGCCGTACCAAAGTGCTTGGTTTCGGCAATAGTCACAAAAGTACGCAGTTGTGCCAGGGTTGGGCGATATCCGCGATTTGCCATTGAATAATCCTCATCAAACTAAAGATTGGAGCTGGCCAAGGATCAGCCGAGTGGTAGCCTACGCGACAAATTGCGCGGTGTGGCGGTTTCCTTACCCGACCTAAAACCAGATTTGATCAGCTTTGAATAACAATTCTGTTACAACATTGCTTTTGATATCTAAACACTTTTGATGCAACAAGTCACTTACAGACTCAGACTGATGAACCTTCAGGGGGTAAAAATTGGCCTTCACCAGTGATTATTATGGCAAAACAGTGAATTAAACTCTGCCTAGAAACCCCTGATGCTCAAGGAACTCAAGACGACTTCGCCCACCTCATCGCTGGCATCAAGATCAACAACTGCCTCGAAAGCGAAGGACTTGTCATCTTCAGGATCCTTGATGATCTGCTCAGCCTTCCACCGTCTACCGGAAGTCTCCACAGAGAAGTAGTGGGGGCCACGAGCGCTTGGCCCAAGGTCGAGGTCAGCGTACTCATCAAAGTATGCATCCAAAGCTGCGCCGAAATCTGGGGCATCATCGAGATGAGCGGTCAAAGCCTGGAGATCCTCCTCCTTCTCCAAAGCAAAGAGCTCGACTAGACGGAACATGGCATTTCGGATCATTATCTTGAGCGCACGAGGGTTTGCTGACAATGCTGAAGGATCCTCGACACCGAACGCGAGCTCTCGAGCAATGGTGTCTGCAGACACTGGCGCATCAGGATCGGCCATTTGCGCCCACTCGTCAACCAGTGATGAATCCACCTGTCTTACCAGTTCGCCGAGCCAGACAATGATGTCCTCAAGCTCTTCTGTCAGATATTCCTTCGGCACAGAATGCTGTAGAGTACGCCAGGCATCGGTGAGGTATCGCAGAGCCACGCCTTCGCTTCTGCCAACCCCGTACGTTGCTACCAGGTCGGAGAATGTCATGGCGTGTTCAATCATGTCACGAACCACTGACTTCGGAGACAATTCAAACTCACGTACCCATGGATGCCCCTTGGCGTATGCCTCGTACGCATCCTCTAGCAACTCGTCCAAAGGCTTGGGCCAAGTAATGTCCTCCACGATGCTCATACGCTCTGTGTAGTCCACGCCTTCTGCCTTGAGAGCAGCGATTTCTTCACCGCGGGCAGCCTTTTGCTGTGCCACAAGAATTTGGCGTGGATCATCCAAAATCGCTTCAAAGACGCTGATGACGTCGAGAGTAAAGGTCTCTGACTCCCGATCAAGCAGCTCGAGCGCTGCAAGTGCGAATGGGGCCAGGGGCTGGTTAAGCGCGAAATCTCGCTGGAGCTCAGTGGTGAGCTGGTAGCGTCGCCCCTGCTCGTCCGGGCCATCGGGCAGCTTTTCGACGATCCCCGCTGTCAACAACCCCCGGAATAGTTCAATCGCGGTCAGGATGTCTCGGTTCTGCTTGGGCCGAGGATCGTGATTGCCGCGCAGGAGACCCCGCATGTGTTCGAACCCGTCTCCCGGACGGGCAATCACATTGAGGAGCATCGAGGTCGATACCCTGAACTGGCTGCTCATCGGTTCCGGGTCAGCGGTGGTGAGTCGTTCGTACGTGCTGGCAGTCCACGTGACTTCGCCTTGGCGCGCCACCTTCTTTTTGATCTTCTTGAGCTTTGCGGGATCTGTGCCCGCCTTTTGTCGAAGCCGGTAGTTTTCGATCTCATGCTCGGGCGCTTCGATGACAACAGTGCCGATCGTGTCGTAGCCAGCGCGTCCCGCGCGTCCAGCGATTTGGTGAAATTCACGAGACTTGAGCATGCGCATCTTCGTGCCATCGAACTTTGTCAGCCCTGTCAACAACACCGTGCGAATAGGGACGTTGATACCAACACCCAAGGTGTCAGTTCCGCAGATGACTTTGAGTAAGCCAGTTTGCGCTAGTTTTTCTACTAGACGGCGGTACTTGGGGAGCATGCCAGCATGATGGACACCGATGCCCTTGCGCACCAGTTTGGACAGCGTCTTTCCAAAGGTCGTAGTGAAGCGGAAATCGCCAATCTCAGCAGCGATGCGCTCTTTCTCCTCAGGGGTGAGCATGTTGATCGATGTCATGGCCTGAGCGCGCTCGGTAGCTTCACGTTGGGTGAAGTGGACGACGTAGATAGGAGACTTACCAGCAGAGAGCAGATCCTCAATGGTTTCGTGCACAGGGGAGTAGACGTAGGAGAATTCGAGGGGCACAGGCCGCTCGGCGCCCTTAACTACGTTGGTCGTGCGTCCGGTTCGCCTCGCTAGATCGCCTTCGAGAAAGGTCGTATCGCCAAGAGTGGCGGACATCAGCAGAAACTGCGCCTTGGGCAGCTCCAGGAGAGGCACCTGCCAGGCCCAACCACGGTCAGGTTCCGAGTAGTAGTGGAACTCGTCCATTACTACCTGGTCGATGGCAGCGTCTTTGCCGTCGCGAAGCGCTATGTTTGCCACAATCTCGGCGGTGGCGCAGATGATGGGCGCCCGACCATTAACGGTGGCATCTCCGGTCATCATGCCTACGTTTTCCGGCCCGAAGATATCGCAGAGACTGAAAAACTTCTCGCTGACGAGCGCCTTAATCGGGGCGGTGTAGAAGGAACGCTGGCCACGGGCCATCGCAATGAAGTGGGCAGCGATGGCCACCATGGACTTACCGGAGCCGGTGGGAGTAGCCAGAATGACGTTGTCGCCGGCGAGGATCCCGAGCGCTGCTTCCTCCTGGGCTGGGTACAGGGAGATTCCCTTTTGCTTAGTCCAAGATAGGAACGAATCGAAAATGGATTCGTCAAACAGTGACTCGGGGACTTCGCTGAGATCGGGCAACATCTGGCTGAGGTTCACCCATCCCAGCGTAGTCAAAGCCTTCCGGCTGGTGCGCTAGGAGTCGCCACTTTCTGTGTCGTCGTCCTCGGCATCT
The DNA here is from genome assembly GCF_009734385.1 of Corynebacterium kalinowskii. NCBI lineage: Bacteria > Bacillati > Actinomycetota > Actinomycetes > Mycobacteriales > Corynebacteriaceae > Corynebacterium > Corynebacterium kalinowskii. Next base: position 1,398,881 of record NZ_CP046452.1, on the reverse strand, counting down.
AAGCCTGCGAGGAAGCGTTCGAATTCCGCACCCAGCTCATCGCCCGTGGGGATCTCTGAATCTCCCGGCAGAATCTCGTTGCGCTGGTGCTGCTCCATCTCAGAGTCATACTGGCTTTCGAGGGCCCGAACTACCGCTTGGATTTCATGTGAGTCCTGGACCTGTTCTTCAATCTGGATTCGGACTTTCTCTGCGTCGGCCTCCAGAGCAGCCAGTGGAAACTTCAGTCCCGTGGTGTCAGAGATAGCGCCCAGGAGACGGTATGTAGCCTCTGGGTAATCAGAAGCAGCGAGGTAATGCGGGACGTGGGCGGTGAAACCTGCGACATTGCGGCCCCGCTTGTGCAGCTTCCGCTCGATGTGGAGTGATGCTGAACCAGGGATAATGATACGGCTGTTGATGGAGAACAGCTTGGACACCAACTCCTTAGAGTTGCCGTGTGCGGACACGACTAGCGGCCTGGTGTGTGGCACGGCCATGGGCGCTCCGTAGAGGCAGATGGTCTGCTGGACCCCAAATCGTTCGGCCAGGTCAGCGACTGAGCGTGTAAAGGATTCCCAGCGCAGATCTGGTTCGGGGCCAGAAAGCAGGAGGAAAGAAGTCCCGGCGCTGTCGCGGACCACGTGCAGGTTGAGTTCGGGCAGCTCTGCGTCGATGAGTTCGTTGTGCTCAATGGTGACGGCGGGGCGCCTCGAGCGATAGTCGATGAGTTCATCGGTGTTAAACGTGGCCAGCAGTCGGTGGTCCAGAGCCTGCAACAAATGCTCTGAACTGGATTCCACTGCCTGGCCGGCATCTGCGTATCCTTGCAGCGCCACGATGAGAGTTGGACCGTGCGACCCTTCGGAGGCCACGTCGGGCGCAGGGTATTCGAGTTCATACATGCGCGGCGTGCGGCCATTGCCTGCGAGCTCAGTCATGTCGTCTCCTCCTAGTGTCGCTGTTGTCAGTGTATTGCTTGGTTCGGTTGGACTAGCCAACCTGGTACTGCATCCAACAGGTATGAATCCTTCATTATTCCATGCCCGTGCATGACAGTGTCCAATCTCAATCCAGAGACCTTGTGGATAACTCGAGTTTTCCACAGCCAGGCGTGACTCGGTGGCAACCCCAACCGTGAGGAGCGCGAGTTTCCCAGATACTGCAGGCATGACATACTATTCAGAGCACACAACTCATGTGACACCTGGTTTCATCTTCTCCAATATCCCTGGCAGCCTCGGCTATCACCCGGAGGAAAGCCTCATTGTCTTTCTGTTCCACCGTGAGGACAACTCGGACACCGGCTGTCGCTACACACTTGGTCCGATGCTCCGCGCCGACATCGAACACCTTGATCAGCCCCATGACTTTCTTGGTTATGTCTGTGGCTTCGAACCCCACCTGATCTTCGCCGTGGCTATCGGAAGCGAGGCATCAGCGTCGGCTGCCCTAGAGTTTGAGGATCTTTGCCTCGAATTAGATTTGCCACTGGCCGCCGTCTGGCATGTGCCGGAACTGTACTCGGGTGCGCCCTATGAACGCATTGGGGGCGAGTCCGCCGCTGAACTTGGGCCGTTCACTTCCGGACGCGATGACTGGGACCGCGGACAGGTAGCGGAGATTCTGGCCGCTCCGTCGATGGAAGCTTTTCGACGGCGCGGGGAGCTCCCAGAGTTGTCGCGCGCGGAAAGCTATGCGTTCCTTTCGCAGCCGAATCCGAACACAACTCGACGCGACCGCCGCGGGCTAAGCAAACGCGGAAGACAACACGCGCTGGCGCTGCTGGCGGCCCTGGAAGAAAGCAGCCCGGAAGAGGCCGAGTACATGGTCGATTCATTGCTCGATGATGTCCAGGACGTGATCGATACCATCATTTCCCAGCAGCTAACTCCGGAGGAGATCTGCGAAGACATGGACCTGATCGAACAATGTGCGGTGTATTTTTCCCACCCGAGCTTGCGCGATCCTCTCTTGCAGTGGGCAGTGTCTGACTATGCGCAGGCTTTCTACGCGTTGAGCGTCGCCATTGCGCGATCCACTGACTACGAAACGAAAGCGAGTGCGCTGTGTTGCGCAGCGCTTTCGGCCTCGTACACAGGGCAAAAGCACCGAGTACTACAGGCCCTTCAGTTGGCTCACGAAGGTGCGCCAAAGCACCGGCTCACCGTGCTGATGGTGGAAGCGTTGCATTGTGGCGGGCTGGAGATGCTTTACCAGGCGTGCTATGAGGGTGCAATGCTGGCTCGGAAGGCGTTGCTGAGCAGCTAGCGAACGCGACGTGCGCTGTGCGCAGCCGACCCTAGATTCTTGGTAAACGCCCAGGCGTCGGAGACGATCGTCTCGAGGTCAGTTCGGGACGGAGCCCAACCAAGCTCGCGTTGGGCCTTCTCAGACGAGGCAATGAGTGTTGCGGGGTCACCTGCGCGGCGCGGTGCCACTTCCGCGGGGATCGGGTGTCCGGTGACGGTGCGGCACACGTCGATCACCTGACGTACCGAATAGCCATCTCCAGAACCGAGGTTGAAGATGCGATGACTGCCAGACTGGTTAGTTTCCATAGCTAGGAGGTGCGCATCGGCGAGATCACGGATGTGAATGTAATCGCGGACCGGGGTGCCGTCTGGAGTTGGCCAGTCATCCCCAAAAATCATGATCTTGTCGCGGTGTCCGAGCGCAACCTGGAGGACGAGGGGGATCAGGTGAGTTTCTACCTCGCGATTCTCGCCGACCGCGCCATAAGCGCCAGCCACGTTGAAGTAGCGCAGACTAGTGGCGGCAAGCCCGAAAGCTTTGGCATATGAGGTGATGGCGTAATCGATGGACAGTTTTGTGGCACCGTAGGCGTTGGTCGGTGAAGTTGGCATGTCCTCGGTGATTGGGACAACCTCAGGCTCACCGTAAGTAGCTGCCGTGGAGGAAAACACGAGGTTGTTAACACCGTGAGAACGCATAGCATCGAGCAGCGTGAGCGTGGTGACGAAGTTGTCATGCCAGTACTCGTCAGGCTTTTCTACAGATTCACCGACTAGCGAGCGGGCTGCAAAGTGCAACACTGCATCGAAGTCAGCGCCGGCCAACACATCCGCAATGACGTCCTTGACATCGCCCTCGACAAAGGTCGCAGCTTCCGGAACGGCGCTGCGATTGCCGGTAGTCAGATTGTCAAGAATGGTCACTTCGTGACCTTCCTCAACAAGTACATGCGCGCAGACGCTGCCGACGTAACCGGCACCGCCGGTGACCAAGACCTTCATGTTTTCCCTGATTTCCTCGAGCTTTTGTTAAAGAACGTCGATACGGATGGCGTGGCAAAGGTCCTCAGGAAGCGTGACAGTGGTCTCCCCGGACTGGATTTCGGCGCCAACTTTGCGATTAACGACGGTGATGTCGGCGCCTAATGTGATTCCGGCATCGCGTAGCTGTCCGACCATGTCGGTTTCGACCTGAATAATCTCATTAATCTGCTTCACGCGGGCATGCACTGTCTTGTCACGAGGCAAGTCAGCTATCCGCTTTCCGAGGGCTACAGTGGTTTCGCTGACACCGAGTTCGTCTAGACCTGGAATTGGATTTCCGAACGGAGAGGTGGTGTGCTCTTGCAGCACCTCCACCAGACGTAGCTCCACCTCATCACTCATCACGTGCTCCCAGCGGCACGCTTCTTCGTGGACCTTTTCGATTTCGAGGCCGATGACGTCGGTGAGCAACCGCTCAGCTAGGCGGTGCTTACGCATCACAGCAGTAGCGAGAGCGCGACCGGCTTCCGTCATTTTCAAGCTGCGATCGGATGCTACCTGGACCAGGCCGTCGCGCTCCATTCGGGCGACCGTCTGACTGACAGTAGGGCCTGATTGGTCCAGACGCTCGGCGATGCGGGCGCGCAGGGGAGTGATGCCTTCTTCTTCCAGCTCATAGATCGTCCGCAGGTACATTTCGGTGGTGTCAACCAAGTCCTTCAAGAACTCTCGACCTTTCTGGGAGGGCAGGCGATGCGTGTCGCGTCCTGCTCAACCGCGTGAGGAGGGCGATGTGCGTTGCCGAAACGAGATGATGGATACGAACGTGGTCGCATCCGCAATGGTCCTAATAGTAGCGCATCGGACATCGTCGTGGCGTGCAAAGTAAAACCCCTCCGGCTCCGCCGCGAAAAGCGGGAGAGCACGAAGGGGTACCCAAGGGGGATTAGACAGAGTAGTCACGAAGCTTGTCGGCGCGCTCGCCGTCACGCAGCTTCGCCATGACTTCGCGCTCGATCTGTCGAACTCGCTCACGAGAGAGACCGAACTTGCGGCCGATCTGGTCCAGGGTGCGTGGAACACCGTCATCGAGTCCGTAGCGCAGGCAGATGACGTCCTGCTCTCGCTGTTCGAGGGTGCCGAGAACAGAGCGGATGTCGGAATGGCGCAGCGAAGCGACGACAGCGGTTTCGGCATCCGTTGCCTCGGAGTCTTCAATGAAGTCGCCCAAAGGTGCTTCCTCGTCGGCGCCGACTGGCATATCCAGGCTCACTGGATCACGGGACTGACGAAGCAACATTTCAATCTTGGACTCGTCGATACCGGATTCTGCTGCGAGCTCTTCATTAGTAGCCTCGCGACCCAGGTTCTGGTACAGCTCACGCTTGATGCGGGAGAGCTTGTTTACCTGCTCAACGAGGTGGACAGGGAGGCGGATAGTACGGGACTGATCAGCCATACCTCGGGTGATTGCCTGGCGGATCCACCACGTGGCATAAGTGGAGAACTTAAAGCCCTTGGAGTAGTCAAACTTCTCCATCGCACGAATAAGGCCGAGGTTGCCTTCCTGGATTAAGTCAAGCAGGGGCATGCCTCGGCCGGTGTAGCGCTTGGCCAATGAAACTACTAGACGGAGGTTGGCCTCTAGGAGGTGAGCTCGGGCTTTCTTGCCCTCCTTGACCAACACTTTAAGGTCACGCTTCTTAGCGCGAGTGAGCGTATCGGCTTCATTTTCTAACAAATGCTCTGCATAAAGACCAACCTCAATGTCTTGCGCGAGGGTGACCTCTTCCTCAGCGTTCAAGAGGGGAGTCTTGCCAATTCCATTGAGGTAGACGCGGACTAGGTCCGCAGAAGGATTGTCATTGGAATGACCACGACGGCTGCCGCGATCTACCTCTGCTCCATCAATAGCTTCAGTGGACGGTTGAGTCATTGGTGCCTCCTGCTCGTCTTAGGTTCTACCCTTACTAACGGACAGCGGTCCGATTGAGTTCCCGATTGCCAAAAATCTTTCTCGGTTTTGGCCCATTAGCACTCGACGATAACCGTGAACGGCCCTTCGTTGACGCTGGCTACCTGCATCATTGCGCCGAAACGCCCTTCTTCCACGGTGATTCCTCGGCTTCGAAGTGCCTGGGCTATTTGCGCGATAACTGGTTGCGCTACTTCGCCGGGAGCGGCATCGCTCCACGACGGTCTGCGACCTTTAGCTGTACGGCCGTGCAGGGTGAACTGGCTGACCAAGAGAACCGGCGCACCCACTTCCTCTACAGATTTTTCTCCGTCGAGGATGCGAAGTTCGGCAATTTTGCGTGCCATGGTTTCCCAGGCATCAGAGCTATCTTCGCGACCCACACCCACGAGGGCGAGAATCCCGCCTGTTTCCGGGCAATTGATAGCGCCGACGACTTTATCATCCACGCGAACGCTGGCGGATGAGACCCGAGTCAAAACTGCGCGCATTAGTTCTCCTGGAATAACTCTGACGGGATGATGAACCCGTGGCGAATAAGATCGATGCACGCTCCGACGGCGGCAGGGCCGAAAGTCTCCACATCCACGTCATTGGCCATGGCGTACAGGTCGATAATCTCTCCCAGCGACAGCCCTGCCGGGTGCAAGCCGGAAACGATGCGCAGCAGATGCTCATCTACTTCATGGCTCCACCGAGGCCCGTCCATGCGGGTAATTCTGGTGAGCTCAGTGGCAAAGCCCATGCCTTGTTCCTGGTCCGGTATCGCAATCTTCTCACTTGCGAGCGAGGGGCGGACCAGAAATTGGGAAGCGAGGATGTCGGGCGTGGTGACTTCTCGGAGCCACTGGCAGCGCAGGAAGTACTCGCTGACTTCGTCTCTCAGAGGATCGCTGAAGTCGTGGCTGAGTTCCTCAGCGAGGATGTCGGAGGGGACGTCGTCGTCAAGGCGCTGCACCGCTACGTAACCAAAACCGATGCCGGTGACCCCATGCTCGGCGAAGTAATCCAGCCAGATCTCTGTCCGTTCGCGCGCTTCAGGCGAACGTGGGTCAATGGACTCGTCGCGCAGCCAGGTGCCCACGTACATTTCGGGATCGACTACATCGCGCTGCACAATCCAGGCGCACACTCCGGTATCTGGTAGCCAGGAAGCGACCCGGCTCTGCCAGCGGTCAGCGTCAGTGTGTACCCATGCGGCGAGGACATGTGCGGTACCGCCGGGTTTCAAGTGGTCGGCGAGCTGTGAAACAACCAGTTCGCTGGCGCCATCTAAACTCAATCCGGAATCCCGGTACACGTGTCCGATCTGTGGCAGACCGACAACGAACGGCGGGTTAGCCACAATGCGATCAAACTTCTCACCAGCAACTGGCTCGAACCAGGAACCTTCGCGCAGCTCGACATGGTCGTTCCCCGCGAGAGTTGCGCGGGCGAAGTCGAGGGCGCGTGCGTGCACGTCGGTGCCCACCACGCGCTTTGCGACGCCCAGCTGACCGAGAATCTGAATGCCGGAACCAGTACCTAGATCGAGCACGGCATCCACTGGATCAAGAGGAACTGTGGCAAGAAGTGAGAGGGAAGCCGCGCCAACACCTAACACGTGGTCCGGGCCGGGTACATGCTGCACCATCGAGGCATCTACGTCGGAAAAGACCCAGTGGTCCTCGCCTTCGACGACGTGCGGGATGATGTCGAAAGCGACAGAGCCGTCTTCGAGGATGAGCGCCGCTACCTCGGGACCAATGAGCTGAGCAAGGCTATCGAAAGAAACCTCGTCTTTGAGTAGGAATGCACGTACCAGCAGCGGGAGGGCTTCGTCGGCGCGACACAGTCGGCGTACCGCGGCCGGTTCGCCTCTGCGCCAGGCTGCCATCCCTGCCGGGCCGAGGAGATCCATCAGGCCCTCCAACGTAAACCGGTGAGTCTTAAATGCTGCCACCAAGGTAGGGGCAACAGCTGCGAGCTGGGCAGGAGAAGAAGTCACGTTGGGCACAGTCCTTATGTCCAGGGGGTTAAGAATCTAGTCGTGGTCAATGATCGTTGGCGGCGACTCGGGTTGCGAAGGTGCCTGGCCGAGCTCGAGCGTCTGCGCCTGTTCTTGCTTCAGAGCGAGAGTCTGCTCGACCTGCTGTTGTCGCGCCCGGGCAACTTGTGGCTTGTACACCTGCTTGGTGCGCTCGTCCTTGGCCTCGCCACGACCATTAGCAATTACTACCGCGATTCCGGGCAGCGGCACCGAAATAACGAAGAATATCGTGGCCAGGATCCAATTATGGAGCCACATATACGAGGCACCAGCAGCAAGCAAAAACGGCACACGAGAGAATTGGATCCAGGCATACACGCGCTTGCGGTGCGCCCAATCTTCGAGAGGAGATCGCGTCGCGTCCGTGATGAGAGCGGGCTTTGGTCGTCGAAAAGCGAAGCGGCGCCTTTTCCCGGTAGTTATCCAGCCCATATAGACAACCTTAATCCTGTTGCTACGTGCTTCACCACGATGGGGCATGATAGTGGGCGTGAGTACGTTAACGAAGACCATCGAAAAGACAGACGTCCGGGAAGACACCGGGACAAGCGACGACACTCCGAAGTTCTTCCACTACGTCAAAAAAGACCAGATCATCGACTCGGCCGTCAACGGCCGCATGGTCGTCGCACTGTGCGGTGAGACTTTCCCGGTAACCAAACAAGCCAAGCCCGGCAGCCCAGTCTGCCCTGACTGCGAACGGATCTACCGAGGTCTGCGCAAGAAGTGAGTAGGAAGCTTCGTGCCTGGCAGCAGGCAGCTTTGGACAAATACATGGAGTCCAAGCCAAAAGATTTTCTAGCTGTAGCAACCCCGGGCGCGGGTAAAACAACCTTTGCGCTGACGGTAGCGTCGGAGATCCTGGCAAATCGGACGGTTGACCGCATCATCGTTGTCGTTCCGACGGAACACCTTAAGGTGCAGTGGGCTGAGGCAGCGGCCCACTTTGGTATCTCCCTGGACCCCAACTTCTCCAACAGCTCGGGAGTGGTCAACCCCCAGTATCAAGGCATTTGTGTTACTTACGCCCAAGTGGCAATGCACCCCTACAAGCATCACGCTATTTCCACGGCCCGCCGCAGCCTGGTGATTCTCGATGAAATTCACCACGGCGGCGACGCGCGTAGCTGGGGCGACGGTATCCGCACTGCCTACGAGGACGTGGAACGACGATTGGCACTGACCGGCACGCCGTTCCGTTCAGACGATTCGGCCATTCCTTTCGTGCGCTACATCGAGGACGGCGAAGGCCACCTGGTGTCCCAGTCCGACCACACGTACGGCTACTCAGACGCGCTTCGTGACGGCGTCGTGCGCCCCGTCGTGTTCTTGGCCTACTCCGGCGAAGCTCGCTGGCGCGATAGTGCAGGCGAAGAATACGCAGCACGCCTCGGCGATCCGCTCAACCCAGAGCAAACCGCACGAGCGTGGAAAACTGCTTTGGATCCCAAGGGGGAATGGATCCCTGCCGTCTTGCAAGCTGCGCACATCCGGCTCAAGCAGCTGCGAGAGTCGATCCCCGATGCCGGTGGCCTGGTCATCGCTACCGATAAGACCACTGCCCGAGCCTATGCCCGCATCCTAGGCAGGCTGTCGACTACTCCGGTCGCCGTGATCCTGTCAGACGAAGAGGGCGCTTCAGAGCGCATCGCCTCCTTCTCCCAAGGAACAGAAGAGTGGATGGTCGCCGTCCGCATGGTGTCGGAAGGAGTTGACGTCCCTCGACTAGCGGTCGGTGTGTACGCCACCTCCGCGTCCACCCCGCTCTTTTTCGCTCAGGCGATTGGTCGCTTTGTGCGAAAGCGTAAAGCAGGGGAAACCGCATCGGTATTTCTGCCCTCGGTCCCCGTGCTTCTTGACCTTGCTGCCAAACTCGAAACCTCCCGTGACCACGTCCTGGGTAAGCCAGACCGGCCGAAGGAAGGTTGGGATGACGAACTCCTTGCCGAGGCAAACAAGGTCAAGAATGAAAAAGATGACCTTCCTGCCTACGAAGCATTGGGGGCCGAGGCCGAACTCGATTCCCTCATCTACGACGGCTCCACCTATGGCACTGGAGCGTTGACAGGTTCTGCAGAAGAGGCCGATTACCTCGGGCTTCCCGGGCTTCTCGACGCCGAACAGATGCGCGCACTTTTGCGGCAACGCCAAGCCGAGCAAGTTGAAGCGCGGGCGGCAGAGGAAAAGAAGCGCAAAGAAGAAGCAGCCAGCACAGAGCCTCATAATCCGCGCGCCGGGCTAGCCAGCGATGAGATTCCTAAGCTGCGCAAGGAACTCAATGCGCTGGTGTCTATTACGGCATCGCGTACGGGCCGTCCGCATGGCGCCGTCCACACGGAAGTTCGCAACGCCTGTGGCGGGCCGCCGACTGCCCTGTGTACTGCGGAGCAGCTTCGTGATCGGATTGCCTATCTTCGGAAGTGGTGAGTGGGGTAGGTCGGTGCTAGCCTAGGTTTATTAGCACCGACTTTCGATTAGACGGGATCTTTATCGTGCCTCAGGCAGTGTCAGCCACCCCTTCACGAATACTGTCTCCTGATTTTGCGCGAGGCCTCACGCTTCTCGGAATTGCGGGGGCAAATCTAGCCACCGCGTGGGCTCCGGTGAATGATGCTCCTCTGGCATCGCTGATGGGTGGGGTTGTCGACGGCAGCGTAGCGGACAAGATTGCGGTCATGATTGGTGCCATGTTCTTGCACGTACGTGGTCTGCCAATGTTCGCCACACTTTTGGGATTTGGCATTGGTCTTATTTCCATGAGCCTCTATCGGCGCCAGTATCCGCTCGCAGCGGCACGAAAACTCATTGCAAAAAGGTATGGCTTCCTGGCACTCTTTGGCCTCGTGCACTGCATCTTCATGTTTTATGGCGATATCATGTTCGGGTATGGGCTGATTGGCATGCTGCTTGCGCTGTGTATCGCCGTGCGTGACAAACCCTTGCTCATCTCTGCTGCGGTTCTCATGGGACTCAACCTGTTGCTGTTCCTTGCCCTCGGAGTAGCTTTCCTCTTTTTCAGTGATGCAATGAGCGGCAATGCCTTGAGCGCCGGAGGCATGCTGGGTACCGGTGCCTTTTCCGAACAGCTTCCCTGGATTGACGACAGCTACTGGGGGCAACTTTTCATGGGTGCGATTCTGGCAGTGGCTACTCCATTCAGTTTGCCTCAATTGATCATGATGATTGGCCCATTGATGCTGATTGGGTTTGTGGCTGCCCGCAGGGGAGTGCTCACTGATGTCGAAACTTATCGCAGATGGCTTCAGATTTCCGCTGGTGTCGCACTGGGCGTCATGGTGTGCATCGGAGTGCCATTAGGCCTGGCCGGCATTGGTGTGTTGCCCAAGGAATGGGAACTGGGCTTGTTCATGCTCAATCAAGGATTTGGCATATTTACCGGTCCTGGGATCGTCGCTATGATCGCGCTGGCTGCTGAGCCTCTCCAACGTCGCCTTAACGAAGGGGGCACGTTGCCGGCTCCGCTCGTCGCAGTCCAAGCATTGGGCAAGCGTTCTATGTCCGGCTATGTGTTGCAGTCCTTGCTGTGCATGATCTTTGTGACCAACTATTCCCTTGGGATCGGCCAAGGGAAGGGTGCTGCAGACACCCTGGCTATTGCTGCGGTTATCTGGCTGGTGAGTGTGGTGTTGGCCTACGCATTAGAGCTGCTAGGGAAAAAGGGGCCACTAGAATACCTACACCGCAGGCTCTCTTATGGGCACGAGGGACTACCTCAGGTGTATCAACCGGTTCCGGCACAAAGGTAGGTTAAGCACTAAGGTCTAATACACCCCAGCCCCAGGTTGAAGTGAGGAAGGTTTCTGCCGTGACTAATCCCTACAATTCTGCGCAACAACCAGAGCAGTCTTCTTTCGACAGCTCCACCAGTCACGAGAACCAAGCTTTCGAGAGGCCAGCGCGACAGTTCCCAACACGGTTTGCGGTTCCTGAAGCCACGTTTACCACGAGTTCCTCTCCGCAGTATCCTACTAATCCGCCACCAACCCAGGCGCCCACTTATGCCCAGTATGCGCAGTACTCCCACTATGCGCAGCAGCCTGAGGTCAAAGGCAACCCTGCGGCGGGGTGGGCACTTGGCTTGTCGATAGTCGGACTTGTCCTAACGCTCACCGTTATCGGCATCGTTGTGTCGTGGGTGTTCTTGGTGCTCGGATTCGTTCTTGCCCTCTTTGCTTTAGGAAGATCAGGAAAAGCTCACCCGCAGCTCGCGCACAAAGGCATGTCCATTTGGGCTCTAGTCATTAACATTTTCGGCGGAATCTGTTTCGCGGGCATCGTGGGATTCTTCTTCTTGGTGGTCGCAGCCGTCAACGAAGAAGCAAATCTTCAGGCGATGGTGGAATGTGCTTTGCTGCCCGAAGATGAGCAAGTTGAGTGCATTGACCAAGTGGTTGAGGAATCCGGTAGATAGGAACCGAAAAAGCCCCTGTCTCGAACCGATCCCGTACGGGAACAGTCTGAAACAAGGGCTTTGCTTCGCTACGACCTAGTCTAGGTAGTCGCGCAGAACTTGCGAGCGCGAAGGGTGGCGGAGCTTCGACATCGTCTTCGATTCAATCTGGCGAATGCGCTCTCGGGTCACGCCATAAACCTGGCCGATCTCATCAAGGGTACGTGGCATGCCGTCGGTGAGACCGAAACGCAGCTTGACGACGCCCGCTTCACGCTCTGACAAGGTTTGGAGGACGTCTTGGAGCTGGTCCTGCAACAAGGTGAAGGAGACTGCGTCCACGGCCACGACGGCCTCGGAATCTTCGATGAAGTCGCCCAGCTGTGAGTCGCCCTCGTCACCGATGGTCTGGTCGAGGGAGATCGGCTCGCGAGCGTACTGTTGGATCTCCAGTACCTTCTCTTCCGTGATGTCCATTTCCTTGGCCAGCTCAAGCGGCGTAGGTTCGCGTCCCAAATCCTGGAGGAGTTCACGCTGGATGCGTCCCAGCTTGTTGATGACTTCCACCATGTGGACTGGGATACGAATCGTGCGAGCCTGGTCAGCCATAGCGCGAGTGATGGCCTGGCGGATCCACCAGGTGGCGTACGTGGAGAACTTGTAGCCCTTGGTGTAATCGAACTTCTCCACGGCGCGAATGAGACCGAGGTTGCCTTCCTGAATCAAGTCGAGGAATGCCATGCCACGGCCGGTGTAGCGCTTGGCCAGGGAAACCACCAGGCGAAGGTTTGCTTCTAGCAGGTGGTTCTTAGCCTTGCGGCCGTCGCGGGCAATAGCGCGCAGGTCGCGCTTGACCGCAGGAGTGAGTTTGGCATCCTTGTCCCCGGAAGCGAGAGCCTCTTCGATCTGCTCAAGCTTGAAGGTGGCGTAAAGCCCGGCTTCAATCCGCTTGGCCAGAGATACTTCCTGCTCTGCGTTCAGCAGAGCAACCTTGCCGATTTGCTTCAGGTACGCACGTACCGAGTCGGCGGAAGCTGTGAGCTCGGCATCCTTGCGGGCCTGGCGAAGAGCAGCGGATTCGTCCTCGTCCCAGACGGAAGAACCCTCTTCCTCTTCTTCCTCCTCGACCTCGGCTTCTTCGTCGTCGCCCAACTCGGTGAACACTTCGTCGGGTTCAGCCTCGAAGTCCTCGTCGACCTCAGAGTCAAGCTCGGTCTCTAGGTCGTCGTCGAGCTTCTCGCCTTCAAGGCCCTTTGCTGGAGCTGATTCAGCGGGGGAAGCAGCCTTTTTCGCAGCCTTCTTGGCAGTCTTCTTTACTGCTTTTTTGGCGGTCTTCTTCGCCGCCTTTTTAGCAGTCTTCTTTGCTGCCTTCTTGGCGGTTTTCTTTGCAGCAGCCTTTACTGGGGCCTCTGCAGCATCCGAACTGGTGGAAGAATCAGTTTCTGCTGCGGCTGGCTCGACGACTGCAGCTGGCGTGACAGAATCGGCCGTCGGCTGAGCTGCGCGCGGGCTAGCCTTACGCGCAGCTTTCTTTGCGACCTTCTTCACTGCCTTTTTCACAGTCTTCTTCTCAGCAGCACCTTCAGGTTGTGCCGAATCAGGAGAGTCGGTGGCTACCACGTACGCCCTTTCACCTTGATCATTCATCCAGTACCAGCCCCACCACGACTTGCGTGGTGAATCTCAGTGGCTGGCGCTTTTGCAGAAATCAAGCGCATCGCTGGACATCAACGGGTGGTGTATTCACGTATCGCTTTAGCTGCGACATGTAGAAGATGTCCGAGCCGATGCTTACCTGAAGTCAACGGTCAACACGCCAGTATAGAGCAACTTTGATTTTTGGTGTGCGTTGACCCCACAGTTTTATGGGAGCAAGCGCTTTTCGACGGCCATAGCCGCCCCAACAATTCCCGCTTGATTTCGCAACTCGGCGGGAACGACGGGAGTGGATACGGTCAGCAGCGGTACCCACTTTTCATGCTTGCGAGAAATTCCACCGCCGACGATGAAAGCATCTGGCTGGAAAAGTGCTTCGAATTCGTGCAGTACCCGGTCTACGCGCGCCGCCCATTCCGGATAACTGAGCCCCTTACGGTCTTTCACGGCAGAGGAAGCACGGTGCTCGGCTTCCTTGCCGTCGATCATGAGGTGACCGAGCTCGGTGTTGGGGAAGAGCTCGCCATTGAGGAGAAAGGCAGAGCCGATTCCGGTTCCGAAGGTCAACAGGATAGCCGACCCAGTGTTGGCTTCTTGAGCGCCAAAGTTCGCTTCCGCGATGCCGGCAGCGTCGGCATCGTTGAGAACGAAGATTTCGCGTGCAGTGAGGTGGCGCTGGAAAAGTTCCTGCACGTCGGTGTTCACCCAGGTCGGATCGATGTTGGCAGCGGTGAGAGCATGCTGCTTCTTGATCACCGAGGGCAACGCAATGCCGACCGGCCCTTCCCAGTCAGCCTGTGCGACGATCTTTGCTACCGTCGCGCCAACAGCATCTGGGGTGGCGGGCTGAGGGGTAAGAATCTTGATGCGTTCCTCGGCGAGCTCACCTGTGCTGAGGTCAACGATGCCGCCCTTGATACCGGAACCGCCTACGTCAATGCCGAAACCGAATTGAGTCATGTCAATCATTTTAGAGAAGTTCTCCTCCGCAGGCGCGTGGAGCCGGAGTAGGGACACAATGGGGGCATGGACAACGTCAAAGAACTTCAGTTAGTAGCCGAGCGCGTCGCGCTCGACGCAGCGGCCAGGATTCGTGAAAAGCGAGCGGAGCTTGGGGACATCGCCAATTTCACCCAAACCAAAAGCTCTCCAGTCGATCCCGTCACCATCGTCGACACCTATGCCGAAGAATGCATCGTCAGCGCACTCCAAGATCTTCGGCCGCAGGACGGGGTAATCGGTGAGGAAGGCACTGAGACGGCTTCAGCTTCTGGCGTGACCTGGATCATTGATCCGATCGACGGAACCGTCAACTTCCTTTACGGCATTCCGCAATTTGCCGTATCGATTGGTGCCGCTGTCAACGGGGAGGTCGTGGCCGGGGCCGTGATCAACGTGACAACTGGCGATCTGTACAGCGCAGCCAAAGGTCAGGGTGCGCAGCTGCGCACGTCCGACAACGTCACTCAACTGCACTGCACCAATGTCAGCGAGCTGTCGCTAGCTCTCGTAGCAACGGGATTTGGTTATGCAGCTGCTCGACGGGCCAGGCAAGGGGAGATCGTCGCAAAGCTGCTACCGCAGGTGCGTGACATCAGACGCATGGGCAGCGCCGCTTTGGACCTCTGCGCGGTGGCATCAGGCCAGGTAGATGCGCATTGGGAGCACGGACTCAACGCTTGGGATTATGCGGCGGGCAGTTTGATTGCTTCGGAGGCCGGCGCGGAGATTCACATCCCGCCATTGTCCAGCTCTGGGGCGAACGGAGAGCTCACTATGGTGGCTGCGCCAGGCATCTTCGAACAGCTCTTGGTTGTCCTCGAAGAACTCAACGCCGTTGGGCCGCTTCGGGTGCAGTAAGAGGGGGCATCCGCTCCGAAAAAGTGCAGGTGGGGAAAGAGTTTTGAAAAAGTCTTGGTGGCAACGTGACAAATGGGCGAAGTTGTTTTAATATCCGCGACGATATATGCACATTCGTCAACCACCATCGGTTGGCTGTTTCTTAACCAATCCAAAAGGAACCTACAGGCATGGCTACCGACTACGACGCACCCCGCCGCCGCATCGAAGACGAACTCGAGACTGACTCTCTCGAAGGTCTGAAGGCCGCAGAAAACACCGTCAGCGATATGGACGATGACGATGACATGGTTGAGCCGTTTGACCTTCCAGCTCTCGATCTTTCCGGCGAAGAGCTCAACGTGACCGTGGTTCCCCGCCGCGAAGATGAATTTACCTGTGGTAGCTGCTTCTTGGTACAGCGTCGCAATCGCATCTCCCATACGGAGGTCGACGGCACGATCATCTGCCTCGATTGCGCCTAGTAGGACATCACAAAAATGCCCCGCGCCTGCCTCGTTGTTGAGGTAGCGCGGGGCGTTTTTCTTCGAACTTAAGAGTGGAAAGCCGCCAGGAGTGCGTCTGGATCCTTCGAAGTGACCAGCCAGTAGGGAGTGGAGTCTTCTGGATCGTCAAGGACAAACATCGCCATCTCGGGGATCCAGCTTCGGGACACTACGAAAGCTGCGGGATCTAGCTGGCGGCCCATCGCATTGCGCTTAGCCGTAGCCGGTACCGCGAGTGTCCGGGAAACGACGGCAGCTGGGAGGTTCGCATCCCCCGCGCGCAGCCAAGTGAGGCCATCTGCGTCCTTTTCCACGGCAATGTGCGTGCTCGATAACCGCCACAGCGACCACAGCGCGATGGTGCCAAAGAAGATAAAGGGCACCCAGAACCAGATCTCATCACGATTGTGCGCAATCTGCGCCGCCGTGAGAAACGAAATCCCTAAACCTGCTAACCACCAGTACCACGGCACCCATTGGCGCTCTTGATACAGGACCGCCGGGGAGGCAGGTGTCTCCTTCGAACCTGATGTATTCACGAGAACCAACCTTACTAGACCGCCACAACGCCACTAATCCCGCACGCTTAAGTCGACAAAAGCTAGGGTAGGAGGCGTGAGTGAAATGAACTTCCCCGCTACGATCCAGATCAAACGACTCGATCCGGACCTTCCGCTTCCGCGACGTGCACACCGGGGTGACGCCGGTGCCGACCTTTATGCCACAGAGTCGGTCACTATTGCGCCAGGTGAACGAATTCTCGTAGGGACGGGAATCGCTATTGCACTTCCGCTGGGGACTGTCGGTCTGATTCATCCCCGTAGTGGATTGGCTGCTCGGCAGGGACTTTCGATTGTGAATGCTCCAGGTACTGTCGATGCCGACTATCGTGGGGAGATCAAGGTGTGCCTGATCAATCTTGACCCACGCGAGGACATCGTGATCACACGTGGCGATCGCATCGCTCAACTGGTAGTTCAACGAGTTGAACTGGTGGACTTTGAAGAAGTCGACGACCTTGACGAGACTGTCCGCGGAACTGGTGGACACGGCTCAACCGGCCGATAGAGAAAGCAGCAGGTAAAACAACCATGTGGCCATTTTCGAAAAAGAACGACACCGTAGATGCTCCCGAAGCAACTTCTGGCGACACTTCAAGTGTGGAGTCTGCTGAGTCAGTAATCGCGCCGCAGCAAGTTCCTGCGACTGTGCCTGCCGCCGACCCCAACCGTGGCCCTTTCGATGGTGACGAGGTTGCAATCGAAGAGTTCGATTTCTCAGATTTCTCGGACGGTGTACTAGACCTTGGTTCGATCAAGATTCCTATGCCACGCCCGTCCGAAGTACAAGTGGAAATGGGTCCGGATGGTCCTCGTATGGTCCACCTCGTCACCAAGGTTGGCCGGGTAACTCCCGTAGCTTTCGCTTCTGCGCTTTCCGGAGGTCTTTGGCAGGATTCAATCGCAGAGATTCAGGAAGGCATGAGCCGAGACGGCTTGGAAGCCGAGTTGGAAGAAGGCCCCTGGGGGCCGGAGATCGTCGGCAAAACTGAACACGCGACTATTCGCATGATCGGTGCCGAAGGGAATCGTTGGACACTGCGCGTGACGCTGGCCGCTCCCAACGAAACTGCTGCGGACCTCGCACTACTAGGTCGAGAGATCATTGCTCGAACCTTCGTCTATCGAGGTGAGAACCCGATGATGGCGGGAACCGTATTGCCAGTGGTGATGCCTGCTCCGTTGGTCGAACAAGTTCAACAGGCGATGCGCGAACGAGCAGCTCAAGGCGGAGCACCAATTCCTACCCAGCAATCTGCGCAAGCTCCTTCAACGCCAGCGGATTCTTCCCCAGTACCGGACAACCAAGGTCCCGAGGTACACCCCGATTCCGGTTCCGCGCTGCAGCAAATGCAAGCTCGCGATGCACAGCATCAGGAAAACGAGGGTCGATGAACCAGAGCCCAGCAGTACAGAATACCGAAGCGGCGACGGACGCCGAGCCCACCCTCTTGGAGCAAATGGGCGGACTCAGTGGCCTCGTTTCATCGACACTGCCAATCCTGGTCCTGATCCCCGTCAACAACCGATTAGGGCTCCTTCCCGCTCTTGCTGCGGCACTGGGCGTCGCACTCGTGATCGCCATTGTGAGAATGGTGCGCAAAGAAAACATGCAGCCCGCAGTTTCGGGTGTCATCGGTGTGGCTATCGGAGCGGGCATCGCGTGGTATACGGGCGACGCCAAAGGCTACTTCCTGTATGGGATCTGGGTGAGCTTGCTCTTCGGCATTGTTTTCCTTCTTTCCATCGCGTCGCGATGGCCCGCTGTCGGAGTCATCTGGAGGGGCATTAACGGCGAGGACATGTCGTGGCGAAAGAACAAAATCGCGTTACGGATGTACGACCTGGCCACCGGCGCCTGGGCCGTGGTGTTCTTTTCTCGATTCTTTGTCCAAAACAATCTGTACAACCAGGACGCAACCAACACCTTGGCTGCTGTCAAACTCATCATGGGCTGGCCACTCACCGGACTTGTCACACTGTTGACTGTCTGGGCTGTGCGTCGCGCCAATGCTGCACAAGAGGAAGCACAATCACATGGATAGCCTGAGCATCGGCGACCAATTCACTCTCACCATCGACTCTGCTGCCCACGGCGGCGAAGGCGTCGCACGACACGAGGGCGCAGTGATTTTTGTTCCCGGAGCATTGCCTGGTGATACCGTGCGGGCCACCTTGGTCGAGGTGAAGAAGAGGTTTGCTCGCGCGCGTATCGACGACATTGTCGAATCTTCGCCCGGCCGGGTGCCACACCGTTGTCCTGCAGCGGCAGCAGGTGCTGGGTGCTGCGACTTCAGTACAGCTTCTCCGGAATTGGAACTGGAGATCAAAGCAAAAACGGTTGCCGAGCAGCTCCAACGGATCGGTAAATTGGAGAACCTGCCGGAAATCGAGGTAATTGACCTTCAGCCGACCGTTGGTTGGCGAACCCGCTTCCGCCTCGGGGTAGATAGCCAAGGGCGTGCCGGCATGCGGGCAACGTTGTCCAATGAGATCGTCACCGGTGCCGTGTGCGCTCAAGCAGCTGCGGGCGTTTTGGACGATGTCGTTGCTGCCGATGCACGATTTACTCCAGGAGCGGAGCTAGTTGTCGCTGTGGGCAGTAATGGCCAGCGCACTGTGGTCGAATCCAAGAAGGCAGCTCGAGGGCGCAATGTGACTCGACAAACCCGGAAGATCAGTGGACCAGCCACCGTCGAGCAACAGGTTGGTGACACCACTTTCCACCTTGATCCCTTGGGGTTCTGGCAAGCTCACGTTGCAGCACCGACAGCTTATACAGACACGGTGACCGAATGGCTCAGTTCCGCCGAGCTGCCAGCAGATGCTCACGTATGGGATCTCTACGGTGGCGTGGGTCTATTCGTACCCGCAATTAGAACTGCGCTTCCCAATGCCAGCATTAGCTCGGTGGAGCTCGGAGCCGGTGCCGCAAAGGCGGGGCGCGCAGCCGTACAGGATGCCAAGGTTGAGTTTGTTACCGGTGACGTGGCGAAGGTCGTCGACAAGCTGCCTGCTGCTGCAGCAATCGTGCTCGATCCACCACGAAAAGGCGCCGGCGCGGCGGTCATCCACAAGCTCGCAGAATCAACACCACAGGCTGTTGTTCACGTTGGTTGCGACCCGGCAACAATGGCGCGTGACCTGGCAGTATGGGTCGAACACGGATATAGCCTGCGCGACCTCAGGATGTTCAATGCTTTCCCAGGCACGCACCACAGTGAAACATTCGCATTCCTGACACGCGACTAGGGCTGCTGGAAACAGGAGCGGGAGACCGCGTATCATTGCGAGAAATAGCTGGCCCCCTTACGGGGCGCGTTGATGAACTAGCTCGCTTCAAAGGCGAAACAGCGCAGGTAGAGATGGATTTGGTTAGGTAAAGGTGTCTTCATGGATGAGTGCGAAATTCTTGCTGGCATAGCATCGCCCGCAGATGTTAAGGCGCTGAGTCCTGAGCAACTCGAGCAACTGGCGAGCGAAATCCGGGATTTTCTAGTGCAAAAGGTCTCTGCCACGGGTGGTCACTTAGGGCCGAACCTCGGTGTGGTCGAGCTGACGATCGCATTGCATAAGGCTTTTGATTCGCCAACAGATCCGTTTGTCTTTGACACGTCGCACCAGAGCTACGTTCACAAGATTCTGACTGGCCGGCACGACCAATTCGACACCCTGCGTCAAAAGGGCGGACTGTCGGGTTACACCAGTCGGGCTGAAAGCGAACACGACTGGACTGAATCGAGCCATGCCTCCGCGTCGCTGTCGGTGGCGGATGGCTTGTCTAAAGCCGCTGCCCGGACTGGCAAGGCGAACAAGACCGTAGCCGTTGTCGGCGATGGTGCTTTGACCGGCGGTATGTGCTGGGAAGCGCTGAACAACATTGCCACGGACAAAAGCAGCAACGTAGTTATCGTGGTCAATGACAATGGCCGCAGCTATTCACCGACCATCGGTGGCCTGGCCGAGAACCTAGCCGAACTTCGCATGCAGCCGTTCTACGACCGCGTGATGGAGCAAGGCAAGTCCACCTTGAACTCTATGGGGTGGGTCGGACGTCGCACCTTTGACGCGCTGCACGCGTTCAAGGAAGGCGTGAAGAACACCGTCATCACCACCGAGATGTTCCCAGAACTGGGCATGAAGTACATTGGCCCAGTGGACGGCCACAATCTCAAGGCATTGGAGCATGCTTTTGAGTACGCCCGGGAGTACGAAGGCCCGCTGATCGTCCACGTTGTGACGGAAAAGGGGCGCGGATACGCCCCGGCGGAGGCCAACACCGCTGACCTTATGCACTCCACCGGAGTAATTGATCCGCGCACCGGAGACCCATTGTCGGAATCCGGACCGTCCTGGACTGGACAGTTTGCCAAGACGCTGGTTGATGCCGGCGAACGTCGCGAAGACATCGTGGCGATTACCGCCGCGATGGCAGGTCCTACCGGACTGGCCGCATTCGGCTCTCGTTTCCCCGAGCGCTTTTATGACGTCGGTATCGCAGAGCAGCACGCAGTTGCCTCCGCTGCCGGTTTAGCGCTGGGCGGTCTGCACCCAATAGTAGCGATCTACGCCACTTTCATGAACCGTGCCTTTGACCAAGTGCTCATGGATGTTGCGCTGACGGGCCTGCCGGTCACTTTTGTGCTCGACCGCGCTGGCATCACGGGTTCTGACGGTGCAAGCCACAACGGTGTGTGGGACTACTCCTTGCTCAGTATCGTGCCAGGCATCCGAATCGCCGCGCCGCGCGATGGGGAACAGCTCGTTGAGCTTTTCGATGAAGCAATCGAGGTTTCCACTGGACCTACCGTCGTCCGCTTCCCGAAGGGCAATCTGCCGAAACCGATTGAGGCGATCGAGCAGCTTCACGACGGCGTCGATGTACTCCGCTATGGTGAGGCTGATCAGGACGAGCAAACTCCGAGCATTTTGTTAATTGCCACCGGTTCGACGGCTCACGACGCACTCATTGCCGCCGATGCCCTGCAAGAATCCGGTTCGAACGTCACTGTGGTCGATCCCCGCTGGGTCGTTCCCGTTGCCCCTTCGCTGTTGGCACTAGCCGATGATCACGATTTGGTGGTGACCATTGAGGACGGTGTCATGCACGGTGGCATTGGCGCATTGATTTCTGAAGCACTGAACTGCGCGAGCATTGATGTGCCGGTCCGCCACATTGCTGTTCCCGAGAAATTCCTCGAGCACGCTTCCCGTGGCCAGCTGCTGGAAGAGCTGGGTATGGACGCACCGGGCATTATTGCATCTGTCACCGAATGGCTGGAAGAGATCACTACGAATGACGAGGAACCAGAGGTCTAAATAAGGATCTCGGCTAGCAGGGGAGCGGTGAGCTCCTGCTGCCAAGGACGCACTCCAACGGTGGCCATGTAGTCGCGCAACTGCGCGCTCGTGGTCACTTTTCGCGTTACCACGCTTGCCCAAATGATCTCCCGCAAGATAGCCGGTTGGATCAAGTTCTCCTGAGGGGTGTGGGTTGCCTCTGCGAGCTCTGCGAGATGCATTCGAGCGGCCTCCAACGCTGCCTGTGCGTCCGGGAAGCTGGAGCTCCACATGGAACGTGGGGCAGGCGCTAGGTTGTAGTCGCGCCGCGTAGGCTGTGGCCACGTCTCTTTCGGACTAGTGCGAACGCGGTTCATTGCCACGGAAATACGCGACACCAAGCCCGAACTCGCACGACGCCCGATCGATGAACGCACACCTTCCCTGGAGGTGGGTAAGGAGGTGGCAAGGGCAATGATCGCCTTATTGGCGAGAATCTTATGTGGCGCTTGGTCTCGCTCACGCCCCACTGCTTGACGGCGCTCCCACAATGTCTTGGCGATGAGCAACTGTTCCGAGGTGTGCAGCTTTCCGACCCCCTTGAGATCACGCCACGTTGGATCAGCCGGGGCCGCAGTGGCTGCGATGTGGGCGCATTCTTGCACGAGCCAGGAGAGTTTGCCAGCGGCGTCGAGAAGCTCAGTGAGCGCCTCGGCGAGCTCGAGCAGCAGCTCTACGTCCAAGGCAGCGTAATTGATCCAGGATTCGGGCAGGGGCCAAGTGGACCAGTCTTCGTTGCCGTGTTGCTTTTCTAGGGCAACCCCGAGCACATCTTCGGTGAGGGCTGCCAGGTTGACCTTGGGGAGCCCGAGCAGCCGACCGCTGACTTCGGTGTCAAAAATCAGGCCAGGTTTCAGACCGAGTTGGTACAGTGCAGGTAGGTCGCTGGCCGCCGCGTGCAACACCCATTCCTGACCATTGAGTACTGGTGCGAGGGCTGCTCGGCACTCGGGGCGGTGGCCTTCAGGTGCGATGAGAAAAGTGCCAGAGTCGCGTCGTCTGATCTGAATCAGAAAGGCGCGGTCATCAAAGCGGTAGTCGGATGCGCGCTCGGTGTCGATGGCAAAGGGGCCGCGGCCGGCATCAAGCGCGCGTGCGGCAGCTATGAATTCTTCAGGGGTGTGGGCGACCGCTGGCAGGCCGTCGCGAGGCTCGAGCAGCAGCGGCGCATTCACTACGTGGTGGAGCCAATCTCTGCGATGCCCGCAGGTGGCAGACCGGCAACATTCGCCAGAACTTGTGCGAACGCTTCAACGTGGGGGGTGAGGTCATTGGACTGCGCTGTCCAAGAGGCCCGCAACTCAAGCTGGAAGGCGCGTGGCGGGCCACCAATTTCGCCGAAGCGAACCGATGCCGTGGAGGTGACAGTGCCCCCCAGATTGCTGTACTGGGCTCCGATGGTGTCAAGGCCTTCGTTGAGCCATTCCCACGCAACTTCAGGCAGTAGCGGGTCGCCGGCGACAGAATCGTCCATGTCGGCCTGAATGTAAGCGACAAGTCGCATGTCGCCGTCCCAGGTCTCATCAGAGCCTGGGTCGTGCAGCAAAATAAGGCGCCCAAAAGCGTCGCCTTCACTTTCAGCTGCGATGATATCGGTGTCCGGATGTGCGACTTCCAAACCGATCGCGTGACTGAACGGGGCTAGTCGCTGTGGTGGACGAATCGGACCCAGTGAAATCTCGTCCCGAAGCTGCGCACGGTGCATTGATTCGACAGCGTCTTTGAACGCAACAGGCTCGGAAACCTGCTGCTTGCCAGCTGTCGAGATAAGGCTACGAATTTCGGAGTCGCTCACAAGGATCCAAGGTATCTAGCGAAGTGGCCGGGGTGGTGAAGGCGCGCCGAGAGCCTGCAGGCTTATCGACGTCCCTGGTTTCATCAGCCTTCGACCTCTCTCCAACTAAAGGTTGATATAGTTGGGCAGAACATTCATTTGAGAAAGGACACCCTTTTCGATGGCCGAGAAGTTGGATTTCGACAAGCTGAACAGCATGCAGCGCTACTCCATGTTTGCTACGTTCAAGGTGCTTCCCGGCGCCTTGGGCAACGAACGTGCGGACATTGTGGCTGAGGCGCAAGCATTCTTAGCCGAACTGGAGAAGGCCGGTGTCGTCACCGTGCGCGGCATCTACGACATCTCGGGTATCCGCGCTGAAGCTGACTACATGATCTGGTTCATCGCTGAAGAAATTGCCGACATCCAGAAGGCATACAACGACTTCCGTCGTGTGACCGTTCTGGGACAGGTTTCCGAGATCTTCTGGACCGGCACCTCCCTCCACCGTCCTGCAGAGTTCAACCGCTCCCACCTGCCGTCCTTCATCATGGGCGAAGAGCCAGGTGCTTGGATCTGCGTGTACCCATTCGTGCGTTCCTACGACTGGTACCTGATGGATGCCAAGGAGCGTCGTCGTATCCTCGCTGAGCACGGCCAGTCTGCCCGCGAGTTCCCAGATGTACGTGCGAACACTGTTCCTGCATTCGCGTTGGGCGACTACGAGTGGATGCTCGCTTTCGAGGCACCGGAAATGCACCGCATTGTCGACCTCATGCACCAGATGCGCTACACGGAGGCTCGTCTCCACGTGCGTGAAGAAGTTCCGTTCTTCTCCGGCCGTCGCGTCGCGGACATCTCTGAAATCATCGAAGTTATGCCTTAAAGCTGAGATATGACAAAGGCCTTCCCCTCGGGGAAGGCCTTTTCTGTTTGGAGCAACAAACGATTAAAAACTTGATTACTTCGCGGGCTCGAAGGTCATGCAAATCGAATTGATGCAGTACCGCAGATCAGTGGGAGTCGGGTAACCTTCTCCCTCGAACACGTGCCCCAGATGGGATTCGCAGTTGGCACATAGCACCTCAACTCTGCGCATCCCCAGGGAGTTGTCTTCCCGTTCGATGATTCGATCGCCGGCAAGAGGGCTATAGAAAGCAGGCCAGCCACAGTGTGCCTGGAATTTAGCGTCGGCGCGGAACAGCTCGGCGCCGCAGGCGCGGCACGAATAGATACCCTCGGCGAAAGTGTCAGTGTATTCACCGGTGTGCGGAGCTTCAGTGCCCGCTTCGCGCAGCACCTGATATTCCGAAGGGGTGAGGCGCTGCCGCCATTGGTCGTCGCTAAGCAGCTTGAAGTCTGTCATGGTGGGTGCCTTTCTGTTCTGAAAGCGCCCATACTACCGCGCTCACAGAGATAACGATAAGGATCAACGCCCAACCAACAGTCGGTAGGAGGAATGTGAACCAGCGGCCGGTATCGATCCACTCGTCGGAGTTCCAGTTGTCAATGGTGAGAAAACCGTAGGCAGCCAGCCAGGCAAGGGGATTATGCATGGGGGAGCGTCGCAAGGTGGCAGTAAACAGCAGCGGGAACAGCAGCATGGAGTAGTACATCTGGCCTAGCGACGACAAGAAGAACACGCCCGCGAGGAGCAGCGACGCGGTACACACCATCCACAGCAACGGGTCACTGTAGCGGTATCGCAGCAGCGCGATAAGGCCAGCGATAATGATCAGGGCGAAAAGGAAAAACCAGAACTTTTCCTGCCACTGTGGCATCCCAAAGTAGAGGGCGATGCCGGGGAGGGAAGAGTTGGCGAAATCTCTGGTCAAGCCCAGGTAAGGCACGGTACGGGTGACATAGTCGCTTGCCTGTGGCACGATCGGCCAAGCGGCAGCATTGAATGCGATTGGGATGGCGAAAGCTGAGACAATTGTTTGCCAGTTCGCCTTAGCAAACGGCAAGAACAGCAGCGGGGCAAAGATAGGTTTGATCAGAATAGCCACGCCCAAAATCAGGCCTGCTGACCAGCGTCTATCGGATTTCAGCAGTGTTAAAAAGGACGCCAGAGCGAGTAATAGCAGGCCGTTGATGTTTGAAAAGACCAGGGTGTTTTGCACGGCCTCGGTGAGGTATGCCGCCACTACAGAAAACGGAAAGAGGGCGCTGCGTAGCGAGTACCCGAAGAGCCTGGTTATCATTCCCAGCGCAGCCACGATGGCTAGTGCATTGGCCAAGATGAAAATGGTGCGCGCGGTATCAAAGTCGGTTTGCAGCCCGAGCGGGGACAAGAACAAGGTCGCACCAGGGCTGTAAAGATAGTGGGGATCAACGAAATGATAGGTCTCGTTGTAGACCGAGACACCATCATGAAATCGGCGCAGCGCGTAGTACACGGTGGAAAAGTCATCCGTCACGTTGCCGTTGATGGCTAACACGAAGACCCGATGGATAATGAGCATCAGAGCAATCGGCCAGAGAGCGGCGTTTGCTAGCGCATCTATGGGGGTGCGACGACGGCGCAGCTCATCAGACACAGGCTCACCCGCAACCCAGATCTGCGCCATCCGGCTTTCAATCGCATTCATCACTTGATCACAGTAACTGCCGCCAATGGGATCGACGGTGAGCAACACTCATTTACGCACGCGATATCGCAGAAAAACGCAGCCGTCTTCGTCGGCGGCGTGGTGCTCTAGTTCCAATTTCTGAGTTACCTCGATACCCTGCAGTAGAGAAGCTTCATCACTCCACACGATCCACGGAGCGACCGTAACGTGGAGCTTATCGACGGACCCCTGGCTTAGCAACGCGCCAATAAGTTGTGGTCCGCCCTCAACGAGAATTCTACGAAACCCGAGTGAATGCAATTTGTCCAGAGCACTGGCAGAAAACTCGTGAATGCTTGCCCCTGCGGCCTGGAGAAGTCGGCCGTGCTCGGTCACACTTGTGTTTTCAGGTACAAGGATCAAGGGGGGCGTGGAAGTGTCGGTGAAGAACTGAGAATTCGGATCAATATCTAACGAGCGAGTCACTACACAGATTGGTGGAACAGGGCTTTGTCCGCGAAGGAGTCGCGTCTCCTTGTCACCCACATTTGTGCGCACTCCAAAGTAGTTTTCCGAAACTACGGTTTTCCTACCGACGAGAACACAATCCGACCATTGCCGCAAAGAATTCAATAGCTCGAAATCGAGTGGCGATCCTAATCCGTGCGAACGTCCGTTTAGCGATGCCTTGCCATTGATGCTGCTCACGCAGATTGCTCGCACCTCCGGCATCGTTGGAGCTAGAACGGGACCGATCAACGATGAGAGCGAAGAAGTGGGCATGAAAGTACCTTCGTAAGTGATAATGGACTATCGACATGCCATTGTAGTAGGTATGTCAGATCACACTCGAGGAGCTGGCGTGGCACAAACTGAAGTTGACTATGATTCGTACGCGTCGGAGATGCATGCGATCGTTGACGCACAACCAACGGATTGGGTTTCGGGATTTGCCACCTGGATCGTCGATAACGATATTGCGTTCTCCGACATGCTCAACTTGGCAGCGGGGGTATGTTGGTACGCCCGAAGCAAAAACAATAGCGCCGTGGACATCGTTCAGCGCCGGGAACTCACGAACGCTGAGCCAGGTTTGCGAGGGTTCACGATCATCTATTGCTATTTGCAATCTGCCCGATTCGATTTCGATTATCGCAAGATCCGTCAGGCAATTGGGATTCTCGACGAAGTTCCCAAAGAGTATCACGCAATTGTCAGTGCCTTTCGCCTCTTTGCCGACCTGGCCAAAGGGGAAAAAGTAAGGGTAGAGGACATCGAAAAGGTCATTGCTGAGAGTGATCATCCAAAAATTCTGCATTTGCTAATTCACGGAATGTGGCTGTCGCCGCTCGGCGCCTACGGCGACAAACTGGTTGATATTTCTACCCAACTGATTCGTCTAGATCCGAAGGACTCGAATGCTTGGATGCGCCGCGCTGAAGGTCATCGTAGACTCGGCGAATACGAAAAGGCCATCGATTCCATCGACACTGCGATTGCCGCCCTGCCTGCGAAAGAGGTCGTCATTCATGGCGACTATGTGCGCGAACGTGGCAACATTCTGACTCAAAAAAATTCACTCTATGTTCTAAACCAAAAGATGACCACCATGCGAGAAGAACTCGAAGCTCAAGGAGCACAGCAGATCGCACAAGTGGAGGCAATGATCGCCGCTCACACGAAAAGCCTTGAGGCTCAGTATCGTGACATGCTCTTTCGCATCATGGAAATCCTTGCCCTCTTCGTTTCGTTGATCGCGCTTCTAGCCGTGATTATCGGTTCCTCGATCGCGGGCGGGGTATCGGTACAAGGCAGGGTAGCCATCATCTTGTCCGGCTCCATTTTCGTCATCTTCTTTTTCATGATGGTGCACATTTTGGCGCGTCCGAAAGTACAAAAGGTTCAATTCGTCTCGCAGAAAGGATTGGAGAAGTGAACGGTGACTTAGGAGCGCCCGTCGAGTATGTGGCGGACGACCAGAAGATCGAAAAGGGGGCGCATGATGTAACCGACGTAGATTCCGCACGGGCGATGATAGATGAATTCATAAACCTTCGAATTGACGCTCTGCTTGCAACCAACGACCAACGCCCGTCACTTTTGCTTTCGGGTGGCATCGATTCGATTCTGATTGCTTCCTATCTTTCCGACAAGTCACCAGACGTATTAGCAGTTCACTTTTGCATCTCCGATGACTACGTCGGACGTAAAGAGCGAAGCATCGCGGCTGCAGTAGCAGAGGGACTCGGGATGGAGTTTGTTGTAGCGGAACCTACCTCAGAGGAATTTGGTTGTGTTGCTCAATCGGTAGCGCACGATTTGTCCTCGGCGGATGTGTGGGAAGTGTGCGCAGGTGCAGTTCTGCGGTGTTGCGACGACGTGGCGCGCAAACACGGTGCAAATGGCTTGATCTTCACTGGCGCTGGAGCTGATGCCTTGTTTTGCGGTGGTAAGACTCTCACTCCTGCTGAATGGGCCTCCACGGTTCAAGGGGAAATCGCGTCGCACTTTACCTACCACAGGAACATTCCTGACTTTTACTCCCGAATCCTGGCCGATCCTGAGCGACATGTACAGCTCTGGCAGTCTCACCGTGCTACACAGATCGCGCAGAAGTTGAACCCATACGTCGTGCGTGGCAAAGATTTTGGATGCGACAAGTGGTTGTTCCGAGAGATGGCGAAGCAGCGGGGGATTGCTCCAAGTTTTTGTTTCACGAACAAAGATCCTATGCAGTCTTCTTCAGGCGCGATTCGAGCATTGGAGTGTTCGGCCCGGCTCATGCTTTCCCGGGATAAATCACACATTGCGTATTCGGACCCACTCGAAGAATCATCGGAGAATATTATCGGGCGTCTGTGGCTCATGCTTGGACAGGGACAAAAGTAAAAGGTGGGTCCGCTGAAGCAGACCCACCATTCTTGAGCGGATGACGAGACTCGAACTCGCGACCCTCACCTTGGCAAGGTGATGCGCTACCAACTGCGCTACATCCGCATTACGTATTGGTTTTATCTGGTGCCCCGCCGGGCACCAGTGCGCGATACTGGGATTGAACCAGTGACCTCTTCCGTGTCAGGGAAGCGCTCTCCCGCTGAGCTAAACGCGCTAACGTGCGAGGTGGAAACGGGAATCGAACCCGTGTGCACGGTTTTGCAGACCGTTGCCTCACCACTCGGCCATTCCACCGTGGCAGGAAATTCCCGCCTCAGGTACTTAAAAAAGTACCAGAGCGGATGACGAGACTCGAACTCGCGACCCTCACCTTGGCAAGGTGATGCGCTACCAACTGCGCTACATCCGCATTCGCATTCATTTATTTCTGGCGCCATGCGTGGTGCCGGTGCGCGATACTGGGATTGAACCAGTGACCTCTTCCGTGTCAGGGAAGCGCTCTCCCGCTGAGCTAAACGCGCAGGATTGATTTCCGAAAAAATCAGAGCGGATGACGAGACTCGAACTCGCGACCCTCACCTTGGCAAGGTGATGCGCTACCAACTGCGCTACATCCGCATTGCACGAACAACAAAAGCTGTTGTTTGGTGCGAACACAAACATTAGCGCGTTTAGGCTTAAGTTAACAAATCTGCACTACAACGCCGGATTTTCGAACTTACGGTGATGTAATTTAGCAGCCAGTTGTACTCGGTTTACCCAATTTTAATTTTGACGAGTTCTGGTGCTACTGTATTGACCAGTTCCACATCAGGTCCCATGGCTCAGTGGAAGAGCGTTCCGTTCACACCGGAAAGGTCGCTGGTTCGATCCCAGCTGGGACCACAACACGCCCCGTTTTACCCCCTGGTAAAGCGGGGTTTTCGCATGTCAAGGCCTATTTGCCGTAAAGTGCGCCTTAGACAGTATTGGACGAAAATAACCGTTTGTGCCCACACATTGGGCACGAATGTGGGCACGAGGGCACGAGGGCACGACATGGCGAAAAAGAACGAAGTGAGCAGCTTTGGCAATATCCGCAAACTGCCAAGTGGCAAGTTTCAGGCTCGATACGTTGGACCGGATGGACTGCGCCATAAAGCACCAGAGACTTTTTATCTGATTGGTGATGCCCACCAGTGGCTCGAGGATGAGGAATACCTCATTCGTAAGGGGCACTGGACACCCCCGGCTGAGCGCATAGCAGCAGAGCAGGAGAAAAAAGACGATGAAGCTTTTACCGTTCGCGTCCTCATGGCTCGCTGGCTGGACGAGAAGGAGCGCGAAGGCCTTGCCGTCTCCACGATGGCTAAATATCGCGACCGCGTAGATCGCAGGATTACAGGCGATGGTGTTCCCGGCTCGTTCGCAGATCTCCCCGTGAAGGAGGTGACCGTGTCCAAGACGCGGATGTGGTGGGACCAGATCACGGACCAGTGGCCCGACAGTGGAGAGATGAACCGGAAGGCCTACCAGCATCTAAGAAGCGCATTCGCTGACCTCGTAGAGGACGAATTGATTCCAGCTAACCCAATCAGTGTCAAGGCTGGAAAACGGAAGGTGAAGCCCACCTATGAGAAGGATCTTCTCGACGTGAACGAGCTTGTAGCTCTCTACGGACAGGCTAGTGACCGTTACAAGCTCATGACAGCCTTAGTGTTCTTCCATGGCCTGAGAATAGGTGAAGCCATCGCGCTAAAGCGGAAACACATCCTCGTCACCCGCGACGAGAAGGGAGAAGTCACCAGTATTTCCGTCAAGGTTGAAGACAATTATCAGCGAATTGACGGCAAGATGGTTTCTATGGGCAAGACGAAGACACCAGCAGGAATGCGCACTGTGCCGGTTTTCAAGGCGTTCTATGCCGACATCATGAAGCATCTAGAGACCTTCACCGGACCAGATGATGACGATCTAGTCACCACGACGAGAAGCGGAAGCCCTGTTATGGATACGTCCTACCGATCCACGGTTAAGGCGATGAAGGATAAGGCAGAGATCAAGAAGCGGGTACATCCACACTCTGGCCGTCGATTCGTCACCACGGCACTATTGGAGCAAGGAGTGGAGCCTTCCGTGGTTGGCAAGATCATTGGCGACCGCGACCTAACAACGGTCCTCGAGGTCTACGCTCAAGTTCGCCCTGGACGTACTCAAGAGGTTATGAACAAGCTAGGGGAGACGATCACGCTATGACCCTGGACATCAAAACTCTGCGCAGAATCGCCCGGACAACCTACAGGTGCCCTCGCGGGTGCGTTGTCGGTTTTGTGGTGATGCTCGAAGTAGAAGGCACGCCCGGCGACAGTGTCCCGGCTCTAGCCTTCCATGACGGGCACGCCTGGCAGCTAGAGAGTGACCCGATAGTTCCGGTAGCTGTCTCGTGTGGGCACATCAAGGGCCTGTTGCCCTGGACTGACAGCGACCCTAAAAATGTGAATCTCAGCCAGGAGGACGTGAGGTCGATTGACCCTGACGGGCACCACATGCACCACGCGGAAGCAATAGCCGTTGAACCGATCACCCGCGAGACGTGGAACAAACTTTTCGGTAAGCCTTGACATTCTGTACAGCTCTGTCTAACTTGAGGGCATAACCCAATAGCTTCCCGGCCAAATGAGGCCAAAATATTTCAGCCAGTAGGACGGCTCACTTGAAGGAGTGAACTATGTCCACTGGCTTTTCTCATGCCGACACTGAGCCGTACGTAACCCTGCAAGATGCGTCGAAACATTTTGCCGTCTCAGATAAATTGCTTCGGCGGATGATTGCCCAAAAGCAAATTCCCGCATACCGAATTGGTGGCCGTTGTCGTGGCCCAATTCGTCTGAAGATCTCAGAAATTGAGTCCGCCATGTACCCGATGGGTGCAGCCATGTAATGCCATCGCGCGAAAACCGCCCCATAATCGACGCCAAATAATGTTACTAAAACGTTATCTTTGGCGTCGATTTTCCTATTTTTGGAGCGGTTGTGACCTGGGAAAACTTAGGCTTTACATTACTAATCAATGGCTGTCAATAGGGGGTATGGTACGATACACCCAGCAGTGATCTACAACACACCTAAGGAGGAAAAGTGACCAGTACAACAGTCAATAAAATGTTGACAAGTAAACAGGTATCGGGTCTGCTCAACGTCACGGAGCAGACGCTGTACTCATGGCGCAGAGATGGCAAGGGCCCCGCCCATGTCAAGCTAGAGGGCCAAGTTCGCTACAGGCTCTCAGCGGTACAAGCGTTTATAAATGGCACGGATGAAGTGATTTCCAATTTCGGAACGTACTTTGTCCCGCTCAATGACGGGAGCGGGGAGATCCAGTTCGTGGCGGGTCCGAAGGTCAAGGCCATTCGCGCGGAGCTGGGAGAGCATCGCAGCGCCTTGTGGGGTGATGCGATTGACATGCACGGCTTTGCTGAGATCTCGCTCGGGGGAGAAGATCCCGAAGAAGTCATTAAGGCGTACCGCGATTTTGAAAAGTTGCGCGAAACTGGCTGGGAGATCTACCCACAACATGACCAGTACGAGACCTACACCCTAGTTAAGGACATGTTCACAGCAGAGAAGAAGGAGAGTAAGAATGAAGTATTCAGCACAAGAAATTAGAGACCTCGTTGTCTCTAAGATGCACCGCGATGAGCTACGCGAAATTGCATCGCCACTAATTGCCGTGGACATGGCACAGGAGATCGTCAGCATCGATCTCGCAGCCTTCCGCGAGAAGGCAGGAGAAACCAACCTCCCCCATGAGGTAACCGATTTGTCATCGCGTCTCCGCTACGCCATGAAGGATGCCGGATTAGAACGTCGCGTTATCGAGCACCCTACCCACCCTGGCAGCACCATGATCTGCCAGGACTCCTGGGCATTTCCTGAGAGCTGGCTCGTTGAGAAGGTGGAGACCGTCACGACACTGGCTAAGGTCACGAAGGCCATCAAAGGCGCAGACGTGGAGCCGTCGCCATTGTGGGATAGCGCCCAACAGGTAGGCAGGACCCTAGAGCTGAGATTTACCGCGACTACCGATGCAGCAGATAAAAACCGGGTTGCTTCTCAAGTGGAGATCTTGAAGGCTCACGGCTTCCGCGTTGAGGTTGTCATGGAAGGCCATTACGACTCTCAGTCATTTTTCTCGAATATCGTCGCCGGGTACTCCGTCATGCCACCCAACGAAGGCATGGCACCGGCTGAGTCTGTTTGCGAATTGCTGCGTCGGTATGTCCACAATTGCCGATGGTGGGTTCACGGTATCGAAGAGCATGGCTATTGGCTGTTTAATTACGGTCACGGCTACAAGAGAATGCAGGCTGAACAGGAGAACTTGGAAGCCCTCGGATTCACTCTCGACTGGGACGAAGACGAAACAGGTATGCCATACGTCATGATCTACCCACCAGCAGGCGTGGTTAAGGCGGTGGCGTAGATGGACAATTTTGATTCTGGAAGCCTTGAGAAATACCTCGAGCGGGAGAGCGAGACAGGATTAGGACGCTACCTCGAGCAGGAGAGCGAGACAGGCCTAGCTAAGTACTTGCCACCCAAGATGACTGGGTGCTACGCAGACTCCTTAGAGGGCTAGACAGCACAACGCCCGGCGCGTTCTCTGGTCTGGGAGCGGGTGCGCCGGGCGTTGTGCTGAATTATTAAGCACGTCGAACCTCTGGGTAGAAGCTATGAACATGTTCATGAGCTTGCCGTTTTGGAAGCTCTGAGAAGATTCTAACACACCTAAAACCTAAAACGCCCTACACTTTAATTTAAAGGGGTGCAAGTCAATACCCCCGTCGTGGGGTGAAATTTCGGGAATTTGTGATATGGTTAATGAGAAACATCCAATCAACGAGAATAGGAGTATTAAGGATGAAGCAATATATTTCAGCAAACGTGCTGGAAGAAGCGACAGGAATCAAGGCCACCACGCTGGCTAACTGGCGCTCGCGAAAAATTGGCCCGCCGTTCGTCAAGATCGAAGGGGCCGTCCGGTATCCGGTCGATGAAGTAGAAGCCTGGATCAAGGCACAAAACCCTGAGCGGGTGGCGTAGTTGGTCAAAGTGTTCAATAAGACCGGCATGGTCGCCTACCTATACGAGCAACAAGAAGAGCCGTTGACTAGGTATCTGTACGACCTTGACGATGATCTCAACGAAGAACAACAGCAGGTGGCCTAAACGATGTCCACCAAGAGCAAAGCTCCCGGTTCACAACGCCGGGAGCTTCACACCAAAACGGAGGTTATCAACCACTACCATTTGAAGGAGTTCCCCTTGAGTCTACCATACGATGTGACCGCAGTCACTACCCATTTTAAGAACGGTCTCGCGCTGTTTCCACTACCAGCAGGCCAAAAGTTCCCGCCTGCTCAGGGCTGCACGGGCAACATCCCTAACCTGACGCTCGATGAGATTAAGAAGCTCTGGGATAACGCACCCGCTGGCTGCAATACCGGCGTGAGAGTGCAGCAGATCCCCGGAACTGAGCAAGAGGTAATAATCCTCGACGTTGACCAGTATGACGGCAAGCAAGGCTATGAGAGCTTCAAGCGGGTGTGTGGGGAGCTAGGTCTCGACGCTGACCAGATCCTCAACTCGACCATTCGGGTAACTCGCAGAGACTCCGATAATCCTTCCGGTCACTTTTACTTCACCGTGGTAGCAGGCCATAAGTTCCAGCGCTCCTGTGGCGCAGATGTTGACGTGATCCAAAAGGGTCACAGATACGGTATCGCGCCCGGCTCTGTCGTGGATGGCAAAGAATACAAGTGCTACCGGGGCACTAGCGACGAGGAAACCACCTTCTCACTAGATAAGGCGCAGGCTCTGCCTTCTGCCCTGTTTGACTATCTGGTCGCTGGTGTTGCTGGTGACCCTGAGCTTCCAACTGGGGAGTCCTACGGCACCAGCAAGGCGATGCAGTGGCTCACGGCTTCCGCTCCAGAGATTGACGGAGATCTCGGAGACATTTTCACCTCGGAGCTAACCGGCGATGAACCGAAGAAATTCTCCTCGGAGATCTGGCAGGACAACAACAGCCATGACGCGCTCTGCGCCGTGACACGCTGGGCTATTCGCCTGGCCGTGTTTGAAGGTGAGCCAGGCCTTAAGAAGGCTCTGGGCACCATTCGGAAGGCCTTCTTTGATCGCCCTAAGTCTCACCACGCAACGGAAGGCGAATTTCAGCGTGCCGTCACTGGTGAAGTGAATAAAGTTCGCGCAGAGATCGAGAAGGGGCGGAAGACTTATCTTGAGAAGACAGCCCTCCTGGAAGGTCTCGACTTCTCGACCATTGCAGGCGCAGAGCAGGCAGAGAAGGCCTTCTCGGAGCTGGTGGGTAAGTCCGTTGTCTGGCTGGACACTCTCTCCGTAGGTGACGCGCTGGCTGAGATCACGGCTCTCATGTCGCCGGATCTGATTTCCTCGGAAGGCTCGATCCTCAATATCCACACCCTCGAGGAGGTCTCGAAGGCTCACCTTAACTCGCAGATTAAGAATCGTGTGCGCCCATTGCTGGTGGAATTGCGTAGCAGGTTCGATGTCGATTCTGACAACCCTAAAGAGTCGTATATCGGAGAACAGGTTCGGAGAGCCATCCAACTAGCGGATGACGGCGCTAAGCGCAGTGCGCAGCTTATGCAGCTTGAGAGCGCCCTTATCGACGCTGGAAGAGAAGTTCCTCGGAGCCGGTTCAACTCGACCCCGGACATTATTGGGCTACCTGGCAGGCAATGCATTGATCTTAGGCTCTGTCTCGAGCACTACCGACGAACTGGGGAGGTTGACATCATCACGCGCCCGCTTGGGGGCAACGAGATTGAGACTCGTTACCTCAAGTTTGACGTGGCAGCAGGCAAGGCAGCATACGAGAAGCGACGCGCCCAACCAAAGAACAACCTCGTTGCCGGGGAGGAGTTCATGAAGGTGTTCGCGCCCGATGACCGCGATCAACAGCAGCTCTGGGATATTTTCTCGGAGGTGCTGACCAAAGACTCTCGCAATGCGGTTATGCCGTGGCTGTTTGGCTCTGGTGGCTCTGGTAAGTCCGGTTTCCTCGACATGATTACATCCTCGTTCAATGAAACGAGACTGGGGCTTGTAGACCATGATCTTTTCGGCAAGCTCAACAGTGGGCACCTGAGTTCTCGGACATCGGGCAACTCACACCAGCACTCCCTATTTGTCGAAGCTGGCAGGTTCGCAGTACGTCTGTCAGAGGTGGATAAGAACAGCGATGCAGCGGAAGCCGTGGTGAAACAGGTTCTCGGCGGTGGCGGTATCTCAGCTAAGGAGAACGGCACCAAAAGACAGGCAGTCTTCAACTCGACGTTGATAGGTGAGACGAACGAACCCCCAACATGGAACGGTGATTCCGGTATGCGTAGACGTATTTTCGCATTCTGGTGCGATGCCAGGGAGTCCGACATCCGCGCTTTTAGCCGTAAACATCATGGCTACGAATGGATGACGGATGATGACCAGCGTTACTGGGTTTTGCTACAGCTCATTGGTGGCTGGATACGTCGTGAGACTGGTGAGGTGGACATCTTCAACCGCGAGAATGATTCTCCGATGCTCAAGGAGGGTACGGAGCGTTTTTGGAGTGAAGCCGATCCGGTATGGCAGTTCGTCAAGGAGAACCTGGTGTTCTCGGAAGACTCGAGAGATTCCCTATCCATCGTGGAGATTGAGGTTCGCGCACGAGAATCTGGTCTACTGAGCCGTGGAGAGTCATTCGATAAGGCCACGCTCTCAGCTCTCAAGTACCACCTGACAGAGTTGGGATGTGAACATAAGCTCAAGGTTCCTCGCAATGGAAAGAATGCGACGGATCGCAGGACTAACCGTAGTGTTGGCTACCGCAATATCTCATGGCGTGATGAACCGGCGTTGTATCTGGTCGAATCTGCCTAACCCTTCCGCTCGTTTGATGGTCTCCTATGAGGTCACAACGAGCGGTTTTCTTTTGTGTCCATTGTTCCTGGTGTGTGTCGGCCTTATGTCGGCCTTTTTTCGGCCAAAGTGGACACACAAAAATTAGCTCTGACCTCGGGGGATGTCTGTGTGTGTCTACTGTGTCTACCTTTTTTAATAGATATAGATATATATATAAAGGGGGAGGTGGTGCATATGTACATACACTGTAGCGAGCGCACATCGCGAAAATGGTAGACACAGTAGACACATAGGGTCTGACCTGCGCAAACAGTGAAAAAGTCGGTGGACACATTACGGACACACGCTCGGACACACCCTCAAAAGCCGTCACCGTGACGATATTTACAGGCAGCGACACCAGCGCAGGAGCGCACCCCCGGTCTCGTCAAGGGGTGGCCGGGGATAGCCCCACCTGTCGGCACACGCGCCCCTCCGGTGCTGTACTTTTGGCTATTGAAGAAATTGGTAAAAATAGGCTTTTATATAGTAAATCGAACATTAACCGCGTTAAGAGTTGCTTAATTGATATGATGTGACGTACATCACATTGTCAATTTTGAAGGAGCAGACATGACACGCGGGAGAAAAGCAAAAGTTGGAGGTCTCAGACCAGACCAGCGGAAGCCAAGCAAACAATTAGACCCCAAGAAGAACGAGCACAACGAGATCCCGGAATTGCCACCCGCTGACCAGTTCCTCGGAGTGGGGAGAACGTGGCCTGAGCCGGTCAAGGCGTGGTGGCGCGATATTTTCCGGTCTCCCATGTCCTCGGAATGGGTTAGCTCGGACGTTCACGGCCTGTACAACGCAGCACGTTTTCTCGCGGAAGCCATCAACCCGAATAACAAGATCTCGGAGAGATTGAAGTGCTCGCAGGCCTGGGAGAAGTCGCTCGTATCGTTCGGTCTCACCCCAACAGCTCGCGAAGGCCTGAGATGGCAAATCTCACAGGGTGAGATGGCAGAGCGTAGAACTCGCGAATTGAGAAGCGCCCCAACCTCAACTGTGACCACTGAGCGGGTGCCTGGCAGTAGTGACCAGATCCTCACCCTGTATAGCCAGATCCACGGCTGAGCGCCTAACAGCTCGGAGGGGTCTAGTAGGTCGCCTGACGATCTTTAACGCCTTAGACAGGCTCGTTTTTCACGGTTTTGCCCAAAAACAGGGTCTGAGCTGGGCAAACATCGCCGGCGAATTGTAAAACCGCAGGTCAACGCATGTTTTCAGATTGTCCGGTAAAATGGATCTCACCAGCGCGGATGTCGGGGGTAAAAATGTAGTCGTGGGCACGCATGAGGGCACGGCGAAAAAGTAGTTAATGTGAAGCCTGGCATGACCTGGCTAAACAGGTCTAGTGGGTGGTTTCCAGCTGGGACCACAACAGACGAGGAAGTTCATTCAAGAGCTTCCTCGTTTTGCTATTTTGTTCGCCATTTTCCAAGGGGTAATGACTAAATCTGGGGTTTTAAGTTACGCATGGCCCCGGGGGTAGACTGGAATCGATCTTGGGAACTAAACATCAAACGCCTCCGACTACTACCCAGACCGCAACCGCTTAGATGTGAATCAAAGCGGGAAGTTCACGTATGTAAGGAGGGGGCGAGCAAAGGATGAATGTGAAACAATTCGCATCCAGGCTTGTCGCCAGCACCATGATCCTCCTTACTACCGTGGTCGGCGGTGCAACGCCTGCTCTGGCGCATGATGTTGTCATGCGGTCGATTCCGGCTGATGGCAGTACTGTGCAGCAGGCCCCAACCCAATTGGAGCTGGAGTTTTCGGGTATACCGAAGGACACCTTCAATACGGTCGCACTCAGCAACCAGGACACTGGCAAAGTGTTATTTTCTTCTGATCCTGTTCTTCAAGATCAGATCATCCGCGTCGACATACCAGCAGATCTGAAGTTGGAGCCGGGCAAATACAAAATCGGTTTCCAGATCACTTCATCTGATGGACATGCAACGCGCGGTATGACCACTTTTACGTTGGCAGGGGATACCGCCCAGAAGTCGTCAACGTCGGAAGAAATGGTTGCTAGCTCGTCTGAAGCTCCGTATTCAAATGAGACCTTTCTCTACTGGGTGATCGGCGGCCTAGTGGCCTTTGTCGTCATCGTTGTGGGAATCGTTCTTGTACTTTCACAAAGGAAGAAGAAATCATGAACGCATCTTTTAAGAAGATCAGCACCATCGCAGTTGCAGCATTGACTGCAGCCTCCCTCACGGCGTGCGCTAACTCCCAGAAGGACTCGGAGTCCAAGGTTGAGACAGCGACGAGCGTCGAGAAGCAAGCTACCTCTGCGACCAAGGCAGCAGCGGACCAGCAGGGCGATGTGGCATTTGTTGATACTTTTGTGAAGGCAAAGCCTGCTGACAAAGACATGACCGGCATCTTCGGCAATCTGAAGAACAATACCAAGGAAGACATCAAGATCGAGTCTTTCACCACCGACACCAACGCGGGTAAGTACGAGATCCACGAGGTTGTCAACGGTGTCATGCAGCTCAAGCCTGGCGGAATCACCATTCCAGCCGGTGGCGAGTACCTGCTCAAGCCAGGTGGCGACCACCTCATGATCATGGACATCAATGACCCAATCGAGGCTGGATCCAAGGTCAAGGTCACGCTGAACTTCTCCAATGGCGACTCCGTCACCGTCGACTCTGAGGTTCGTACCATCGCCTCCGGCATGGAAAACTATGGTGCCAATGGCGGCGTCATGGGCGACAGTGGCATGACCTCTGCACCAGCAATGCACTAACACTATGAGCAACAAACGACTTACTCGCCGAGGGTTCCTCACCGCCTCAGCCACCACGGTGGCCGGCGGTGTCGCCGTGTCTTGTGCTGCCCCAAACAAGGCAGGGACTTCAGCAGAACCCGCCGAAATCCAGCTCGCCAGCATGGTTCACGACTTTGATGGGGAGCACCAAGCGGGCGTATCGACGCCCGGACAAGCGCTACTCAACATGGTCGCCTTTACTGTGCGTCCCGGCGTCGACCGCGCGGGAATCATCCGCTTGATGAAGGTCTGGACAGACGACGCCCGTCGCCTGTGTTCGGGTCAAACCCCGCTTGGTGATCTTGAACCCGAACTGACCGTCGCTCCATCGAATATGACCATCACGTGTGGTTTCGGTGCCCGACTTTTCGAGATTATCGGTGAGGAGGTCCCGGAGTGGGTCACTCCGATTAAGCCGTACAAGCGAGACAAGCTCGATGATCGGTGGGGAGCTGCCGATCTTGTCTTGCAGATCTGTTGCGATGACCCGGTTGCGCTGTCCCATGCCACGCGCCAAATGGTGCGCGGCGGTATCGATTACGTGTCCACACGGTGGATGCAACAGGGCTTCTTGCA
Organism: Corynebacterium kalinowskii; assembly: GCF_009734385.1. Classification (NCBI taxonomy): domain Bacteria; kingdom Bacillati; phylum Actinomycetota; class Actinomycetes; order Mycobacteriales; family Corynebacteriaceae; genus Corynebacterium; species Corynebacterium kalinowskii. Next base: position 1,358,797 of record NZ_CP046452.1, on the reverse strand, counting down.
TGCGTACGGTGCCACGGAGAAGGGACAGACCCCTCGAAATCTGTTCGGGCAGATCGATGGAACGGTCAATCCACGAACCGAAATGCAGCTGAACCGGCAGGTATGGATCGATCAAGGTCCGGAGTGGGCACACGGTGGCACCGTGATGGTGGTTCGCCGCATCAAGATGAACCTGGACGAGTGGGAAATCTTGGACCGCGAGTCCCGGGAAATCGTAATGGGTCGTCGCTTGGATAACGGCGCACCACTCACCGGCAAGGAAGAGTTTGATGCTGCTGATTTTGCAGCGACAGACGACTTCGGGCTGCCAGTGATCGATAAGCAAAGCCATATGGCTCGCGCTGTAGCACCGGTTGAACACCCGGAGCAAGCTTTGCGACGTCGTTCGTACAACTACGACCACCCGGTCGAGCCCGGTTCGGAACAAACTGCGAATGCGGGCCTGGTGTTCGTATGCTTCCAACAAAACCCGAAGCTGCAGTTTGAACCGATTCAGGAGCGCTTGGATGAGTCCGATCGCCTGAATCAGTGGATCGAACACATCGGTTCCGCAGTGTTCTTCATCCCGCCTGGAACCACGGCGGGGCAGTATTGGGGTGCTGGCCTGCTGGAGAAGTAGGGGAGCGAGTAGGATTTGTCCATACAGTTTCGTTTCCCGCCATTAGCGTGGGAAACGGCTGGGACAATTCCATTTGGCTGACGGCCAGGTATGCCGTCAGCTACGAGCGCATAAGGAGCGCCTACACCGTGACCACCATGACTTCTTTCCAGGTACCAGCAGGAGTAGCTGTGGGTGCCGCAATGCGGGACCTCGAGTTACCTAATAAAGGCGAAGACGCGATCGTTGCCGCAAAGGATACTTCTGGCGCAATCAAGGACCTGTCTTTTGTCCCAGCAGAGGACTCCGAATTCACTCCAGTCTCAGCAAACACCGAAGATGGTCGCGGTGTTATTCGCCACTCCTGCGCCCACGTCCTGGCGCAGGCTGTGCAACAGCTCTTCCCAGGTACCAAGCTTGGCATTGGCCCGGCTATCGAGGGTGGCTTTTATTACGACTTTGATGTCAAGGAGCCATTCACGCCGGAAGATCTGAAGAACATCGAAAAAGCGATGAAGAAGATCATCAAGTCCGGCCAGAAGTTTGAGCGCAAGGCCTATGCTTCCGTCGAAGAAGCTCGCCTCGAGTACGCCAACGAGCCGTTCAAGATGGAGCTTATCGACGACAAAGGCAACGTTGACCCGGACTCTGACGAAGCCATGGAAGTTGGCTCTGGCGAACTGACCGCCTACTCCAACGTCAACCCACGTTCCGGTGAAGTTGAGTGGTACGACCTCTGCCGTGGACCACACGTTCCAACCACCAAGTACATTCCTGCGTTTGCGTTGACCCGATCTTCCGCGGCCTACTGGCGTGGTGACCAGTCCAAGGCTGGCCTTCAGCGTATCTATGGCACGGCCTGGGAATCTAAGGAAGCCCTCGATGAGTATCAGACGATGCTCGCTGAGGCCGAGAAGCGCGATCACCGTCGCCTTGGCTCGGAACTTGACCTGTTCAGCTTCCCAGATGAAATCGGCTCCGGTTTCCCAGTGTTCCACCCTAATGGCGGCATTATTCGCCTGGAGATGGAAGAACACTCCCGTCGCCGCCACATCGCCTCGGGCTACTCCTTTGTCAACACGCCTCATATCACGAAGGGTGATTTGTTCCAAAAGTCTGGTCACCTGGACTTTTACGCGGACGGCATGTTCCCTCCGATGCAGCTGGATGGCGAGTTCGATGAACACGGCAACTGCACCAAGCAGGCGCAGGACTACTACGCCAAGCCAATGAACTGCCCAATGCACAACCTGATCTTCGCCTCCCGAGGCCGTTCCTACCGTGAACTCCCACTGCGACTGTTCGAGTTCGGTACCGTCTACCGCTACGAAAAGTCCGGCGTGATCCACGGTCTTACCCGCGCGCGTGGCTTTACCCAAGACGATGCCCACATCTACTGCACCGAAGATCAGCTGGAAACTGAACTCACCTCGGTGCTGGAGTTCATTATTTCGTTGCTGAAGGACTATGGTCTGGACGACTTCTACCTCGAGCTTTCCACTAAGGACCCCAATAAGTTCGTCGGCTCCGATGAGATCTGGGAGAAGTCGACCGAAATCCTAGAGCGCGTTGCCACCAAGTCTGGCCTGGAGCTTGTGCCAGACCCAGCGGGCGCCGCCTTCTATGGCCCGAAGATTTCGGTTCAGGCCCGCGACGCTATTGGGCGTACCTGGCAGATGTCTACGGTTCAGCTCGACTTCAACTTGCCAGAGCGCTTCAACCTGGAATACACCGCTCCGGATGGCACTAAGCAGCGCCCAATCATGATTCACCGCGCGTTGTTCGGTTCTATCGAACGATTCTTCGGCGTGCTGCTCGAGCACTACGCTGGCGCTTTCCCAGCTTGGTTGGCTCCGCACCAAGTGGTCGCGATTCCTGTGGCAGGCGACTTTGCGCCTCACCTGGAAGAGGTATGCACCAAGCTGCGTGAGAAGGGTATCCGTGCAAATGTGGATACCTCGGATGACCGCATGCAGAAGAAGATCCGCAACCACACCCAGGCGCGCGTTCCGTTCATGCTGCTCGCTGGCGCTCGCGACGTGGAGCAGAACGCCGTGAGCTTCCGGTTCCTCGACGGTACCCAGATCAATGGTGTGCCAGTCGATGAGGCCGCTACCCTGATCGAGACGTGGATCCGCGATCGCATCAATGATCAGCCAACTGAGGAGAATCTCGGTGTCCGCCGATAACTTCGTCGACACCGGTATTGGTGGCGAAGATCGATTGCAGCGCCTGTGGGCGCCGTATCGAATGAACTACATCGCCACCAAGCCTCGCACCGAAAAGAAGTCGGACCCCTTCGTTCAGATTCCCACTCTGCCGGATGAGGAAGGCCTCATCGTGGCACGTGGCGAGTTGGTTTACTGCCTGCTTAATCTGTTCCCGTATAACTCGGGCCATTGCATGGTGGTTCCATATCGTAAGGTGGCCAACCTGGAAGACCTTACCCTTGAGGAATCAGCGGAGCTGATGTTGTTTGCCCAGTCAGTGGTCAAGGTCATCAAGTCAGTCTCGAATCCGGATGCCTTCAATGTCGGATTCAACCTAGGTCGGGCTTCCGGTGGATCAATCGGCGATCACCTTCATCTTCACGTGGTGCCACGTTGGTCCGGAGATGCTAATTTCATGACTGTCCTGGGCGAAACTAAGGTGCTGCCACAGTTGTTGCGTGATACCCGCAAGATTCTCGCAGCGGAGTGGGCGCAGCGCGACGATCTACCAGGAACAGCACGCCCCTAGCAGGCGGAATAGGATTGAGGACGACAACGTGTTGAGTGTGCGTGGGCGGCGCCCGGCTGCCGTGGTAGTCGAACCAGTGGCCAAAGCGTGCCTCAGGCTCGGGCTGACCCCCAACATCGTGACCGTCATCGGTACCGTTATTGCCTGCGGTATCATTCTGATCCTCGTTCCGCTGGGGGAGCTCTTCTGGGCTGCGGTGCTGTCGGCACTGTTCACGGCCTTCGATCTCGTCGATGGCACCATGGCTCGGCTCCGAGGCGGAGGCACAAGCTTCGGTGCCACCCTCGACGCAACCTGCGACCGCATCACTGACGGTGTGCTCTTTTCGGTCATCACATGGTGGCTGATCTATCGCTACGATGCCAATGTTTGGCTCGTCGGAGCGGCATTTTCGGTTTTGGTCTCGTCTCAGGTGATCAGCTACGTCAAGGCTCGCGCGGAGGCCAGCGGGATCAGCGTGGTCGGTGGCCTCGTCGAGCGTGCTGAGCGGCTGATCCTTGGCCTCCTTGGTCTTGGATTAACCGGACTCGGCGTCCCTTTCGCAATTGACACTGCCATCTGGATTCTCGCAGTCGGCTCCGTGTTGACAGTCATTCAACGCTTGGTGATGGCGGCCCGGAATGAGCGCGCCAACGATCCCATCGCTCCGCCCCCGGGAGCGGAGCCTGCGCGCCCATGAAACTCATCGATGCGCTACGAAGCAAAGATCCTGCGGCGATCGGATATATCGCCGCTTGGAAAATCGTAGGGCTCTTGCCGACACCCATGGCACGCTGGCTGTTTGAAACCGCCGGTGCACGGGTCGCCCGCAAAGAGGGCGCAACGCGTTATCTGCGGCTCAATCTGGCTAGGGCCGTCGGCAAGCCTGCCTCAGATGTGTTGGTCGAACAAGCCATGCGCTCATATGCCCGCTATTGGGCGGAAGCTTTTCGCCTGCCGGTGCTTAGCCGTCATGACTTGGGGGAGCGCCTCGATCCGCATGTCACCGGGCGCGAGCACCTGGATGCCTCACTGTCCAAGGGCAAGGGCGTGGTCTTGACACTGCCGCATTCTGGGAATTGGGACATGGCTGGTGTCTGGCTTGTGCACCACGCAGGTAGCTTTACGACGGTCGCGGAACGCCTACGCCCAGACGTGCTCTTTGAGGCTTTCGTCGAGTTTCGTGAGGAGCTGGGCTTTGGCGTCCTGGCTCACGCGGGTGCGGAACCTCCCTTCGAGCGCCTCCAAAAGGTGCTGCTGGACGGTGGCATCGTCTGTCTGTTGGGAGAACGCGACCTGAAGGGGAAAGGGGTGCCGGTGAAGTTCTTCGGCGAGGACACGACCTTTCCTGCTGGCCCAGCACAGCTGGCGCTCACCACGGGTGCAGCCCTGCATACTGTGGACTCGCACTTCACACCTAACGGTTGGGGTTTTGCTATCTCGCCGCCACTCGACGTTGATGATTTGGGCTCAACGGTCCAGCGGATTGCCCGCAATTTCGAGGCGAGTATTGCTGCCCATCCGGAGGATTGGCATATGCTACAACCAGTATGGTTGGCAGATCGACGTAGCCGGAAGTAACTGGTTGTGGGGGAAGGGAGGCGGCATGCGGATTGGGATCGTGTGCCCCTATTCCTTTGACCAACCCGGTGGCGTGCAGGCGCACATCCTGGACCTTGCTGAGTACCTTCGCGGTCAGGGGCATTTTGTCCAGGTTATAGGTCCGGCCAGCAATGACATTGACCTTCCCGGCTATGTCGTTAAGGGCGGGCCTTCAGTCGCGGTGCCCTATAACGGGTCTGTGGCCCGTCTTGCTTTAGGACCGCGGGTGTCCCGGCAGCTGAAGCAATTCATAGCTGAGGGCCAGTTTGATGTGCTCCACATCCACGAACCCAATGCTCCAAGCTATTCACTACAAGCTATGGCGCTGGCGCAGGGGCCAATTGTGGCGACGTACCACGCCAGCGCGTCGGAGTCGCTCGTGCTTCGGGTTGCCGCAGCGGGGCTGCGTCCCATGTTGGAAAAGATTCGGGGCGGCATCGCGGTGTCCGAAATGGCCCGGCGCTGGCAAGTGGAGCAACTTGGCGGCGATCCGGTGCTGATTCCGAATGGGGTAGACACCCAGCTGTTCGCGACCACGAAGCCACGCCGTAATGATCCCTTGGAGGTGGTGTTCCTCGGCAGGATCGATGAGCCCCGAAAAGGACTCGACATTTTGCTTGATGCCCTCCAGGAGGTGAATGCGCCGTGTCATGTGACAGTCATGGGCGGAGGTACACCAAGGGACATCTCGGGGGTGAGTTTCGTCGGTCGAGTTTCTGAGGCGGAGAAAGTGGCATACTTGCAGGCTGCCGACATTTACGTCGCCCCCAATACCGGCGGAGAGAGCTTCGGCATCGTGCTTGTGGAGGCGATGGCGGCTGGCGCAGTTGTGGTGGCTTCGGACATTGAGGCGTTCCGACACGTCCTGCAAACCCACACTGACGAACCCGCAGGCATGGTATTTCGCAATGAGGATGCTCACGATCTCGCTAGGGCCCTGACCTTGGCGCTCACCGATTCTGAGCTGCGCACGAGGCTGCGTGAGCGAGGGCTTCAGCGGGCCGCCGTGTATGACTGGGCCCGAGTAGGAGCCGACATCCTGCGGGTCTATGAAACAGTTGCCGATGGCACCATCGTGCATGTCAAGGAGAAGCGTCGATGAATCTGGCACTGGTTGCGGTGGTTGCGGTCGTCGTTACGCTTGCGCTCTCGTGGGCCTACTTCACAGCGCAGCGCCTGAACCGCCTGCATATCCGCGTTGATGCCTCACTGCAAAACTTGGCAGCCGCGCTTGATCGCCGGGCCGCGCTCATCGAGGCGCTAGACCCCGGGGCAGCCAGTCAGGCCAAAGCCGCGCATGGTATCCCCCTCGAGCCGGCGCTTTTCGACGACCGGGCCGCCGCCGAACGGCAGATGATGGAAGCGTGTACCTCGACACACCCGTCGATCGTCGACGCCAGCGCCCGAGTTGAACTCGCCCATCGCTTCTACAACGAGGCGGTCAGTGACACCAGATCCTTACGCATCAGGCCCCTGGTGCGCACGTTTCGGCTCGGCGGCACCGCCAAGCTGCCGGTCTACTTCGAGTTGCGGACCTCCGGGCTTTGAGGGGGAGATGTTCCCTCGAGTCACTCAAGCGTTTAACATAGGGGGAGTCGAAAAATTTTGACCAAAGAATTAAGAGGAGGCACCACCGCCGTGACAAATATGGAACCCGCACAGGGCACCGCGCGCGTGAAGCGCGGACTGGCTGAAATGTTGAAGGGTGGCGTCATCATGGATGTCGTAACCCCAGAGCAGGCAAAGATCGCTGAAGACGCTGGTGCCACTGCAGTTATGGCGCTGGAGCGTGTCCCTGCCGACATTCGTGCCCAGGGCGGTATTTCTCGCATGTCCGACCCGGATATGATCGAGGGCATCATTAGCGCCGTGTCCATCCCAGTGATGGCTAAGGCCCGCATCGGCCACTTCGTGGAGGCCCAGGTCCTGCAGTCTCTCGGCGTTGACTTCATCGATGAGTCTGAGGTGCTGTCTCCGGCCGATTACACCAACCACATTGATAAGTTCGACTTCACCGTGCCGTTCGTGTGTGGTGCGACCAACTTGGGCGAGGCACTGCGTCGCATCAACGAAGGCGCTGCCATGATTCGTTCTAAGGGCGAGGCAGGCACTGGCGATGTGTCTAACGCCGTTACCCACATGCGCACCATCCGCGCCGAGATCAACCGTCTCAAGTCCATGGCTGCAGACGAGCTCTATGTCGCAGCCAAGGAGCTGCAGGCACCATACGAGCTGGTCTGCGAAGTAGCCCGTGCAGGTAAGCTCCCGGTCGTGTTGTTCACCGCAGGTGGCATTGCGACCCCTGCTGACGCTGCAATGATGATGCAGCTTGGTGCTGAAGGCGTTTTTGTGGGCTCCGGTATCTTCAAGTCCGGCAACCCTGAGGCTCGCGCGAAGGCCATCGTTCAGGCAACTCAGAACTTTGATGATCCTGACACCATCGCTCGTGTGTCCCGCGGATTGGGCGAGGCAATGGTTGGCATCAACGTTGATGACGAGCCGGTTCCACACCGACTCTCCGAACGCGGTTGGTAATAAATAGCAAGAAGGCCCCTTCGGGGGCCTTTTTTCGTTGTCCGGCTACTTCTTCAGCGCCTCCAGCGGAGACCCAAGGGACAGCAGTATCGCGAAGACAATCGACACCGCCACCAAGATAATGATGGCGGCGAGCAGGGGACGACGCACCACCAGAGCCAGACAGTGCTCAAGGAAGCCGTGGGGCTGTTCGCTGGAGTTGGCAAAGCGCCATGGGCCGTCGAGAAGCCCTGCTTTCTCGGTATTGCGCTCGAATGGCAAAGTGGCAAACGGAATGACCGTTGAAATCAGACCGGCGACGAAACGCGGCAGGGACCAGCGATTGTTGATCCAGAGCAAGATAGTGATGGCGCCGTAGGTAAGGAATGTGAAGCCGTGGATCGGGCCGGCGATCCGAACGCCCAGTGGCGTGACTGAGGAATACTTGAGGATAGTTCCCAGGATCAATAAGGCCCAGGTGATCATTTCGGCGGTTGCAATGGTGGAATAGAGACGGCGTGGTGTCATAATTGGACACACTAGCAATCATCGCGATGGGGAAGAGAACATGGCTGATATCAACAAAGTCCTGAATCTGGAACTTATTGACCGAAATATTTATCAGGGCCCCATCATCCCCTCAAAGCTGACGCGTACGTTTGGCGGTCAGGTGGCTGCGCAGGCGCTGGTTGCAGCAACACGAACCGTGGGTCCGGAGTATCGGGTCCACTCGTTGCATGGCTATTTCGTGGCTCCCGGTAACCCAGAGAAGCCAACGACCTACCTTGTCGATCGAGTGCGCGATGGTCGCAGCTTTTGCTCCCGCCAGGTCAAGGCGGTGCAGGATGGGGAAGCCACTTTCATCATGCAAGCGAGCTTCCACCAACGTGGCCAAAATGGCCCCGTGCATTCCGATGTCATGCGCAGGGTGCCCATGCCGGAGGACATTTCCCAAGACTCCAGTCGGGTGAGGCCAGCGTATCGCATGCTTGTCGACGACGAATGGTCCGACTGGGACATCCGGGTGGTCCCCAAAGAGGACTACGACGAAAACCCATACACCGCCAGCCAACAGGTGGTGTGGTTCCGCTCCAAGACCAAGCTGCCGGATGATGAAACGATGCATATCTGCACCCTGGCCTACATGTCGGACATGACGCTGCTGCAGGCGGCACTGGTGCCGCACCCGGATGCCAAGGTCATGGTCGCCTCGCTGGACCACTCGATGTGGTTCTTGCGGCCATTCCGCGCTGATGAATGGCTTCTGTATGACCAGATTTCGCCGTCGGCAAGCGATGGGCGCGGGCTGACTCACGGTCGAATCTTCGATAGAGAAGGACGGCTCGTGGCGGTGGTAACTCAAGAAGGGCTGACTCGAACGCTCGAACCGGGGCAGCAAGCAATTCCTAAGCGAGAGGGAGAATCCTAAATGCTCATCGGAGTGTTGGCAGTGCAGGGCGGTGTTGCGGAGCACGAGCGAACCTTGGACGCTATCGGCGTGTCGCATCGGCAGGTGCGCAGAGTGGAACACCTGCAAGGACTCGATGGCATTATCTTGCCGGGAGGCGAGTCTACGACGATGTCAAAGTTGCTGGAACTGGGCGGGCTCCTCGAGCCACTGCGGTCTGCGATTAATGGTGGCCTGCCGGCCTATGGCACCTGCGCCGGCATGATTCTACTGGCGAAAGAAGTACTAGACACCCGCGCAGATGCACACAGCTTGAATGCTTTGGACATCACTGTTCGTCGTAATGCCTTTGGTCGACAAGTTGATTCGTTTGAAGCTGCCTTAGATTTCGCTGGAATTGAGGGAGACGTTCCGGCAGTTTTTATTCGTGCGCCATGGGTGGAGCGTGTGGGCGACGAGGTAGAAGTGTTGGCTACCGTGCCTAGTGGCCCGGCTGCAGGGGCAATTGTTGCCGTGCGCTGCGGACACGTGATGGCAACGAGTTTCCATCCCGAAGTTTCCGGAGATACCCGCGTCCACGAGTTTTTCATCAATGAGGTCGCTTCACAAGGGAACTGATTGCTTTTCTCAACAAGACAGGGGCGTATACTAGCTACCCAGTGGCACCCGGAGGGGTGCCAGAAATAGAAAGGTGAAGGGGTACATGGCTGGCCACTCCAAATGGGCGACGACGAAGCATAAGAAGGCAGCGAACGATGCCAAGCGTGGTAAGGAATTTGCCAAGCTGATCAAGAACATCGAAGTGGCCGCTCGTACCGGTGGCGGCGATCCGGCATCCAACCCGACGCTTGATGACATGATCAAGAAGGCTAAGAAGGCCTCTGTTCCTAACGACAACATCGAGCGTGCTCGTAAGCGTGGCTCCGGTGAAGAAGCCGGTGGTTCTGACTGGGAAACCATCATGTACGAAGGCTACGGACCGAATGGCGTCGCAATGTTGGTCGAGTGTTTGACCGACAATCGCAACCGCGCTGCTACCGAGGTTCGCACGGCCTTCACTAAGAACAACGGCAACCTGGCAGAATCTGGGTCCGTTTCCTACATGTTTTCCCGCAAGGGCATTGTGCTGATCAAGAAGGGCGAGCTCTCCGAGGATGACGTCCTCATGGCTGTCCTCGATGCCGGTGCCGAAGAAGTCAACGCGCTGGACGAGCAGTTTGAGATCGTTTGCGATGCCTCCGACACCACCGCGGTGAAGGAAGCACTGGCCGATGCTGGCATCGAAGTCGATGACACCGACACCGACTTCCGCTCCTCGGTTCTCAACCCGCTCGAGGTCGAAGACGCGAAGAAGATCATCAAGCTTATCGACGTCCTCGAAGACTCCGACGATGTCCAGAACGTGTACACCAACATGGATCTGACTGACGAAGTTATCGCGCAGCTTGAGGCTTAGCCTTCAAGCCTGATATCCCTGACTGAAAACTCAGTCAGGGATTTTTCATGTGTTGCTTAGGGGCGGGGAACCAGGAATCTACCCGCGCCCTCGACTACCTCAGCCTTGAGATAGCCGTCGCTGAACGGCCGACAGTCGGCAGCATTGGGCTGATTCTCATGTTCGATGACGATGGATTTCGCGCGATAGGTCGTCATGAAGTCCAACTTGTCGGGCTTTCGCTGGTAGAGCTTCCAAAAGCTACTTAGCAACTCTCGCTCATTGAAATCTGGGACAAGACTGATGTCAAACAGCCCGTCATGGTGATTGGCTTCCGGACACATCATCATGCCTTGTCCGTAATACTGGGTGTTTCCGATGGCGCACAACAGGATATCTTCCGTTATGACCAGATCGCCGTCTAGTGTGATGGTGCACGGCGCAGAATGGAAATCAAAAATTGAAGCCACCGCGCCGAGGGGGGCGCGCAGAGCCCTCAGTCGGCCTCCGAAGTACTTGGAGCGCTGCGTTACTCGCGCGTCAAAGCCCGAACAAGCGATGGTGGCAAACCATCTAGTCTCGTTAGCATTGTTAGACACCCGACCGAGATCGGTGGTGGTAAAAAAGCCACGCATGACGATATCGGCCGCCCGTTTGGGATTAATCGGGATATTCAACGAACGTCCGAGATCGGAATGCTCACCTGCTGGAATGAGACCCAGGGGTTTCTCAGATTCTGCCTGTGGCTGGAGTGCGAGGTTGATGAGGGGATCGTCCCCACAAACTACGAGGGCATCGATCGAGTCAGACCTGACCATCTCATTAACCAGGTCAATAGTGGCGGCGTCATCTTTTGCCTGAATACTTACGACATCTATGCCAGCATCATTGAATCGTTGACGTGCAACCGCGGCCGCCTTGATGGCCTCAGCATTGCCAACACCCGGGCTGGTCAAGAAGCCGATTCGTTGAATGTCGGCGATTCCGATGTCGTAGATCTTGCTCATATATTAAACATTTCTGTGCGTAGAGCAGTGGACCTTAATATCCTATCAGGTGCATATGAAGAAATCTTAGGGACGCGTTAGTGGGATTAACCTCGTGTGGGCTGGCGGGTTGCACGAAACTTCGAAATTGTGTGCTATATGATGGTGTCAGTGATCTAGAATTTGGTGAGGAGTAAGTTGACAGCGGTTGGATTAAGGGTGATGGGAATAGATCCGGGTCTTACCCGGTGTGGACTCTCCGTGGTTCAATCCGGACAAGGGCGCACGATTTATCCGGTATCAGTGGGGGTTGTGCGGACACCAGCTGACGCTGACCTCACCGAACGCCTGCTACGTTTGAGCACAGCTGTCGGATCGTGGATGGATGAGTATCAGCCTGATGTGGTCGCGATTGAACGAATTTTTGAGCGTGGAAATGTTTCCACTGTCATGCATACCGCTCACGCCGTGGGGGTGTTAGTGCTAGCAGCAGCTCAGCGTGACCTACCGGTGCATATGTACACTCCATCTGAGGTAAAAAAGGCGATCTCGGGCAACGGTCGTGCAGATAAGAAGCAGATGACCATCATGATCACCCGCATTCTCGGTCTGAGCGAGCCCCCTAAGCCGGCCGACGCTGCCGATGCTCTAGCCCTTGCCGTTTGTCACTGTTGGCGAGCCCCTATGCTGGAAAGGCAGAAGATCTCAGAGGTACAGCTGGCCCAGGCGAGGCGCTCTCAAACAGGCAAATTGGGCAAAGCGAAAGCAATGTTCAATGACACTCGCCGACAACGCACGACGCCAACGCCCACGATCACCCATTCGAACACTCACCGGAGGACTAATTCATGATCGCATCGCTGCGTGGCACGGTTATCGCCATCGAACTTGGTGGGGCGGTCATCGAATGCGGTGGCGTAGGTTACTACTTCGCTGCAACGCCGCAAACGCTGAGCAACCTGCGCCGAGGCGAGGAATCCCTCGTCTACGTCACCATGGTGGTTCGCGAAGATGCTATGACGCTTTTTGGATTCGGCGACCTAGAAAACAAGGCGATGTTCACCACCTTGCAGGCAGTTTCTGGCCTTGGCCCCAAGCTGGCTCTTGCCGCTTTGGCCATGTACAACGCTGCTGAGCTGGCACATGCCATCTCAAGTGGTGATGTGAAGCAGCTGCAGCGCATTCCAGGAGTAGGAAAGCGCACTGCGGAGCGGATGATCGTTGACCTTAAGGACAAGGTGGCCGGATTTGGTGAGCCGGAGCCGGTGGCGTCGATAAGCGGCGTAGCCCCGGCCGGTGCGGCGGACATTGTGGAAGCCCTGATTGGCCTGGGCTTCCCGGAGAAGAATGCGGCAGCCAGCGTGGACGAAGTGCTCGCGCAGGACCCTGAAGCAGATCGATCGACCACGCTCCGGCAGGCGCTTGCCCTGCTCGGCCGAAAGTAGGAGGTCGCGGTGTCCGATATTGAGAAGACCGAGTTCCAGATTCCCGGCGGGTTGCCACCGCGGACGCGTGACTCGGTAGTTGACGCGCAGGAGCAGCGCGGAGAGACGGATGTCGAAGTCTCACTCCGCCCGCGTAGTCTTGATGAATTCATTGGCCAGCCTAAGGTGCGCAGCCAGCTCGACCTGGTACTTACCGGCGCAAAGAATCGTGGGGTAGCGCCGGACCATATTTTGCTCTCCGGCCCTCCCGGTCTGGGAAAGACCACGATGGCAATGATCGTGGCCCAGGAATTGGGGGCCAGTCTGCGCATGACATCGGGGCCAGCGCTGGAGCGCGCTGGCGACCTCGCTGCAATGCTTTCCAACCTGATTGAAGGTGACGTCCTTTTCATCGATGAGATTCACCGTATCGCCCGGCCAGCCGAAGAAATGCTGTACATGGCGATGGAGGATTTCCGCATCGATGTGATTGTGGGCAAGGGTCCGGGTGCGACCTCAATCCCGCTGGAAATCGCCCCGTTTACGTTGGTGGGAGCTACCACTCGATCTGGCATGCTGACTGGTCCATTGCGCGACCGCTTCGGATTTGTCGCCCAGATGGAGTTTTACAACGATGAGGATCTGACCAAGGTAGTGACTCGAGCAGCGTCCATTTTGGGCGTTTCCATTGACGCTGACGCTGCCTCAGAAATCGCCTCTCGGTCTCGAGGCACCCCACGAATCGCAAACCGTCTGCTTCGCCGCGTCCGAGACTTTGCGGAAGTCCATTCCGACGGACACATTGATTTAGGGGCTGCAAAAGCTGCGTTGATCGTCTTCGACGTGGATGAGATTGGCTTGGACCGCCTGGACCGCGCGGTGCTCAACGCCCTGATCCGCGGCCACGGCGGCGGTCCGGTGGGCCTGAATACCCTGGCCGTGGCAGTGGGTGAGGAGCCGAGCACCGTGGAAGAGGTGTGCGAGCCGTTCCTGGTCCGCGCCGGACTCATCGCGCGTACCGCACGGGGACGCGTTGCGACGGCCTCGGCGTGGCAGCACATTGGCCTCGAGCCTCCAGCCGATGCAATCGGCGGGTACCAGACTTTGCTCTAAAGTTTGGGCGAGCGCACCAGCACCTCAGATTGCTCATGGCGTAGCATAAAGCGTTGGGTTTTCTCACCTGCACAGATGTTCACTATGTAGCGTTCCTCAAGTTTCGGGTTGAGGATCGCGCAACAAAAGGAGTCCCCTCAGTGTCCAGTTCGTCAGAACGACCACGGAGCAGCCGGGCATGGCCGAAGCAAGCAATCGCCTTGTTCCTGTTGGCATTATTCGGCGTCTATGCCTTGGTTTTCTTCACCGGAGATCGCTCCGCTAGTCCAAAGCTCGGAATTGATCTGCAGGGCGGAACACGTGTGACCCTGGTGCCGCAGGGCGCGGAACCTACCTCAGATCAGCTTGCTCAGGCTCGCTTGATTTTGGAAAACCGCGTGAACGGTATGGGTGTCTCCGGAGCGAGCGTTGTCTCTGATGGCAACACGCTGGTAATCACTGTCCCTGGCGAAGACACCACCCAGGCTCGTGCTTTGGGTCAAACCTCTCAGCTGATGTTCCGGCCCGTGGCTCAGCCAGGCACCCCTGATCCAGGAAAGGTTGTGGATACAACCCTGGACATGGCGAATCGCTGGGTAGAAAAGGGCGTCATCTCGCCAGAGCAAGCCACGGAGTCATTCAAGGGCCTAGTGGATTCGGCGAACCAGGGGCTGGCGGAAGGCCAGGCGCCTTTCGAGGTGAAAGAAATTACCGCCGTCACGCCTGAGGAACCAAAGAACTCGATCGAAGCCACGAAGCGTCGTCAGGACATCACGGAGATGCTGCGCTCCGACCGCCAAAGTGATGATCCGAGCGTCCAGTTCGCGGCTGCGGCGCTGTTGCAGTGCACCGAAGAGCTCGATCCTTTGGCAGGTTCTGACGACCCGGCGAAGCCGTTTGTCACCTGTGACAGCGAAGGCCAAAAGTATGTGCTGGAGCCGGTTCCGCTGTTGGTTGGAGAATCAGAAGGCGGCAAACGGCTGACGGGCAACGAGATTGATGCCAATCGTGAGATCGCGGGCGGGCTCAATTCTCAAACCGGCCAGATGGAGATCAACTTCGCCTTCAAGGCACAAGGCAATGAGAAGGGCGGCGAGACTTGGGCAAAGGTGACCCAGGATTACCTGCAACGCCAAGTTGCGATCACGCTTGACTCTGCGATTATTTCCGCTCCGGTCATTCAGGGAGCTACCCCGGCAGGTTCCCCAACGTCGATCACGGGTGATTTCACCCAGCAGGAAGCCCAAGACTTGGCCAACAACCTCAAGTACGGCGCGCTACCACTGAGCTTTGCCGGTGAAAACGGAGAGCGTGGCGGTACCACCACGACCATACCGGCTTCGCTGGGTACTGCCTCTTTGAAGGCTGGCCTCATCGCTGGCCTGGTCGGCTTGATCGCCGTAGCTATCTATGCGTTGGCGTACTACCGAGTGTTCGGTGTACTAGCCATGTTTACGCTGGTGGCTTCCGGAGTGCTTGTTTATGGTTCCTTGATTCTGCTTGGCCGTTGGATTGGCTATTCCCTGGATCTCGCGGGTGTCGCAGGTCTCATCATCGGTATTGGTACCACGGCTGACTCGTTCGTAGTGTTTTACGAACGTATTAAGGATGAGATTAGGGATGGTAGAACTTTCCGGTCCGCTGTCCCGCGGGCATGGGACTCGGCCAAGCGCACGGTGCTTACTGGTAACTTCGTATCCCTGATCGCAGCCGTCGTTCTCTACATCCTTGCTGTGGGTGAAGTGAAGGGCTTTGCATTTACCCTGGGACTGACCACCGTTTTCGACCTTTTTGTCACCTTCTTGCTCACTGGACCGCTAGTCATCCTCGCCTCCCGCAACCCTTGGTTTGCTAAGAGCTCGGTGAATGGTTTGGGCGCTGTGGCCAAGGTGGCTGAGCGTCGTCGCGCGGACGGCGAATTTGATGGCACTGAGCAGGCTGCAACCGAGGAGAAGAACTAATGAGTGCATCTACTATGAGTCGTCTATACACCGGAGAAGGCGGAATCGACTTTGTCGGCCGCAGCAAGCTCTGGTACGGCATCACCGCTGCACTTCTTGCAGCGAGTATTTTGCTGATCGTGTTCCGCGGTTTCTCCCTCGGCATCGATTTCGAGGGTGGCACCAAGATGAACATGCCCGATGCTAACTACAGCGTCGAGCAAGTTGAAGAAGTGTTTACGGAAGCTACTGGCGTGACACCCGAACTGGTTCAGGTAGTGGGTGCTGGAGACACTCGCATGGTGGAGATCAACGCCGAGCGTCTGACCGAAGACCAAATCGATAATGCGCGCGTCGCACTCTACGAGAAGTTCCAGCCTAAAGATCAAACTGGAACGGCTTCGCCGGATGCAGTGGGTGATTCCACGGTGTCTGAGTCATGGGGCTCAACGATCACCAACCGCATGATCATTTCCATGATCGTGTTCCTAGCTCTGACCTTCGTGTACATCATGATCCGTTTTGAGCGCGACATGTCAATTGCCGCAATCGCAGCTCTTTTGGTGGACATTGTCGTTATCTCGGGCATTTACTCTCTCGTCGGCTTTGAGGTAACTCCAGCGACGGTCATCGGCCTGCTCACCGTGCTTTCCTTTTCCCTCTACGACACGGTGGTGGTCTTTGACAAGGTCCGCGAGAACACCGCCGGGTTCGAGGCTTCCAGGCGACGCACGTATGCCGAACAGGCGAACTTAGCTGTGAATCAGACGGTCATGCGCTCGATTTCCACCACGGTTATCTCCGCCCTGCCTATCATCGCGCTGATGGTTGTCGCCGTGTGGATGATGGGCGTCGGCACGCTCAAGGACCTGGCTTTGGTTCAGCTCATCGGAGTTATCGAAGGCGCACTATCCTCCGTATTCCTGGCCACCCCGATTCTGGTGTCGCTGAAGCGTCGCCAGAAGAAGATGCGCGAGCATGAGCAGACGGTGTTGGATTACCGCGCGGGCAAGCTTGACGACGACACTTCCGTGGCCTCCGTAGCATCGCCCCGTACCGTTGCACCAATGAGCGCTGAGATCGCCACAGATTACCTTGACACCAAGGGCAACGGGAAGACGTGGCGTCCCGGTCAGTAGTTGTAGCGAAGGCGTAGATGGGCTGGAAGGGGAGTACTCCTTCTGGCCCATAGTCTTATGCACACCCGGAAAAATAGGCTATCGAAACCGACGGACTATACTTGATAGGTCCGCATCAGCGAATCAATGAAGGGCGGCATGGTGAGACCGAAACTGGTACCTGGGGGCGTCGATAAGCGTCTGAGAAAGGTTGCCGCAGTGATTGCAGTGGCTGCAGCGACCTTGGCGGGGTGCTCGACTAGCCCAGAAACTCCCGTGGATCATTTCGGTTTCGCGGTGGGGTCGCCGTTGCTCACCACAAACGCCCAAACGATGGAAGGCGCATCTACTTCGAGCGATGCGCTCGCCGGTCGCTTATACCCACCTGTGTTCGTTTCGGGTCCTGCCGGGCAGATGATCCCGAATCGTGATCTTGCAATGGCGCAGCTCCTGCCAGGGGCGAACACGCAGGTTATGTACTCAATTAATCCGGCAGCAAGATACTCCGACGGCGTGCCCATCACATGTACTGACTTTTTGTTGGCGTTCAAAGCTGGAGCTAATCCCGCACTGTTTCGCTCCCACGCCCCATTGATGCAGCAAGTGGAGCGAGTGGATTGTACCGCCGGTGCCCGTGAGTTCACCGTGGTGTTTAAGGAACACATGGGGGCGCGTTGGCGTCAACTTTTCGGTCCGGGAACGGTGGTTCCTTCCCATGCGATTTCCAATCGTTTGGGATTAAGCGAAGAGCAAATTGTTGCATTGCTCCAGTCGGACAACCGAGCGGCGTTGATGCCGGTGGCTGACCTGTGGAACAACGGCTTCGATCTACGCAACTTTGACCCGGATCTGCAAGTATCGGCGGGCCCGTACCGGATCGAATCAGTAGGTCAAAACGGCGAAGTCCAGTTGGTGCGCAATGAACACTTCCATGGCGACGCAGCAAACATCGATCGAGTCATGATGTGGCCACTGAATACCGACCTGGCCAAGGCCAACGAATCTCGCAGCGTTGAGGTTGCGGATTTGGTTGGTGTCAAGGACGTAACGTGGGTAGACCGGCAAGATCCAAAGAATCGGTTTGTCGTTGAGCACGAACAGGGACATCTTACCGAAATGCTCTCCCTGGGCACCGCAGGTGTTTTTGAAACTGCCGAGTCGCGGCGTGCCTTCGCCGCCTGCATTGCTCAGAACGACATTGCCGCTGTCTCGTCCCAAGAGTCAGGCGTAGACGTCACTCCTATTACTTCGCGTCTGACTACCGCAGGTGAACCGATAACCTCCCAGCTTGCGGAGCAGAACGATCAACACCTGCCGGTCAACATCGCCGAGGCCGAGAAACTCCGCGGAAAGACTGTACGAGTTGGCTACTCGGGCCCG
This sequence comes from Corynebacterium kalinowskii, assembly GCF_009734385.1. NCBI lineage: Bacteria > Bacillati > Actinomycetota > Actinomycetes > Mycobacteriales > Corynebacteriaceae > Corynebacterium > Corynebacterium kalinowskii. The sequence goes on along the minus strand of NZ_CP046452.1, from coordinate 1,340,582 downwards.
GATCCACGAAAACAAGCCATGGTCGCAGCCATCGCCCGCTCCTGTGAACCTGCAGGAATCACGGTGGTGGACGCTTCCTCCGAGGAGACATCTTTGGAAGACGTCAGCCGAAAAGAGCAGTTCCGCGGTGGGGTGCGAGACTATGAGGGTACGCTGGACGCGTTCTTGTATGCCGCCGATCCCCACCAGGGTTACGGCCATGTGGACGGCGGACTCGATGACGTCGAAAAGCTGCGTGCTACAGAACGCCAACTGTGGGATGAAACCGATACAATTCCACTTGCTGCGCAACCGCGCACCATTGTCTACGACAAGTCAATAGCCAACGTTGTTTCCAACACCTCGCTGTCCGGCATTGGATGGAATATGGAGCGTTGGGTAGAAGGGAATCCGCAATGAGCCGCACATACGCTACCGCGCATGAAGCTCTGACCGACCTCGTCCGCCTGGTACCTAACTTTCCAAGTGAAGGCGTGCTGTTCGAGGACTTGACGCCTGTGCTCGCGAACGGCGAGGCATTCCGGGTGATCGTTGATGAGTTGGCTGTCGCCGCTGAAGAGATGGGCGCCGACATGATTGGTGGTCTCGATGCCCGCGGATTCTTGGTCGGTTCCGCAGTAGCCTACAAACTCGGGCAGGGCATCCTCGCAATCCGCAAGAAAGGCAAGTTACCGCCTCCAGTGCACTCTCGCTCCTACGAGCTGGAGTACGGCAGTGCCGCGCTCGAAATTCCTGCCAATGGCATCGAACTAAAGGGCAAGCGTGTGGTCCTCGTCGACGACGTTCTTGCCACCGGTGGCACTCTCGTCGCCGCCCGCGATTTGCTGGAGCAATGTGGCGCTGAGGTCGTCGGATATGTGGTCGTCTTGGAAGTTGAAGGACTCGGCGGCCGCGAGCGCCTCGCCGGTAGCCCGCTTGTTGTACTGAATGACCGCTAGTTGATTGCCCCTGGTTCCTCATCGGGCTGCCACGCATAGGTAGCATAGAGAGATATTTAGTTAAGGGGCATGAGTATGGCTGAGCGAAAGCAACAGAAGCAGCAGGTTGGCATGCGCAGCATGTCTGCTAGGTTGGCGCGGAGCCTCACCGGCGGGCGCACGAAGGTCGATCCAGTCCTAGAGCCTTTGCTCAGTATCCACCGGCAATTCCACTCCAAAGCCGACGCTGCTTTGCTGCAGCGCGCCTACGATACGGCTGAGCGCCTGCATGAGGGCGTTATTCGCAAGTCCGGTGACCCTTATGTCACGCATCCACTCGCCGTGGCGACCATTGCGGCCGAAATCGGCATGGATACGACGACTCTGGTGGCCGCGCTTTTGCACGACACTGTCGAAGACACCGATTATTCCATCGCCGACCTCACCGCCGATTTTGGTGCGGAAGTTGCACGGCTTGTCGACGGCGTAACCAAACTCGACAAGGTTGCCCTCGGCGCCTCGGCTGAAGCGGAAACCATTCGCAAGATGATTGTGGCAATGAGCCAGGATCCGCGCGTGCTGGTGATCAAGGTGGCCGATCGCCTGCACAATATGCGCACGATGCGCTTCCTACCACCGGAAAAGCAGGCCAAGAAGGCGCGCCAGACCCTCGAAGTGATCGCTCCGCTCGCACACCGCCTCGGAATGGCGTCGGTGAAATGGGAGTTGGAGGATCTTTCCTTCGCAATTCTCTACCCGAAGAAGTATGACGAGATTGTTCGCTTGGTGGCCGATCGTGCACCGAGCCGCGACAGGTACTTGTCGGAAATTATCGCCTCGGTGTCCGGCACGTTGAAGGAAAACCACATCGAATCTGAGGTCGCTGGGCGACCGAAGCACTATTGGTCGATCTATCAAAAGATGATTGTCCGTGGCCGCGATTTTGACGAGATCTTCGACCTCGTGGGCATTCGAATCCTGGTGGACAACATTCATGATTGCTACGCAGCCATTGGTGCAGTTCATGCGTTGTACCCGGCTATGCCGGGCAGGTTTAAGGACTACATCTCGGCACCGCGGTTTGGCGTTTACCAGTCGCTCCACACCACGGTAATCGGGCCCGGCGGCAAACCGCTGGAAGTTCAGGTTCGCACCCACGAGATGCACTACAACGCCGAATTCGGCATCGCAGCCCATTGGCGCTATAAGGAGACCAAGGGCAAGCAATCGGGAGAGCAGACCGAAGTTGACCAAATCGCCTGGATGCGCCAGCTATTGGATTGGCAGAAGGAGGCTGCAGATCCGAACGAGTTCCTGGACTCCCTCCGTTATGACCTGACCACGAAGCAGATCTTCGTCTTCACCCCGAAGGGTGACGTGATCAATCTGCCGGCGGATTCCACGCCTGTCGACTTCGCATATGCGGTTCATACCGAGGTAGGGCACCGGTGCATCGGCGCAAAAGTCAACGGCAAGCTCGTGGCACTCGAGTCAACACTGAAATCGGGCGATCGTATTGAAATTTTCACTTCTAAAGATCCGGCCGCTGGTCCGAGCCAGGATTGGCAGAAGTTCGTGGTCTCGCCTCGCGCGAAGGCTAAGATCCGCCAGTGGTTTGCCAAGGAGCGTCGCGAAGAATCTCTGGAAGCCGGACGCGATGCGCTTGCTGCAGAGATCCAACGCGGCGGTCTGCCAAAGCACCGCTTGTTCAATGCCCACTCGATGAAGGATGTTGCGTCACTGCTCAACTTCCACGATGTGGATTCACTGTATAGCGCTATCGGTGACAACAAGATCTCAGCCAAACACGTGGTTGACCAGATTACCTCCTACTACGGTGACGACGAAGAAGTCCAGGATGTACTGGCATCGCGAGCTCCGTTTAGCGAGATTGTCAGTGCAAAGTCCGCCGAGCGAGAGCACCAGGCGGGCAAGGGGGCTGGCATCCTTGTGGAGGGAAGTCGGGATGTCATGGCAAAGCTCGCCAAATGCTGCACACCCGTGCCTGGCGACGAGATCTTTGGCTTCATCACCCGAGGCGGGGGAGTGTCCGTCCACCGCTCGGACTGCACCAATGCAACCAAGCTTTACGAAGAAAAAGAACGCCTCATCACCGTGGAGTGGGCATCGGAAGGTAACTCCGTATTCGCTGCGGTGTTGCAGCTAGAAGCCATTGATCGCAGCGGTCTGCTCCTCGACATCACTAGGGTCATCAACGAGGACAGACTGACCACGACGGCGATGAGTATCCATACCTCCGATGACAGAGTAGCGGTCGCGCGGTTCACCTTCGAAGTGTCGGACACCAAGCAGCTCGGTTCCGTCATGTCACGACTGCGCAACATCGAAGGAGTATATGACGTGTACCGTCTCACATCCGGGGGGTAACTTTGGGGGTGTGCGGTTTTCTGTCATGTGAATACTTTATGTCGCTTTGGTAAACGTGCACGTCGCATTTCGTGTTGCACTGCAGGTTAGGCACTTATTGGTTACAACGATTAGGTAACTATCCCACCACTCAGGAGCCTTATCGTGTCTTCCGTCATGTTCAAGCGCGTAGTAGCAGCGCTGGCTCTGTCCGGCCTCACCGTAGCCGGCCAGCCAATTGCTCAGGCGCAGACCACGCCAGTGACCTTTAATATCGCAGGCATCACCGACTTCCACGGTCACATCGAGACTCTCGATGGCAAGGAGCCAGGCGCTGGCGTACTTGCTTGCATGCTCCCGGTAGCTGCTGAGGGCAACGAACAGCTTTTCGTTTCCTCCGGTGACAACATCGGTGGCTCTGCATTCATTTCTGCGCTGCTCGATGATGAACCAACCATCGCAGCTCTCAATGAAATGGGCCTGGATGTCTCCGCAGTAGGTAACCATGAGTTCGACGCTGGTTACGCTGATCTTGCAGGCCGTGTCAACGACTTGGCTGATTTCGAGTACGTGGGCGCCAACGTGAACGGCGAGTCTCCGGAACTTGCTGAATACGTGGTCAAGGATGTCGCTGGCCTGAAGGTTGCCTTCGTGGGTTCTGTGACGGATACGACCGCATCCAAGGTGGCTCCATCTGGAATCGTGGGCATCACTTTCGGTGATCCATACGCTGCCACGAACGCTGCAGCAGACAAGATTAAGGCCAACGGCGAAGCTGATATCGTTGTCGCGCTGGTTCACGAAGGCTACTCCACCCCTGCAATGTTCAACAAAACCGTTGACATCGCTATGGGAGGAGACTCGCACTTGGTCGATAACCAGGTCATCGATCGTACTGATGGCTCCAAGTTTGCCCTCGTCCAGGCTGATCACTACGGCAAGGGCCTTGCTGACCTGGACATAACCTTCGATCCAGCAACCAAGAAGATCACCGACATCAAGGCCGATGTGATCAGCGCCGAAGCAATGTTCACTCAGTGTGGTGCCACCCCGGTTCCAGCTGTTCAGGCAATCGTCGACGCAGCCAAGAGCGCTGCCGAGGTTAAGGGCAATGAGACGGTAGCTACCATCGGCACCGACTTCTTCCGTGGTGCCAATGCCGACGGCAAGTCCGGTGGCAATCGTGGTACCGAGTCCACCTTGAGCAACCTGATCGCAGAGGCCACCAAGCAGTACGTGGGTGTAAATACGTCGGTGAAGCCTGACCTGGGCGTCATGAACGCCGGCGGCGTGCGCGACGATCTCCTCCAGGGCGACGTAACATACGCAGAAGCTTTCGCGGTTCAGCCTTTCGGCAACGAGCTCACCTACGCTTCTTACACCGGTGCGAAGCTGAAGGAAGCGCTGGAGCAGCAGTGGAAGGACAACGATCCAACTGCATCCCGTCCGATCCTGCACCTCGGCTGGTCCGACAACTTTACCTACACCTACGATCCAACCAAGCCATGGGGCGAGCGCGTTACCTCGATGTCCATCGATGGCAAGCCAGTTGACATGGCCAAGGAATACGTTGTTGCAGGCTCTACCTTCCTGCTCGGTGGCGGCGATGGCTTCACGGCCTTTGGTAATGAGACCTCAGTGTTCCCGAACACCGGCATCATGGATGTCGATGCTTTCATCGGTTACCTGAAGGCCAACCCAACGGTTGAGGCACGTGGCGGCCAGAGCAACGTGGGTGTGACCTTCGATAAGCCACTGGTCGCTGGTGAAACCGTCACCATTGACCTGTCTTCCTTGATCTACACTCTGGGCGACTCCGCCAAGACCGTGACGGTAAACCTCGCAGGTGTCGAAGCAACTGCTGACATCGATACCACCATCATCGACAAGCTGCCAGAGTCCGGTAAGGCTACCGTCACGGTAGAGGTCCCTAAGGAGGGCGACAGCGCTCCAACACTGACCATCACCACTGACGCTGGCACCGACATCACCATGCCTGTAGAGATTGAGGGTTACAAGGTTAAGTCCGGTGGCTCCTCCGACGGAACTTCTGACGGATCTTCCGGTTCTTCCGCAGGTTCCTCTCTCGGTGGTGGCCTCTTGGCTGTCCTGGGCATCTTCGGAGCACTCGGTGTTGCTCTGCACACCGCGCTGCAGTTCAATCCACAGCTGGCCAATATGCTGCTGAACATGCTCCCAGTGCAGGTGCGCGAACAGCTGAAGGCTCACCACATGGGCTAATGCTCACAACAAGTAGAAGCCGCTTGCTCTCTGATAAGAGAGCAAGCGGCTTCGTTGTTTCCATGCCGTATGAAGTAGGAACTACTCACAAAGAAGTCCTGTAGCTTGCGATTCGTGAGGTGCCGATTGGTTTCAACCCACGCAAGTTTCACGAGCGCCAACGCAAACAGCCCGCCACTACATTGTGGCGGGCTGAAACAGCTGATCTAAAAGTAAAACTAGATCTGGAAGCTCTTCATCAGGCGATCCATGTTGTTGTTGATGGTGATGATCGCACCGAAGAGTGCACCGACACCGGTCAGGATGGAGATGATTTCCTTCAGCTTCTCGCCAGCGGTCATCTCGATTGGGTTGCCGTCCTTGTCCTTCTTGACGAAGAACTCGGAGGACAGGTCAGCGGAATCATCAGAAGAGCCGGAAGCGGAAGAACCGTTGTCCTTCGCTGGAGCCTCTGGCGTGGTGGTGTCCTTCGCTGGAGCCTCTGGCGTGGTGGCTGGCGTAGTAACCGGAGTGGTGGTTGGCGTAGTGGTCTGAGCCATTGCAGGAGCGGTCAGGGACGCGGTGGAGATTGCAGCAGCAGCGATCGTTGCGGTGATAGCCTTGCGGGAGATGAGCTTCATGGTATTCCTTTACGTCAAAAGAAGCGGTGGACCTTCCCACATGCTAATTGCCCTGGTGATGTTCCGCAACAGTTTAGCACCGTGGTCCCGCAGCAGAACCCCTGCTCGAAGCGGGACAGCTATGAAGCGAGGGCTCTCAGCCCTGGACACTGTAGTGCATAAATAGGCAAAAACCCCGCCGGTGACGCTATCAATGGCGTCGATAAGGCGGGGTTGTTGTTATCTAACTGTTAGGAAGCTCTTAGCCTAGGTTCGCCTTGGTAATGCGCACCTCTTGGGCCGGCTTGCCGTCCGGTGCGCCACCTTCGGCGCCATTGGCAGCTATCTTGTCCAAGGTGCCTAGGCCTTCGTCGGTGATGCGACCGAAGTAGGTGTAGTTAGCTTGGAGTGGGGAGTCCTGGTAGTTCAGGAAGAACTGGGATCCGTTGGTATCCGGGCCAGAGTTCGCCATTGCGAGTGAACCGCGAGGGTAGATAACCTGCGGCGCATCAGGCATTTCATCGGTCGGATACTCATTGGCAAAGCTAAAGCCAGGGCCGCCGGTGCCCGTGCCAGTTGGGTCGCCACACTGCAGGACGTAGATGCCATTGGTGGTGATGCGGTGGCACACGGTGTCATCGTAATAGCCGTTGTAGGCCAAATGCTCGATGGCATTGACCGTACAAGGTGAGGCCGCGCGATCCAGCTCGAGGCCGATTGGTCCGGCTGTGGTATCTAGGTTCAGCTTCACCGTGCCGGTTGTGGAAACGTCCGCGGTGCGGGTAGGTACGCTAACAGGCTTTGCGGACTGTCCGGCCTCAGGGTACTGGCAGGACACCTTTTCTGGGAGAGCGGATGCACGCTTCATCGTCAAGGGCTGTGCCTGCGGCTGTTCCACAGTCGGCTCAGGCTGAGCTGAGTTCTCCGCCGGATCGGAGTTGCGCGTGGCGGCGAACCAAATACCGCCGACGAGGGCGAGGATGACGAGGGCGGCGGTCACAATGACGCCAAGTGGCTTAGCCTTTTCAGCGCGCTCTCGGTTCTTTAGTTCGCGATCAAGATTGCGGAGCGCTTGCTCGCGTCGTTGCTTGTTAGAGGTCACGTTGCTTTGCTTTCCAGTGGGCGGATAGTCCTAAAACAGGTTTCCATCTTAATGCACAGGTGAACCTCGGTAGTGTGGTGGGCATGGATATTATGGGTTTTGCCGCTGGACCATTCCAGACCAACTGCTACATCTGGTCCCATGAGGGGCACTGCGTGATCGTCGACCCGGGAATGCACGCGCACGATCGAGTGGTCGAGGTCGTCGAAAAGCAGGGCGCAACTGTGGAGTCGGTCGTGCTCACGCATGGCCACATCGATCACACTCGTGACGCCGGCAGCCTCGCCAAGCGTTATGGCGTGCCGGTGTACATTCACGCTGATGATGAGTTCATGCTCGAAAAGGGTGCCGGGGTGCGGGCGGAAACGCGCCAGCTTTTCGACGCCGACAACATGACACCCATTGCGGACCTCCGTCACCTATCCCACGGCGAAACCGTGACGATGGCCGGAATCGAATTCGATATCCACCATGCTCCGGGACACTCGCCGGGATCCGTGTTGCTGGTCTCTAACGACTCACATGTTTGTTTCTCGGGCGACGTGCTGTTCAAGGGTTCAATTGGGCGCACGGACTTGGATCACTCCAACCATCAGCACATGATTGCTTCGCTCCGGGATCAAGTGCTCACGCTTGATGATTCCCTTCACGTCCTGCCAGGCCACGGCGAGGCCACCACGGTTCGTGCGGAGCGGATGACTAACCCCTTCCTGCAGCAGCTCAGGTAGGACAGGGTAAAGTTTTCCTATGTGAGTGAAGCAAAGAAATTCCAGCCGTTTAGCGCCCCAAAGGGCGTGCCTGACTATGTCCCACCTGTGTCGCCGGAGTTCCTTGCCGTGCGCAACACTTTCGCGCATCAGGCGCACCTGGCTGGATACGAGCACATTGAGTTGCCGATCTTTGAAGATACCGGCTTGTTTGCCCGTGGCGTTGGCGAATCAACGGACGTGGTGTCCAAGGAAATGTACACCTTCGCCGACCGTGGCGACCGCAGTGTAACCCTCCGCCCGGAGGGTACTGCCGGCGTCATGCGCGCCGTAATCGAACACGGCCTGGATCGTGGCCAGCTGCCGGTTAAGCTGACCTACGCCGGTCCGTTTTTCCGTTACGAACGCCCCCAGGCTGGTCGGTACCGCCAGTTGCAACAAGTCGGCGTCGAGGCCATCGGCGTCGATGATCCTGCGCTGGATGCCGAGGTCATCGCCCTTGCCGATCGTTGCTTCCGCTCCATCGGACTGAGCGGCTTCCGCCTGGAGCTCACCAGCCTCGGCGACGACACCTGCCGTCCGGCTTACCGTGAAAAGCTCCAAGAGTTCTTGTTCAAGCTGCCGCTGGATGAGGAAACCCGTCGCCGCGCGGACATCAATCCCTTGCGCGTACTCGATGACAAACGCCCTGAAATGAAAGAAATGCTCGTCGACGCACCGCTCATGCTCGATCACCTTTCTGCGGAATCAAAGGCCCACTTCGAGACAGTCCTCGGCATGCTTGATGACATGAAGGTGCCGTACACCATCAACTCCCGAATGGTGCGCGGCCTGGATTACTACAACAAGACCACTTTCGAATTCGTCCACGACGGCCTCGGCGCGCAGTCCGGCATTGGCGGCGGTGGCCGATACGACGGTCTGATGGCTCAACTCGGTGGCCAGGAACTCTCCGGCGTCGGCTTCGGACTTGGAGTCGACCGCGCTCTGCTGGCGCTCAAGGCGGAAGAGCAGCAGGTCACCGCCGGTGTACGGGTAGATGTTTATGGCGTAGCCATGGGAGCCGACGCCAAGCGTCGCATGGTATCCCTGATCAATGATCTCCGTATGGCCGGTATTTCTGCCGACATGGCTTACGGCGACCGTGGACTCAAGGGTGCAATGAAGGGCGCTGACCGTGCCGGCGCCTCCTATGCCTTGGTGCTCGGAGATCGTGAGCTCGAGTCTGGTCAGGTAGCGCTGAAGAATCTAGCCGAGCACACCCAAGAGGACGTGAGCTTGGAAGGGATCATCGAAAAGCTGCGTGCTTTGCTTGGCTAGCACTCGGTGTGGTTGACCGGCAAACCAATATGTACAGCGAGGCCTCCCATGGAGGTCTCTTTGTATTTGCCCATCATGTCGCGGCCGGTGTCAGCCATGGTACGGACGCAATCATCGAGTGATACGTGGTGAATGCCGGTACCAAGGTTGGCGAGGCGGGCCGCGTTAATCGCTTGGACTGCGGCAATCGCGTTGCGTTCGATGCAGGGGATTTGGACGAGGCCACCGACAGGATCGCAGGTCAGGCCAAGGTTATGCTCGAGTGCAATCTCCGCGGCGTTGGTCACTTGCTCCGGAGTACCACCCAGGATCTCCGAAAGCCCGGCCGCTGCCATCGCCGCGGCGGAGCCCACTTCGCCCTGGCAGCCAACTTCTGCCCCTGAAATGGAAGCGTTCTCTTTGATGATCAAGCCGATCGCTGCCGCGGTGAGCAGGAAGCGACGAGCATCTGAATCCTGGAAGGACGGGAGAAAATCCCGCGCATAGTGCATCACTGCGGGAATGATTCCGGCTGCGCCATTTGTAGGTGCGGTAACAACGCGGCCACCAGCAGCATTTTCCTCATTGACCGCCAGTGCAAAGAGATTAACCCACTCCATCGCCCCGAAACCGGCCGAGATGTGTGGATCGCGTCTATTCTGTAGTGCGTTGTGCAAGCGCGGGGCGCGGCGTTCGACGGACAAACCTCCTGGCAAAGTGCCTTCCGTAGATATTCCGGACTGCACGCAGTTTTGCATGGTGTGCCATACGCGATCGAGATGTTCTTCGACTTTGTCCCAGCCGTGCAGCGCTGTTTCGTTGGCTGCCATGATCTCGCAAATACGCAGCTCATTGCGATGACTCAGCATGAGCAGGCGGGCGCTCGTGGTGAAGTAGTAGGGGACATCGTCGGGGTGCCCCGTGGTAGTAACTCCTGCTCCCAGACCGCCGCGCTTGGTGCGCTCGGCGAGTTCGGAACCGGTCAGGATGAATCCCCCTCCGACAGAAAAGAAGCGTTCCTCAGCGCCATCGCCCGCGCGGAAGAGCATCGCATTTGGGTGTTCCGGCAGCGGATCGGTGTTAAACGTAATGGTGTACTTGCGGCCGTCGGAAAGCTGTCCCGAAAGTGCCACAGGCTCTCCTGCGGGCGGATCGACGTTGTCGGGCACTGAATCTGGCGCGTACCCTTCCAGGCCGAGGATGACGGCGCGGTCTGTGCCGTGGCCGACCCCAGTGGCTGCGAGAGAGCCGCGCAGCTCGATGTGGACGTCCTGATGTGGGTGGTCAGAGGCGAATCGGGCAGCAGCGCGCATCGGGCCAACGGTGTGTGAGGATGACGGCCCGATGCCGATGCTGAACAGGTCCACAGCACTGATGGCCATGTGCCACAGTCTAGTTATATTTCCTCAACCGGTCGGCGAAGCTGCCGCCAGTGCCTTCGTCGTCCTCACCGTGACGGGCGAAGCTGCCACCGAGCCCACCTACCGTCGAGCTCTCTGCCATGAGGGACATCGCCAGCTCGTTGGCTGCTCGCACGATGCGAGCTTGGAGATCATCCGCTGCGTCGCCGCCAAAGTCTTCGGTGGCGGCGAACACTGCGGTTGGAATGGTGCGTGCCCGAAGGAAGGAAAAGAGGGGGCGAACTGCGTGCTCAAGAGCGAGGGAGTGTCGCGGAGTGCCAGCGGTGGCAGCCAGCAGCACGGGCTTATCGACGAGCGCCTTGGCATCAATGATGTCGAAGAACATCTTGAACAGTCCGGAATAGCTGGCCTTGTAAATAGGCGTGACCGCAATCAGCGCTTCCGCATTAGTGACAGACTCGATTCCCGCAGTGAGCGCGGGGGAGGAATAGCCGGGCGAGGTGAAAGTGTGCGCGAGGTCGACCGCTAGGTCACGCAGGTCCAGGAATTCAGTGTGGACCGCTTCACCACGAGCTGTGATCGCCGATTCTGTAGCGCCTGCGAGCTGTTCCGCAAGAGTGCGGGTACTAGAGGGAGCGGAGATGCCCGCGCTGACGGCGATGATGCGGTGCACTAGATGTCCTTTCCTGGCATGACCTGAAAGTGTGCCGAATCAGGGTTGGCCCTGAGCGTGGCGTGGGTTGGCGGGTTTGAAGGAACGTGGTCCGGTCGGCGAGCCTCCATGCGACGACGAAGCTCGGGAACGATGTCTCGGCCCAGAATCTCAATCTGCTGGAGAACGACTTCCAATGGCAGACCTGCATGGTCAACCAAGAACAGTTGGCGTTGGTAGTCTCCCACCCAGTCGGCAAACTGCATGGTGCGTTCGATGACCTGTTCCACCGTACCAACCGTGAGTGGCGTAGCCGTAGTGAACTCTTCCAGAGAAGGGCCATGACCGTAGACTGGCGCATTGTCGAAATAAGGGCGGAAGAATTTCTTGGCTGCCTCTTCCGTCTCTCCGACGAAGAACTGGCCACCAAGACCTACGATGGCCTGATCTGCGCGGCCGTGGCCGTACCGCTCAAACTTTCGGCGGTAAATGCCGACCATCTTCGCAGTGTGTTCCTTGTTCCAGAAAATGTTGTTATGGAAGAAGCCGTCACCGTAGAAAGCAGCTTGATCAGCAATTTCTACAGAGCGGATAGAACCATGCCACACGAATGGCGGTACGCCATCAAGGGGAGCCGGGGTGCTGGTGTAGCCCTGCAACGGAGTGCGGAATTCACCCTGCCAATTGACGATCTCTTCTCGCCACAGCCTGCGCAGCAGGTGGTAGTTTTCGATGGCGAGTGGAATACCCTTGCGGATGTCTTTGCCAAACCACGGGTATACCGGGCCGGTGTTGCCGCGTCCCATCATTAAATCGACCCGCCCACCTGCTAAGTGCTGTAGGAAGGCAAAATCCTCTGCGATCTTTACCGGATCGTTGGTGGTGATGAGCGTGGTAGAAGTGGAAAGGATCAGTCTTTCCGTCTGTGCTGCGATGAATGCTAAGTGGGTAGTAGGGGAAGAGGGGACGAAAGGCGGATTGTGGTGCTCGCCGGTGGCGAAAACATCGAGACCTACTTCTTCCGCTTTAAGCGCGATGGCAGTCATCGACTGAATTCGTTCCGCTTCGGTGGGGGTGGTGCCGTTAGTGGGGTCGGTGGTGACATCACCGATCGTGAAGATTCCGAACTGCATGAGTACTCCTGTTTAACCTAATGTTGACACGACAACAATAGCGCAGTTTTGAGCATTCTGTCTAGGGTGTGGAGATCAGTGCCTGGTGCAGCAGGGCGAGGTCGGAGCGTCCAACCGCGCGCAAGGGCTTTTCATGGGGTCGGCCATTTTCGGTAATGATCGCGAACTGCGCAGAACCTGGTTGCATAAACGTGGCAACCGCGTGGGCGGCAGTGACATCTCGGGGGAAGAACTCAACGTGTTCCGCGTGCTCGGCATACTTAAGAGCGTCGGCAATAGTGACGGCATCCAAATGGTTATTGTCGTCCAGATCATTGGCTACCCAGCGTGCGATCGTGTTGGTGGTCAGCAGCCCTACGAATTTTCCGCCCTCATACAGCGGGAACTGGGAGATGGTGGAATCCCGAATGAGGGTGAGTGCCTTCAAGATGCTGGATTGTGGGGTCAGGTGTTGCACATCTTTCGCTCCCACTACGTCTAACACCGTGACAGGGGCAACGATGGCATCGCGAATGCTCTCGATGTGGGTGATGGTATCGGGCCGAGGATCAGCAATCGCGTGACCGTCGCTGAAATCGCCATGCACGATTGCGTTGCGCAATTCTGCGAACTCTTGCAGTGATCGAGACTGCGCCTCGGTGATGATCTTTTTCTTGGCAGCCAGCCGGACCATCCACGTGAAGCCGTCTGAATTTTTAGCCTTGAGTGCATCACGTAGATGTGACTCGATGGAATTGAAGGCGGAAAGGAACTGTGTGGCTGGCGACATCATGAACTCCACAGTAGGCGAATTCTAGGGCGTGAGTCCTGCGAGAAAGACATCTACCATCTGGTGTTCCAGGTCTGCGATGGGCGGCAGAATGGTCTGCGCTGGCGGCCTGGCCGATTGGATTAATCCCGAAATGAAAAACAGCGACGTGATGTCGCGCCGCACCAGGTCGTGCTGTTTGGCCAAAGCGATAATTTCACGGTTGTTGGTGGTGAGTTGGTCGCGAACCTCTTCGTAGTGCGGCATGAGATCTTGCACGCGGGCATCGTCAGCGTTGACGATGAGTGGAGCGAGGCCAAGATTAATCAGGTCATGGGCATATAGGGAGAGCGCGGTCTCGGGGCGATCGGCGAACCTTTTGAGAGCGGTGGATTGGACGTCGACAATGCGTGCGAGCAGCTCATCAAGGGTGGCAATGAGCAGAGCGTCCTTGTCCTTGAAATTTCGATACACCGTTGCGATACCAACCTTCGCGACCCGGGCGACCTCCTCGAGAGTGCCGGAGTCGGGGCCGTGAGCAAAGACGGTGCGGGCCGCGGCGAGGATTGCTTGTCGACGGCGCAGTGCATCAGAACGCATGCAGATACATCCTTACCTGAAGTGCCAGTTTGCGAATATTCACATGGCGGAGCATGATGGTCACCATCCTAACTGATAGTTCACCCTCCGGTTAAAATTGGGGCTTTTAACAATGACAGACACAGCTTTCTTGCGTGTCCACGATCTCGTGGTTGCGACGGGGCTGCGCGTGCCCGACTTCGAACTAGACAACGCACTGACTTTGCTCTGCACTGGACGTGAAGCATCTGCCACAACCACGATGCTCACCCTGGCCGGCCGAATGAAGCCGGTGAAAGGGTCCATCGAGCTGGATCTTCCCGATGGGTCCACGTTGGACAGTCCACGCGCTCTGAATAAGCACATCGCATTGGCGGGCGTGTCCAGCATCGATGGCCTAGACAGAAACGTTCGCGTGGCTACGTACATCCGTGAAGTTTCGGCGTGGTCCAGCCCGTGGTATCGGCGCACTCCCACTGACATTACGAACATCGAACGTTGGCAGAGTATTCGGGACCTTTTTGAACTCGAAATCGAGCCGCGAGCACAGGTCGGTTCTCTGAATCCGACCCATCGATTCGTATTACGGGTTGCCCTCGCCTTGCTCGCACGCCCAGAGCCGGCGCTCGTAGTGATCGATGACATCGACCAAGTCCGCAGCCTTGACATACGTGCTGAACTTATCGATCACCTGCGCACGCTGTCCGAACGCACCCCCGTCATCGTGGCCTCCACCAATTCCGACACCCACCAGCAATTCGACCGTGTCATTTCCTTGACACAAGGGGAGTAAGCCATGAATCTCTTCCACATCGGCTCTGAGCTCCGGCGTTTTGCCAGCGGCAAGCTACCGCGAGCCGCCTTCGTCGTGCTCACCTTGCTTCCGCTGATCTTTGGTGGACTGTTTCCTTGGGCCTACTGGGATCCGATCACTGGCTTGAAGGACCTACCGGTAGCCGTGGTCAATTCCGATCAAGGAGCGGACAAAGACGGTACTCGCATCAATGCTGGTGACCAGGTTATGCATAAACTGCTGCAGACCGACAAGGTCGGTTTCGAGGCAGCCACCGCAGAGCAAGCGGCCCGTGGAGTCGCTGACGGCACCTACTACTTCGCCCTCGAGCTGCCCACCGATTTTTCCCAATCTGTGCTCAGCGTCAACACTGACCAGCCCCAGTCCGCCCAGATCGCCACGGTCTACAACAACGCCAACGGCTTCATTGCCAGCATGCTCGGCAACCAAGTTACGAATCAGGTCGTGGCAACGATCGATGCTGAGCTGGGAAAACAGGCAAGTAACCAGCTCCTGATCGGCTTCAACACGATCGGTGATGGCCTCAGCCAGGCAGCAGACGGCTCGGGGCGACTCAAGGAGGGCGTGACAGATGCTCGCACCGGTGCCAGCCAGCTTGCCGACGGCACCGGGACGCTCTCGGAAAAGAGCGCCCAACTCGATTCAGGCGCTCAGCAGCTGGCTACTGGAGTTCAGCAGCTAGATACGGGACTGAAAGAAGCGAAAAAGGGCGCCTCACAACTCGATCAAGGGCTGACATCGCTGGGCGGCGCAACAGTTCAGCTCGGCAACGGGGCCCAGCAGATCTCAGCCGGGGTCGATCAGGTGGTGACAATGGCGAATCAAGCGACCAACGCTCAAGAGCAGGTGGTTGCACCGCTTGTGACTGCATCGGCGCAGCTGCGTGCACTCGGCGTTCCAGCTGCCGTGGAGCTTGCCAACCAGTTCGACGCTACGATCGCAGCCGTTAATGGTCAGGGCCTCGGCCCGCAATCAACAACAGCCTCCGACCTCAAGCGCTTGCAAGAAGGTGCCCGCACCTTGGCCTACCAACTGGGTGATCCGAATTCGGAATATCGCCTAGGAATGACTGCCGCCGACTCCGGCGCCAGTGAACTCGCGAGCGGTTTGACCCAACTGTCTGAGGGATCAGGCAAGTTGGTCGTCGGCACGCAAACCCTCAGTGATGGGACGACCAAACTCGTTGAAGGCACACAGCAGCTCTCGGTGGGCGCCTCAGCGCTGCGTGACGGATTGGTCCAGCTCGATGAAGGTAGTGGGGAGCTCAGTCTGAAACTAAGTGATGCAGCCTCACGTTCGCCGAAGTTCGATGAGGACAAGCGCGACAAGGCGTCGACAATGCTCGGCCAGATGGTCCAGACACACAACACCGGTCAAACGCTGACTTCCTTCGGCGTGGGACTTGCACCGTTCTTTTCCTCGTTGGCGATGTTCCTCGGCGGCACGATGATGTTCATGGTGCTGCGCCCCCTCAAGCGACGCGCCATCGACTCCGGAATGCACCCAGTACGCGTGGCGATCTCCTCCTGGATACCCGGCATCGTGATCGGCAGTTTGCAGGCCACCGCTGTGTGGTTCGTGCTTGAGGTCGTGCTCAAGGCACATGCCGTTCATCCGATTGGGCTGTGGGCAGCACTGGTCGGAGTGTCGATGTGCTTCGTGGGTGTCACACAGGCAATTAACGCGTTCTTTGGTACGTCAGCGGGTCGTTTGCTCTGCATCATTTTGATGGCGCTACAGCTAGTCTCCTCAGGTGGTCTGTATCCTCCAGAGACCCAGCCAGCATTTCTCCGGTGGTTCCACCACTATGATCCGATTTCCTACTCTGTTGAACTCTTCCGCCAAATGTTGGTGGGCGGACACTCAGTTTTCGACGGCAGATTAGAGCATTCTATCGTGGTGCTCGTGCTGGTCTGGCTGGGCGCAATGACGGTGACTTCGCTGTCTGCCTGGCGTGATCGACTATTGACGCTGGACAAGCTTCACCCAGAACTCGACATATAAAAAGAACACCATCCGGAAATCTTCGGATGGTGTTCTCTGGCTGTCGGGAGACTTATTTGTAAACGCCGCGCCCCAAGGTGTCACAGGACTTCATGGTGCCTTCGTTGAAGCCGGTGAGGAATGCGTTCGCGCGGTCCTTGGAAGAACCGTGTGTCCACAGGTCAGGGCGAACCGAGCCACCCGAACGCTTTTGGATGTTGTCATCGCCCACGGCAGCAGCGGTCTTCATCGCGCTTTCCACCTGCTCAGGGGTGATTTGGTTGAGGATGGCGTCCTCGCCGTCATCGGCATGGTGCGCCCAAATGCCGGCGTAGCAGTCGGCCTGCAGTTCGATCTTCACTGCGTTAGATTCGGCACCAGGATCGTTGTAGTTGGAAAGGCCCAAGGTGCCTTCCAGTTTCTGGATGTGGTGACCGAATTCGTGGGCAACGATGTACTCCTGCGCCAGTGGGGCATTTTCGCCGCCGAGCTTTTCCAGCATGGCAAAGAAGCTGCCGTCGAAGTAAGTGGACTGGTCACCAGGGCAGTAGAACGGGCCGGTGTTTGCGGATGCTGTGCCACAGCCAGAGTTGGTGGTGTTCTCGAAGACAACCAAGCCAGGTTCCGTGTACTGAATTCCAGCTTGTTCCGGCAGCAACTTCTCCCACACACGGTCAACGGAGATGCCGGTGAATTCGATTCGGCAATTCACGTTGTTGTTGGCGTCGGCGCCAGTCTTACACTCGTCGAGGCCACCCGACTGTTCCTGTCCTGCCGGCACTTGTTGCTGTTGGCCAATGACCTGGCCAATGTCCGCAGGGTTGCCACCCATAAGCAAGAACAAGCCGACCATAAGCAGCGTGCCGATACCGCCGCCGGCGGCGAGACGGCCACCGCCACCGCCACGGCTGGCTCGATTCTCGGTCTTCTGGAAATCTTCGCGAAACGTCATGTGTTCCATCTTTCTTTAAGCAACCCCCAAGTGCAACAATTCGAGGGCCTTCCGAGTAGACTCGACACGACTATTAACAGTAATTCCCATTGGAAGGAACATCCTAAGTGTTGCGCACACACCTTGCGGGCGATCTCCGTAAAGACACAGTAGGGCAGTCCGTTACCCTCACCGGTTGGGTTGCCCGCCGACGAGATCACGGCGGCGTGATCTTCATCGATATGCGTGACTGCTCAGGCCTGGCACAGGTGGTGTTCCGCGAAAGTGACGTCGCTGAGCGTGCTCACTCGTTGCGTTCCGAGTACTGTTTGCGCATTACTGGCGTCGTCGAGGCTCGTCCAGAAGGGTCCGAGAACCCGAACCTTGCTTCCGGTGAGATCGAGATCAACGTCACCGAGCTGGAGATTCTCAATGAGGCTGCTCCGCTTCCGTTCCAGATCGATGACCAGTCTAATTCTGGTGAAGTGGGCGAAGAAACCCGCCTGAAGTACCGCTACCTGGATCTGCGTCGCAAGTCCCAGGGTGACGCTTTGCGGCTGCGCTCCGAGGTCAGTAAAGCTGCGCGTCGCGTGCTCGACGCTAATGAGTTCACTGAGATCGAAACTCCTACGCTTACTCGTTCCACCCCGGAAGGTGCCCGCGACTTCCTGGTGCCAGCACGCCTGAAGCCAGGCTCTTGGTACGCGCTGCCTCAGTCCCCTCAGCTGTTCAAGCAGCTGCTGATGGTGGCAGGTATGGAGCGTTACTACCAGATCGCTCGCTGCTACCGTGACGAAGACTTCCGTGCTGACCGCCAGCCTGAGTTCACCCAGTTGGACATCGAGATGTCTTTCGTGGACCAGGACGATGTCATGGCGCTGGGCGAGGAGCTCGCTACCGAAATCTGGAAGCTCATCGGTTACGAAGTTCAGACTCCGATTCCGCGCATGACCTACGCCGACGCTATGAAATACTACGGCTCGGATAAGCCAGACCTGCGCTTTGACATCAAAATCGTCGAATGCACCGAGTTCTTCGAAAACACCACATTCCGCGTGTTCAAGAATGACTACGTCGGTGCCGTCGTTATGCAGGGTGGCGCATCCCAGCCACGTCGCCAGCTTGATGCCTGGCAGGATTGGGCCAAGCAGCGTGGCGCCA
The DNA here is from genome assembly GCF_009734385.1 of Corynebacterium kalinowskii. NCBI lineage: Bacteria > Bacillati > Actinomycetota > Actinomycetes > Mycobacteriales > Corynebacteriaceae > Corynebacterium > Corynebacterium kalinowskii. The sequence continues at coordinate 1,321,988 of NZ_CP046452.1, read as the reverse complement.
AGGGCCTGGCTTACATCCTCATCGGTGAAGACGGCGAGCTGGGTGGTCCAGTGGCCAAGAACATCACAGATGAAGAGCGTGCCGGCATCGCTGAGCACGTTGGCGCACAACCTGGTGACTGTATCTTCTTTGCCGCCGGAGATGTCAAGAGCTCCCGCGCACTCCTCGGCGCAGCTCGTGGTGAGATCGCCCGCAAGCTCGACCTCATTAAGGACGGGGACTGGGCATTCACCTGGATCGTTGACGCACCGCTGTTCGAGCCAGCAGCGGACGCCACGGCATCCGGAGACGTCGCCCTGGGACACTCCGCTTGGACTGCGGTCCACCACGCCTTTACCTCGCCAAAGCCTGAGTGGATCGATAACTTCGAAGAAAACCCAGGCGAAGCAACTGCCTACGCGTATGACCTGGTCTGCAACGGCAATGAAATTGGTGGCGGTTCCATCCGTATTCACCGCCGTGACGTGCAGGAACGTGTGTTCAAGGTCATGGGCATCACCGAAGAAGAGGCGCAGGAGAAGTTCGGCTTCCTGCTAGAGGCATTCTCCTACGGCGCCCCTCCGCACGGCGGCATCGCTTTCGGCTGGGACCGTATCGTCTCCCTGCTGGGCGGGTTCGATTCGATCCGCGATGTCATTGCCTTCCCGAAGTCCGGTGGCGGCGTGGATCCGCTTACTGACGCTCCGGCACCGATTACTCCGCAGCAGCGTAAGGAAGCTGGCATTGATGCCAAGCCGAAGCAAGCAGTGGACGCTGAGGCTGCCAAGTAAGCGCCGTCTTTTACCGTAACTAATGCGAAGTGGCTTGGCTGAAATTGACCAAGCCACTTTCTGCCCTGTTCGCCCAAAGGACACCATTATCAATAAAGGTATGTTACCGAGGGCTTTTTCGACGTAGAATGAGAGCATCCTGAGCTTATGGGTTCACGAAAGGACCATGAAATGCCGACGGAATCGGAGATAGTTGGGCTGGCGGCCGAGCTGCTTACTCGCAGACTCGGTGGCACCCAGACACTCTCCGACCCCGAAACATTGGGTGGTTCCGGCTCGGCCAGGGTGCTCCGCGCCCGCGTTGCTGCCTCGCCATTTTTGGACGAGCGGTCAGTGGTGATCAAGTATGTGCCAGCCTCTGATGATCCCATCGATGACGCAGCGCTGGTACGTGAAATCGTTGCCTACCAGTTCACCAATTCGCTGAGCGAAGAAGTTCGGCCCGGTCCTATGCTGCTCGCTTACGATATCGACCACCGCATCATCGTAATCACCGACGCGGGCGACAGTGAGACGTACGAAGAACTGCTGGCAAGCCCGAATAACGAACTCCGCAAGCAACACCTGCGGAACCTGGGACGCTCATTGGGCAAGCTCCACGTCGGTACCGCCATGCATGAGCCAGACTTCGAGGTTTTGCTCAATCGCATGCTGAAGAGCCACCCAGATACCGCGCACTTGCAGAATTTGCGCGACTTGTCGTTGCTCGCCAGCATTGACAATGGTCTGGAGCTCATTGAGCAATCCGGGGTTGCTGTCCCCGCGGAAGTGCGGGTGGCTGCCAGCGAAGCAAAGCGACGCCTTACTTCCGGAAAACACCGCGCGTTCACTCCGTTTGACTTGTCTCCGGACAACATCGTTTCTGCCAAGCGCACGTATTTCCTGGATTACGAATGGGCTGGTTTCCGCGATGTCACTTTTGACGTGGCCTGCGTTATCGCCGGATTTCCACAATTCGTATCCGCTCAGATCATCTCCGATGACGAGGTCGATGCATTCGTAGAATCGTGGGCCCGCGAAGTTCGAGAGATGTGGCCGAACGCTGACAACATGGACCGACGTGGCAACAGGATCGTGACCGCTTTGGTGGGCTGGGCGCTTGCCAGCGTCGCCTACTTGTACCACGGCTCGATGAACCAGGCAGTGTCCTTGGTGGGGGCGGTTGAGGACACTTCCCTGGGGCAGGAGCTGGAGCCGGAGATCGAAGCACTGGTTGCAGCGGATATTGACGCCGAGTTCAATCTGTTTACGGCTGATTTTCTCTCTGAAGGCACCGCGGAAGGTCGTTTGGTGCGCAAGGACTTGTATGAGACTTTCGAGGCGCTAGCTCGGTTTACGGCCCGTTGGGACGATGGCCGCTTTGCGTCGGTTCGGCGATTCGCGGCCGACATTGTGGAGCGCCTGCGGAACTCAGATGGGTAGCCGTGAGCCAAGAATCGTTGTTTTCCTCCGAACCTGACAATTCTGCGAGTGACTATTTTCACCCATCGCACGACGCACCGTTAGCCGTGCGGATGCGGCCGCGTTCGCTCGATGAGGTGATGGGGCAGGGGCATGTGCTCGGTCCCGGAAAGCCACTGCGTCGCATCATTGAGGGCTCGGGTGAAGCATCGGTGATCCTGTACGGTCCACCAGGCACCGGAAAGACCACCATAGCTTCGCTGATTAGCGCCGCGGCCGGCGACAACTTTGTCGGATTGTCTGCACTGTCATCAGGGGTGAAAGAGGTGCGCGCGGTCATCGACCAGGCCCGACGCGATCTGGTGCACGGCAAACGCACCGTCCTCTTCATCGATGAGGTCCATCGCTTCTCCAAGACTCAACAGGATGCATTGCTAGCTGCAGTTGAAAATCGCACGGTGTTGCTGGTCGCTGCGACCACGGAGAACCCGTCGTTTTCTGTGGTGGCACCGCTGTTGTCGCGTTCGCTGCTTATCCAACTGAAATCTTTGGGGCCGGAAGATATTCGTGCGGTCCTTATGCGGGCGCTTATCGACGACCGGGGTTACGCAGCCAAGTTGAAATCAACCGACGATGCCATCGATATGCTCGTGCAACTTGCAGGCGGAGATGCTCGTCGCAGCCTGACCTACCTAGAAGCCGCCGCCGAGGCGCTTGCTGAAGGGGAGACCCTTACTGCCGAAATTGTTGGTGTGAACATTAACCGAGCGGTTGCCCGCTACGACCGGGACGGCGACCAGCACTATGACATCACCTCGGCGTTCATCAAGTCCATCCGTGGCTCAGATGTCGATGCAGCGTTGCACTATCTGGCGCGGATGATCGACGCCGGTGAAGACCCGCGCTTCATCGCTCGGCGCTTAGTGATTCACGCCAGTGAAGACATTGGGATGGCCGATTCCACAGCGTTGCAAACCGCGATTGCTGCCTACCACGCGGTAAGTTTCATCGGCATGCCGGAAGCGCGCATCACCCTTGCCCACGCGACGGTTCACCTGGCCACCGCGCCAAAGTCGAACGCGGTGTATATGGCCATCGACCGCGCGCTTGCCGACGTCCGTCGCGGCAATGTCGGGGTGGTGCCACCGCATTTGCGCGATGGGCACTATGCGGGAGCCGAGAAACTCGGCAATGCTGTGGGCTACCAGTACCCACACGATGACCCACGAGGCGTAGTCACCCAGCAGTATCTGCCGGATGAGCTTAATCAAGCGGTGTACTACGAACCGACAACGCACGGCGCCGAAAAGCGCCTCCATGACTTTCTGGGTCGCTTACGGAGGATTGTTCGGGGACTTGGCTAGATAATTTAGCTATGGCCGTCGAAAAGCGGTCGGCGAGAGCGGGTAAAGTAGTGTCCCGTAACTTTATTCGCCACCTGAAGCAAGGAACACCTGTCGTGCAGACTCATGAGATCCGGGAACGGTTCACCCAGCACTTTGTTAACGCCGGACACACCGCCGTGCCCAGCGCGTCCCTGATTCTCGACGATCCGAACCTGCTCTTCGTCAACGCCGGCATGGTGCCGTTCAAGCCATACTTCCTGGGTCAGCAGACCCCACCTTTCGAGACCGCGACGAGTATCCAGAAGTGCGTTCGTACGTTGGACATCGAAGAAGTGGGCATCACTACTCGCCACAACACCTTCTTCCAGATGGCCGGCAACTTCTCCTTTGGCAACTACTTCAAAGAAGGTGCCATCAAGCACGCTTGGTCGTTGCTGACCAACTCCGTCGAGGACGGCGGCTACGGCTTCGACCCAGAGCGCCTATGGGTCACTGTTTACCTCGACGATGACGAAGCTGCCGACATCTGGCACAAGCAGATCGGTATTCCGGCCGAGCGCATTCAGCGCCTCGGCATGGCCGACAATTACTGGTCGATGGGCGTACCAGGCCCATGTGGCCCATGTTCTGAGATCTATTACGACCGTGGCCCGGAGCATGGCAAGGACGGTGGCCCTGAGGCTGACGACAACCGTTACCTGGAAATCTGGAACCTCGTGTTCATGCAGAACGAGCGTGGCGAGGGCATCGGTAAGGACAACTTCGAAATCCTCGGCCCACTGCCGAAGCAGAACATCGATACCGGCATGGGCGTCGAGCGTATCGCTTGCTTGCTACAGGGCGTGGACAACGTTTACGAAACCGACCTGCTCCGCCCGGTCATCGACACCGCAGAAAAGCTCACCGGCGCAACATACGGCTCCAACGACCAGGACAACATTCGTTTCCGCGTCATCGCGGACCACTCCCGCACCGGCATGATGCTGATCCTCGATGGTGTCACTCCAGGCAACGAGGGCCGTGGCTACATTCTGCGCCGCCTGCTGCGCCGCATTATCCGTTCTGCACGACTGCTCGGCGCGCAAGGCGCCACCATGGAAGCGTTCATGAACACCATCATGGACACGATGACCCCGTCCTACCCAGAGATTGCGGATTCTCGCGAGCGCATTTTGGCTGTTGCAGTCAACGAGGAGAAGGCCTTCCTCAACACCCTGGAATCCGGCACCAAGCTCTTCGAGGACGCTGCTGCCGAAGCTAAGTCCGCAGGCAAGACCACCATCGCCGGTGACGAGGCGTTCACTCTCCATGACACCTACGGTTTCCCGATTGACCTCACCCTGGAGATGGCCGCCGAGGCTGGCCTCAAGGTGGACGAAGAGGGCTTCCACTCGCTGATGGCAGAGCAAAAGGCCCGTGCCAAGGCCGATTCGCAGGCCAAGAAGCATGGCCACGCCGATCTGACGATCTACCGCGAGTGGGTCGACCAAAACCCAACCGAGTTCGTGGGCTACGACAATCTCGAAGCTGAAGCTCGCGTCCTCGGACTGATCTCGGGTGGTGAAAAGAAGACCACTGTTGGTCAGGGCGACGAGGTTGAGGTCATCCTTGATGTCACGCCGATGTATGCCGAAGCTGGCGGCCAGCTGGGCGACCGCGGCTTGATCCGTGCTGTCGGAGCATTGCTCAACGTCACAGACGTGCAGAAGATCGGCAAGAAGCTGTGGGTACACAAGGCCGTTGTCCAAGAAGGTCAACTGGGATTGGAGGCCGTGACTGCGAGCGTCGATAAGCAGTGGCGTCACGCTGCGCGCCAGGCTCACACCGGCACCCACTTGATCCACGCTGCGCTGCGCCAGGTGCTCGGCCCGACGGCCGTCCAGGCAGGTTCCATGAATAAGCCTGGCTACCTCCGCTTTGACTTCAACTACACCGAAGCACTGACCCCAGAGCAGCTGCACCAGATCGAGCAGATCACGAACCAAGCAGTGGACAATGACTGGGCCGTCAACACCTTCGAGACCACTTTGGCTGAGGCCAAGGCCATGGGTGCGATGGCGCTGTTCGGTGAGAACTACGGCAACGAGGTGCGCCTGGTGGAGATCGGCGGCCCGTTCTCCATGGAGCTGTGTGGCGGAACGCACGTCGCGCACTCTTCGCAAATTGGTCCAGTTGCCGTGCTCGGCGAGAGCTCTGTCGGTTCCGGAGTTCGTCGAATCGAGGCGTACTCCGGCCTGGATTCCTTCAGCTACCTGTCTAAGGAACGCGCTCTGGCTGCCGGTTTGGCCGCCTCCTTGAAAGCACCATCGGAGGAACTGCCGGATCGTATCGCGGCGCTCACCGAAAAGCTCAAGGCTGCCGAAAAGGAAGTTGAGCGGATGCGCCGCGCACAGTTGGTCGCACAAAGCCTTAAGTACGTTGAGTCCGCTCAGGATGTCAATGGTTTCCACGTTATTGCTGTTCAGCTTCCGGCTGGCATCGAAGCTGGCGAGCTGCGCGGCATCGCAACTGAGATGCGCGGCCAGATCGCCAACAAGGATGCCGTTATCGTGCTGGGTGCGGAGTCAGCGGGCAAGGCGCCGTACATCGTTGCAGCGACGAAGTCCGCTATCGCCCGAGGCGTCAAGAGCGGTGATTTGGTCAAGCTCATCGGTCAGTACGTTGATGGGCGTGGCGGCGGTAAGCCTGACATGGCTCAAGGCGCAGGTTCCAACATCGCAGGTCTCCAGGCAGGCTTTGAGGCCGTCAAGAAGGAATTGGAATCTCTTTAGGGACACGCCCGCAAAACTGCAGCTGATTCATTCAGCGAAACGATAGGTTAGATGCATGGTGAAACCGGACATTCCTGGACATGATGATCCAGGGCACGGGCGTCGACTCGCACTTGACGTCGGCACGGTCCGGATCGGGGTTGCTTACTCCAATCGAGAGGCAACCCTAGCCATGCCTTTGGAGACAATCCCGCGTAAGACCGGTCTTAAGGACCGTGACCAGGAAGACATCGAGCGCATCTTGGAGCTGCTTGATGAACACGAGGTTGTTGAGGTCGTTGTCGGCCTGCCACGCGACCTCAAAGGACAAGGCTCGAGCAGCGTCAAGCACGCTAAAGAGATTGCTTTCCGCATTCGTCGCCGCAGCGATGTCATTGTCCGGATGGGCGACGAGCGCCTCACTACCGTCGCAGCGCTCGGCGCAGTGCACGCAGCTGGCAAGACGGAGAAGCAAACCCGCGCGATTATCGACCAAGTGGCAGCAGTAGAGATTCTGCAATCCTGGTTGGACGCTCGACAGCGGTACCTAGAAAGGGCTGAAAGCTGACATGAGAATGGAACCTAAGTACCGGAAGCGTCGTGAACGTGGGCTGGCTGTCCTCGTCGCGTGTTTACTCCTCTTGATTGGAACGGTGGTTTATGTTGCCTATGTGCGAGCCAATCCGCCTAGCTTGATGGACTACCAGGGCACTGGCAACGGTGAAGAGGTAATGGTCGAAATCGCCGAAGGCGAAACTATCTCAGAGCTCGGCCCCGAGTTGGTGGAAGCCGGCGTGGTCAAGTCCAATGGTGCATTCCAAGCCGCTGCGGGACAAAACGATTCCGCCGCAAACGTCACTCCTGGTTTCTATCGGGTACAAAAGGAAATGTCGGCCAAGGAAGCTGTCTCGGCTCTGGTGAACCCTCAGAACAAGGTAGAGCTGCTGCAAGTCCCGGGTGGTCAGACACTTGCGGACGTACGAGTGGTGGGCGGTCAGCTCCGAAAGGGCATTTACTCGACTATCGAGGAAGTGACCTGCAAGCATTCCAACAACTGTGTCAAGGTTGCCCAGCTGGAGCAGGTGGCAGCGACGGCCGATCCGGCGACGCTCGGCGTGCCAGAGTGGGCGCGGGAAGTCGTCGCAAAGCGTGGCAACGATCCGAAGCGGCTGGAAGGCCTCATTATCCCTGGCCAGTACGTGATCAACCCGCAGCACGATGCCACAGCGATCCTGCAGGATCTGATCACGCGTTCGGCGAAACAGTATGAGGAATCGGGCATTGTCGCGCGTTCGCAGGCTATTGGCTTGAGCCCGTATGAGCTGCTCACAGCCGCCTCTTTGGTCGAGCGGGAAGCTCCGCGCGGTGATTTTGACAAGGTTGCCCGCGTTATTCTCAACCGTCTGAAGGAGCCGATGCGACTCGAATTCGACTCCACCGTCAACTACGGTTTGCCGGAACAGGAAATCGCGACCACTGACCAGGATCGCGCCCGCGTGACTCCGTGGAACACCTATGCCAAGGACGGATTGCCAGAGACACCAATCTCTGCTGCTTCGATGGAAGCTATTGCGGCCATGGAGAATCCAGCGCAGGGCGATTGGCTCTTCTTCGTCACCATCGATAAGGACGGCACCACGGTGTTCAACCGCTCCTTTGAGGATCACCAGCGGGATACTCAGAAGTCGATCGACAACGGTGTCTTGGATAGCCAGCGCTGATGGCTAAAGCAGCTGTATTAGGCAGCCCGATCGAACACTCGCTGTCTCCGTTGCTTCATACCGCTGGTTATCGGGCGCTCGGCCTGGACTGGAGCTATGAAAAGCAGGAGTGCACCGCCGAGCAGTTGCCGGCACTCATCTCCCGGGACTATGCGGGATACTCCGTCACCATGCCCTGCAAATTCGCAGCCTTGGAGTTCGCGGACGCGGTAACTCCCAGGGCCAAAGAAATTGGTTCCGCGAACACTTTGGTGCGTACCGACGATGGATGGCTGGCCGATAACACCGACTGTCTCGGCGTCCTGGGCGCTCTAGACGAACTAGGAATCGACAGCCCTACCTCGGCTGTTGTCCTTGGCGCCGGGGGAACCGCACGCGCAGTCCTGTGGGCCCTGCGGGAAAGCGGAGTCACCGACATCACGGTAATGAACCGCAGCGATCGAACCGCCGAGCTGGCAGAGCTTGTCGACGCTCATTGGCTCCCCTTAGGGCCGATCCCGAAAGCCGATGTGGTTATTTCGACGTTGCCCGGAGCCGCTGCTGGTCATCTCGAGATTTCCAGCCCGTTGTTCGACGTCAGCTACAGTCCGTGGCCTCCGCCTTTGATTGCCCAGGCACAGGAGAAGGGGATTCCGTGTGTGGCTGGACACGTTATGCTTGCCCACCAGGCGTATGCCCAGTTTGAGCTGTTCACCGGTTATTCGGCCCCGCGTCCTGAGATGCGGGCTGCTCTGGAATCCGAACTGTTTTAGTTCCGGCAGATTGCTCGAAGGGCAACGGCTCGCCCGCCACGACCGTTTTGAATTATTCTTGTCTACATGGGGGTATATCTGTGGGGGACTATTCTCTGTGGTTTTGACGTGTGCTTTCGGCGTTTGCCAGATTGGTTGACGCTGCCCGCTGCCGTTGTTGCTGCCTATTGCTATCCGAACTGCGTGTGGGGTGGCCTGTTATGGGCTGCGCTCTATAGCCGTCGGGGGATCGGCGGTGGAGATGTGAAGTTGGCGCTGAGTTTGGGCACGGTTGCACTAGCCGGCAATTTTCTCGCTCTTCTCATGGCGATAGCACTGGCATCGCTATTGACAGTTGCTGGCTGTGCTTTAATGCGGCGCCGGTCATTGCCACATGGTCCTTCGATGATTGTGGCAACGTGGCTAGCGGCGTTCGTGCTTCCAAGTGGCCAAATAGGGGGTATCAGCTACTAATGAACCCGGTCACATGAGACAATGTTGGGCATGCTTCGATGGACAACTGCAGGTGAATCCCACGGCCAAGCCCTTATCGCGATGGTAGAGAACATGCCAGCTGGCGTGCCACTGTCATCCGAGGAGGTCTCCGCCCAGCTCGCACGCCGTCGCCTCGGCTATGGGCGCGGAGCGCGCATGAAGTTTGAAGCCGATGAGGTCACGCTGCTCACCGGCGTACGACTAGGCAAAACGCTGGGTAGTCCGGTTGCCATCATGATCGGCAATACCGAGTGGCCGAAGTGGACCACGATCATGTCCGCTGATGCGGTTGATATGTCTGATGAAGAGAATCAGAAAGCATTCGAGTCCGGTCGAGGCGCCCAGCTGACGCGTCCGCGCCCGGGCCATGCGGACTACTCGGGCATGCTCAAGTATGACTTCGAAGATGCCCGCAATGTGCTGGAACGCGCTTCCGCCCGCGAGACCGCGGCCCGTGTGGCAGCAGCAACCCTGGCCCGCAGTTTCCTACGGGAGGTCCTTGGAGTCGAGGTTGTCTCCCACGTTATCGGAATCGGCGAGTATTCCTACGAGGGTGAGCTCCCGAGCTTTGCGGATCTTGAGCAGATCGATGCCTCGCCAGTGCGTGCCCTCGACAAAGATGCAGAAGCGAAGATGATCGCGGAGATCGAAGATGCGAAGAAGTCTGGAGATACTCTGGGCGGTGTGGTTGAGGTCGTAGTCCATGGTCTACCCATTGGACTCGGTTCCCACGTGTCTGGTGAGCAGCGACTGGATGCACAGTTGGCCGCAGCGCTGATGAGCATCCAGGCCATCAAGGGCGTTGAAATGGGCGATGGTTTCGCGCAAGCTCGCAGCCGGGGCAGCGCTGCCCACGATCAAATCGTGCGTGATGGAGCCGGTATTCATCGTGAAAGTAACCGTGCCGGTGGTCTGGAAGGCGGGATGACGAATGGCGAGTCCCTGGTGGTCCGCGCCGCTATGAAGCCTATTTCCACGGTTCCCCGAGCGCTGAAGACTATCGATATGAAAGACGGCAGCGCAGCCAGCGCCATTCATCAGCGTTCCGACGTGTGCGCTGTTCCCGCGGCTGGGGTGGTGGCCGAGGCTATGGTCGCCCTGGTGCTAGCACGCGCTGTATTGGCTAAGTTTGGTGGCGACAGTCTGGCGGAAACAAAGCGGAACGCCGAGAGCTACTTGGCCTACGTGAATCAGCGATTGGAGTTCAAGTAGTGCGTGTGTTGGTCCTAGTAGGTCCACCGGGTGCAGGTAAGTCGACCATTGGGCGTCGTCTAGCTCGCGCCCTCAGCATGGAACTCATTGACACCGATGCCATCATCGAAGAGCGCTTCAGCAAAACCTGCGGCGAGATCTTCTCTGAGCTGGGCGAGCCGAAGTTCCGCGAGATTGAAGAAGAAGTCGTGGCCGAGGCGCTGCAAGGATGCGGCGTCATCAGCCTTGGTGGCGGCGCCGTGCTGAGTCCCAAGACGAGGGACCTACTCGCAGACCTCGAGGTCATTTGGCTGGATGTCTCTGCCGAGGAAGGTCTGCGACGTACTCAGGATGATTCTCGTCCGGTACTACAAGCTGCGGATCCCGCGGCGCGGTACCAGCAGATATTGACTGATCGTGAACCGCTGTACCGCGAGGTAGCAAGCTTCAAAGCACGTACGAATGGCCTTAGCCCACAGAAGATAGTCACTGAAATCTTGTCGCACTTGGAGAACCAATGAGCATTGCAGTAGGGGATTCTTACCACGTCCATATCGGCGCGGGACTACTCGATCGCGTTGCTGAGACCGCAACGAACAAGGCTCTCATCGTGCATCAACCGGTGCTTCGCTCGCAGGCGGAAGCGTTGGCTGCGCAGTTTTCCGAGGCCTACACTTTCGAGATCCCGGATGCCGAAGACGGTAAGACTCTCGGCGTTGCTGAGCGGGCCTGGGATTTTCTAGGGGAGAAGAACTTTAGCCGTTCCGACCTCGTGGTCGGGCTTGGCGGTGGTGCCACTACTGACATCGCTGGATTCATCGCTTCGGCGTGGATGCGCGGGATTCGAGTTGTACAAGTTCCTACCACTCTGCTGGCTATGGTCGATGCTGCGGTTGGCGGAAAGACCGGTATCAATACCGCGGCGGGAAAGAACCTAGTGGGCGCGTTCCACGAACCGCATGCGGTGTACGTTGACCTTGATTTCCTCAAGACACTGCCGGAGGAAGAAATCATTTCGGGTTCTGCCGAGATCATCAAGACCGGCTTCATCGGTGACGAAGAGATCCTGCGCATCTACGAATCGGGCGAGGACAAACTGCCCGAGCTCATCGAACGATCGATCGCAGTCAAGGCGCGAGTCGTAGCAGCCGATCTCAAGGAAAGTTCCCTGCGCGAGATCCTCAACTACGGCCACACTTTCGGACACGCCGTCGAACTAGTCGAAAACTACCGTTGGCGCCATGGCAATGCGGTTGCCGTGGGCATGAGCTTCATCGCCCATCTCTCGCACCAGCAGGGGCTTATCGACGCCCCATTGCTGCAGCGTCACCTCGATATCATCACCAGTGTTGGATTGCCGATCCGTTATGAGGGTGATTTCGATGCCCTGTACGAGGCAATGACTCGCGACAAGAAGAACCGGGGCGGAGGCATTCGTTTTGTGGCCATCACTCAGGTCGGCAAGACGACGCGACTTGAAGGCATGACGAAAGAGCAGTTGCGTGCAGCATTTGAGGCGATGAATCAATGATCTTAGTTTTGAATGGCCCCAACTTGAACCGTCTGGGCAAGCGCCAACCGGAGATCTATGGGCATACGACGCTCGCTGATGTAGAGGCCCGCGTCGGTGAACTCGCCCGCGAGCTCGGGGCAGCAGTCGAATTTCGCCAGTCAAACCATGAAGGCCAGCTCATTGACTGGGTACACGAAGCAGCCGAGAACGGTTGGCAAGTCATCATCAATCCAGGTGGCTACACTCACACGTCTGTCGCACTGCGAGACGCTCTCGTAGAGGTGGAGTTCATCGAGGTACATATCTCTAATGTGCATGCGCGCGAGCCATTCCGCGCTCACAGCTACTTGTCACCGGTGGCCAAGGGCGTGATCGCAGGTCTTGGAACAAAAGGATATGAATTAGCGCTTCGGAGCTTTGTCGAAGAAGTATCATAAGTCACATGACTTCCTTTGCCGATACTCGCTTTTCTAATCGTCGACGTGCCTTGGCTGCCACACTCGCCGGGCAGCGTATTGACGCGATGCTGGTCACTCATTTGACTCACGTTCGATTCCTGTCGAACTTTTCCGGGTCGAATGCTGCATTGTTGGTGTCCAAGGATTTGTCTGCATCCATGTGCACGGATGGTCGCTACACCACTCAGATTGCTCTGGAAGTTCCTGATATCGAGGTGATTATTGAGCGCAATAGTGCCAAAGCTTTGCTCGCCACTGTCGAGGGTCCTCGCCGTGTCGGGTTCGAAGCCGATTATGTCTCTGTTGCGCAACTTGATCGCCTGCAGGAAGCTGTGGGGGAGGACGTGACTCTCGTTCCTGTCACTGGTGTGATCGAAGAACTACGCCTTAAAAAGGACGTTGTCTCCCTGCAGCGGTTGCGTGATGTAGCGGCACTGGCTACGGGTGCTCTGGAAACTGTGCTGCAAGGCGAGTTGCGTGGTCGTTCCGAACGAGATGTCGCCGCGGAACTCGAGTACTTGATGCGTAAGTCGGGAGCCGAACGGCCAAGTTTCGATACCATCGTGGCCTCCGGTCCGAACAGCGCCAAGCCACACCACGGCGCGGGCGATCGGATCATTCGCGACGGTGATTTGCTCACCATCGACTTCGGCGCTCATGACCGGGGTTTTAATTCGGACATGACCCGTACGTTCATGGTGGGTGAGCCCTCGGAGCAGCAGCGGGAAATCTACGAGCTTGTTCGTCAGGCGCAGCTGGCAGGTATTGAAGCTGCGACCCCGGGAACGGCGCTGGTGGACGTCGATAAGGCATGCCGCGACATCATCACCGCGGGCGGCTATGAGGATTACTTTGTACATTCCACCGGTCACGGAATCGGGCTGGACGTGCACGAGGCACCTTATGCAGCTCAGACTGGCGAAGGCGTACTCGAATCTGGCATGACGCTGACGATCGAGCCCGGCATTTATGTTCCTGAAGTGGGGGGAGTACGCATTGAGGATTCGCTCATCATCAGGGATGGCGCGCCTGAGATTATCACCATTATGAATAAGGAACTGATCGTGTTGTAGGATGTACGGGTTAAGACCTATAGAGGGAGAAATTCGTGGCGACTACCGCTGACTTTAAGAACGGCCTTGTCCTCAAGATGGAAGGCAAGCTGAACCAGATCATTGAGTTCCAGCACGTGAAGCCGGGTAAGGGCCCAGCTTTCGTTCGCACCAAGCTCAAGGATGTTGTCTCGGGCAAGATCATCGACAAGACCTTCAATGCCGGTGTCAAGGTTGAGACCGCAAGCGTTGATCGCCGCGACATGACCTACCTGTACTTCGACGGCACCTCCTACGTCCTCATGGATGCAAAGAACTACGAGCAGATTGAGCTCGCTCCGCATCTCATGGGAGATGGTGCAAAGTTCCTGCTGGAAAACATGGTCGTTCAGGTCTCCTTCCACGAAGGTGAGCCACTGTTTGCTGAACTGCCTATCTCTGTTGACCTGAAGATTGAACACACCGATCCAGGCCTGCAGGGTGACCGCTCTACCGGTGGCACCAAGCCAGCAACCCTCGAAACCGGTGCCGAGATTCAGGTTCCGCTTTTCCTGGAGACGGGCAACATCGTCAAGGTTGACACTCGCGACGGCTCTTACCTGTCCCGCGTAAACAACTAATGAGCGACAAGTTCAAGCGTCGCGGCGCGCGCTACAAGGCGCGACGTCGCGCGGTAGACATTCTCTTCGAGGCTGAGGCTCGCGACGTCGATCCGATCGCTGTGATCGAGGACCGCGTCGAGCTCGCTCGCCTCCCGGAACCTCCCGTGGCACCGGTGGCTCCGTACACGCAAGAAATCGTGCGTGGCGTTGCCTTCGAGTTGGATCGGATCGATGAAACGATCGCGCGCTTTCTCGCCGAGGATTGGACGCTGCCTCGCATCCCTGCTGTTGACCGCGCCATCTTGCGCGTGTCTACCTGGGAGTTGCTGTTCAACGCCGAGGTTCCGCGTAAGACCGCCGTGGTTGAGGGCATCGAGCTAGCTTCTGAATATTCCACCGATGTGGCACCGCCGTACATCAACGCAGTGCTTGACGACGTCATGAATCACTCCGACGATTCCACTGCCGAAATCACGGCGGAAGAGCCAACGGAGGATTCCCAGGAAGAACTTTCTGAGGAAACTGTCCCAGCTGAAGCCGTTTCAGTCGAAACTGACGAGCTAAATCAGGATCAGGCTTAGTCCAGATCCACTACACTGGCCTGGCATGAGTACTTTTACAATTGCCGAGGCCAAAGCTCTCGTAGATCCAACCATCGACCCGACCAGCACCCCGGGGTTCAAGGCGTCGAAAGAAAACATTGAACGTCAGGTAGCTGAGATCGAGCCGGAGCTACGAGAACTGCAGGAAAAGCTCTACGCGAATTTCCGCTCGGGCAACAATCCCGGAAACATTCTCATCGTTCTGCAGGGTATGGACACTTCTGGCAAGGGCGGCGTGGTGAAACACACCCTGGATCCATTAGATCCGCAAGGTGTGCACATCACTGGTTTTGGTAAACCAACCAAGGAAGAACTCTCGCACGACTTCCTGTGGCGCATCCGCAAAGCCCTGCCAGGTCCGGGCAAGGTCGGGATCTTCGACCGTTCGCACTACGAGGATGTCATCGTCCATCGCGTGCACGAACTTTCCAGTCCGGAGGAAATCGAGCGGCGCTACGATGCCATCAATGAGTTTGAGAAGGAACTCGTCGACGGTGGCACCACGATCATCAAGGTCTTTCTGCATATCTCCAAAGAGTTCCAGAAAGAAAACC
This sequence comes from Corynebacterium kalinowskii, assembly GCF_009734385.1. Lineage (NCBI taxonomy): Bacteria > Bacillati > Actinomycetota > Actinomycetes > Mycobacteriales > Corynebacteriaceae > Corynebacterium > Corynebacterium kalinowskii. The sequence continues at coordinate 1,306,802 of NZ_CP046452.1, read as the reverse complement.
TCACCGAGCGCCTGGAAGATCCAACCAAGTACTGGAAGTACAATCCGGGTGACGTTGACGAACGCGGGCACTGGGACGCATACCAAGAGGCTTACCGGATCGCTTTTGAAAAGACCAGCACTGACGTTGCTCCGTGGTACATCGTCCCGAGCGACAATAAGCCTTATGCCCGCATGGTAGTGAAATTCCTGCTGCTTGATGCCCTCCGCAGCAAGAATCTCGAGTGGCCAGCAGCCGACTTCGATGTCGAAGTGGAAAAGGCTAGAGTAGCTGCTTCCTAGCAGCAAAAAGATGGTCGAGTCCGGTCTTCAGCAGATGCTCTAGCTGGTGATCGGTGAGACCCGCCGCGGTGGGAAAGTTGTATTCCAACCGAGTGAGCGGCGCAGGGGCGTCGATAAGCGCTGCGGACACGAAGAGCGGCGAGGCGTTGGTGTCGTTACAGGCCGGGATGCTCACTTCGGGAAGATCCATGCGCAGCACGATGCTGGATGGCAGCGATAGAAACTGCACGAGGCAGTCGTTGAGGTTCGCCACCCATAGTCGCGCTGTGGGCGTCGGAGTGAGCTGCACTCCTAGCGTTCGGGCTGCAGCGAGGAGTCGGGGATATGTTACTTCCATTGGGCAAACCATTCGCAAGCGGATCCGATTGCGCCGAGTGTGGCGGAAAGGAAGAATCCGAGTTGATTGTCGTCAAGATCCTCGGCTAACGCGAGACCCTGTTTGAAATAGAGATCGCCGTCCACCACGAATGCGGTCGGACTGACGTGGTGGGCATTCCACTCGTTGACGGCGACGAGATTTCGCCATGAATCACGGAACCGAGCGCTGACCAGCAGATTTTCTGCCGTGGCAAAAACCGTGATCGCCACGTCCTCGAATCCGGTGGACACCGATCTTTCGTCTCGGACGAACTCTAAGCCTTCTGCCGAAAAGAAGTCTGCAATGCGATCAAGCATGGTCGCCACCCAATTCATGCCCCAGTGCCTGCGCGAGATGGGGATGGCGCAGATCTCGCAGCGACGTCGCGACACGTTGGTCCGCGAGCGCAAACTCAGTCGCGCCTTCTTTGCCCAGCAGCAGCTTTGGACCAATGCTCGGTATGTTGACCAAAGCTGGCCGACGCAACTCCTTGGAGAGCAGCTCCGCGAACTCAGAGTTGCGCACCGGGTGGGGGGAGACCGCATTGACAGGTCCGGAAGAGTCATTGAAAAGCGCGGCAGCATAAGCATCGACGAGGTCGTCAATGCTCACCCACGACATCCACTGCTCGCCGGTGCCAAGGGAACCACCAAGTCCGGTAGAAAACAATGCCTTGAACACCGGCAACGCTCCGCCGCGCCCAGATAGCACCATGCCGGTACGCATGAGCACTGTTCGTTTAGTGCAGGTCGTTGCAGCAGCTTCCCAGTCGGCTACCACGTCAGCGAGGAAACCTTCGCCGGGACCAGCGTGAACATCGACTGGTTCATCCGTTCCGCACTTCGGGCCGTAGTAGCCGATGGCAGATGCTGAGATAAACGTGTGGCAGGTGGGGCTGGTGGAGACGAGTTCGGCAAGTTTCTTGGTCGGTTCGATGCGGGAATCTCGCAGCGCCTTCTTGTGGGAGTCGCTGAAACGACCGAGAATGGGTTCTCCGGCGAGGTGGATGACAGCGTTTAGGCCGTCGAGAAGCTGCGGGTCTGGCGAGGTGGGGTTCCAGAGCCGTTGGCCTGGTTTGGCCCGCTCGCGGGTGAGTTGGACAACTTCGACTCCAAGCGTGGACAGAAAGGCCGTTAAAGCTCGGCCGACCAGCCCGCGAGAGCCAGTGATTCCGACGGTTATAGCAGTGGGATTAATACGAGCGGCCGAGGTGAGATCGCCAAGGAGCTGGCGCTGCCGATAGGCAAAAGAAGCCCGAAGTGCGGCGCGTGGAACACGAGTGTCCACGACATCTGTCAGCTCCGTTCCTCCTGGGGCATCTTCGAAGCGATGCACGTGGCGCCAGTGGGCGAGTGCCTTGATGGGCGCCGAGACACAGTCGTCGGCGAACTGGCGGCCGCGTCGATAAGCGGTGATGTCGTGGCGTGCGATCCACTTGAGTCCGGCAGGAAGGGCAAATACCGTTGTGCCATCGGCCAAGCTGGCTGCCTGACGCACCGGCGTCATTGGTAGAAACGGGGGAGTGAGGCGGGCGACGGCACCCAAACGGGTGTGATAGGTCCAGACAGTATCGCGATCGAAGGGCAGAAACTGCGTGGTGGTGTAGCTCATCGATCGTGCCTTTCGGTCCGGGACGCCAACCGATGCTAAAGTTGGCTGTTGTCATACCAGCATAGAGACATCCTTTAATGGTCCGCACAGAGAGGCGGGGAAGGAGGTCACGATGAGCGACACCATGGAAACCGAATTGCTGTCCGCAGCAGACGTCGGCCGAACCGTGGCGCGAATCGCGCACCAGATTATTGAGAAAACGGCACTAGACGCAGGCGAATCCCGCGTGCTTCTCCTTGGCATTCCATCAGGAGGCGTGCCCCTTGCGCAGCGCCTGGCTGCCAAGATCGAAGAGTTTTCGGGGGTGACAGTACCCACCGGCTCGCTAGACATCACGCTGTACCGCGACGATTTGCGATCCAAACCGCATCGCGCGCTGCTACCCACCGTGATACCCGAGACCATCGACGACGCAATCGTCATCCTCGTTGACGACGTCCTCTTCTCGGGCCGTACCATCCGCGCCGCACTCGACGCCCTCCGCGACGAGGGGCGCCCGGCAAACATCCAGCTTGCAGTGCTCGTTGACCGCGGACACCGCCAGCTGCCGATCCGCGCCGACTACGTTGGCAAAAACCTCCCCACTTCAAAAGACGAAGACGTTAACGTTCGACTGTCGGAAATCGACGGTCACGACGGTGTCTTTATCAAGCGAGAGAGCTAACACATGAAGCACCTCCTGAGCATTTCCGACCTCAGCAAAGACGAAATCATTGGCCTGCTCGATGAGGCAGACAAATTCCGGGCAGCGCTCGAAGGACGCGAGGTGAAGAAGCTGCCCACCCTGCGTGGCCGCACCATCTTCACCATGTTCTACGAGAACTCCACCCGTACCCGTTCTTCCTTCGAAACCGCCGGCAAATGGATGAGCGCAGACGTCATCAACGTCTCCGCCTCCGGCTCCTCAGTGAAGAAGGGCGAGTCTCTCAAGGACACCGCGTCAACACTAGCTGCGGTAGGCGCCGACGCGATTGTGATGCGACACCCGTCGTCAGGCGCGGCGCAGCAGGTCGCGCAGTGGCTGGGACCAAACGGCCCGTCGATCATCAACGCCGGCGATGGGGCACACCAGCACCCCACGCAGGCGCTTCTCGACGCCGTGACGATGCGCCAACGCCTCGGCCGACTGACCGGCCTGAAGGTAGTCATCGTGGGTGACTGCTTGCATTCACGCGTGGTGCGCTCCAATGTCGAGCTGCACGCAGCTCTTGGCAACGAAGTCGTGCTCGTTGCGCCACCGACGTTGTTGCCTACCGGAGTGGAAAACTGGCCAGTTCGCGTCAGCTACGAGATGGACGATGAGATCAAGGACGCCGACGTCGTCATGATGCTGCGCGTTCAGCAGGAGCGTATGCACGGCGGATTCTTCCCGTCGCACCGCGAGTACGCGACGCTCTATGGCATGTCGAAGGCACGCGCAGCGTCGATGCGCGAGGATGCCATCGTCATGCACCCTGGCCCCATGCTTCGTGGCATGGAAATGAACTACCACGTCGCAGACGGCCCGCAGACGGCAGTGCTGCAACAGGTCAGCAACGGTGTGCACGTGCGCATGGCCGTGCTGTTTACCACTTTGATTGGGACGGAGAGCTAATCATGAACTTCCCTGAAACTGGCCAGCTGGCCCCGGCAGCGTCCGAATCCCTGCTTCTGAAGAATGTAAAGCCTTACGGCGAAGACCTCGTTGACGTCTTCATCGAGGACGGCGTGATCACTCAGATGGGCGCATCGCTGGAAGTGTCTGCGGATCGCGAGATCGATGGACATGGCCAGATCCTGCTCCCAGGCCTGGTAGACATGCACGTTCACCTGCGCGAACCCGGCCGCGAGGACACCGAGACCCTGGCTACCGGCTCTGCCGCTGCTGCCAAGGGTGGCTTCACGGCTGTGTTCACCATGGCCAACACCATCCCAGTCATGGATCAGCCCACCATCGCCGAGTCCGTGTGGCTCAAGTCCCAGGCCATCGGCCTGTGCGACGTCCACCCCATCGGGTCTATCACCAAGGGACTTGAAGGTAAGGAAATCACCGAGTTCGGCATGATGGCCCGCTCGGCCGCCAAGGTGCGCATGTTCTCCGACGACGGCAAGTGCGTGGACAACCCGATGATCATGCGACGCGCCATTGAGTATGCAAAGGGCCAGGATGTTCTGCTTGCCCAGCACTGCGAGGACTTGCGGCTTTCCGACGGCGCACCTGCACACGAGGGCCAGACCGCAGCGCGACTCGGGCTCCGAGGATGGCCACGTGCCGCGGAGGAATCCATTGTCGCTCGCGACTCGCTCCTTACTCGCGACTACGGCACCCGCATGCACATCTGTCACTTGTCTACGGTCGGCTCGGTAGAGCTGGTGAAGTGGGCCAAGGCGCAGGGCATTCCAATCACTGCTGAAGTCACCCCACACCACCTCATCCTCACGGACAAGCTGTTGGAATCCTACGACGGCGTGTACCGAGTGAATCCTCCGCTGCGCGAAGACCACGACACTGCTGCACTGCGAGAAGCACTCCTCGACGGAACCATCGACTGTGTGGCTACTGACCACGCTCCGCATGGTTCTGAAGAAAAGTGCGTCGAATTTGAGCATGCGCGACCGGGCATGCTCGGCCTCGAGACCTCGCTGTCTATCATTGCGGACACTTTCGTGCGCTCTGGACTCGCTGACTGGCGATGGGTAGCAAAGGTCATGTCCGAGCGCCCCGCCGAGATTGTGCGCCTGCCTGGTCACGGCCGCCCAATTGCGGTCGGGGAGCCTGCCAACCTGACCCTGGTTGATCCTGAGCGCACCTGGGTTGCCCGTGGCGAAGAGATGGATTCGAAGGCGGAAAACACGCCGTATGAGGGAATGGAGTTCCATTCCAAGGTGACCACGACGATCCTGCGTGGCCACGTAACATGTGCTGAGGGCAAGGCTGCAGAGCCCAACACTGTATAATTTGCAATATAATGAATAATATCGAATTAGTGAAAGGCTCCACTGTGTTCAACGACGTACCTGCAAAGCTGGTGCTCGCGGACGGCCGGATCTTTACCGGCTTCGGCTTCGGCGCAACCGGCACCACCCTCGGTGAGGCCGTATTTACCACCGCCATGACTGGCTATCAAGAATCGATGACCGACCCATCTTTCCACCGACAGATTGTGGTCGCCGCTGCGCCGCAGATCGGCAATACCGGTTGGAACGATGAAGACTACGAGTCCCATGACCACCGCATCTGGGTGGCCGGTCTCGTGATCCGTGACTTGGCAGCTCGCGTGTCTAACTGGCGTTCCGAGCGTTCCCTAGCAGATGAAATGAAGAAGCAAAACATCATCGGAATCTCCGGGGTAGATACCCGCGCACTCGTTCGTCACCTGCGCGACCATGGTTCCATTGCTGCAGGAATTTTCGCCGGTGAGGACGCGCTCCGCAGCGAGGACGAGCTGCTAAAGATCGTGCAAGACCAGCCGTCCATGGCAGGTGCCGACCTGGCATCTGAGGTCTCCACTGATAAGCCTTATGTGTTGGAGCCAGAAGGAGAGACCAAGTACACCGTCGTGGCCTACGACATGGGCATCAAGTCTCAGACTCCGCGTAACTTCGCAGCACGTGGCATCCGCACTGTAGTCGTTCCTGCCAATACTCCGTTCGAAGAAATTAAGCAGTACAACCCTGATGGCGTCTTCATCTCCAACGGCCCTGGTGACCCAGCTACCGCGGACGCCATGGTCGGTATCGTTGGCGACATCATCTCCGCCGATGTGCCACTGTTCGGCATTTGCTTCGGCAACCAGATCCTTGGTCGCGCCCTGGGTCTGAAGACCTACAAGATGAAGTTCGGTCACCGCGGTATCAACATCCCAGTCAAGGATTTGATCAGCGGTCGTATCGATATCACCTCCCAGAACCACGGCTTTGCGCTGGAAGGTGAAGCCGGGCAAGAGTTCGATTCACCATTCGGTCCAGCGCACATCACCCACGTTTGCCTTAACGACGGCACCGTAGAAGGCGTTGCACTCAAGAGCGGCCGTGCCTTCTCCGTGCAGTACCACCCAGAGTCCGCAGCTGGCCCACACGACGCAAACCCATTGTTCGACCAGTTCCTGGCCCTGCTGGGTTCCAAGTAAACCGACGACCGCTACGAGGAGATAACAATGCCAAAGCGTAACGACATCAAGCACGTACTGGTCATCGGTTCCGGCCCGATCGTCATCGGCCAGGCCTGTGAATTCGACTACTCCGGCACCCAGGCGTGCCGCGTGCTCAAGCAGGAGGGCCTGCGCGTCACCCTGATCAACTCCAACCCGGCCACGATCATGACCGACCCTGAGTTCGCTGACCACACCTACGTGGAGCCGATTCAGCCGGAGTACATTGAGAAGATTTTCGAAAAGGAAATCGCTCAAGGCCACCCAATCGATGCAGTGCTGGCAACGCTGGGCGGACAGACCGCGCTGAACGCAGCTATCCAACTGGATCGCCGCGGCTCCCTAGAAAAGTACAACGTAGAACTCATCGGCGCGGATATTCCAGCTATTCAGCGCGGCGAAGACCGCCAGATGTTCAAGGACATCGTCGCCAAGATTGGTGGCGAGTCCGCTCGCTCCCGCGTCTGCCACAACATGGATGAGGTCCATGAGGCCGTAAAAGACCTCGGTCTGCCCGTAGTCGTTCGCCCATCCTTCACCATGGGTGGCCTCGGCTCCGGCCTGGCCTACAACGATGCCGACCTCGAGCGCATCGCTGGCGGCGGTCTGGCTGCATCCCCTGAAGCCAACGTGCTGATTGAAGAGTCCATCCTGGGCTGGAAGGAATTCGAGCTCGAGCTCATGCGCGACGGCGATGACAACGTGGTTGTCGTCTGTTCCATCGAAAACGTTGACGCTCTCGGCGTGCACACCGGCGACTCCGTCACTGTGGCACCGTCCATGACCTTGACGGACCGCGAGTTCCAGATCATGCGTGACCAGGGCATCGCGATCATCCGCGAGGTTGGCGTTGACACCGGCGGCTGTAACATCCAGTTCGCCATCAACCCGAACGACGGTCGCATCATCACCATCGAGATGAACCCGCGCGTGTCCCGTTCTTCCGCCCTAGCGTCGAAGGCCACTGGCTTCCCAATCGCAAAGATCGCGGCGAAGCTCGCCATCGGCTACACCCTGGATGAAATCACCAACGACATCACCGGCGAGACGCCGGCGGCATTCGAGCCGACGTTGGACTATGTCGTCGTGAAGGCCCCACGCTTTGCTTTTGAAAAGTTCGTCGGTGCCGACGACACCCTGACCACCACGATGAAGTCGGTCGGCGAAGCTATGTCGCTCGGTCGCAACTACATCAGCGCACTCGGCAAGGTCATGCGTTCCTTGGAAAACAAGCAAGCCGGTTTCTGGACCGTGCCGGACGAGGCGTTCGCGGGCGAGCGCGCCACGGACGTGAAGGCTGTGCTCGAAGACCTCAAGCGCCCAACCGAAGGCCGTCTCTACGACGCTGAACTCGCCCTGCGCCTCGGCGCGAGCGTGGAAGAGGTCTACGAAGCTTCCGGCATCGATCCGTGGTTCCTCGGCGAACTGCAGACCCTGGTTGATTTCCGCCAGCGCCTTATCGACGCTCCATTCCTCAATGAAGAGTTGATGCGCTACGCCAAGTTCCTGGGCCTGTCTGACCGCCAGATCGCTGCGCTGCGCCCAGAGTTTGCCGGCGAAGATGGCATCCGACGCCTGCGCTGGTCCCTCGGAATCCGTCCGGTCTTCAAGACCGTTGATACCTGTGCCGCAGAGTTTGAGGCCAAGACCCCGTACCACTACTCCGCATACGAGCTTGATCCGAACGCAGAGTCCGAGGTCGCTCCACAGACCGAAAAAGACAAGGTCATTATTCTTGGCTCGGGCCCGAACCGTATCGGACAGGGCATTGAGTTCGACTACTCCTGTGTGCACGCTGCCCTAGAGCTTTCCCGCGTGGGCTTTGAGACTGTGATGGTCAACTGCAACCCAGAGACCGTCTCCACCGACTACGACACCGCAGACCGACTCTACTTTGAGCCGCTCACCTTCGAAGACGTCATGGAGGTTTACCACGCAGAATGCCAGTCCGGCACCGTTGCAGGTGTCATCGTCCAGCTCGGTGGACAGACCCCGCTTGGCCTAGCGCAGCAATTGCGCGATGCCGGTGTGCCAGTGGTCGGTACCTCTCCGGAAGCCATCAATCTGGCTGAGGACCGCGGTGAGTTTGGTGAAGTGCTGCGCAAGGCAGAGCTTCCAGCCCCTGCTTTTGGTACTGCGACGTCCTTCGAAGAGGCCCGCGCAGTAGCGAACAATATCGGCTACCCAGTTCTCGTTCGCCCGTCCTACGTGCTCGGCGGCCGCGGTATGGAGATTGTCTACGATGAGTCCTCTCTCAAGGACTACATTGAGCGTGCCACTGAGATCACCTCCGACCACCCAGTGCTCGTCGACCGCTTCCTCGACAACGCTATCGAGATCGATGTTGACGCGCTGTGCGATGGGGAAGAGGTCTACCTGGCTGGTGTCATGGAACACATCGAGGAAGCCGGCATTCACTCCGGCGACTCCGCGTGTGCTCTTCCTCCAATGACCCTCGGCGCCGAAGACATCAACAAGGTTCGCGAGTCCACTAAGGCGCTGGCCCATGGCATCGGCGTCAAGGGCCTGATGAACGTACAGTTCGCGCTCAAGGACGACATTCTGTACGTGATCGAAGCTAACCCTCGTGCTTCGCGTACCGTGCCTTTCGTGTCCAAGGCAACTGGTGTGCCACTGGCTAAGGCTGCTTCCCGCATCATGCTGGGCGCCACCTTGGCCGAGCTCAAGGCCGAAGGCATGATCCCATCCGACCACGACGGTGGATCCCTGCCTCTCGACGCTCCAATCGCTGTCAAGGAAGCAGTACTGCCATTCAACCGTTTCCGTCGTCCAGACGGCACCATGTTGGATTCTTTGCTGAGTCCGGAAATGAAGTCCACCGGCGAGGTCATGGGTCTGGCCGATAACTTCGGCGCGGCATATAACAAGGCTGAAGCTGCGGCTTTCGGTGAATTGCCTACTGATGGCACGGTATTCGTCTCCGTCGCTAACCGCGACAAGCGCAGCTTGATCTTCCCGATTCAGCGCTTGGCCACCCTGGGTTTCCATATCTTGGCAACTGCCGGCACCGCAGGCATGCTGCGTCGCAATGGCGTGCCTTGCGAAACCGTGCTTAAGCAACATGAGGCTTCTGAGAACGAGAAGTCGATCGTCGACATGATCAACGCCGGCGACGTCAATCTCATCCTCAATACCCCAGCTGGCACCGCTGGAGCACGTACCGACGGCTACGACATTCGCGCTGCTGCCGTCAACGCGGGTATTCCGTTGGTCACCACCGTGCAGGGCGTCACCGCTGCCGTCCAGGGCATTGAAGCCTTGCGATCCGGCGAGCTTGGTGTCCTTGCCCTCCAGGAGCTCGATCACTCGGTAGGGGAGAAGTAAATGGAAACTTTCGGCAGTAAACTGCTGGCCATCACTGCTGAGCGCGGTCGGCTTTGCGTCGGAATTGACCCGCATCCATCGCTGCTGAACTCGTGGAACTTGCCGGTTTCTGCCGAAGGCGTTGCCGCTTTCTCTCGCATCTGTGTAGAGGCTTTTGGAGACACCGTGGCCGTGGTGAAGCCTCAGGTGGCGTTCTTTGAAGCGTACGGTTCTCGTGGCTACGCCATTTTGGAAGAAACCATGGGTGCGCTGCGAGAGAAGGGCGCGCTGGTGCTTGCCGACGCCAAGCGGGGCGACATCGGATCGACCATGGCAGCCTACGCCATGGCCTGGCTCCACCCGGAATCTTCGCTGGTCTGCGATGCTGTGACCGTGTCCCCATACTTGGGGGTCGGCGCGTTAAGCCCAGCTTTCGAGTTAGCTCAGTCGCACGGAAAAGGTGTGTACGTCTTAGCTGCGACCTCAAACCCGGAGGGTGTCACCATCCAATCCAACGGCAATGATGCCGGCACATCAGTAGCCCAGCAAGTGGTGGATGAGGTCGCTTCCCTCAACGCCATCCACGGCAATGCTGGGGTACCGGGCAACTTCGGAGTGGTGGTCGGGGCAACGCTGGAATCAGCCCCAAGTCTGTCCAAACTCAACGGCTCCGTGCTTCTGCCGGGCGTAGGTGCCCAAGGCGGAACTGCTGCCGACGTTGCGCGTCTGGCTGCGGGCGTGGAGGCCTTGGCGATTCCTAACATCTCCCGCGGTGTTCTCAAGGCAGGACCTGATGTAGCAGCACTGCGCGAAGCTGCCCAATCTGCAGCCCAGGATTTCCCTGGATTAATAAATCCTTAAAGTTCACAAATGACCTGGGAAAACCCCAGGTCATTGTTTTTTGGTGATATCAACATGACATGCGGATATGCGGGTGTCACCACGGCTTTTGTCCAAATAGTGCTAGACTGATCGAAGCTCGCCGGAAACTGCAGGTGAACACCCAGTGCTGGCGACGAGTAAAATCGGCATCCAAGATGCTTTAACAATGAAAACCTATATTAATCGGAGGAACCCGTGGCCCTTCCAAAGTTGACTGACGAGCAGCGCAAAGAAGCCCTCGCCAAGGCGGCTGAAGCCCGTAAGGCACGTGCAGAGCTGAAGGAAAAGCTCAAGCGCGGTGGCACCAACCTGAAGGAAGTTCTCGATCAGGCTCAGGCCGACGAGATCATCGGCAAGACCAAGGTTTCTGCACTGCTCGAGGCTATGCCAAAGGTGGGCAAGGTCAAGGCTAAGGAAATCATGGAGGAGCTCGAGATTGCTCAGACCCGTCGTCTGCGTGGCCTCGGTGACCGTCAGCGTCGCGCCCTCCTCGAGCGCTTCGGTTTCTCCGAGGACGACTAATCCTAATGAGCGGCGATAACCATCGGGGCAATCTGGTCGTATTGGCAGGCCCCTCTGCCGTCGGAAAATCGACGGTGGTTCATCGCCTTCGGGAAGAAGTTCCTGGTCTTTACTTTTCTGTGTCGATGACTACCCGTGCGCCACGGCCAGGTGAAGTCCACGGACGCGACTATTTCTATGTCTCGTCCGAGGAGTTCCAGCAGCATATTGACCGCGGTGAGATGCTCGAATGGGCAGATATTCACGGCGGTTTGCAGCGCTCGGGTACTCCAGCTGGACCGGTGCTGGAAGCCCTGGAAGCTGGGCGTCCGGTCTTGGTCGAGGTTGACTTGGCTGGCGCTCGCAATGTAGTCAAGGCTATGCCTGAAACAGAAACCGTTTTTCTCGCACCACCTTCATGGGAAGTGCTAGTCGAGCGTTTGACTGGACGTGGAACTGAAGCCGAAGAAGTAATCGCGCGTCGGCTCGAAACGGCTCGCGCTGAGCTTGCAGCACAGCAAGAGTTCGATCACATTGTTGTTAATGACAATGTCGACGAGGCGGTTCAGGCGATCTCCGCAATCCTTATGAAGGATTAGGGAAAACCCATCTTGCTGGCTAGAATGAAAGCCCGCATTGAACTTCATGTAAATATCAAACCTTGAAAAGGTGTTAGTGAACCAAGTGAGCAACGAAAACGCCACCACTGCTGCCGTATTTGACCAGCCAGTGGGTATTACCGATCCACCGATCGATGAATTGTTGGACAAGGTATCGTCCAAGTACGCTCTGGTGATCTTCGCTGCGAAGCGAGCTCGCCAGATTAGCAGCTACTTCCAGACGGCGGACGAAGGCGTATTCGAATTCGTGGGTCCACTGGTAACTCCAGAGCCACAGGAAAAGCCACTGTCTATCGCACTGCGTGAGATTAACCGCGGCATGTTGGATCACGAAGAAGGCTAACCACTCTTAGGTTGTCAATGCCCGGCTTTTGCGCACTGTGCGCAAGGGCCGGGTTCTTGTATGTCGGCTTATGGCCCCCATTTGTCTGCATTCCGCTAACGTCTAGGGTGTGAAAGATTCCTTGAAGATAGTCGTTGGCGTTGCGGGCGGTATTGCCGCATACAAGGCGTGTATGCTCGTCAGAATTCTTAAAGAGCAAGGCCACAGTGTGACTGTGGTTCCTACGCCCTCCGCATTGAACTTTGTCGGAGCCGCCACGTTCGAGGCGCTATCGGGCAACCGGGTATCGACCACAGTTTTCGACGCAGTCGATGAAGTTCAGCATGTGCGCATCGGCCAAGAAGCCGATCTAGTGGTCATCGCCCCTGCTACTGCTGATCTCATGGCTCGTTTGGTGGCCGGACGAGCGGATGATCTCCTCACCGCTACGTGCTTGGTAGCGACATGCCCCGTGGTCGTAGCCCCGGCAATGCATACGGAAATGTGGATGCACCCGGCAACTCAGGCCAATGTAGCTACGCTTCGGGATAGGGGAGTCACGGTTCTTGACCCTGCCCATGGTCGTTTGACCGGCAAAGACTCCGGACCGGGACGGCTTCCCGAGCCCCAGCAGATTGCCGATCTCGCCCTCACCGCTTTGCAGACTGGAGGCTATAGCCGAGATCTCGAGGGGAAGCGCGTATTGATTACCGCTGGTGGCACTCAAGAAAATCTCGATCCAGTTCGCTTTCTGGGCAATCGCTCCTCTGGACGCCAAGGCTTCGCATTAGCCGAGGTAGCGGCGCAGCGCGGCGCCCACGTCACTATTGTTGCCGGAAATACCGACGAATTGGATACCCCTTGCGGTGCGGAGATTGTGAAGGTGGTGTCAGCGCGTGAGATGGCTGAGGCCGTCGAGAAGCGGGCTACCGATGCGGATCTGATCATTATGGCGGCTGCGGTAGCGGACTTCCGGCCGGAGACCGAAGCCAATGCAAAGCTCAAGAAGGGGCATGACGACGCCGCCCTGAACGCCATTCATCTGGTGGAGAACCCGGACATCTTGGCAACGACTGTCGAGCGCCGTACGAAGGGCGAACTTGGTGAGTGCGTGATCATTGGATTTGCAGCGGAGACTGGCTCGGACACCCAGGATCCGCTTGAGTTGGCGCAAGCAAAGCTGAAGCGCAAGGGCTGTGATCTGTTGATGTTGAACCAGGTCGGGCATGGCAAGGTCTTTGGCGAATTGGACAATGCGGGCTGGTTGCTTGCGCCAGGTCAAGAGCCCAGGGAGGTACCTGCCGGTTCGAAATTCGAGGTAGCCGCTGCGATTCTAGATGCCGCTAGTGAGCTGTAGGTTTTGCCATTTTAGACAGCTTGGTCTATTGTTGGTTTCACTCGATAATATCTCATGACCTTTTGAAAGAAGCACCTTGACTAACGCACACTCCGCGGTCCGCCTGTTTACTAGCGAATCTGTCACCGAGGGGCATCCGGACAAAATTTGTGATGCCATTTCGGACACGATCCTCGATGCACTGCTGACCGTCGACAAGAATGCTCGCGTCGCCGTTGAAACGGTGGTCACCACCGGCCTCGTCCACATCGTGGGTGAGGTTCGCACCTCCGGTTACGTGGAGATCCCGGTGCTGGTGCGCCGAAAGCTGCGCGAGATCGGATTCACTAGCTCCGAGGTGGGCTTTGACGGCACCACTTGTGGCGTGACTGTGGCTATCGGTGAGCAGTCCCAGGAGATCGGCGCCGGTGTGGACCAGTCGCTAGAGATTCGCGACGGGGAAGTAGAAGACGAGGACTCTCGTGCCGGCGCCGGTGACCAGGGCCTGATGTTCGGCTACGCCTCCAACGAGACCGATGAGTTTATGCCGCTACCAATCGCGTTGGCTCACCGGTTGGCTCGTCGCCTGACGCAAGTGCGCAAGGAAGGCATCGTCCCTAATCTCCGCCCAGACGGCAAGACTCAGGTTACCTTCGCCTACGATGCCGATGACCAGCCGAAGTACCTGGACACCGTGGTCATTTCTACTCAGCATGGCCCTGAAGCCACGCAGGAATGGCTACGCGAACAGCTCCAGGAGCATGTCCTCAATTGGGTGATCAAGGACGCTGGCTTGGAGGCATTTGTCACCGATGAGCTCAAGCTTTTGGTCAATCCATCCGGCTCCTTCATCCTTGGAGGCCCAATGGGCGATGCTGGTCTAACTGGGCGCAAGATCATTGTGGACACCTACGGTGGCATGGCCCGACACGGCGGTGGTGCATTCTCCGGCAAGGATCCAAGCAAGGTGGACCGCTCTGCCGCATACGCCATGCGATGGGTGGCTAAGAACATCGTGGCGGCTGGTCTTGCGGCACGCGCTGAGGTTCAGGTTGCCTACGCAATCGGCCGCGCAACTCCAGTGGGTCTGTACGTGGAGACTTTCGGTACGGCACGCCAGGGCTTGACTGATGAGGCCATCCAAGCAGCGGTGTCTGAGGTCTTCGACTTGCGCCCAGCAGCCATCATTCGCGAGCTTGACCTGCTTCGTCCGATCTATGCCCAGACTGCTGCGTATGGCCACTTCGGCCGCACCGACCTCGACCTCCCGTGGGAGCAGCTCAACCGAGTAGAGCAGCTGCGCGCTGCGGCTCTGGGGTAACATAATTGGTCATGAAAACCCGCACGCCAGCAACACATTTGCCTGTGGCGCGGGTTTTGCCATTGCTCGGGCTCGCACACTTGGATCGCACCTTCGACTACCTGGTCGACACCGAGCAAGACGAGGCCGCCCAGCCCGGCGTGCGGCTACGCATCAGGTTTAGTGGCAGGCTTGTCGACGCCATCCTGCTCGAACGCCTTCCCGAAAGCGATCACCCCGGCCGACTGAGTTGGCTAGAGCGGGTGATCTCAACTGACATCGTCTATCCTCCTGCGACGGCGCAGCTTATTGATTCGCTGTGCGATCGCTATGCGGGAACCCGGTCTGATTTAATTCGCGCGGCGATTCCAGCGAGGCACGCAGGCGCGGAGTCTGCGGATACTACCTCGGCGTGGGAGGAGCTCGGCCAAGCCCAGGAGCCGGATCTTTCGGACTGGGCACTGTATGCCAACGGACAATCCTTCGTGGACGCGGTGTTGGATGGCGCTGCGGCCCGCGCAGCGTGGCAGATCTGCCCTGGGGTGCCGTGGTGGCGAAGCGTGGCCGCCCTCGCAGTTAAGACGGCAATCGATGGCGGTGGGGTACTCATCGTGGTTCCCGATCAGCGAGATGTCGACCTTGTGGAAAGCGCGCTGCGGGAAATCGTCGCCGCCAAACAAGTCACTACGCTGACGGCGGCACTGGGGCCACAAGCACGGTACCGTCGCTTCTTGTCAGTTCTCCACGGCCAATCCAGGATTGTCGTGGGCACACGCAGCGCGGCCTTCGCCCCGGTGCATAATCTGCGTTTGGCAGTTGTGATGTTCGATCACGATGAGAACTTGGTCGATCCCCGCGCACCATATGTCCATGCCCGCGAGGTGATTACCACGCGAAGCCACCAACACGGCTGCGCCGTCTTACTCGGCGGACATGCGCGCAGTGCAGAATCCCAGCTCTTGGTGGAGACCGGATGGGCCCACGATATTGCGCCGGAACGAGATACCATCCGACTGCGCATGCCACGGGTACAGGGAATCGGGGAGCATGAGTTGGCCCGTGACCCGCTAGCGAAGCAGTCCCGAATTCCTCATGTGGCTTTCGAAGCCATTCGGGAGGCCATTTCGGCCGATCTGCCGGTACTGGTCGTTTCTCCGCGCAAAGGCTACGTACCTAGCCTGTCCTGTGGCAACTGCCGAACATCTGCCCGGTGCCGATCCTGCAACGGACCATTGGCGATACCGCAGGGGGACAGTCAGCAGCCGGGCATGGTCTCGTGCAGGTGGTGTGGACGCCCAGAAGCTGCGTTTCGCTGCAGCAACTGTGGTTCTTCAAAGCTGCGTGCAATGGTGTTTGGCAGTGATAGAACTGCCGAAGAGCTTGGCCGGGCGTTTCCCGGGGTGCGGGTAGTGAACTCCGGCGGCGCGAAGATCATTGATGAAGTTCCTGACCAGGCTGCGATAGTGGTGGCCACCCCTGGCGCAGAACCACGTGGCAGGTATGGGGCCGCTGTCTTAGTTGATCCGTGGGCGCTGCTCAGCAGGCCAGATCTGCGTGCCATGGAAGACACGCTGGCCAAATGGTTCGCCGCGGCCTCTCTGGTACTGCCCGCTAGCAAGGGTGGTCGGGTAGTTGTCACGGCGGAGACAACGCTGCGAGCTACGCAAGCACTTATTAGGTGGGATCCCGTGTGGGCTGCGCGAATGGAGCTCTATCAACGCAAGGAGGTGGAGCTTCCGCCAACCGTCCATATGGCCGTCGTCGATGGTCCAGTGCGGGCAGTCGAGTCCTTCTTGGAACTTGTCGAGCTGCCACAGAACGCCCAATTGCTGGGACCAGTTGATTTGCCAATGGGAGTAACGCTGCCAGGAGAATACGACGAGAACGCCTGGGGCCCAGCACAGCGATACCTCATTCGAACACCACTCGGTCCCCGGGCGGAACTTGGTAAGGCGCTCCGAGTTGCCCTCGTGGCGCGTGCAGCGCTGAAGGAGACCGCGCCACTAAGGGTGCAGGTCGATCCAATCAATATCGGCTAGTGGCTAAGATGACCACCAGAGACTTCTATACCAATAGTGAAAGAGGCGTAACGTGACAGTTCGTGCAGTCCGCATGTTCGGCGACCCGGTGCTTCGAACCCGGGCCGACGAGGTGACCGATTTTGATGAGTCCCTCGCCACACTCATTGACGACATGTTGGAAACCATGGACGAGTACCAGGGTGTTGGCCTGGCCGCCAACCAGGTAGGCGTTACCCGACGGGTTTTTGTCTACGATTGCTCCCACGTCACCGAAGGCTCGCGAGGACATGTCGTGAACCCGGTATGGGAAGCGATCGGGGAGGAAACGCAGGTGGGGGCTGAAGGTTGCCTGTCGATTCCGGACATATCCAAAGATACGGAGCGGTACGAGAAGGTGCGGGTCAGTGGCGTCGATAAGGCAGGCGAGTCTGTTTCCTTTGAATGCGAGGGCCTGTTAGCACGGTGTGTGCAGCACGAAACCGACCACTTAGACGGCGTGCTATTCCTGCAGCGCCTTACTCCTGAGCTGCGCAAGGAAGCAATGGCGGAGATTCGAAATTCGGAGTGGTTCAACAAATGAAACTAGTGTTCGCGGGAACTCCAGAACCCGCCACTGTCGCGCTGCAGCGGCTGATTGACTCAGATCATGAGGTCATCGCTGTTATTACCCGGCCTGATGCTCGCAAAGGTCGGGGGCGGACACTGCACCCTTCACCAGTGGCAGCACTGGCAGCGGAGCACGGTATCGAAGTGCATAAACCCACGAGCCTGAAGCCGGACACGGAAGATGGACAGGCGATTCGCGCGCGCTTGGAAGAGCTACAGCCGGACTGCATACCCGTTGTGGCATACGGAAACCTCGTGACGAAGGATCTGCTGGACATCGCGCCGCACGGCTGGGTTAACCTGCACTTTTCGCTGCTTCCTGCGTGGCGCGGAGCGGCCCCAGTGCAGGCCGCGATCGTCGCTGGCGATGACATCACCGGCGCCACCACTTTTCGCATCGAGGAAGGGCTAGACACCGGCCCAATTCTGGGCACCCTGACCCAGCAGATTAAGCCCACCGACACAGCTGACACCTTGCTAACTTCGCTGGCTCATTCCGGAGCAGAGCTTTTGGTCGCCACCATGGATGGGCTCGAAACCGGCGCACTGCAGCCGATGCCACAAAGCGGAGAACCGACCTACGCTGCAAAAATCACCAAAGACGATGCCAGGATCAACTGGAACCAGCCGGACTTCGCCATCGACCGCATGATCCGCGGATACACACCAGCGCCCGGCCCCTGGACCGAGCTCGGGGCGGAACGCTATAAAATTGGCGCGGTACAACTCACTGACAGCGACACCCTCCAGCCAGGTCAGATCAACGTGACCAAAAATGAAGTCGCTGTAGGCACGGGCTCGAACGACCTGATCATCACCCATATCCAGCCACCTGGCAAAAAGATGATGCCCGCCGCCGACTGGGCGCGTGGTGCCGCACTCGAACAAGGACAGGAATTCACCTCATGAGCCTCGGTCAAACAGGCGGCTTCCGCGCGCGGAGCCAATCCGGAGACAAGCCTCCGGCAGCTAAGCAACCGAACCGTGGCAGCTCCGGGCAGAAGCCGAAGCAGGCAGCAGGCAATAGGCGGCCGCGGCCTAACGAGGGGGATCACGTTCAGGGGATCGTGGCGATGGGCGTCGATAAGGCCCGCGCCGTTGCTTTCGAAGTGCTCCTCAGCGTCGCCACGAAAGACGCATACGCAAACCTCGTTTTGCCCAAGACGCTGCGCACCCACAAACTTTCCGGGCGTGACGCCGCCTTTGCTACGGAGTTGACCTACGGCAGTCTGCGCACGCTGGGCGTGCTGGACGCTGTCATCAACGCAGTGTCCTCCCGTCCGGAGGACAAGGTCCAGTCCGGTGTCCTAGCGGCATTACGTCTGGGCGCCTACCAGGTGCTTTATACGCGCGTAGAGCCACATGCGGCTGTAGATACCACCGTGCGTATCGTTGAAGGAATCGGGCAGGAAAAGGCGAAGGGTTTTGCCAACGCGGTCATGCGTTCCATCACTCGCAAAACACCTGAGCAATGGTTCACCGAGCTCACCCCATCCGGAGATCTGGCTGCCATGGCTTTCCGCCACGCCCACCCGGAGTGGATCGCACGCAGCTTTGCCAAGTCGCTGCCGGCGGACGAACTGGAAGCGGCATTGGCTGAGGACTCCGCGCGCCCTCGGGTACACCTCGTGGCACGACCAGGAGAGATCACCGGGGAAGAGCTAGCGCTCATCTCCGGCGGCGAGGAAGGCACCTATTCGCCGTACGCGGTCTACCTTGAGGGCGGCGACCCAGGCGCGGTAGAACCAGTGAAGGAAGGGCTCGCCGCGGTACAAGATGAAGGCAGCCAGATCATTGCCCGTGCAGTGACGGTCGCCCCGGTTGAGGGAGCTGACCAGGGGCGTTGGCTGGATCTTTGTGCTGGCCCGGGTGGTAAGGCTGCGCTCATCGGCGCGCTTGCTCGTATCGACGGCGCCCGCGTGGATGCCGTGGAGATTGCGCCGCACCGCGCCCGTCTCATTGAAAACACCGTGCGAGATTTGCCAGTGAAGGTCCACGTGGCCGACGGTCGCCGCCCTGGACTCGAAGGGGGATACGACCGCGTGCTTGTCGACGCTCCTTGCTCCGGCCTCGGTGCACTTCGCCGTCGTCCCGAGGCCCGTTGGCGCAAGAAGGAGTCGGATATCGCTGAGCTTTCGCAGCTGCAGTTCGAACTTCTCAGCTCTGCGGTCGATCTTGTTCGGCCCGGTGGCGTTATCGTGTATTCGACGTGTTCGCCTGACATCCGAGAGACCCGGAACGTGGTGGATAGGGCCATTGAAGAACTCGGTGTGCAAGAGCTCGATGCGCAGCAATTGACCTGTGGCATGGAATCCGTGGGCGAAGAAAAGTCCGTGCAGATGTGGCCCCACCGCCACGGCACAGACGCCATGTTCTTCGCCGTGCTCCGACGCCCCACCACAGACAACGACTAGCTCTCTAGGATGGAAGCATGACCACCTTCACACGCCCCATTATCGCTCCCTCAATTCTCGCTGCTGACTTTGCGGCCCTAGGTGAGCAGCTGCGCGCCACGGACAACGCGGACTGGATTCACGTTGATGTGATGGACGGTCACTTCGTCCCCAACCTCTCCTTCGGTGCTGATGTCACCGCCGCAGTGAACCGCAGCACCGACAAGCAGCTCGACGTGCACCTCATGATTGAGAATCCAGAGAAGTGGGTCGATTCCTACATCGATGCGGGTGCGGACTGTGTGATCTTCCACGTTGAGGCAACCAGTGATCCGGTGTCTCTTGCCAAATACATCAAAGCCAAGGGGATTCGCGCCGGATTCTCCCTCCGCCCCGGCACCCCGATCGAGGACTACCTAGACATCGTTCCGGAGTTCGATCTGGTGCTCGTTATGAGCGTGGAGCCAGGTTTCGGCGGGCAGAGCTTTATGCCTGATCAGTTGGAAAAAGTCCGTACGTTGCGTTCGTTGATTGACGAGCAAAACTTGAAGTGTCTTATTGAGATCGACGGTGGTATCAATGCATCCACCATCACCCAGTCCGCCGAGGCTGGTTGCGATGCCTTCGTCGCCGGGTCCGCCGTTTACGGCGCCATGGATCCTGCCGCAGCCATCGATGAGCTCCGGAAGTTGGCGACGCTGGACTAATGCTGATGAGTCCAGAAATTCGCCGGGCACTGGAGCTTGCTCTTGAAGCCGGCGAAAGTGTGCGGGGAACGACATCTCCGAACCCACCCGTCGGATGCGCGATCGTTGATTCAGACGGCGACATCGTTGGAGTAGGAGCGACCCAGTCGCCGTCCGGCTCTGGCGAGCATGCCGAGGTCATGGCGCTGCGGGCAGCTGGGGATCGGGCTCGCGGGGCCAGCGCCGTCGTTACGCTCGAGCCGTGTAACCATACCGGTCGCACCGGACCGTGCACCCACGCGCTTGTCGACGCCGGAATCACCGCTGTCTACTACGCCACCCGCGACCCCAATCCTTTGGCAGCGGGCGGAGCAGAGTACTTGCGCGAGCATGGTGTCTCTGCCACCTACTTAGGGTTAGACGTTCCCGCTCTGCAGTTCTGGCTGACAGGTGTTCGGTTAGGTCGGCCGCATGTCACCGTCAAGATGGCCAGTACGCTGGATGGCTTCTCGGCTGCCGAGGACGGAACGTCGCAGTGGATCACAGGGGAAAAGGCGCGTCAGCATGCCCATCGAGATCGGGCTTGCCGAGATGCGATCGTTGTGGGCACGGGGACCGTCATGGCGGACAATCCAAAGCTCACGGCGCGTAATCCAGACGGCTCGCTGTACCCTCACCAGCCACAGCCGGTAGTGATCGGTCGTCGACCAATTCCGCAGGGCAGCCACCTGGACCGCGATGACGTGCTGCGCTTTGAGTCGATTGACGCAGCGCTCGCCGATCTATGGGAACGCGGGCTGCGGGACGTGCTGGTGGAAGGTGGGCCCCGACTGGTCGGATCTTTCCTGAGCGCGGGACTCGTGGATACCATCCACAGTTATCTCAGCCCTTCGATACTCGGCGGGGGATTGCCTGCAGTAAATCTTGGGTTGGAACGGCCAACGACGTTGACGGATATCAGACGATTCCAGATTCAGCACATTTTACGACTCGGTGAGGATATCCTTATCCAATCAACAGTGCGTGCGACGCAGAAGGAGTCAGGGACTTAAGTGTTTACCGGCATCATTGAAGAGCTGGGTACCGTAACCGGCATCGAGAACTTAGGCGATTCCATCCGTCTCACCATCGGCGCGCACACAGTTCTCGCCGATTCGAAGCTTGGCGATTCCATCGCAGTGAACGGCGTGTGCCTCACCGTCGCGCAGCGCGACGCTGAGCACTTCATGGCCGATTGCATGCAGGAGACGCTGGACCGCTCAAGCCTGGGCGGCCTCAAGTTGGGCGATGCGGTCAACCTCGAACGAGCGGCGTTGGTCAACTCTCGGCTGGATGGGCACATCGTACAAGGTCATGTCGATGCAACTACCACGCTTGTTTCCCGCCAACACTCCGAGCACTGGGACGTACTCCGATTCGAGCTGCCTAAGGAACTTGCCCCATACGTGGTGGAAAAGGGATCGATCGCCATCAACGGCACATCGCTGACAGTCTCAACTCTCGGCGCGGACTTCTTCGAGGTTTCTCTTATCCCCGTGACCTTGCGGGACACCGTATTTGGGTCACTGGAGGTGGGCGGAATTGTCAACCTTGAAGCCGATGTCATTGCCAAGTATGTGGAGCGCATGCTTCAAGCGCGCGACTAAGACCTACCCATGACTTCATCAAACACTCATCGAGATTAGGCTAGGACATCGTGGTGAACAATATTTCCGAAGAACCAACCAACCAGGTTCGCTTGGACTCCGTTGAGGATGCGATCGCGGACATCGCAGCCGGCAAGGCCGTCGTGGTGGTCGACGACGAAGACCGTGAGAACGAGGGGGACCTCATTTTCGCAGCAGAAAAGGCCACCCCCGAACTGGTTGCCTTCATGGTGCGATACACCTCCGGCTACATCTGCGCCTCACTCACCGAGCAAGACGCTGACCGCCTCAACCTGCCGCCAATGATCGCGCACAATGAAGATGCGCGTGGCACTGCGTACACAGTCACTGTCGACGCCAACACCGGGAGCACGGGTATCTCCGCCTCGTCTCGTTCGGAGACGTTGCGCCGCCTCGCGGATCCAACCTTCTCTGCTGATGACTTCACCCGCCCCGGCCATGTCGTGCCACTGCGCGCACGTGAGGGTGGCGTTCTCATCCGCGCTGGACACACCGAAGCCGCAGTGGACTTGGCTCGCATGGCCGGGCTGCGACCAGCTGGCGTGCTATGCGAAGTAGTCAGTGAGCAGGATCCGACCGACATGGCTCGCGGCCCTGAGCTGCGCGCATTTGCCGACGAGCACGGCCTGAAGATGATCTCGATCGAACAGCTCATTGCTTGGCGTCGTATTCACGAGATTCAGGTCCGGCGCGTGGTAGAAACCCGCCTTCCAACCGAGTTCGGTGAGTTCCGCGCTGTGGGATACCAGAGCACTATCGACGGTATGGAACATGTCGCGCTAGTAGCAGGAAACCCCGAGGCCGATGGCGGCGAGGACGTGCTCGTGCGGGTTCATTCAGAGTGTTTGACCGGAGATGTCTTCGGCTCGCGTCGTTGCGACTGTGGCCAGCAGCTCCATGCCTCTATGCAGATGGTGCAGGAGGCCGGTCGGGGCGTGGTGTTGTACATGCGTGGCCACGAAGGTCGCGGTATTGGGTTGATGGCCAAGCTCAAGGCCTATCAGCTGCAGGATTCGGGAGCAGACACGATAGACGCCAACTTGGCTCTGGGACTGCCTGCCGACGCCCGCGAGTTCGGTACCGGAGCGCAGATTTTGAACGACCTGGGTGTCAAGACCATGAATCTGATCTCGAACAACCCGGACAAGCGCGCGGGGCTGTCTGGTCACGACCTTCGCATCGTGGGTCGGACCGCAATCAATGTGGACATCCACCAGGACAACATCAAGTACCTGCGGACCAAGCGCGATCGAATGGGTCATAACGTACCCGGGCTGGATGAAGCATTAGGAGACGCTGGTGAGTAACGAAGGACGTCCCGGCCTGCAGCTTGTCGACGCCACCGGCCTCCGGGTAGCAGTAGTAAGTGCCACGTGGAATGCCGATATCTGCGATCAACTCCACGCCCGCGCTATTGCGGTGGGTAAGGAATGTGGAGCTGAGGTGTCGGAGTATCGCGTTGTTGGTGCTCTCGAACTCGGCGTTGTGGTGCAGGAGCTGGCTGATAATTTCGATGCCGTGGTCGCGCTCGGCTGCGTGATCAAGGGCGGAACGCCGCATTTTGACTACGTTTGTGACTCCGTCACCCAAGCGCTGACCCGAATTGCGTTGGACTCGCGTACCCCGATCGGCAATGGTGTGCTCACGACCTTGACCCACGAGCAGGCTGTGGATCGCAGTGGCGTACCTGGATCGATGGAAGACAAGGGGGGAGAATCGATGCTCGCAGCATTAGACTCTGCTCTGGTGCTTTCCCAGATTCGCCGGGCTACGCGCTAAGCTTGGGAATTGAATTTTAGGGAAGAAAGAAGAATCCACAGTGTCCGAACTTGAAAAGGAGCGGGAGCGCTTAGCAGCGCTGCACTCCGTGACCACGACCACTAAGCCGTGGGAGTTTGAGCTCCGCTCGAAGTACTTGCAGCGCATGTCGTGGGTGGCTATTGCCGTCGTCATGGCCGTGCACATCTTTATGGCGCTGGTCGTTGGTGTCGATTACACAGGCGCTGCGGTGACCACTATTGACAAGTTTTCCTTCATCGGTGTCGGACTGATCATCTCCTTCTTCGCGTTTCATCTGAGTCGCCCACGGGTGCGCGCTAACAGTGACGGGGTAGAGGTCCGCAATTTCATCGGCACGCGGTTTTATCCTTGGTCTGTGGTCTATGGGCTTAGTTTCCCTAAGGGAGACCGCATGGCTCGCCTTGAGCTACCAGAATTCGAGTACGTTCCGATGTGGGCGTTCCAGTCGGGCGACGCTGGTCGCGTAGTCAGGGCCGTGACCGAGTTTCGTGCTCTCGAAGATAAGTACATGCCGGAAGACTAATCCTTGGCAGATCCATCAACCTACCGCCCGGCCGCCGGAACTATACCGACTCAGCCGGGTGTCTATCGTTTCCGAGATGAACACTCCCGGGTGGTTTACGTAGGCAAGGCCATCAATCTTAGATCTCGCTTGTCGAACTACTTCCAAGACCTGATCCAGCTGCATCCGCGGACCCGCCAGATGGTCCAAACCGCTGCGAGTGTCGAGTGGACTGTCGTCGGCAGTGAGGTGGAAGCGCTCCAGTTGGAGTACACGTGGATCAAGAAGTATGACCCGCGCTTTAACGTAAAATATCGCGATGACAAGTCCTACCCTTATCTAGCAGTCACCATGAACGAAGCCTTTCCGCGTGCGTTCGTTTACCGGGGCGCGCAGCGCAAGGGCATTCGATACTTCGGGCCTTATTCTCACGCGTGGGCCATCCGCGAAACCCTCGGCTTACTCACGCGAGTGTTCCCGATGCGTACCTGCACTCAAGGGGTGTTCAATAGGCATGCTCAGCTAGGCCGACCGTGTTTGCTCGGGTACATCGACAAATGCAGTGCCCCATGCGTGAACAAAGTCACCGCACCGGAACACATGGACATCGTTCGGGGGTTAATTTCCTTCCTCGCTGGCAATACCGCACCAGTGACCAAACGGCTCCAACAGCAGATGCACGAAGCAGCTGAATCGATGGACTTTGAAAAGGCCGCACGGCTACGCGACGACCTTGCCGCCATATCCAAGGTAATGGAGCGCCAGTCTGTCGTGTTCACCGACGGTACCGACGCAGATGTCATCGCCACTTTTGGTGATGAACTAGAAATGTCGATCCAGTTGTTTCACATTCGGGATGGCAGAGTGCGGGGGCAGCGCGGATTTGTCGTCGAAAAGCCTGCATCCAGCACTGACGTCGATGCTGAGGCTGAGCTTGTCACCGACTTCCTCATGCAGTTTTATGGCGATGCAGCGGAGCGGGAAGCGGAGATTCCGCGCGAGATTCTGGTGTCTGTTGCTCCTGCCACTGGACCCGAGGTCGAACAACTACTCGCTGAGCTGCGAGAAGGGCCAGTGCACATTCGAGTGCCACAACGCGGCGAGAAGCGTGAGCTGATGGAAACTGTGGCCGGCAATGCTAAGGAAGCGCTGCGTCAGCACAAACTTAAGAGGCAGGGAGATCTCACTACACGTTCCGCGGCTCTGCAGCAGTTGCAAGAGGCGCTGTTCATGGACGATGCGCCGCTGCGTATTGAATGCACCGATATTTCCCACATCCAAGGCACCGATGTGGTGGCGTCACTAGTGGTCTTTGAGGATGGGCTGCCGAAGAAGTCGGACTATCGACGCTATCGCATCAAAGAGGCGGCGGGGGACGGGCACTCCAACGATGTTGCTTCCATCGCTGAGGTGACGCGGCGACGTTTTCTTCGGCACAACCAGGACAAGACTGCAGTTCCTGACGCAGAAGAGTTCGATGGCACCCGCTTTGACGACGAAAAGGTAGAGGAATTCACCACGACGGGGAAGCGGTTTGCGTACCCGCCGCAGCTTTACATCGTTGATGGCGGGCTACCTCAGGTCAATGCGGCTCAAGAAATCTTTGATGAGCTCGGCATTAATGATGTCATGCTGATCGGTTTGGCTAAACGCCTGGAAGAGGTATGGCTCCCTGGTGAGGATGAACCGCTCATTCTGCCTCGCAACTCTCAGGCACTATATCTGTTGCAGCACATTCGCGACGAAGCTCACCGCTTCGCCATTACCTATCACCGCCAGCAGCGTTCCAAGCGCCTGCGGGTATCGGAGCTGGATGGAATCCCAGGCCTGGGGACGCAGCGCAAGTCCGAATTGGTGAAGCACTTTGGTTCCGTCAAGAAGCTGCGCGAAGCGGGTCTTAGCGATATTGAAGCAGTCAAGGGCTTCGGACCTGGACTAGCTCAGAAAGTTTATAATCACCTCCATTCCCAGGGGTCCTAGTACATCCGCCCCTTCAGTTAGTCATCACGATATGATGTGGGCATGACTGAAAACGGCATTGTGGTGACACCAGAGGACGACAGCGCGCTGACTCGCGCGGCTGTGGTCTCCACTGTGAGCGACAAAATTTCGGGTGACGCCCCGGTACTCATCACCGGAATGTCCGGCGCTGGTTTGAACTCTGCGGCCCGCGTGTTGGAGGACATGGGCTGGTATGTGGCCCAGAACCTTCCGGCTAAATTGGTACTGCAGATGGTGGAAATGTGCAGCACCGAAGACTCACCAGTTGACCGCCTTGCCTTAGTGTCAGACGTGCGGTCGCGTCCGTTTAACGGCAACTTGGTTCAGGTAATCGATGAACTCGATGCACGAGGTCACCGGCCGATCATTCTGTTCATGGAGGCACGCGACGACATCCTCATTCGCCGCTTCGACTCTGTTCGTCGCACCCACCCAATGCAAGGTCCAGACACATTACAACACGGAATCACCCGCGAACGCCGCACGATGTTTGAGGTGAAAGAACAGGCTGACATCGTCATTGATACGTCGGATCTGTCTGTGCACGATCTTCGTCGCGCGATTGAGTTCAGCTTTGAGTCTGTGACCTCCAACAAGACACACGTCACCTTGCAGTCCTTTGGATTCAAGCGCGGTGCGCCCCACGACACTGACCTCATCCTTGATGTTCGATTCTTGCCTAACCCATATTGGGTAGGAGATCTGCGCAAGTTCCGAGGCGTCGACAAGCCAGTTTCCGACTACGTCCTGGCACAGAAAGCTGCACGGGAGTTTATTGACAGCTTCGTCGAGATGTTTAACACCATGATTGCGGGCTACCGCCGTGAGGGTAAGCGATTCGTCACCGTGAGCATTGGTTGCACGGGTGGTCACCACCGTTCTGTGGCGATGGCTGAAGAGATCGGACGAATCTTGTCTGAGAACAGCGAACTTGAGGTGGCAGTGATCCACCGCGACATCAAACTTAGCTAACTGAACTTCGACCATAAGGAACTCATGTCTTCCGACCATTTCGCCGTACCCGAAAGCCTCAGTTCGATTGTGTGCTTGGGCGGCGGTCACGGGCTATTTCAAACACTGCGTGCTGCTCGAAGCCTTAACCTCGCTGACATCAGCGCCATTGTTACCGTCGCAGACGATGGCGGATCGTCCGGTCGTATTCGTCGCGAACTAGGCCATATTCCACCTGGCGACCTGCGCATGGCACTGTGTGCCCTGGCGCGGGACGACGAGGAAGGTGCGATGTGGGAATCAGTGCTACAACATCGTTTTGGTGGCACCGGTGCACTGGCAGGTCATGCCGTGGGAAATCTGTTGATTTCGGGACTGACGGATGTGTTGGGCAGCGAAATGCTCGCCCTGGATGCCGTCGCAAAGCTCACTCGATCCTACGGTCGCGTCATTCCGGTATGTCCGCAGCCACTCGACATCGAAGCTGAGGTCGCTGGGCTTGCCGACGACCCTCGAATTATGCGCATGTTGCGGGGCCAAGTAGCTATCGCCAGCACTCCCGGAGAGGTGCGCCGCGTCCGTCTCATTCCGGATGGTCCTGTTGCGTCGAAAGACGCCCTGGATGCTATCGAACGAGCAGACATGATCACGCTCGGTCCTGGATCGTGGTTTTCCAGTGTGATTCCGCACCTGCTAGTGGGAGACATCGTGGAAGCGATCAGCGCCTCGAAGGCACTTCGCGTGGTTGTCTTGAATCTGTCTAACACCCAGTTGGAGACGACCGGGTTTTCCATGGAGCGTCACATTCATATGCTGATGCAGCATGCGCCTAATTTAAAGGTTGATCGGATTCTGGTGGATAAGGCATCACCGATCGATCTGACCGATCTCACTCATTTGGAACGCGCCGCCGCCGCAGTGGGGGCGATGGTTGTGGTCGACGATGTACGTCAATACAACGAGAACGGATTAGCCACTGAACGACATTGCCCAGAAAAGCTGGCGGAGTCGTTGGTTCGCCTGTATCAAACCGGCTAGAATACCCGAAGGTTCATTCACCGAAGAGAAGAGGAATTGGCGTGTCACTGACTGCCCAGGCAAAAACTGAGTTGGCTGAGACCGCCCTCACTCGATCAAGCGCTCGTTCGGCCGAGGTGGCCGCCATCGTGCGCTTCGCCGGGCACCTCGAAATGCTCGCTGGACACCCGGTCTTGGAGATCGAACTTGACTCACAGGCCGTGGCCCACCGGGTGCGTGATGCCATTAGCGAGCTGTTCTTCAAGAATGTCCAACTGAACACCATCGGCCCTGGTGGCATGAGTAAGAACACCCGTTATGTCCTTCGTCTTACCGAAGGGGTGGATGATGTCATCCGCCGGCTCGGCCTAGTCACTCGGTCTGGGCATGCGGTTAGGGGTCTTCCACCACAGGTTGTCGCTGGAACAGTAACTGACGCGGAAGCTGCCTGGCGCGGAGCTTTCCTCGCAACCGGAACGCTCACCGAACCCGGTCGCACCTGCACGTTAGAAATCGAATGCCCTTGCCAGGAAGCCGCGTTGGCACTGGTGGGATGTGCACGTCGGATGGGCATCGCCACCAAAACTAAGGAAACCCGGGGCAGTGAACGGGTGTACGTTCGCGATGGCGAAGCAATCGGCGCACTACTGACGCGCATGGGTGCCATGAGTACCCGCATTGAGTGGGAGAAGCATCGGGAACGCAAGGCTCAGCAACATGGCGGGCAGCGCCTAGCAAACTTTGATGATGCGAATCTACGACGCTCTGCGCGAGCAGCCATTGCCGCAGCAGCCCGCGTAGAACGAGCCTTGGAGATTCTAGGAGATGACATCCCACCTCATCTCGCTGAAGCTGGACGACTCCGTATCCTGCACCGGCAGGCATCGCTCGAGGAGCTGGGCCGATTGGCAGACCCACAGATGACCAAGGACGCTGTTGCAGGTCGTATCCGGAGACTGTTGTCGATGGCGGATGGGCGAGCTGCCGAACTCGGCATTCCGGACACCAATGCGGCAGTGACGGAAGAGCTTCTCGACGAACTGTAGTGTGTGGCTTTCCTCACATCGAGCGCTCCGTATTGTGCGGAGCGCATTTTCAATTCGGGGGTAACCCGGATCATCTTCCCGCCCAGTCTTGAGGAAATGGCACAGTTTCCGCCTGCTGTGGGCCTGAGTCACTGCCTGAAATTAATTGGCCTGAGCACGCCATTTCAGCCTCCAGTGCCATTTGGCTCAGTATGACGTCGCAAATCCAGGGCGTTTGGAAGGTACGGAAAGCAACATTTCGATCCCTGAGATCAGTCACGGTTCCTGCAGGAAACTCACTAAACGGTCATTGTTTTATGTCTGTTTGTGTGGGTTTATCGGGGGAGGGAACCGGAAGCAAAGAAATTCACCGCTGCAGGGTTGTCAAACCGTAGGTACGCTGAAGTCATACGCGGATGCATCAACGCCGAACAGTTGGACTCTAGGCTGTGACAAAAGGCAACGAAGCATTCTCGGTGCACATAACGCCTACTTTGAGGAGAAAACTCGTGACCATTCGTGTGGGAATTAATGGCTTTGGCCGCATCGGCCGTAACTTCTTCCGCGCCGTTCTCGAGCGTGGATCTGAGATCGAAATCATCGCAGTTAACGACCTGACCGACAACGCAACCCTGGCACAGCTGCTGAAGTACGACTCCATCCTGGGTCGCCTGGGCAAGACCGTTGAGTTCGACGATGAGTCCATCACCGTTGACGGCAAGAAGATCATCGTTACCGCAGAGCGCGATCCAAAGAACCTCAAGTGGGGCGAGTGGGGCGTAGACGTAGTCGTCGAGTCCACCGGCTTCTTCACCAAGAAGGAAGACGCACAGGCTCACATCGACGCTGGCGCCAAGAAGGTCATCATTTCCGCTCCAGGTAAGGGTGTCGACGGCACCTTCGTTGTTGGTGTTAACCACACCGACTACGACCCAGAGACCATGACCATCGTCTCCAACGCATCCTGCACCACCAACTGCCTGGCTCCAATGGCTAAGGTGCTCAACGACAAGTTCGGCATCGTCAAGGGCCTCATGACCACCATCCACGCTTACACCGGTGACCAGCGCCTGCACGACGCTCCTCACAAGGACCTGCGTCGCGCCCGTGCAGCTGCAGTCAACATCGTTCCTACCTCCACCGGTGCAGCTAAGGCTGTTGCCCTGGTACTCCCTGAGCTCGAAGGCAAGCTCGATGGCTTCGCAATGCGCGTTCCAGTTATCACCGGTTCCGCAACCGACCTCACCTTCGAGGCTTCCCGCGACGTCACCGTTGAAGAAATCAACGCTGCTATGAAGGAAGCTGCAGAGGGCGACCTCAAGGGTGTGCTCATGTACTCCGAGGATCCACTGGTTTCCTCTGACATCGTCACCGACCCTCACGCATCCATCTTTGACTCCGGCCTGACCAAGGTCATGGGCAACCAGGTCAAGGTTGTCTCTTGGTACGACAACGAGTGGGGCTACACCAACCAGCTCGTTTCCATGACCGAATACGTCGGCGAGCGCCTCTAAGTTTTCGCTAGACTTTAAGTAGTGGCCCGCACCCTAATGGGTTGCGGGTCAGCTGCCTATTTAGCCCTAGTTTTTGCAGCAATTTCAGGAGAAAAGACCCAATATGAAGAACCTCAAAGACCTCCTTACTGAAGGTGTCGAAGGCCGCAACGTCCTCGTTCGCTCCGACCTCAACGTCCCACTGAACGACGCCGGTGACATTACCGACCCAGGTCGCATCAACGCCTCCCTCCCAACCATCAAGGCGCTGTCCGAGGCCGGTGCCCGCGTCATCGTCATGGCACACCTTGGTCGCCCAAAGGGTGAAGTTAACCCTAAGTTCTCCCTCGCACCATGTGCAGAGGCATTGTCTGAAGCCCTCGGGCAGTACGTGGCTCTGGCCGGCGATGTCGTCGGTGAAGATGCACACGAGCGTGCCAATGGACTCAACGACGGCGACGTCCTCCTCCTCGAGAACGTCCGTTTCGATGCCCGTGAGACCTCGAAGGATGAAGCGGAGCGTGGCGAATTCGCAGACCAGCTCGTTGCCCTGACCGGCGACAATGGCGCGTTCGTTTCTGACGGCTTCGGCGTAGTCCACCGCGCGCAGGCGTCGGTTTACGACGTCGCAAAGCGCCTGCCTCATTACGCTGGCGGCCTCGTTGAGAAGGAAATTGACGTACTCAAGCGCATTGCCGACGAGCCAGTGGCACCGTACGTAGTTGTCCTCGGCGGTTCTAAGGTTTCTGACAAGCTCGGCGTAATTGAGGCATTGGCTCCAAAGACTGACGCCCTCATCATCGGTGGCGGCATGTGCTACACCTTCCTCGCAGCTCAGGGCTACAACGTGCAGAAGTCCATGCTGCAGGAAGAAATGATCGATACCTGCAAGGACCTGCTCGAGCGCTTCGGCGACAAGATCAACTTGCCAGTAGATCTCGCATGGGCCCCTGAGTTCTCCGCAGATGCCGAGAAGTCCATCACTGGTCTGGAAGACACCCCAGAAGATCAGCTCTCCCTGGATATCGGACCAGAATCTATCAAGAAGTTCGCTGAGGTTCTTGGTTCCGCAAAGACCATCTTCTGGAATGGCCCAATGGGCGTCTTCGAGTTCGAGGCCTTCTCCGACGGCACCCGCGGTGTAGCTCAGGCCATCATCGACGCCACCGCCAACGGTGCATTCTCTGTAGTCGGCGGCGGCGACTCCGCAGCTTCCGTCCGCGTCCTCGGCTTGAACGAAGAGGGCTTCTCCCACATCTCCACCGGCGGTGGCGCATCCCTCGAATACCTCGAGGGCAAGGATCTGCCTGGCGTCGCAGCGCTGGCATAAGAAAGGACACTGAAACCTCATGGCACGTAAGCCACTTATCGCTGGCAACTGGAAGATGAATCTGACTCACCTCCAGGCTGTTGGCTCCGCGCAAAAGCTCGCCTTCAAACTGCCAAAGGACCGCTACGAAAAGGTCGACGTCGCACTCATGGTGCCGTTCACCGACATTCGCAGCATCCAGACCTTGGTCGATGGCGACAAGCTCGAATTCACCTATGGTGCTCAGGACGTTTCCGTCCACGAATCCGGCGCCTACACCGGTGAAGTTTCCGCTGAGATGCTGAAGGCTCTCGGATGCACCTGGGTCGTTGTCGGTCACTCTGAGCGACGCGAGTACCACGCAGAATCTGACGATGTCGTTGCCGCCAAGGCAGCTGTCACTATCAAGCACGACATGACTCCTATCGTTTGTGTCGGTGAAAAGCTCGACATCCGCGAGGCCGGCACTCACGTCGAGTTCGTTGTCAACCAGACCAAGGCGTCCCTGGCTGGCATCGAGGACCTGTCCAAGGTAGTCATCGCCTACGAGCCGGTCTGGGCTATTGGTACTGGCAAGGTAGCTTCCGCCGCTGACGCTCAGGAAGTGTGCGCAGCTATCCGCGGCGCCATCGCCGAGCTTGCTGGTGAAGAAGTTGCAGCAGGCATGCGCATCCTTTACGGCGGATCTGTGAAGACTGACTCCGTTGGCGAACTGGTATCCCAGCCGGACGTGGATGGCGGCCTTGTCGGTGGCGCTTCCCTCGATGGCGAGCAGTTCGGCGAGCTCTGCGCTGCAGCAGCTGCTGCAGTTTAAACCCGCGCGTTGGTTAACTTTGGCCATTGGCACTCGTGTACAATGGCTGAAGTTAACCGCTTTTTACCTTTAAGGACGTCTTTTCATGGCTCTCGCACTCCAAATTGTCCTGGTGTTGGCCAGCGTTTTGATGACCGTTCTGGTCTTGCTGCACAAGGGCAAGGGCGGCGGCTTGTCTAGCCTCTTCGGTGGCGGAATGCAGTCTAACCTTGCTGGTTCCACCGTGGTGGAGAAGAACCTCGACCGGTTCACCATCATCACCGCCGTGATTTGGATCGCCTGCATTATCGGGCTGAACCTGCTGCAAACCTACAGCTAAGCCCTCATCTCTACAGGCTCCTCACCGCATC
Source organism: Corynebacterium kalinowskii (assembly GCF_009734385.1). Lineage (NCBI taxonomy): Bacteria > Bacillati > Actinomycetota > Actinomycetes > Mycobacteriales > Corynebacteriaceae > Corynebacterium > Corynebacterium kalinowskii. The sequence goes on along the minus strand of NZ_CP046452.1, from coordinate 1,273,502 downwards.
GACGGGCGAGGGGCCTTTGTTATTCCCAGCGGGAATAGCGTGCTGCCCGTGGCGAGGGCGCGTCGACATCCCAAACTTTCGGCAGCGGATGGATACCGTAGTACCAATCCAACGCAAATTCTGCGATGGTGTCCCCGTTTTCACTCATGGCGCACGCTTCAGCACTGGCGCGATCCCGACAGACACCCACACAGGTCGGTTCATATGACAGCCAACCATCTTGCAGGTAGCCACCCTGAAAAACTAGCCACACCCGGTCAGAATAGCTCGTCATTTCCTGGCGCATGAATTGCGAAAGCTCCGGAGAGAGCTCCCGGGTCACAGCAATGACGTGCCCGCCGAATCCACTCGTATCCGAGTAGACGACGTAGAGGGTTGTAGCTGCGTCAGGGCGTGGCATCTTCCGCCAAATACAGGCGAGTGCTCACCCGGCCACGCGCCCCTGCAGCAGGCCAATCAAGGTAATCAGATCCGGCGATCACGTGTCCAGCAGCCTCCGCCTTTTCGGCCCCGGAAACTAGGAGCCAGACGTGCTGGGCTACGTGGATGGCTGGCATAGTCAAAGTGACTCGTTCTGCTGGTGGCTTCGGGGAATCAAAAACTGGCAGAACCAGTTTCGATGATTCTTGAACCGCGTCGGTGTGAGGGAAGAGGGAGTTGACGTGCCCTTCACCACCCATGCCGAGCAAGTGCAGGTCAAAACCCTTTGGTGCCCATTTTTCCAACTCGGAGTTGTACCAAGCCGCCGAGTCTTCCGGTGTGAGCGACCCGAGCCGATAGGAGTGAATCCAATCCGGGTTGACCGCTACGTGATCGAGGAGTGCAGCGCGGGCTTGCCCCTCATTGGAATCGGGGTGATCGACAGGGACAACGCGCTCATCCCCGAAGAAGATGTGTACGCGCGACCAATCGACACGGACGGCAGGGAAGTCCTCCTGCTGGTTGGTGGCAGCCCAGTCAAGTGAGCGGAGCTCTTCGAGCAGACCGATCCCGGCACCACCGCCGGTCAGCACGACTCGAGCGACGCCGTCGTCGTAAAGCCCGTGCCCGGCTTGCGCCTGCGCAATCAGTTGCACGAAATCGTAGGCTGCTCGGGCAACGAGGTGAGTCTTGTCAGAGACGTTGACGACCTGCACTTTTATACCTCCTGGACTCGGTAGAGACCGCGCAGAGCCTTGGCGTAGGCGTTGTCTGGATCCAAGTGGCGTAGCTCCTCGGCAAGACAGTCAGACAGCCCGCGGCGGCCCACTGCGACGAGGGATGGCGGACAGCCGGGGAGCTGTACGGACATCGTGTGGGCATCGACGACTTCGACTACCACAGGGCCCGTCGGCCGGTGCAGTTCGATCTTTGTCACTGGATGACAGAGCTCTCCGTGACAGTCAATCTCATTGCACTCGTCGGAAGTGTGATGGAGACGAATCGGTACGGCGAGACGATCGGCAAGCCAGCCAGCGGCGATCCTCACCGAAGGATCTTTGGGACCGTAGATGTCGACGGACTCGACTGGTTCGTGTGGTGGCTGATCCAACGCAGATGCGAGCACGCCACGCCATTGGGTAAGTCGCGACCAGGACAAGTCAGAATCGCCCGGAGCGTAGTGATTGCGACGAGACAGCGGAGCAGTTGGGCTGGGATCATTAGCTACGTCGGTGATGCGTCGCTGAGCAATAAGGCCGATGGAATCTTGTGCCAACTGCTTTGGCGCGGCGCCAGGCCACCAAGCAACAATCGGGGTGTCGGGCAACAACAGCGGGGTCACTAGAGACGCGAGATGCTCGATGATTTCACCAGTGACCCGCATGATGATGATTTCGGAGGCACCGGCGTCGCCACCGATGCGAATCGAAGCATCCAATTGCGTTGGGGCAGTCACATCTCCGGTGACCAACAGCAGCACACGCGATGGGTGCTCTCCAGAGGAATCATTGATCGAATGCAGGATTTCATCGAGCGGAGAGTCCGCGGAAGTCACCACAATGAGCGTCAACACGCGACCTGTAGTTACTTGGTTACCCATTTCACGAATAGCGCTGAGCTGCTTAGCGATATCACGAGTGGTCGTGTCTTCGAGATCGAAAATCATCTTTGGTCAGTGCTCCTATGGTCGTCGCCAAGCGCGGCCCTCGCGGGCCATCATGCGGTCGGCACTTTCCGGTCCCCACGTGCCCGCAGGATAATCGTCAGGCTTGCCGCGGTTTTCCCAGTACTCGAGGATTGGATCCAGGATTGCCCAGCTCAGCTCGACTTCCTCATTGGTAGGGAAGAGGCTGTTTTCATCTAAGAGAGCGTCAAGGATGAGGCGCTCGTAGGCTTCGGGGGATTCCTCAGTAAACGCCTCAGAGTAAGCGAAGTCCATGTTCACATCGCGTACTTCCATGGTGGAACCCGGAACCTTAGAGCCGAAACGCATGAGAACACCCTCATCGGGCTGCACACGAATCACGAGAGCGTTCGGTCCCTGAGCCGAGGTCATCGATTCATCAAAAGTGAGCGGAGGTGCCTGTTTGAACACTACGGCGATCTCAGTCACGCGCCGGCCAAGGCGCTTGCCAGTGCGCAGGTAGAAGGGAACGCCTGCCCAGCGGCGGGAATTGATTTGCAACGTGCAAGCCGCGAAGGTTTCGGTGTTGGAGTCAGGGTCAAAGCCCTCCTCTTCGCGCAGGCCTACCACTCGCGTGGAACCCTGCCACCCGGCGGTGTACTGGCCGCGCGCGGTGGTCTTGGCAAGCGGGTATACCGGAGCGGTCGCGCGCAACACCTTGATCTTTTCGGTGCGCAGCTCGCGCGGGTTGTACGTGATTGGCTCCTCCATTGCCATCAGGGCCAGCAGCTGCAGTAGGTGGTTCTGGATCACGTCACGAGCGGCACCGATGCCGTCGTAGTAGCCTGCGCGACCGCCCAAGCCGATGTCTTCGGCCATGGTGATCTGCACGTGGTCAACGAAGTTCGAGTTCCACAGCGGATCAAAAAGCTGATTGGCAAAGCGCAGCGCCATGATGTTCTGCACGGTCTCTTTGCCCAGGTAGTGGTCGATGCGGAACACCGAATCTTCGGGGAACACGGAGTTGACCACTTGGTTGAGTTCCCGGGCGGTGTCTTGATCGTGGCCAAATGGCTTCTCGATGATCACTCGGCGCCACGAGCCGTTGTTGCCGCGGGCCATGTTGGAGCGATCCAACTGGTGCACGACGTCATCGAAATAGTCAGGGGGCACGGAGAGATAGAACGCCCAGTTACCAGCGGTACCACGGGAAGTGTCTAGCGACGACAGCGTTTCGGCCAAGGTGTCGAAAGCTGCCTCGTCGTCGAATGCACCGGAAACGAAGTGCATGCCTTCCGCTAGGCGCTCCCAAACATTCTGACGAATCTCCGTGCGAGCGCCGGAAATAACGGCTTCGTAGACGTAGTCCTCAAATTCCTGCTTCGACCAGGGGCGTCGGCCGAAGCCAACGAGCGCGAATCCTGCGGGAAGTAAACCGCGATTAGCAAGGTCATAGATAGCAGGCAGGAGCTTCTTGCGGGCAAGGTCGCCCGTGACTCCGAAGATCACCATGCCGGAAGGGCCGGCGATGCGTGGTAAGCGTTTGTCTTGTGGATCCTTGAGCGGATTCACCCATTGTTCGCTTTGTGCAGGCACGCCTAAACCTTTCCGGTACTGATGATGTTTGCTGGCCGTATTCTAAGCCAGCTGACCTTCCATCGAAGTTAGCAGGTCATTCCAACTGCTAATAAATTTCTCCACGCCTTCGCGCTCCAGCACCGCGAAGACATCTTCGGCGTCGATTCCAACGGCCATGAGCTGCGCAAAAAGTTCGACTGCGGCCGCTTCCTTACCGGAGAGAGTGTCCGCGGTGATGTCCTCAGAATCGAGCACTGCACGCAAGGTTGGCTCCGGCATGGTGTTGACGGTGTTTGGTCCCGCAAGCTCGGCGACATACATGGTTGCCGGGTATTCGGGGCTCTTCACGCTTGTCGACGCCCAGAGCGGCCGCTGCACATTCGCCCCAGCGGGAAGTTCAGCTGCTGCGAATGTCTTTTCATAGGCAGCGTAGGCCAGGTGTGCGTTGGCTACGCCTGCCTTGCCCTTCAGAGCTAGCGCTTCATCGGTACCGATGGCGTCCAGGCGCTTGTCAATTTCGGAATCCACGCGGGAGACAAAGAAGCTCGCGACGGAATGAATCTTGCTGACGTCAAGTCCTGCCTCATGCGCGCGGGTGATGCCGTCAATGAAGGCAGCCATCACTTCTTGGTACCTGGCGACTGAGAAGATCAAGGTGACGTTGACGCTGATGCCTTCGGCGAGAGCGTCAGCTACGGCAGGCAAAGATTCAGGAGTAGCCGGGATCTTGATCATGACGTTGTCACGACCGACGCGCTCAAAGAGTTGGCGGGCCTGGGCCAGCGTTGCGTCACGGTCAGCAAACAGACGCGGATCCACTTCAATGGAGACGCGACCGTCCTTGCCATCAGTTGCCCGGTAGATCTCGGCGAATTCGTCGCACGCAGCACGGACATCATCGATGGCCATCTCGTAAACAGCTTCGTCCACTGCAGCGCCGCGTTCCTTCAGGGTCGCGATCTGCTCGTCGTAGGCAGTGCCGGAGGTCATGGCACCAGCGAAGATGGCTGGGTTGGTGGTCACGCCCACAATTCCGGTGGTTTCAATCATCTCGCGCAGGTTGCCTGTCTTCAGGCGGTCACGGGAAAGATCATCGAGCCAGACCGACGTGCCGATTTCGGCGAGTTTTGCTACTTGAGTCATCAATTACGCTCCTAGGGATTCCCGAGCGGCAGCGACCACAGCTTCTGTGGTCAGGCCAAACTCGCGGTACAGGGTTTGGTAGTCAGCGGATGCGCCGAAGTGCTCTAGGGAGACGGCCTTGCCATGGGTGCCGAGGAAACGGAACCACGGCATCGCGATACCGGCCTCGACCGATACACGAGCAGTGACAGCAGCAGGGAGGACTTCTTCCTGGTAAGTAGCATCCTGCTGCAGGAATAGATCCATCGAAGGCATAGAGACGACGCGGGCCTTGATTCCGTCCTTAGCAAGTACCTCAGCGGCCTCAACAGCGATCTGGACCTCGGAGCCGGAGCCCATGAGGAGAATGTCTGGGGTGCCCTCAGTGTCTACGAGCACATAAGCGCCCTTTGCGACTCCCGCCATCGCCTTTTCCTTGGTGCCCTCAAGCACAGGGACGTTCTGACGAGTCAGGGCAAGGCCCTTCGGGCCTGCAGGAGCTTCGATCGCGCACTTCCAAGCAGCTGCCGTTTCGTTGGCATCTGCTGGTCGCAAGATCGTCAAGTTCGGAATCGCGCGCAGCGCAGCGAGCTGCTCGATTGGCTGGTGGGTAGGACCGTCCTCACCGAGGCCGATGGAGTCGTGCGTCCACACGTAGTAGGTGTCGATCCCCATCAGGGCAGCCTGACGTACCGCCGGACGCATGTACTCAGAGAAGATGAGGAACGTGCCACCGTAAGGGTAGTTGCGGCCATGCAGCGCCATGCCGTTGAGGATCGCGCCCATCGCGTGCTCGCGAATACCGAAGTGCAGGTTGCGGCCGTACGGGGACGTGGACCAGGTCTCAGTGGTGATGGACTCAGGGCCGAAGGACTTTTCGCCCTTGATCACCGTGTTGTTGGAACCTGCGAGGTCGGCGGAACCGCCCCATAGCTCAGGGATGGTCTTTCCGAGCACCTGGAGGGTTGCCTCTGATGCCTTACGCGTCGCGACGCCCTTTGGATCTGCATCCCACGTCGGCAGCTCCGCTGCCCAGGCCTCTGGCAGCTCGCGAGAGTTGGCGCGGTCGAAGAATGCCTTGCGTTCTGGGTGAGCGGCGGCCCAGGCGTCGAAAAGCTCCTGCCACTTGGCTTGCATCTCATTGCCACGATCGCCGGCCTTGCGGGTGTGAGCCAGAACGGCGTCGTCAATGAAGAAGTGCTGCTCTGGATCGAAGCCGAGTTCGCGCTTCGTGGCGGCGACCTCCTCTGCGCCCAATGCGGAACCGTGGGAGGCACCGGTGTTCATCATGGTTGGAGCAGGGTAGGCGATGATGGTGCGCAGACGGATGAAGGTAGGTCGGTTGGTTTCGGCCTTTGCCTTCTCGACGGCGTCAAGGATGGCAGCCACGTTTTCGCCACCGTCGATCTCAATCACCTGCCAGCCGTAAGCACGGTAGCGAGCACAGACATCTTCAGTGAAGGCGATCTGGGTGTTGTCCTCGATGGAGATGCGGTTGTCATCCCAGAACACGATGAGGTTGCCCAGCTGCTGAGTACCCGCCAGGGAACACGCCTCGGCGGTGACGCCTTCCTGGACGTCGCCATCAGAAGCGATGACGTAGACGAAGTGGTCCCAAATGGATTCACCAGGTGCGGACTCTGGATCGAGCAAACCGCGCTCGCGACGGGCAGCCATGGCCATACCGACTGCAGAGGCCAGGCCCTGGCCCAGCGGGCCGGTCGTGATCTCGACGCCCTTGGTGTGGCCGTACTCAGGGTGACCTGGGGTCAAAGCGTCCCACGTGCGCAGCGCCTTTAGGTCGTCCATTTCCAACCCGAAGCCTGCGAGGTAGAGCTGAATGTATTGAGTCAGTGAGGTGTGGCCACAAGAGAGGACGAAACGATCGCGACCAGCCCAGTCAGGGTCGTTCGGATTATGGTTCAGCACACGCTGGTACAGGGTGTACGCCAGCGGTGCCAAACTCATCGCGGTACCCGGGTGGCCCGAACCCACCTTTTGAACTGCATCGGCAGCCAACACGCGGGAGGTGTCGATTGCCTTGGTGTCCAATTCGGACCAATCGGCAGGGTAGGAGCGCTCGGTAAGAGCCTGCAGCTCTGGAGAAAGTGCCACGGGGTAGTCCTTCTATTCGGATAGGCAGTAAATGAAAAGCGCTTCAAGGCAGCAACTGTCAGGAGCCGCCGAAGCTCACGATGACCAGTTTAGTGAATTTCCCCGGGTGGGTATCCGATTCGTCAATACTGGTGGCTAAGGGCTACCATGACTCAGTTAGCATTTCTACCCCCGGGAACTATGTCACCTCGAGACACGACCACTCTCGGTAGCGTCTATGTCCACAACTCTTTCAGAGGTGGCAGGGCGCAAGAATGCAATTCACCCATTAACGGATCTGTGCTGGAGGATTTCCTTTGGAGACAATCAAGGCTTATATCGCGCTGACGAAGCCTCGGGTGATTGAGCTCCTCTTAGTGGCTACCATCCCCGCCATGCTCCAGGCAGAACGTGGCGAACACAATGCGGCGCTGATTCTGCTCACCGTGATCGGTGGCTGGATGGGCGCAGCTGCGGCGAACACCTTCAATATGGTGGCCGATTCAGACATCGACAAGGTGATGGGTCGAACGCAGAAGCGTCCGTTGGCTAAAGACACCGTCTCAAATCGGGCAGCAACGATATTTGCCTGGACGCTGACTGTCGTCAGCTTCTTCTGGCTATGGCTGTTGTGCAATTCGCTGCTGGCAGCGGTGTTCGTCATGCTCACCATCGCCTTTTATATTTTCGTCTACACCAAGTGGCTGAAGCGTTCTACCCCCATGAACATCGTGTGGGGTGGCGCTGCCGGATGTATGCCCGTGGTGGTGGGCTGGGCTGTCATTACTGACAATCTGCCCGCCGGAACTCCTGCCAACTGGTGGCAGGCAATTGTCATGTTCATGGTCATCTTCTTCTGGACGCCACCCCATACGTGGGCTCTGGCGATGAAGTACCGGGAAGACTACAAGGCTGCTGGCGTGCCTATGCTGCCCGTCGTTAAGCCCCCACACGAGGTAACCCGCCAGATCGTTTGGTACACCTGGGCAACCGTATTGACCACGCTCCTTTTGGTTCCTGCGACCGGATGGCTCTACGCCGTGGTAGCGGTGCTAGCGGGCATCTGGTTCATCTGGACGGCAACGCGACTTCACGGCAAGGTCTCACGTGGTGAGGAAACTAAGCCGCTCGCGTTGTTCATCCTTTCCAACAACTACTTGGCGGCCGTGTTTGTCGCGCTGTCGATTGATGCGATCTTGAACCTTAACACCTTGGGCAGTCTCATTTAGCCCTCTTGTGTTTTACTTAGTGGCATGGGACTTTCTACTGCCATTGGCCTCGCCACCTCGGCGGGGCTCAACGCTTATATACCTCTGCTAGCCTACGGACTGCTTGCACGCTACACGGACATCGTGTCGCTGCCTGAGGGCTGGATGTGGCTCACCAACCCTATTCTGCTGGTTGTCGTCGGCCTGCTGCTCGCCATTGAGCTCGTTGCGGACAAGATTCCCGCGGTCGATTCGGTCAACGACATCATTCAAACCCTGATTCGACCAACCTCCGGTGGCATCATGTTCGCCTCAGTGTTTGGCGATCAAACAGTGTCTTCCACCGAGATGCTTTCTGATCCACAGACGTGGATTCTTCTTGTCGTTGGTTTCGTAGTCGCCTTGGTTATGCACTTGATGAAGTCCACGACTCGGCCAGTAATTAATGCGGGAACTGTGGGCATCGGTGCCCCGGTGGTTTCCACTGCTGAGAACGTGGCCGCAGCATCGCTGACCGGAGCCGCGCTGCTCGCGCCACTGCTCGTGTTTATCCTGCTTATTCCAGTAGTGCTGGGCTTCTTCTGGTTCCTGTCCAAGTTCCGTCGCCCGAAGGCTGCTTAGCTAAGAAGTAGCTCCACGAATCAAAAAAGCCCGTCAAAAATGACGGGCTTTAACAGTTTCAAGAACTATGCAGCTACGCGCTCACGTCCGGCTGCGTAGAGCCAAGCGGTGTATGCGGTCACGATGCCAGACAGTGCGACGTGAACTGGGATAGTCCAGCTTGGGATACCGAACCAGTACTGAATCAGGCCGACGGCTGCCTGTACGAGGATCAAGACGATCAACATAACACCGAGCTTGCGGGCCTTCTCCGAGGCCTTAACCGTAAACAGTGCCACGACGAGACCAATTGTCAGGCCGAGATACAGGTACATGAAGTGGGCGTGGATATGGGCGATCTCGATGATCGGAACGTTCAGACGACCCTCCATGCCGATGCCCTTATCTCCCGAGTGCACGCCAGCACCAGTGACCATTGTTCCGGTCACCAGCACTGCTACCAGGGAGACTGCAGAGCCAACTGTGAGGAGACGAAGCGGCCGAGGGTACATCCATTGGTCGACGCCTTCGTCGCTTTCCTTCACGTGCTCGTAGAGCAACACCGCGAGCCAAATGAGCAGCATAGACGGCAGGAAGTGCAACGCTACAGACCACCACTGGAGGTCGAGACGGACAGAGATGCCTCCGAGGATGCCCTGGAAGATCACACCAGCGAACTGGTACCAGGCGTGGAGCTTAATCAATTTACTGCGATTGGCCTTGTACACTGCCACCAGCAGGGCAAGCACCAGGAATCCGAGAATGATGGCAAGGCCACGGTTACCGAATTCGATGATTTGGTTAATCCAAGGGGCAGCACCTTCGACAGGGACCAGGGAGCCTTCATGGCAATTAGGCCAGGTGTTGCAGCCCAGCCCGGAGCCGGTCACGCGCACCAGCGATCCGGTTACTGTAATGGCGATCTGACTGATGAGAACGGTGAGCGCGAGACGCTTCACCCACGTATTAGCTGCGGTATTCACATCTTCGAATCTTATCCCTGCCGGGCCGATAAAGGTAAACGGCTAGCCGGTGAACTTAAACAGCCGAACAGCTGCTATCGATGCCGCCGCAAACCAACATCCGAGGACGAGGAAGGACAGCCAGGCGACACTTCCTTGGAACGCGGAGGTCAGGGACTCCACGACAGCCACAGAAGGCAGCCACTGTAGCCATGGAGAAGCATCAGCACCAGCGCGGAAAGTGGCATAGGCTGCCGCGCCGATGAGAACGAACCAAATGAGGTTAGCGCTGGCCAGCACGGCTTCGGAGCCCAGAGTGCCACCGAGTAGCAAACCTAGAGCTGTGAACGTGGCAACACCCATAACAACTGCACAGAAGGACAACAGAACGCCGAGCATGCTCGTGTGAAAGCCGAGGACTGTGGCAACGGCACCCAACACAATGGCCTGAAGCAGCGCCACTGCGAGCACCGCAACGACCTTGCCAACGATGATCGTCCACGCGGGCACGCCAGAGGCACCGATCCGTTTGAGAGCGCCGTATCGACGGTCGAACGCGACCGCGATGGCTTGTCCAGTGAATCCGGCGCTCATTCCGGCTATCGCCAGGGTGAAGGGGAACACGCGCTGCACTGGATCGGCGTCGTCAAGCACGGGCACCAGTGTGAGACCGACCAACAACGCGAGCGGAATGATCATGGACAACAGCTGCTGCTCGCCGTGGCGCAGAAAGAGCTTGGCTTCGATCAAGGCTTGCGCCCGCACCATCGCGCCGATAGAAGCACGTTGCGGGGCAGGGCTAAAGGTACCGGGCTGAAACATTTAAGTCCTCATCTTTCGGCCGGTGATATCAAGGAACACTTCCTCCAGCGATGCCTTATCCACCTCAAGGCTCCTAATTAAGACGTTTTGTGCTGCAGCGGCCGACACAATCTGAGAAATGGATTCCGGAGTGGCCGGAGCCTGGAAACGATAGGTCAGTGGGCGAATCGCTTCGCCGGGAAGCTCCACCGCCGATAGATCCAGGGCGGAAGACGTGGAGACATGGATGTGGGAAACTTCAGACCCACGCTTCATGAGCTCTGCTGGTGTACCTGCAGCCACCAGGGCACCATGATCAACGATCACCACTTGATCTGCCAGCGCCTCGGCTTCATCCATCAGGTGAGTGGTAAGGATGACAGTGACACCGTCCGCTCGAAGGCGATCAATGAGGTCCCACACCAAGAGGCGAGATTGTGCGTCCATGCCAGCGGTCGGTTCGTCTAGGAACATCAGTTCGGGTTTGCCTACCAATGCCTGTGCCAGAGACAGGCGTTGTTGCTGCCCGCCGGAGAGGCGTCGATAAGGCGTGCGACGCTGCGCCTCGAGACCCACGAGCTCGAGGAGCCAATCTACGTCGTGAGGATCAGCGCTGTACGAGGCGGTAAGACGCAGCATTTCTTCTACCCGCACCCCTGGGTAGGCGCCGCCTCCCTGTAGCATAATGCCGATGCGCTCTCGCACCTGGCCAGGTGCACGGGTGGGGTCGAGCCCGAGCACACGGATCTCCCCCGAGTCAGGCTTCTGGAAGCCCTCGCACATCTCGATCGTCGTTGTCTTGCCGGCGCCGTTCGGGCCCAGCAGCGCGAGAACAGATGCTGCCGGAACATCAAAGGAAAGCCCGGTGACGGCGACCTTGTCACCGAAAGACTTAGATACGTTGCGCACTGACAACGCAGAATCGAGAGCGTTCACAAGGAATCAGTGTAGGCCAACGATGCCCCGACGCTTCAACAACCACCACAATGCAGCCAGCAACAAAGCGAAGATGATGGCGGCCCCTACATAAATGCTAACCACCGTCTCAGGAGGCAGCCGGAGGCCACGTGGGAGAACGAAGAAGCTCATGATCGCGGAGTAAAGCACAGTGAGCACGCGAAAGAGCGGGCGGTTTGCCCAGGCGGCAAGCGGAACAATCGCCCACAACAGATACCACGGGTGTACAACTGGGAAGAGCACGACCAGGACAAACATGGCTGCGCCGAGCCCACCGATGGTATGGATGCGACCACGGAACGTAGCCAAGAGCATGCGGAGCATAAAACCTCCGGCAATGACCAGGCCCACTAGGCGAGAGACCGCGAGCATTTGCTCGGTATGGTCGCCGAGCCCCAGCCAACCACCGATCAACCCGGATATCACGCCCACGTCAGTGGTGATAGACATCCAGCTCCGAATGGTCGCGGCACCGCCCTGGCCGGTGATCCACCCCAAACCGATCCCGGACGCGGCGGTAACTATCGCCGTCGTCACTATGAGAATCGTGCATTGGGCAGCCACCGCCAACGCAACGGCGGTCAGCGGTCCCTTGCCACCGAGGTGCAGCTTCCGCGCCAAGGCCATACCCACGAAACCCAGCGCGATAAAGCCGGTTACTTTGACCAGCCCGCCGCAGGTAATTAGCGCGCCCCCGAGCGCGAACAGGAGCCAGGCAGGCGCACCCTTGGATTCAATGCCCCGCAAGGCGATCTCGATGCCAGCGATCATGAAACCGAGCATCACGGACTCATTGTGAATGCCACCGATGAGATGGAGCATGCACAGCGGATTCAGGATGCCCAGCCACATCGCCGCCTGCTTTGACACGTTGCAGCGGCCGGCAAGCTTCACGACGCCCCAGGCTGCGCACACTAGTGCCACCACAGAGAGCAGTCGGTGTGCCAGCACTCCCAGCACAATGCTGTTATCAGTGAGGTGGCTGATAACAGCAGCGAACATGAGAGCCACCGGCCCATAGGGTGATGGCGAGTGCGCCCAGATGAAGGGAACACTGCGAGCCAAGGTGTTGTCTGGTCCGAGTAGGTCGATCGGCCCCGCAGAATACGGGTCTAACCCATTTGCAACGATGGCGCCTTGGGCCAGATAGGAATAGATGTCCTGGGTAAAGAGCGGGGCAGTGAGAGCAATCGGTAGCACCCAGGCGACGAAGGTACGACGCAGCATGTTCATGCTCACCCGGTGGGCGTTGCTTGCTGTCCCGGCAATCGGCACGGCAAGGGTGGTACTCACGAACGGTGCCATGAGGACCCAAGCGAGAACGAGGAAGCCGACTCCAATCAGCGTGATGATCGACGACGTGGTGAGCATGCGAGCCATGAACCCGCCGCCGGGGTAACCGGGGTAAGGGTTGTTGACGACCGGGAAAGCGCCAGCACCGAGGGCGCCAAAACCCATGAGCAAGGACCCTACGGTTCCGATCCAACGCAGAATGATGAATCTCTGCAGTTCGGACGGCGAAAGTGGGAGGGCATCAAGGGAACGGTCGTCGTGAAGCTCAGCAGAGCGGGAGCCAGGGGTACCCAGGCGCGGCAGGGCGTCTTTTAGCCAGGTCATGCCATGGATACTGCTGGAAGTAATCACGGTGCTTAATCCTACAAGAGTCAACGAATCGCCCATGTTCGGCGTGTCGTGGCCGTGGGGCTGGACAAACCTCGTGAATTACGGAACACTTGTGTTGTCTAATAGCTACGTTGGACAGTTAGTTGAGAATTCAGGAGGTGATCGTCGCATGACAGCCCACATCCATCCGGAGCACGCTGACGGACGCACGCGCAGCGACATCATGGACATGCTCCTGAAGAATGGGCCGTGTAGCGCATCCGATCTCGGAGAACGACTCGGCCTTTCAGCAGCGGGAGTACGACGTCACTTGGACATTTTGGAAGCCGAAGGTCTGGCGGAAGTCGCGCCAGCCCGCGGGCTTGCCCAACGAGGTCGAGGACGCCCAGCCAAGTCCTTCGTCCTCACCGACAAAGGGCGCAGCCAATTCGGACACGACTACGACGGCCTAGCAGCCTCCGCTTTGGAAGCACTACGTGAAGCCGGTGGGGAAGACGCAGTGCGCGTCTTTGCCCGGAAACGGATCGAGAAGATAGTCGCGGGCATCACGCCGGCGGACGCATCGGAAGAATCCGTGAAGGACACCACCGAGCAAATCGTGGCAGCCTTTGCTAAAAGCGGCTACGCGGCGTCGACAAGCTCTGCGGGCGGTGGCATGCAGCTTTGCCAGCACCATTGCCCAATCTCACACGTGGCCTCGGAGTTTCCGGAGCTATGCGAGGCAGAACACCGGGTGATTGCCGAACTCCTCGGCCAGCACGTTCAACCTTTGGCCACCATTGTGGATGGCCACGGGATCTGCACAACTAACATTCCACTAATCCCTATTAACAACTCATCCAAGGCACAACGCGAAACTTTAAGGGAAGGAGCTACTGATGACTCAGGCAACTAACGAGCGCGACGTCAAACCGCAGCTCACTGACGATGAAATTATTGACTCCATTGGTGCGTACCAATTCGGTTGGCACGACCCAGATGTCGCAGGTGCCGCCGCTAAGCGCGGACTGAGCGAGGCTGTCGTCCGCGATATTTCTGGTCTCAAGAACGAGCCGGAGTGGATGCTGGAGCGTCGACTCAAGGCACTCGAGATCTTTGACAAGAAGCCAATGCCGAAGTGGGGCGCCGATCTCTCTGGCATCGACTTCGACAACATTAAGTACTTCGTCCGCTCTACTGAGAAGCAGGCGACCTCCTGGGAAGAACTTCCTGAGGACATTAAGAACACCTACGACAAGCTGGGTATCCCAGAGGCCGAGAAGCAGCGCCTCGTCGCTGGCGTGGCCGCTCAGTACGAGTCTGAGGTCGTCTACCACCAGATCCGTGAGGACCTGGAGGAAAAGGGCGTCATCTTCGTCGATACCGACACCGCGCTGCGCGAGCACGAGGATATCTTCCGCGAGTACTTCGGCACCGTCATCCCTTCCGGCGATAACAAGTTCTCCGCACTGAACACCGCTGTTTGGTCCGGCGGTTCCTTCATCTACGTGCCAAAGGGCGTCCACGTGGACATCCCGCTGCAGGCTTACTTCCGCATTAACACCGAGAACATGGGCCAGTTTGAGCGCACGCTGATCGTCGTTGACGAAGATGCCTACGTCCACTACGTGGAGGGTTGTACCGCTCCGATCTACAAGTCCGACTCGCTGCACTCTGCAGTCGTGGAAATCATCGTGAAGAAGGGCGGCCGCTGCCGCTACACCACGATCCAGAACTGGTCTAACAACGTCTACAACCTGGTGACCAAGCGCACCAAGTGTGAAGAAGGCGCCACCATGGAGTGGGTCGACGGCAACATCGGCTCCAAGGTGACCATGAAGTACCCAGCTGTGTGGATGACTGGTCCACATGCCAAGGGTGAGGTGCTCTCCGTCGCGTTCGCAGGCGAGGGTCAGTTCCAGGACACCGGCGCGAAGATGGTGCACATGGCGCCATACACGTCCTCCAACATTGTCTCTAAGTCCGTTGCCCGCGGTGGCGGCCGCGCTGCGTACCGTGGCCTCGTGCAGATCAACAAGGACGCGCACCACTCCACCTCCAACGTCGAGTGCGACGCGCTGCTGGTTGATAACATCTCCCGCTCGGACACGTACCCGTACAACGACATCCGTAACGACCACGTCTCCCTCGGTCACGAGGCGAAGGTGTCTCAGGTCTCCGAGGATCAGCTGTTCTACCTGATGTCCCGCGGCGTTGCCGAGGACGAGGCCATGGCCATGATCGTCCGTGGCTTTGTTGAGCCGATCGCCAAGGAGCTCCCAATGGAGTACGCGCTTGAGCTCAACCGCCTCATCGAACTGCAAATGGAAGGATCTGTGGGTTAATGACCGCCCCTGTGAAGAACGCCACCTACCACAACACCAAGGGCGATCTGTTTACGTCTTTTAACGTCGAAGACTTCGACGTCCCACACGGCCGCGACGAAGTCTGGCGCTTCGTACCAATGCGTCGCCTTCGTGGCCTGCACGACGGCAGCTTTGCGACGGCAGTGACTGCCGATATCGCAGTGTCTGTTCCTGACTCAGCCACTGGTGTGACCGTGGAAACGGTTGCTAAGAACGATCCTCGCCTCGGCCAGGCGGGCGCTCCAGTGGACCGCACTTCTGCCCAGGCATGGACCTCCATGAGCGAAGCGACCGTAGTTACTTTTGCCAAGAACTCCGTTGTCGCCGATGCCGTGAACATCACGGTGACCGGCAAGGGCGACGATGTCACTTCTTTCGGCGCAATCACCGTCATCGTTGAAGAGGGCGCGGAAGCTCTGGTGAACCTCCACTTTGTTGGCTCAGGAACTCACTCTGACAATCATGAGTTCATCGTGGGCGATAACGCTCGCTTGTCTGTCGTTGTTCACGAGGATTGGAACGACGACGCGGTACACCTGGGCGCCGAGCGCGCCTTGCTTGGCCGCGACGCCACCTTCCGCCACGCGGTTGCCGTGTTTGGTGGCTCCCTGGTTCGCCTGGTGCCACAGGTGAAGTTCGCGGCCCCAGGCGGCGACGCCGAAATGCTCGGTGTCTACTTCGCCGACGACGGACAGTTCTTTGAACAGCGTCTGCTGGTTGACCACGCACAACCGAACTGCAAGTCCAATGTTCTGTACAAGGGCGCACTGCAAGGCGACCCAAGTACCGAGCGCTCCGAAGCACGTACCGCCTGGGTTGGCGACGTCCTGATTCGCGCCAACGCACAGGGCACCGACACCTACGAGGCCAACCGCAACCTGGTTCTCACCGAGGGCGCTCGGGCAGATGCGGTTCCTAACCTGGAAATCGAAACCGGCGAGATCGCCGGCGCAGGTCACGCCGCAACTGTCGGCCGTTTCGACGACGAGCAGCTGTTCTACCTGCTTTCCCGCGGTATCAACGCAGAAGATGCACGACGTCTGATCGTCCGCGGCTTCTTCTCTGAAGTGATAAATCGCATTCCAGGCGAAGCTACCCGCGAGCTACTGGAAGCAAAGATCACCGAAGAACTCGACGGCACCGAACTTTAATTAACTTAAAAAGGAACACACATGAGCACCCTTGAAATCCGTAACCTGACCGCACAGGTTCTGCCCAACGACGAGTCCGGCGAACCAAAGCAGATCCTCAACGGCGTGAACCTGACCATCAAGTCCGGCGAAACCCACGCCATCATGGGACCAAATGGCTCCGGTAAGTCCACCCTGGCCTACACCCTTGCTGGCCACCCACGTTACGAAGTTACCGGCGGCGAAGTACTGCTCGACGGCGAGAACATCCTGGACCTTGAGGTAGACGAGCGCGCCCGCGCTGGCCTGTTCCTGGCAATGCAGTACCCAGTGGAGGTTCCTGGTGTCTCCATGGCCAACTTCCTGCGCACTGCAGCCACCGCTGTCCGCGGCGAGGCACCTAAGCTGCGCGACTGGGTAAAGGAAGTTAAGGTCGCGCAGGAAGAGCTAGCGATCTCCAAGGAGTTCGCCGAGCGATCCGTGAACGAGGGCTTTTCTGGTGGCGAGAAGAAGCGCCACGAGGTCCTGCAGCTGGGCCTGCTGAAGCCAAAGTTTGCTGTTCTGGATGAGACCGACTCCGGCCTCGACGTTGACGCGCTCCGAGTTGTCTCCGAGGGCATCAACAAGTTCCAGGAACGCGAAAACGGCGGTGTCCTGATGATCACGCACTACAAGCGCATCCTGAACTACGTCAAGCCTGATTTCGTTCACGTGTTTGCTAACGGCAAGATCATCACCACTGGTGGCCCTGAGCTTGCTGATGAGCTCGAGGCTAACGGCTACGACCAGTACCTGTAAATGGTCTCTCTCACTCATTCCGACGGATCGCTCAACCTTGATGCGATCCGCTCGGAATTTCCCATCCTCCAGCGCAAGGTCCGCGGTGATCAGCCACTGACGTACCTTGATTCGGGAGCTACTTCGCAGCGCCCAGAGCGCGTGTGGCGGGTAGAGGAGCAGTTCGTGCTCCACACCAATGCGCCTGTGCATCGCGGTGCGTACTCCCTGGCTGAGGAAGCCACCGACGCTTACGAGTCCGCGCGCGCTGCCATTGCGGCTTTCGTGGGTGCGGACACTGACGAGCTTGCGTTCACCAAGAACGCTACCGAGGCGCTTAACCTGGTCGCCTACGTGCTTGGCGACGAGCGCAGCGGCGACCTCGCAGTGGGCGCGGGCGATACCGTGGTTGTCACGGAGCTCGAGCATCACGCGAACCTCGTGCCTTGGCAGGAACTGTGTCGTCGCACGGGTGCCACCCTCAAGTGGTACTCCGCCACCGATGACGGGCGAATTGACCTGTCATCTTTGGAACTGGACGAGACCGTCAAGGTGGTCGCATTCACCCATCAATCCAACGTCACCGGAGCTATCGCTGACGTTCCGGAGCTGGTACGTCGTGCCCAGGCAGTCGGAGCGCTCACCGTGCTGGACGCTTGCCAATCCGTGCCCCACATGCCGGTGAACTTCCACGAACTCGGAGTAGACTTTGCTGCGTTCTCTGGGCATAAGATGTGCGGCCCTACCGGTGTCGGCGCGCTTTATGGCCGAAGCGAGCTCCTACGCAAACTGCCACCATTCCTCACCGGCGGATCGATGATTGAGCTAGTGCGGATGGAGGGATCCACCTACGCGCCACCACCACAGCGCTTCGAGGCCGGTACGCAGATGAACTCCCAGGTTGTTGGTCTCGGCGCGGCAGTGCAGTTCCTTAACGAAATCGGAATGGATCGCATCTCAGCTCACGAACACGAGCTGGTGTCTTATGCCTTGGAACAGCTGCAAAGCATCGAGGGATTGACCATTTTCGGTCCGACCACCGCAGAGC
Organism: Corynebacterium kalinowskii; assembly: GCF_009734385.1. Classification (NCBI taxonomy): domain Bacteria; kingdom Bacillati; phylum Actinomycetota; class Actinomycetes; order Mycobacteriales; family Corynebacteriaceae; genus Corynebacterium; species Corynebacterium kalinowskii. The sequence continues at coordinate 1,255,213 of NZ_CP046452.1, read as the reverse complement.
AGCGGGGCAGCGCAATTTCTTTTGCTGTCGAAGGCATCCACCCGCATGATTTAGGTCAGGTGTTGGATGATCAGGGCGTATCCATCCGTGTTGGGCACCATTGC